>NZ_AP011952.1:0-600000 GCF_000828575.1 Methanothermobacter sp. CaT2 | reverse complement strand
AATTCGTCACTGCGCTGGGTGAAGCTTTCCATGGAGATTCTTGAATTGATGGGATCAACATAATTGGATATTTTGAAGGTGATAATATGGAACTTCCACAGAATGTACAGCACCAGTTAGCTCAGTTCCAGCAGCTGCAGCAGCAGGCACAGGCAATATCTGTGCAGAAACAGACGGTTGAAATGCAGATTAATGAGACACAGAAGGCCCTTGAAGAACTCTCAAGGGCTGCCGATGACGCTGAAGTATATAAGAGCTCAGGTAACATTCTCATCAGGGTTGCCAAGGATGAACTTACAGAGGAACTTCAGGAAAAACTTGAAACACTCCAGCTCAGGGAGAAGACAATTGAGAGACAGGAAGAACGCGTCATGAAGAAACTGCAGGAGATGCAGGTCAACATCCAGGAAGCAATGAAGGGCGCGGGTATCAATCCGGGGATGGGTAACTAATTGAGTCTCAGAAAACTCACTGAAGGGGATCTGGATGAGATATCCAGTTTCCTCCACAATACCATTTCTGATTTTATACTGAAGAGGGTGTCTGCCAAGGAAATAGTTGATATTGACATAACTGTGCTGGTGGAGTACACCGATGAACTGAAGGTTGATATCAGCGCTGAACTGTACCTTGATGAGCTTTCAGATGCAGATCCCGGGATTGTTGATGAGGCAGTGGATGCAGCCTACAGGAGCCTTGAATCCTTCCTTGATGGATTCAGGGAATAATCACTGCCGCCTCTGGATTAAAACAGATATTATGTAATTATCATCATGTATTAATACTTAACCAGTTTTCATTTAAAAGCATGTAATAACTTTTTTTCAAAAAGTATTTATATGTCGTGTGACAACCACTTTAGTGAGCATGAATTCCTCCTAGCTTAAAACGGAAGCCAGCTCAACAGGGCATCCAGCAACAATCCTTTCGCTCAAAAAAAATGTCATCTGATGCCCTGTTCCTCCTCTTTTTAATGATTCAGTTCAAATGCCATCTGATTCCTTTTTAACCAACATGGAATTAAACCTTCTGGGTCCTGGGGAGTGAATGTGAGAGTTCAGAGGTTTTCTCAGGGATCCTGGTAATTGCATTTGAATTGCATGAGAGGGTCTTCTCCATGTGGACCGTCCCGAGTTCATTCCCTGTGTCCACCGTTACACGGTATCCCCTTGAAAGCCAGAATTCGAGGGCACCACCGACGTATTTATGTGTGTGCAGGTAGATCCTCTGGTAGCCCAGTGATGCTGCTTCCTTCTCGGCGATTTCAACAAGTCTGGATGCAACACCCATCCTCCGGTGATCCTCATCTACAAAAACCCTCCACAGGCTGGCCGTTGTCTCTGGATCATAGTTCAGGCCCTCAAATTCACGGTCATAGGCACGGAGTCCCAGTGTCCCTATTACCCTACCACCCTGGGAGGCGAAGAGGAAGATGTTCCTTGGGGGTTTGAGGTAGTACTCCTCAAGGTTGATTATGTCCCTGTGGTACTCGGGTATGTATCCGAATCCAAACTCCCTCCTGATTATCCTGAAGAGGAAGTTTCTTATGGATTCAAGTTCAGATTCACTCATGGGTTCAGCCACAGTGATAATTTCCATCACCTTTTGTTTTTCAGTGTTTTTTGCCCCCTCATTCAACCAGCGATAACATCCATCACCAGTAAGTAATAATTATTCTGTGTTAAATCCAGATAAAGTAATACATGATTGTCTTCATATATGACATATGTGCTCAAGTCTTATAAAGTGTGCTGTTCAATAACATTACCATGACCTAAGGAGAACCGCTATGAGCTGCTACATCTACTGGGATAAGATAAAGAGGATAGCCTCAAGACTCGAGGGAATGAATTATCACTTCGATGAGATGGACACCAGCGGGGTCATGCCACTTCTTGATGAAATCGAGGAGATAGCCCATGACTCAACCATTGACTTTGAATCAGCAAAGCACATCCTCGATGATGCTGAAATGAATCATGCACTCAGCCTGATAAGGAAGTTCTACGTGAATCTCGGGATGAAGCTTGAAATGGAAAAGGCACAGGAGGTCATAGAGTCAGACTCACCCTGGGAGACCCTCAGGTCATTCTACTTCTACCCAAGGTACCTTGAACTACTTAAGAATGAGGCTGCCCTTGGAAGATTCAGGAGAGGGGAGAGAGCAGTTTTTATTGGAGGTGGTCCCCTACCCCTTACAGGTATTCTTCTCTCACACGTCTATGGTATGAGAGTTAATGTTGTTGAAATCGAACCAGACATCGCTGAGCTCTCAAGAAAGGTCATCGAAGGCCTTGGAGTTGATGGTGTGAATGTCATAACTGGAGATGAAACCGTCATTGATGGTCTTGAATTTGATGTGTTAATGGTGGCGGCCCTTGCAGAGCCAAAGAGAAGGGTTTTCAGGAACATACACAGATATGTTGATACAGAAACGCGGATTATCTACAGGACATACACAGGTATGAGGGCTATCCTCTACGCACCTGTCAGTGATGATGATATCACCGGATTCAGGAGGGCAGGAGTTGTCCTGCCATCAGGGAAGGTTAACAACACTTCGGTACTTGTTTTTAAATGTCCTGATTGACTTCCCATGATAAAGGAATTCACTCGCTTATACTTATTACCATCAGGGAGAATGACAGCAGATGGTTATTATTAATTTTAAAATAGAAATTGTTAAATAGTAGGGACATTCAAGAGTAACATGTAACACCAGAATGGTGTTTGATATTAAATTTTCCCTCCAGCAATCAGTTCATGGGGTTTCCCCATGAATTCCCTCTTTCTGAAAAAATTGAGTATTACATTTTTTCCAGTTTAAGGCCTTAAAGTATTAACAAAAGCATTATATATCTTATTACTCCAAGGAAGATCCGTACATTATTAACCATTAAAGAACTTAAAAGGAGGTGAAAAGGTATGGGAAGACAGTATTTCATGGTTTTCATGGTTCTTCTCGTTGCTGTGGCACTTACGGGTTCTGTGAGTGCAGCTGATACAAACTGTGAGGTGGGGGTTGACGTCAAATATGAATACGCCGACGATAACTCCCGTATAAACCCTGACATAAACTACATCACTGACAGTAACGGGACAAAGATAAACTTCACAAAGACCTTTGATCCGGCGGCAAACATAACAAAGCTCATATTCAACTACCAGAACATCACGAACACCACAAAATTCAAGATCAAGGTCACAGCACCCGGCTACAGGGATCTTCTACATGAATTCACCATCTCAACCAACCCGCTAAATCCACTGGACACAAAATACTACGCAAAACTTCAGCTCCGAATGAACGCCACAGACGCCTACAAACTGGGAAGGGAAATAACAAAGAAGGCAGACCAGATCCTCAACTTCTCAAGCGGCAACGTGCTTGTTATAACAACGGCAGGAATAGTCAAATACAGAAACGACACATCAGAGGATGTCATTGAGGGCATACTCAACCAGGCTGGTGGAAGGGTGACCTATGGTAAGGGCAACCTTCTTGTCATAAGGAAAAGCCCTGTGGATCCACTGGACACATTTTTCATAATCCAGAGAGGAGCAACGCTCCTTGGAGTCTACTTCAAGAATGCAAGCACATCACCGGTCGTCATTAAAACAGTTAACGGTAAAGCGGTATACACCATCGACCTCACAAAGAACATGACAGAGGCAAACTGGAACCTTCTGGTAAGCAAATATGGGAACCATGCTTTCCCTGTTGCAAGCCTTGCCAATGCCTGGGTCCAGGGAGCTCCATCAGACCTTCTCAGGGCAGCTGCATTCCATGGGCACATGTGCCTGGGTACCATCAGCGGATATGCAATGAGTCTGACACTCCTCAAGTACTATCCACCAGTCATGGACTTTACAAATCCAGGATCACCCGGTGAGATAACAAGCTACGTGACAGTGGGTGTACCGGGCGACTCAGATGATGATTCACTCCTAATGTTCCTCGACACAACACCGGGTAAGGGCGGATCCTACAGTGGATTCAACACAACAGCCACCGGTGCAGACACCAACCTTGTTGGCTTCATAAGATGGAACCCCAACACCCTCAAGGGTGACCTCATAGTGATGAAGTTTGACAAGGAGGCACTCAGGAGGCAGTTCCAGCAGCAGACCGGAAAGAACACAGAGCTTGAATTCAATGCATGGCTCATAGCTAAACTGAAACAGGACCCAACATCACTTATTACAATCGTCAGGGAACTTAAGGACCTCAATGTTACACACTACTACTATCTGCTGGGTACAGAAAACCCTGTGAACGCCACAGATAAGGTAAACAACATCACATACCAGATACCTGCCCAGATTGCCCATGGCCTTGACATGGCATACATAGACAGTCTTGGACTCTCCAATGCAACCCGTGAAAACAACACATTATCATGGGGTAACCTCACATACAACCAGATAAAACAGATAGGAATTGACGCTGCAAACCTCGCAAAACAGTTATTCCTCACAGAGAAGGGTATAAACCTTGAGAAGGATGACAGGGACCTTGTGGTGTTAACATCTGCTGGTTACTCAAGGGTGAATGGACAGGATATGAGCGCAGCCTGGGACGGAGTATTCGATGTCCTGGGATCAAGGCTCAGCAGGGCAACCCTCCTGCCGGTACACAGGCCACTCTGGAAGCCACTATGGTTCACATTTGCCCTCAGAGGCTACGATGGCATGACAATGGATGCAGTCTACATCTACTATGACCCGACAACAGGTCAGCTTGTTGCAAGCAATGCCTCAGACGGTAAATTCGTGAATGACATAGGCCCAAGGACCCTGAACAGCACACAGCTGAGCAACAAGATATCAAAGGTCTTTGCAAAGGATGGATGGTTCAACATACAGAGCATAGCAAATGCATGGAGGAACGACCCACCCTACGATCAGGTGCTGACATTCCTCTTCCATGACCATGCATGTCCAGGTGTATCACCAGGCTACCTGATAACAGAGTACATATTCAACAACTATCCCCTCAAGGAGGATGAGAACTACATCTACCTCGGTAACACCATCTACTGCAAGGACGACGCCATAGTCTACCGACTGGGGGTATCCCCCGGGCAGGGAACCTACTTCAACCTTCGAGTACCCGGAACAGAGAACGACCCTGAAAATGAATACGCCTATGGCGGAAACATTGAGGGTATCCTTGTTATCTGGGACAACAAGAACAAGGTTGGAAGGGCTGTTGTCATTGACTTCAAATGGCCACAATTCGATACCAGTGACTGTGCGACCAATGATGCTAAAAGGGAGAAGCAGATAGCTGGCTTCATAAGCCTCTACAAGGGTGAGATACCAAGTTACATGACAGCTCCACCGGTTGTGACCTACGATGCTGAGAGGCTCATCACAGAGAGTGAACTTCAGATGATCCTCTCCGGTGCAAACGGTCAGAACCCCATTGCATACGTTAAGGGCATACCTGCAAACAGGACCCTTGCTGACCTCATTCCGGTGAACAACGGAGGATCACAGAACGGAAACCAGGGCGGTGTTCCTGGTGGTGTTCCTGGTGGTGTTCCTGGTGGTGTTCCCTCAGGTTCAGCTGATGGTATCAGCGGCGGACATGCAGGTTATTCACCGGGTGTGGATACGGCTGCTTCACCTGCAGAGGTGGGCGCTGCATCTTCAGTGTCAGAGGAGCCTGCATCAACCCCTTCAAAGGCCTATGAGGTTAAGAATGTGACCTCAGGTTCCAGTGGTGGTGACTCCTCATGGTACGTCTACGGTATCGTGGGTGTCCTTGTTGCCGCTGGTCTCGTGGCCTTCGGATTCCTCAGGGGCGGAGCAGGAAAATAAACCCCAATTTTTTCTCTTTTTATTAACATTTGGTATTACGTTTTCTTGATACACATATAAAATGAGTAATAGTTAACGGTTTATTAATACTCTATTTTTCGATTGCCTCAAAATAGTAATAACAATAATTTATATTGTCTTCACAATAAATGGATATTGAAAAATTCAAAGGAGGTGAAAAGATCATGAGAAAACATCTGATTACAGTAACAGCAGTTCTTCTCATGTTAATGTTCTGCCAGAGCGTGGCAGCAGCAGACAACAGCACGGAGGATAATTCAACTACTGTACTGGTTATAGGGTCATCTACAGCCACAAAGAGTTACAATGAAGTTGCATACACTGTAATGAACCTCACAAACAGGGATGCGAAGAGGGTGAATTTCCAGATAAGATCCACCACACAGATAGGTAACATGACAGGCGATGAGATACTGTCACTCATCAACAGTTCCAGTATTATAATTGCTGAATGGGGCACACAGCTCGCCGGTAACGGTTCCTTTGAAGCTGTTATAAGAGCCCATCCATCAATATTAGAAAACAAACTGTTTTTTGCATTTGAAAGCGGACCAACTCTCGTCAAATTGAGCAGAATAAACAATACAGAGGTCTTCACTGGTGTTAACGACAGTGATATTGGAACATACGATAGACCAGGTACTTTAATAGGCGCATGTCACGACGGAGACCTTACATCTCTTATAGCATATAAACAGAAATACCCTGGAAACACAGCACTGCATCAGTGGATAGATTGCGCCCTGTACTATGCAGCAGCGGGCAAAACAAACCTTGAAAATCAGTTCAAACTCGCACTAAAGATGTACTATAACATGCGCGGAATACCATGGAACAGCAGCTGGGAGCCTGCGACTGTTGAACCAGCTTCTCCATTGTCATCAGAATTCCTCTACCGTGATGGTCAGAGGTTTACAAAGGAGGATTACTTCACAAGATATCCTCTGGATCCAGCTAAACCCACAGTGGCTGTCCTGAGCTATGTTGGATCCACAGGGGAGGTCACCTACGCTGATGCGATGCAGCAGATAATCGATGCACTCGTCTCAAGGGGACTCAACGTCATACCAGTTATAGGTACATGGTCAAATTATGTCATCCTCAACCAGACTGGTATGCAGAACATTATCCAGACGCTATGCATGCCAAACCAGACCTACAACATAACTGCCATCAGGGGAATAGGGAACTACACTGACCTCACATCAATCCTTGGTGTTACCAGCGTCTCAAGTGCGAATGTTTATGAGGTTCAGATACTTGATAATGGTAACCTAATAAGGAGTCTCAAGATCAGCACAGTACAGCCGGTGAACGTATATTCAGCCCTAGTAAAGTTTCTCACAGATGCATCAAACGTTGTTCAGTACGAGGCCAACCCTGAAAAATACCCTGTCAAGGCAAACGTTATCATAGATATGCTGACGTTTATAACCGGGTCAACAACATCCGGTGCCAGTGTTACCAAGTTCTTTGATAGATCAAATATCCCTGTTCTGAGGGCAATGATAACCAGTTCTACATACAGAACAATTGGTCAGTGGATTGTCTCAGAGGAGGGATTCAGCTGGATGTCAGTTTACTGGCAGTGTGCACAGCCAGAGATGCAGGGTCAGATAGAACCACTTGCCATAGGTGTGGGTGAGATAGGTTCAGATCCTGAAACAGGTGCACAGTGGGACATAACAGTGACCATTCCAGAGAGGATAGAGAAACTTGTCAGCAGGGCCTTCAACTGGATCAGACTCCAGACCATGGCAAATAGTGACAAAAAGGTGGCAATTGTATACTACAACTACCCGCCGGGTAAGCAGAACATAGGTGCAAGTTACCTTAATGTCCCCGAAAGTATCATTGAGATACTCAAGCGCATGAAGGCAGAGGGCTACAGTGTTGGTGAAATACCGCAGGACGCTGATGCACTGGTTGAGATGATGATCAAAAACGGTATAAATGTTGCCAACTGGGCCCCCGGTGAACTTGAGAAACTTGCAAACAGTTCAAATGCAATACTGTGGCCATACGAGGACTACCTTGCATGGTTCAATACACTTGATCCTGTTGCCCGCAAGGAGATGGTTGAAGGTCCCGTTGGATACATAGAGGAACTCACAAGGGTTGCGGTGCAGTGTATCAATGAAGGAGACTGCAGGGTCAGGGATGAAATGCTCAAGACACTCAACCGCTGGACCCAGGAGATGATCTCAAATGCGAATACACACCCTCAGATCGCAGGAACAGCAATTGATCTTATAAACAAAATGAGCGCTGCCCTGACAGCAGTCATCTGGAACACATCCAACACAACGGCATGGGATCTCTTCTACATCTACAAAAACCAGTTCATGGCCCTCAATGTTTCAGGGATGACTGGCTGGGGTGAACCACCAGGAAACGTCATGGTTGTAACAAGAAATGGAAGGAAGTACGTAGTGATCCCGGGGCTCATGTTTGGAAATGTCTTCATAGGCCCGGAACCACAGAGGGGATGGGAAGCCGACGCTGCAAACCTCTACCACAGCACAATAGTTCCACCACCTCACTGCTACCTTGCATGGTATGCATGGGTAAACACGGTTTTCGGTGCAAATGCGCAGATACACGTTGGAAGACACGCAACCTACGAGTGGACACCAAGGAAACAGTATGCCCTCTCATCCTTTGATTACCCTGATATATGCATAGGAGATACACCATCACTATACATCTACATAATGGATGGTGTTGGAGAGGGTCTGCAAGCCAAGAGAAGAGGACTTGCAGTGATCATAGATCATTTAACACCACCGCTGACAAGAACAAAGCTCTACGGTGACCTTCAGGAACTTGCAGGGCTCGTGTCAAGTTACGAGGCTACACCAACTGGAAACCCCATGAGAGACGAATATGCAAAGCAGATCAGGGAAACCATAATCAAACTTGACCTTGCAAGGGATCTTGGGATTAACGCAACCAACATGACGGACGATGACATAGACAGGGTGCATGACTACCTTCTGAGCATTACCAGTACACTGATGCCCTATGGACTTGACACATTTGGTCTCAACTGGACTGACAGTGAAGTGGCCCTCATGGTATCAGGGATGCTCTCACCAGACAGCGACGTGGACCCATCACTACAGAGACTCATATCTATGATGAATGGATGGAATTTCAGCAACCTCACCTTTGAACAGGCTGAAGCACTTAACAATGCCACTGTAGAGATGATAATGGAACTTTTAAGGGGAACATCGATCGACACACTACTTGAAAACATCACGGATCCATCTCTCAAGGCAACACTCCACTCAAAGCTTGAGCTGGCACTCCAGTATGCATCACTCCTTAAGGACAGTCCTTCCAGTGAAATGGATGCACTTATGGAGGGTCTATCCGGACACTACATAACTCCTGCAAAGGGAGGAGATCCAGTTAAGGCCCCATACGCCCTTCCAACAGGAAGAAACTTCTATGCCCAGGACGACAACACACTACCAACAAAGGTGGCGTGGGATCTTGGTAAGAGGCTCGCAGATATGGCCCTGGCCCAGCTCGATACAATTCCTGAAAAGATGGCTGCGGTGGTCTGGTGCGTTGAGACGGCAAGAGACGACGGTGCAATGGTTTCATTCGTCCTGAGAATGCTGGGTGTGCAGCCAAAGATGGACGATAAGACCTGGCTCGGAGGCGGAAAACTATCCTACATAGTTCCAACAAATTTAACAGAGCTTCTATCAGACCTCAATAATGTGAGAAGCAGCATGGGCCTTTCAAACCTCACATCAAGGCCAAGGATTGATGTCATAGTAACCACCAGTGGCCTCTTCAGGGATCTATTCCCCAACCTTCTGGCCAAAATGGACGTAGCATACAGGGTTGCACTCGGAGCATCATACTCAAAGATCCTTCAAGCTTACCCCGAACTCAAGACACAGCTTGACCTTGCCCTAGATCCACTGCTCACAGGACAGTTCAAACAGGCTAAGACAATGGCAGATCTTCTTAAAATCATAGACAAAAATGATTCACTTAACGTCAATTACATTGCAAAGCACTGGGTAGAGCTGGTACTCGCAGGTTATGACGGTGATACTGCCATAACACGTATATTCGCTCCACCTGTCGGTGACTATGGCGCAGGGGTTAACCATGGTGTTGAAGAGGCATGGACATGGGATAACAGGTCAGAACTTGCCGATGTATACCTCAGAAGGATGAGTCACGCATACTCAAACACGCGCTGGGGAGCATCAATGGAAGGTCTCTTTGAGAATCTCCTGAAGGGTGTAACAGTGGCATACCACAGCAGGAGCACCAACCTTTATGGTGTAATTGACAACGATGACTACTACGACTACTATGGGGGCCTCTCAATGGCAATTGAGAAGGTCAACGGTGGGGTGGCACCTTCACTCAATGTGCTCTACTACGCCAACCCATCAAGGCCTGAAGTTGTCTCACTGCAGGAGTTCATGAGACGTGAAATGAGGACACGCTACTACAACCCTGAATGGATAAAGTCAATGATGAACGAGGGATATAGCGGTGCAAGGACCATCTCAAACAAGTTCGTCGCATACCTCTGGGGATGGCAGGTTACCGCACCACAGCTTGTTGATGACTATGACTGGAATGAGATCACAGACATATACATTAAAGACAAATACAATCTAGGTGTGAACAGATGGCTCTCCACAGGTAACAGGGCATATTCTATGATCAGTATAACAGGGACGCTATTAACAGCAGCACATAAGGGCTTCTGGAAGGCTGATGAGGCCACTCTGAGGCTGGTTGCAAATACATGGGCAAGCACTGTTGCTGAGTACGGTGTGGCATGCTGTGACTGCAGCTGCGGCAACCTTGCAATGATGGAGTGGGCAATGCAGTATGTTAACCCTGATCTACTTGCCAGGGTTAAGTCAAAGATATACGAAGCCACAGGGGCCGCAGCCTTTGCACCATCTGAGAACCCAAACCAGGGTGGAGAATCAGGTTCAACACCCGGAGGGCAGCCTCATGATGGAAGTAGTGGAACCTCAGGAGGATCTGAAGGTGTTTCAGCGGCAAGTCCAGGTACTCAGAGCTCCTCACAGAATGTGGGAGCAGGCTCTGAATCATCACAGGGTGCAGGAAAATCATATGAGGTTACAGCATCTGGTTCCTCCGGTTCATCAGATACTGGAATGCCTGTGTACGCCATATTGGGTGTCATAGCACTGGTTGCCCTGGTTGGAGTGGGCTACTTCATGGGACCTGGAAGGAAATAACCCCTTCCCCAATTATTTTTTCTTTTGAAAAAACTTAAATATCACATTAACTTTAATTTAAATAAAATTTATTTGAATGAATTATTATCTGGATCCGGATCTCAGTAATAAAAAATGTAGTAATAAAAATTGGCGTTTAATTTAGGGAACTGTAATAATTTAATTTATATACTAATTATCACAAAACTTGAAGGTGGAAGGTGTGGATCATGGACATTGCAAATCTACTGTGGCAGGCAGGAATCCTATCGGTTCTCCTGATATTCGGTGTGAAGATTGGACTGGCAATGGGCTTTGCAGGCCTATCAAGGAAGATGGCGGCCCTAATAACCGCAGGTTACGGTCTAGGGATTTATGCCCTTTCAGCACTGGCAAATGCCTACATGAACTCGGTTCAGGGCTTCTTCAACACCTACAGTTCGCTCATAACAATCATAATGGCAGCCATTCTCATATTCGCAGGTGTCCACACTCTCCGTGAGTGGAAAGAACACAGGCGTGACACAGCAAAGACTGCATGTGTGGCTATGGTTGCACCCTGCCCCTGCTGTTTCGGGGCGGTCATCGTCAGCATAATTCTGGTATCACCGATAATAGGAGTATCTGCGGTTACACTTGGCAAGTACTCAGGAATAATCCTTGCAGCATTCATAGGTTTCTTCTATGTATTTGCCAACGGGATCGCAGCCGCCATCAAGAAACCATACCCGGTTCTACTTGGAAACTTCATGCTCTTTGCTGGTCTATACTTCCTGACAGCTGCCATCGTGCTCCCAAACGTGAACAGCGTCATGAGCATGAAGATGACACCCCTCACGGTGCCGGGGATAGACACAATAATATACGTCGTCCTTGGAACCCTCGCACTGATGGGGCTTGGAATATACCTTAACAAGAGAAAAAGCACATTCATAGAATAGAAAGAGGTGATATGATATGGTTGCAGTACCCGGCAGTGAGATACTGAGCGGTGCACTACACGTTGTCTCCCAGAGCCTCCTCATACCGGTTATAGCAGGGCTACTGTTATTCATGGTATACGCTATAGTGACCCTCGGAGGGCTCATATCAGAGTACTCTGGAAGGATAAGGACTGATTTTAAGGAACTTGAATCGGCAATAAAATCAATTTCAAACCCAGGAACCCCTGAAAAGATAATTGAGGTCGTCGATTCGATGGACATACCACAGAGCCAGAAGGCCGTGCTCACTGATATCGCAGGGACAGCTGAACTCGGACCAAAATCAAGGGAGGCCCTCGCAAGGAAGTTGATAGAGAATGAGGAACTCAAGGCTGCCAAGAGCCTTGAGAAGACAGACATTGTAACCAGACTCGGCCCAACCCTTGGACTGATGGGGACACTCATACCCATGGGTCCAGGACTCGCAGCCCTCGGGGCAGGTGACATCAATACACTGGCCCAGGCCATCATCATAGCCTTCGATACAACAGTTGTGGGACTTGCATCAGGGGGTATAGCATACATCATCTCCAAGGTCAGGAGAAGATGGTATGAGGAGTACCTCTCAAATCTTGAGACAATGGCCGAGGCAGTGCTGGAGGTGATGGATAATGCCACTCAGACGCCGGCGAAGGCTCCTCTCGGATCAAAATGAAGAGGACCCCATGGCTGGAAGCGCCAACCTGGTTGACGCCATGCTGGTACTCTCAGTCGGTTTCCTGATATTCCTGGTACTCTCATGGAACATGCAGAACGTTGTATTTGCAGATATGACTCCCCAGGAGAGACAGGAGACCATGGAGGCCATGAAAAAGGCTGTTGAGGTCCAGAAGGGTCAGGAACTCAACGACACTCCACAGACCACTTCGGGTTCAGGTCAGGGATACGTTGAGATGGGAACAGTCTACCGTGACCCCAAGACAGGTAAACTCATAATGGTCCAGGGATAATGGACCGCCTTTCACTTATTTCCACAGCAAGTACTACTCTTTTTATTGTAGACCCCTATTTTTTAGATCCCTACTATTTACATGAAGCTTTAAGTATTCCATACACATAAAATATTCAGAATTGAGCTAGTCAGGAGTTATACCGATGCTTGAGATCATACCTGTTATTGATTTAATGGATGGTATCGCGGTATCCGGCAAATCCGGTGAACGTGAAAATTACAGGCCCCTGGAGTCAGTATATTCACCGTCACCGGATCCAGTTAACATTGCACTATCCCTCAGGGCAGCAGGTGCAAGGTCAATCTACATAGCGGACCTCGATGCCATCGAGGGCACAGGATCAAACCTTGAGGCAGTGAGAAGGGTGAACCATGTCCTCCCAGTGATCCTTGATGCCGGTGTCAGGGATCTCGAAACCTTCCACTTCATGCTTGAATTCGCATCAAGGGTCGTTGTTGCAACGGAGACCCTTGAGAGCACAGAGGAGCTGGAGGAGATCCTCAGGAAATATCCGCCTGAGAGGACCGTTGTCAGCGTGGACGTTAAGGACATGAGGCTCCACTCAAGAAACCTTGAGATAGGACTTGAGGAATTAAGGGACCTCCTGATGGGATATGAAGTAGACATAATCCTGCTGGATATCGGGTCCGTCGGTACCTCCTCTGGTTTCAACAGGGAACTTCTTGAACTCTTCAGACCGCTTATCGAGCGTGTAATACCCGGGGGTGGTCTTCTCCCCGAGGAGATACCTGAACTTGAGGCTATGGGTGTCAGGGCGGCTCTTGTTGGAAGGGCACTCCATGAAGGGATGGTGAGGCCCGGGTGAGCTCAGGGGAAGGTTACCTCCTTATCGGTCCGGTAAGCAGGGACCATATAGTGAGAGGGGACTCCCATGAGGTGAAGGCTGGTGGCGCGGTCTACTACTACTCAAGGCTCCTTTCCCACCTTGGAGTCCGTCACACAGCCCTTGTGACAATATCAGAGGACGACTCCGAACTTCTTGAGGAATTCCCGGATAAAACAAGGATTGTGCCTGTATACCATGACCGTACAGTTGAATTTGAAAATATCTACTCCAACGGGGATACTGCAGGAAGGACTCAGAGGTCAAACTTTGCTGAAAACCCCATAGAGGTGGAGGACCTTGAAGGTCTTGCATCACTGGACTGGACTGCAGTACTCGCAGGACCCCTCCTCCCATCAGACATACCCCTCAGGACCCTGGAATTCCTGGGTGAGAGGCACAGGCTCTACACGGGACTGCAGGGTTACCTCAGGCACCCTCAGGGAAGGAGTGTAATACTGAAACCTGCAGGGCACATATGGAGGGTCATGGAGGCAGGGGATGGCGTATTCCTTGATGTGAATGAACTCGGGACAATCTCAGATAACCCTCTGAGGGCTCTGCGTATGCTGGCTGAGCATACCCCCGAGGCGGTGGTAACATGCGGCAGGAGGGGTTCAGTCATCTGCCATGGCGACTCCAGAACAAGGATAAGGGCTGTGAGGGCTGTGAGAGAACTTGACCCCACGGGCCTGGGGGATACCTACATGGCAGCCTATGTACATGCCAGAAGAATGGTGGGGCCGGAGGCGGCTGGAAGGTTTGCATCCCTAATGGCCACAAGAAAACTTGAGGGTGAAATCTGACTAGATTCCCAGGATGAAGGGCAGGATGATGAATGGTAAGAGTCCGGCTGCAAAGAATATGCCCACACCTGCAAGGACCTGCTCCCGGTTATCGTCCATAACACCATTACATATCAGAATCATGCTCAGGAATCCCATAAGTGCAGGTATTGCATGGGAGTAGATCACAGATCCGGTGAATGTTCCAGCAACCATTTGAATCACTAACACGCTTTTTTCAACTGTGAATTATATGGTGGGGATTCTTAAATACCTTGTGCATACCGGTGCCATGAACTGCTGCAATAGATATTTAACCCTTTATTTTCAAAGATAATAATGATCATTCTGATGGAGGAGATTTATCATGCTGCATGGTACAGAAGTACTCAAGAAGGGATTTGCAAAGATGACCAAGGGCGGCGTTATAATGGACGTTGTCAACGCTGAACAGGCAGCAATTGCAGAGGATTCAGGAGCAGTCGCTGTCATGGCCCTTGAAAAGGTACCCGCTGATATAAGGGCTTCAGGTGGAGTTGCAAGGATGGCTGATCCAAACAAGGTCCAGGAGATAATGGATGCGGTGTCCATACCTGTCATGGCCAAGGTCAGGATAGGACACTTCGTGGAGGCCCAGGTCCTCGAGGCCCTCGGAGTTGACATGATAGATGAGAGTGAGGTCCTGACACCTGCCGATGAGAGGTTCCACATAGACAAGAAGAAATTCACTGTACCCTTTGTCTGCGGCGCAAGGAACCTTGGAGAGGCCCTCAGGAGGATAGATGAGGGGGCCGCCATGATAAGGACCAAGGGGGAACCAGGAACAGGCAACATCGTTGAGGCAGTTAGGCACATGAGGATAATGATGAGTGAGATCAGGGAGATCCAGAACAAGGAGGAAGAGGAGCTCTGGGAGGTTTCAAGAAAGATTGAGGCCCCCCTTGAACTTGTCAGGGAAACAGCGAAACTTGGAAAGCTCCCTGTGGTTAACTTTGCAGCCGGGGGGGTTGCAACACCTGCAGATGCGGCCCTCATGATGCAGCTTGGAGCCGACGGTGTCTTTGTTGGTTCAGGTATATTCAAATCAGACAACCCTGAGGGGTATGCCCGAGCCATAGTTGAGGCCACAGCTCACTATGATGACCCTGAGGTTATAGCAGAGGTTTCAAGGGGACTTGGAACAGCAATGAGGGGGCTGGAAATCAGCGAAATCCCTGAAGAGGGCAGAATGCAGGATAGAGGATGGTAAATCCATCCTTTATTATTTTTAATCTTTAAAGGGCCCTGTAGGTGACAGTTACCCTGTATGTTCCGGGGTCTGTATAGGGCGGCACAGTCAGATAATAATTTACAGGGATTTTTATATTAACTGAGCCTCTGTAGGTCCAGAAAGTGTAGTATCTTGTTGTGAAGCTTCTCTTTGGAACATCTATGGGCCCGTAGGGGCCATCATATTTTATGCTGTATTTGAGGTTTAAGAGTGGTATTCTGTTTGAGCTGTTGTTGATACTTATGAGGTCGCCACTGGCCCTTACAGAGACCCTCAGGATCCCGCCGCTTGTTCTTATAGATACATCTGTTATGGAGTAATATGCTCTCTCAAGACCATCGGGGTCCACGGTGCCAAGGTTGAGGGCTGTGGGTGTTACAGAAATCTGGATACCACTCGCAAGGGGTTCTACTGCAGTTGTATTCAGTGAAGTAGTAGTGTTTGTCGTGTTATTCCCTGTGTCCGCAGATACAACTCCAAGTAAAAAAACAGATGCTATTACTGTAATAAACATAACATGTCCCTTCAAATCCCCACCCCAGATCTGATACTTACTTGGGGTTTCCATGTATTTATATGTAATTAAATAGTTCTTTAATTTAAAACCTGAAAAGAAAAATAGGGTGGGATTAAGTAGTTTTTAAAAAATGAAAGCAATGAATTAAAAAATTAAACAGCTTTTTTTCCACTTTCACCGGTTCTTATTCTCACAACCTCATCTACCCCTGATATGAATATTTTTCCGTCCCCTATGTCTCCGGTCTGGGCGCTTTTAACTATTGTTTCAACCACGGTGTCCACGTCCTCATCATTCACCACTATCTCGATCTTTGTCTTGGGGAGGAGGTCTATCCTGTAGTCCCTCCCACGGTAACTTTCTGTTATACCGAGCTGTCTCCCCCGTCCTCTGACCTCTGTCACAGTCATACCGTGGCACCCTGCAGCTTCAAGGGCGTTTTTAACTTCCTCCAGTTTTTCAGGTCTTATTATGGCCACTATTTCCTTCATGAAAATCACCTCAGATCCTGTAGCCTGTCTCCTCATGCAGGTGGGTGTCAAGGCCCTCCATCTCCTCCTTACCGCTCACCCTCAGACCAACGGTGAAGTCCAGGAGTTTGCCGATGATCAGTGTCACCACGAAGGAGTAGGCAGCCACAACTGCCACGGCTATCACCTGTGCTGTCAGCTGTCCAGGGTTTCCGTATATGAGGCCTGTTCCCAGTTCATTGATGAATGGCGCTGCAAAGAGGCCGGTTGCCACTGAGCCCCATATACCTGACATGCCGTGTATTCCGAAGACGTCCAGGGCATCGTCGTATCCAAGCCTTGGTTTGAGGTATGATACTGCAAGGTATGATATTACGCTCGTGACAAGGCCTATGATGAGGGCTGCAGGTACAGTTACGAAACCTGCTGCAGGTGTTATGGCGACGAGGCCAGCAACTGCACCGGATATTCCGCCGAGTACTGTGGGTTTACCCACCTTGAGGTAGTCCATTATAACCCATGATACCATACCAGCAGCCGCCGCAGTGTTGGTCACCAGGAAGGCTGATGCTGCAAGTCCACCTGCCGTGAGTGCTGAACCGGCGTTGAATCCAAACCAGCCGAACCAGAGCAGTGAAGCACCTATCACTGAGTATCCCAGGTTGTGTGGCAGAAGTCTCGTGTCCTTTCTCTTACCGAGGAGGTAGACGAGTGCGAGTGCTGCAACACCTGAGTTGATGTGAACCACAGTACCGCCTGCGAAGTCCAGGGCACCGAGCTGCGCCAGGAATCCTCCGCCCCATACCCAGTGGGCCACCGGCACGTAGACCAGGCTCACCCAGAGCACAATGAATGCCAGCCAGGCTGAGAACTTCATCCTTTCAACGACGGCACCGGATATGAGTGCAACCGTTATTGCTGCGAATGTTAACTGGAATGCTATGTAGAGGAAGTCTGGTATTGTTGGTGCCAGTGCAGCAGCAGTGTTAACACCGACCCCGTTCATCAGCAGGTTCACTGGACTTCCTATGAACCCCATTATGTCAGCTCCAAAGGCGAACTGATAGCCGTAGAGTACCCATATTATGCTCGTCACTGCGAAGGCTATCAGGGATAGGAACATGGTGTTCAGCACGTTTTCCTTTTTTGTTAAACCCCCGTAGAATAGTGCCACGCCTGGAACCGTCATCAGCATTACCAGGGCTGTTGATACCAGCATCCAGGCAGTGTCACCGGAGTTTAAGACCGCATCCATCAGAGTCATCTCCATATATTGTTCTTAATTATATTTTTTCTCTCCAACAATTTATATCATAGTCGGAAATAGGAAGGTAACTTCCGACAATGAGAGTAAGATGATGCTGATATATAAATCTTTCGGATATAGTTTCAGATAAATGTATGCTGAGTAAAACAAGTTTAGATAATAACCTCAATTACTGAAATATGTTAAATAAAAATAATTGTTTAATTTCCTAGATGGCATCTCTGCCGTGTTCACCTGTCCTTATCCTAACAACATCAATTACATCGGTTACAAAGATTTTTCCATCACCCACATCCCCGGTCCTGGCATTTTCAGATATCGCCTCAACAGTCCTTTCAAGGTCCTCTGAATCAACCACGATCTCAAGCTGAACCTTTGGGAGGAGATCAACACAGTAGTCCATTCCACGGTAGCTCTCCCGGATACCCATCTGCTGACCCCTTCCCTTCACATCTGAAACCGTCATCCCGTGGATTCCCATAAGCTCCAGAGCATCCTTAACATCCTCAAGTTTCTCCCTTCTGATAATTGCTGTGATTTTCCTCATGGTCTTCACCTTAAATATCCTTAACCGGATTTCTTATAAGTACTTCTGTGAACCATGTTTAAATCTGTGTTCATGTCAGTCTGTAACCTGTTTCCTCATGGAGATTTATGTCAAGTCCCTGAATTTCCTCTTCCCTTTCAACACGGAGCCCCTTAAATTTCATCAGCAGCATCGCAAGGATATATGTAACGACGAAGGTGTAGACAGTGACGGTGACAACACCAATCAGCTGACTGACAAGAAGGGATGTGCTTCCAGTTAAAAGACCTCCTGAGGTCAAAGATGGGTTTAGGGCTGGAACTGCAAATAAACCAACTCCAAGGGTTCCTATGATCCCTGAAACACCGTGAATCCCAAATACATCAAGCGCATCATCATATCCAGCAGCTGGCTTCAGCCATGAAACTGCAAGATAACATATAACAGCTGCCACAAGTCCGGTGACAATGGAGGCACCTATATCCACAAAACCTGCTGCAGGTGTTATTGATGCCAGGCCTGCAACTGCTCCAGAAAGAGCGCCAAGAAGTGTTGGTTTTCCGGTTTTAAGTCTATCCATGAGGATCCATCCTATCATACCCGCCGCTGCAGAGGTGTTTGTCACTATCATGGCGTTAGCTGCAAGGGATCCGGCAGAGAGGGCTGAACCGGCGTTGAATCCAAACCAGCCAAACCAGAGAAGACCGGTACCTATAACAGAATATCCAAGGTGATGTGGCATCAGTTTCTGGTCATATCTTGGACCAGTAACAAGGGCAAGGGCAAGGGCGGCTATGCCACTGGTGATGTGCACCACAATTCCCCCTGCGAAATCATGAACACCAAGGTTCTGCAGGAATCCTCCGCCCCATACCCAGTGGGCCACGGGTACATATACGAGTGCAAACCAGAGGGGGATGAACAGTATCCATGACGAGAATTTGATCCTTTCCACCACAGCGCCAGAAATCAGGGCAACTGTTATTGCAGCAAAGGTCATCTGAAAAATTGCAAAGAGTCCTTCGGGGATTGTTGGAGCATATTTTGAAGCAGACCCTAAATTAATAAGGCTGATGCCCACCTGATGGGATCCTATGATCCCTGAAACATCCCCGCCGAATATTAGACCATATCCAAACAGAAACCAGAGCAGACTCACAATGCCAAGGGAAACAAATGATAGAAAGATGGTGTTCAGAACATTCTCACGTTTTGTTAAACCAGAATAGAACATAGCAACCCCTGGCACCGTCATTAGTATCACGAGTGCAGTTGAGATCAACATCCATGCTGTATCACCTGAATTTAGCATCATATCACTCTCCTTTTGGATGTGCCTAACATATCTGCAATCACCAATATAAGGATGCCGGTAACCTACTTCCGAAAATCTACCAACATTATAAATATCATGAGAATAAAAAAAGTAGAGAGGTGTTACCATTGAACTCAACAAAGAAGGGAAGGCTTTTCGCGATCCTCATGATAGCTTTAATTGCCTACGGGTTTTCATCGACCATGTGTATACTTCTAAAGCCATCCTTTGCAGTTGAGCTACCCACTGACATCCTTCCCTCCGAAGAAAAGATACAGACCATGGGAAACCCTGGCTTTGAACCGGTAACCCTCAGGAAGCATGTGCTGAATAACACAACCAATATAACCAACACCAGCGATGTCACTGTCTACATTGACAATAGAACCAACCGGTCCTCCACGCCATTTAACCGTAACCAGGATTGATACGAATCCATTACCCCCTCAGATATTACATGGAATGGTTGCATCTCTGCAGGGATGTGAACATTGACATATTTTCAGATAACCGGAGATCATTTAGGAGATTACTTAACAGTTCGTCATGCATATGCTGATGCTCTGCACATTTTTAAACAGCAATTTTTTTAAACTGAGATTTTAGATAATAGATACAGCTTACCATAATGTTAAGGTGATCACGTGCCGGAAAACACAGTGGGAGAGAGAATAAAACAGCTCAGAGATAACCAGAACATAACAGTAGATGAGCTCGCAGAAAGAAGCGGGGTTAATGCGGAACTCATAAAGAAAATAGAGGAAGGGGACATTATACCATCACTCACACCCCTCATAAAGATCTCAAGAACCCTTGGTGTGAGGCTCGGCACCCTCCTTGATGACAGGGTCCAGGACGAACCGGTCATAGTGAGGAAGGGTAAAACCCAGAGGGTGATACACTTCTCAGGCTATGAGGAGAAGACAGACACCAGCAACCTCAGCTTCCACTCCCTCGGCGCAGGTAAAGGTGACAGGCACATGGAACCCTTCATAATCGACGTGGAACTCCACACCGATGACTTCAAACTATCATCCCATGAGGGTGAGGAGTTCATATACGTCCTTGAGGGTGAAATAGAGGTTATCTATGGACAGGACCGCTACCTTCTATCAGAGGGTGACAGCATCTACTATGACTCCGTGGTACCCCACCACCTCCATGCAGCCGGCGAGGAAAATGCAAGGATACTTGCAGTCGTCTACACACCATTCTAGTTGATGATAGAATGTTCAAAATCACAGTAACACCCCGCTTCGGGGATATAGACGGTCTCAGGCATGTCAACAACACAGTTCTCGCGGTCTGGTTCGAAAAGGGCAGGAACCCGATATTCAGGATGTTCACGCCCGACCTCGACCTCAGCTATGAGAAGTGGAAGCTCATACTCGTGAGGACGGAGTTCGACTTCCTGGCCCAGATGTACTATGGAAGTGACGTTGAGATAAGGAGTTACATAACCCACATCGGAAACTCCTCCTTCACAATAGGGCATGAGGCATGGCAGGATGGGGAACTCAAGGCACGGGGCAAGGCCGTCCTTGTCCACTATGACTTCATAGAGCAGAGAAAGAAGCCTATACCTCCCGAGATAAGGAAGCAGCTTGAGGAGCACCTCGTGGAGGAAGATTAACTTATAAGGGTGGATTTATGGTTTTCACTGAAGATACAATAGGGGAATTCTTCGAGAAACAGGTTGAAAGGTACGCTGATAAGGAATTCATAGTATACCCCGACAGGGACCTGCGTTTCACCTACAGAGAATTCAATGAAAGGGTCAACCTCCTTGCGAAGGGCCTCCTATCTATTGGCATCGGAAGGGGGACCACGTTGGTATCTGGGCAACCAATGTACCTGACTGGCTCACCTTCCTGTTCGCAACTGCAAAGATAGGGGCGGTCCTTGTAACGGTCAACACAGCATATAAGAGTCATGAACTGGAATACGTCATGAAACAGTCCGATATGAAGGCCCTAGCCATAATAGACGGCTTCAGGGATGTTGACTATGTACAGACACTCTATGAACTGGTACCTGAACTCAAGACCCATGAGAGGGGCCACCTCAGGAGTGAAAGGTTCCCTGAACTTCGAAGCGTAATATACATCGGTGCTCAGAAGCACAGGGGTATGTACAACACCAATGAACTGATGCTCCTCGGAAAACACGTCCCTGACACCGAGCTAAGGACGGTGATGTCAACCCTCAAAAACACCGATGTTATCAACATGCAGTACACCTCAGGCACCACAGGATTCCCCAAGGGGGTAATGCTCACCCACAGGAACATACTCAACAACGGTTACTACATAGGGGAAAGACAGAGGTTCACAGAGGAGGACAGGCTATGCCTGCCGGTACCCCTCTTTCACTGCTTCGGCATAGTCCTGGGTGTCCTTGCCCTCCTCACCCACGGGGGCACACTGGTGATGATAGAGCTCTTCGACCCCCTCCTCGTCCTTGCAGCTGTTGAAAAGGAGAGGTGCACCGCACTCTACGGAGTTCCAACAATGTTCATAGCAGAGTTCACCCACCCAATGTTTGACATGTTCGACCTCTCCTCACTGCGCACGGGTATCATGGCAGGGTCACCCTGCCCGATAGAGGCCATGAAGCGTGTCATGAATGACATGAACATGAAGGAGGTCACAATAGCCTACGGCCTCACAGAGGCATCACCTGTCTTCACACAGACCAGTGTGGACGACCCCATCGAGAAGCGCGTCGAGACCGTTGGGACACCCCTCCCCCACATTGAGGTCAAGATAGTCGACCCTGAAACAGGAGAGGAACTCGGACCCGGAGAACCCGGTGAGATATGCTGCCGCGGCTACAACGTCATGAAGGGATACTACAAGATGCCTGAGATGACAGCAGAGGCCATCGATGAGGATGGATGGCTCCACAGCGGTGACCTGGCGGTTATGGATGAGGACGGCTACTACTCCATCGTGGGCAGAATAAAGGACATGATCATAAGGGGAGGTGAGAACATCTACCCCAGGGAGATCGAGGAGTTCCTCCACACAATGCCGGGTGTAAAGGACGTGCAGGTGGTGGGTATACCCGACGAGAAGTACGGGGAGATAGTAGGAGCCTTCATCATAAGGGAGGACGGTGCAGATATCCTGGAGGAGGACGTGAGGGACTATGCCATCCAGAGAATAGCAAGATACAAGGTTCCAAAGCACGTCTTCTTTGTGGACGAGTTCCCCCTCACTGCAAGCGGGAAGGTCCAGAAGTTCAAATTGAGGGAGATGGCGGTTGAGCTCCTCAAGAAGAAGGAGCAGCCCTGATTTTTTAATTTTTTTGAGAGATATAATGATAGTTTTAAACAGAAGGAAAAGGTCCGTTGATTTTATACCGGCAGGAAACCCAAAGAAGATCCTCAACACACGCAGAAAACCTGCTTACTGGGGCAGACTAAAAATCAGGAGCACAGAAGCAGGACCGAGGATATCAAGGTTCACGGTTGAGAAGGGTGAACGTGAAACCCTCAGGAAACCATCAGAGGCCCTTAAGATACTGAAGAAGCAGGCTGTTATTTTAACAGGACGTGACCCGGAAATTGAGGATCTACTCTCATCCTACGGCATCAGCTACAGGTATGCAAGGGTATGCCAGCACTGCCTCCATGAGGGCTATCTGACAGTTGTAAGTTCAAGGTCATCGACGGTGCACGCAGGTCAGATCATATGTTCAAGATGCGTTGATGAGCTCATAAAGAGGGAGCTTAAATTTGCAGGCATGGACGGATCAACATTCAGAAACTTCAGGAGACTTATAAGGCGTGGTGTAAGCCTTGATAAGATACTGGAGATGATGTCCCCCCGCTTTGACCCTCTCGAGAACCATGAACTGACCCGCTATGACACCGTGACATCGGAATCAGAGAGGACCCCCCGCGTCCCTCTTGATAAACTTGCAGTACCGGAAAAATTTAAGAGGATGCTTAAAAGGGAGGGTAACACGGTTCTCAGACCTGTACAGGTCCTTGCAGTGGATGCGGGGCTCCTGGAGGGGGAGGACCTCATGGTTGTATCTGCAACTGCTAGCGGAAAGACCCTCATAGCTGAACTTGCAGGCATACCCAGGGCCCTGGGTGGTGAAAAATTCATATACCTCACGCCACTGGTGGCCCTTGCGAACCAGAAGTACCGGGACTTCAGAAGGAGGTACTCACCCCTAAAACTCAAAACAGCCATAAAGGTCGGTATGAGTCGCATAAGGGCAAGAGATGAACTCAGAATTCCGGAGACAGATGTTAGCAAAGCCGATATAGTGGTCGGAACCTATGAGGGGATGGACTACATCCTGAGGGCAGGGAGGTCTGGCATCCTGGGGGATGTTGGTGTGGTTGTCATTGATGAGATCCACACCCTTGAGGATGAGGAGAGGGGTTCAAGGCTCAAGGGAATGATAAAGCGCATAAGAAGACTCTTTCCTGATGCCCAGATAATCGCACTCTCTGCAACCGTGAAGAACAACCTTGAGGTGGCCTCTGAGTTCGGGCTTAGACTGGTTGAGTATGACAGGAGACCTGTCCCCCTTGAGAGGCACCTCGTATTCTCCAGGGGGGAGGAGGATAAGAAGAACCTCATACTCAGGCTTGCTGAGAGGGAGTTCTCCACAGAATCAGAAAAGGGGTTCCGGGGCCAGACGATAGTCTTCACCAATTCCCGTAGAAAGACGAGGCTCATTGCAGATTATCTGACACGGAGGGGTGTGAGGGCGGCGGCCTACCATGCAGGTTTATCCTACAGGGAAAGGCAGCGCATAGAAAGGGCCTTCGCATCACAGGAACTCGCAGCAATAGTTACAACTGCCGCACTTGCCGCTGGAGTGGATTTCCCGGCATCACAGGTAGTCTTTGAAACGCTTCTCATGGGAAACAGGTGGCTCATGCCCAACGAATTTGCACAGATGCTTGGAAGGGCGGGCAGACCCTCCTACCATGACCGTGGCGTTGTATATGTCCTTGCAGAGGTTGGAATGGAGTTTGATGGCGAGTCAGAGGAGGCCATGGCGCTCAAACTCCTTGAAAGCGGACCTGACCCTGTGGATGTAAATTACACAGAGGAGGATGTCCTTGAGAACATCCTGGCAGATATAACCTCAGGTGCTATAAAATCTGAATCTGAAATCTCTCCAGACCCCTCATGGCCCCTGGACCCTGAAGGAGCCCTTGACATCCTTGAATCCCATGGCATGATAGTCAGGGATGGTGGACTCCGCGCCACCGGTTATGGGGTGGCAGTCTCAAAGTCATTCATAGGTGTGACCGATGCCGAGTACATAAGGGGCCACCTTAAGGGGGCTTCAAGGAGACCCCTGGACATAGCACTGGAGCTCGAACCCTTTGAGGGAGCATATCTATCAGGGAGGCTGCACCGTGCCCTCAGCAGGGCAGCTGGAGCAAGGTTCTCAATGAATCTGATGGCGGATTCAACCCTCGACATACTCTCAGATGGGGATAACCTTGTGAAGCTTGACAGTAAACTTCAGGAGGCTGTTCTCAATTTGCAGATGGATTTCCTATCCTGTGAATGCAGGGACAGACCATTCTGTGGATGCATACAGCGCAGATTATCTGAACATATTATAGCAGAGCGTATCAGTGGCAGGGACCCGGTGGAGATAAGCAGGGGACTTCTGTCCAGATACCAGATTCAGGCCTACCCAGGGGATATCTTCAGCTGGCTTGATACCACCGTCAGGGCCCTTGAATCCATAGGGAGGATCGCCAGCGCATTTAAAAGGAGGAGGTACCTGAAGGAATGTTCAGGGATTGTGCGGGCCATTGAAAAAGGTAGGGGGGCATAGAAAATCATATGTTAAGGTATATGTTGTAGATGTATATAATAAATGCACATAAAATGTAGATAACCACGAGCTGATCAAGGATTCCAGTTTCGATTGAGATGAGACAGTATGCCATCACGATTGAGTAGAGCATGATATAAAACGAATCTCGTGTTTTTTGCATTATCCTGTATCCAATTCCCAGGATAAGACCAAGGATGCTCATACCGAATGCCACTCCGATGGTACCAAACTCCACAAGCATCTGACCGAACAGGGTTGGAGTGATTGTAACACCTGTTCTCCAGAGGACCAGCTTCCCTATCAATGCTCGCGGACCACTACCTGCACCTGGAATCATGCTGAGGGTTAAATCACCATGCATAACACCTGTCATCCCTGCAAGTGCGGATAATCTGTTGAGTATGCTCATTGTAAATGATGCCCTCATTTTTAGAACTGTAAGCGGACCCAGGTTGCTTAATGAGTACTCCTCAACGGATCTGAAGTAACCTATGCCCATAATTATCATTAAGGCTACCGCGAAGGATCCCAGGACCTCCCATATTTCGAATAATCCACTGTAATAACCCATGATAAAGGTTATGAGTATTACAGCAACCAGGGGTGTCCGGTATCCCAGGAGGGCCAGCATAACAAGACAGGTCAGTGAAACAGTAATGGCCCGGAACCTTGCAGTTGATCTGTCTATAACGCTTTTTTGCATCTTATCGGTTATGTAAGCTAACATGAAAGCTGTCCCTGGAATCATAAGATAAACCGGGATAGTTAGCTTCGGATTGAGGAGGTATCTGAGGGAAGGTTTCAGGAGGGGGATGCCACCAACGTCTGTTAGTGTTATGGCCAGAAAGGCAGATCCAATAATGAATAAAGTGAAACCCATTGATCTGATGTCATCAATACTGAATCTCAGGTACCTATCACCCCTTAGAATCACCCCTGGCATAATCACTGAAAAAAGAAGAAAACATGAAAAACCGATCAGTATATTGATCTGTAATGTTTTCTGGACTGGAATGGCAGCAAGGGCCATGAACATTGAGAAGAACACGATAAATGAAGGAGGTGAAAAGATATGGTTTTTCAGTACCCTGCTCCTTTTGAGGGAGCTGAGAAAATTATGTCCAGGATACATACTCTTTATAAAGCTATTTAACCATTTCTCTTCAATACCCATGAAGAGGGCCAGGAGTAAATTGAAGATAAATGCTTCCTTAAACTTCCATTCAAAGCTTTTACACAGTCTTCTTGTTGTATCATAAATCTGGCTCATAATAATCGGTACCTTCAAAATTTTATAGGTTGTTGAGATTAACGACCTTTATGACGGAGTACTTACCTTTTATTTTCTCTATTACGTCCTCATTGGCGTTGTATACCCTTATCGTGATGAAATCTGTCTGACCATTTAGATCTCCGAGGACTTCATCAGATACCTTCAAGGCTTCGGGTGTGGCCTGAAATACTTCTATCCTGCTGTTAGGGGAATTTAATGTGATCGGCACGTATCTTTCTCTGCTGTACAGTTCCTTTGTAAGTTCCTGGAATCTGGATGCATCCACATCGCTGATGGGTATATTTGTTGTTAGCTCATATTTTAGCCCGGGAATATCCAGAATTAAATCGGACATTCTGTTAATTTTAAGGGGTTCTATAATGATGTCAGTGGCGTTCTTACTACCTGCAGCTTCCAGTGTGATGGAATCAATGTAATAATCTGCAAATTTATCATCATATCCTCCGGCAAGAATTTTCTTTCCATTAACGTCAAGGAGGACTTCCACCTTTCCGTTAACGGTTCCCACCCATATAACTTCACCATAGATTTCTTCTCTCTTCTGCTTTAAGGAATTAAATCCATGGATTTTGCTGTTTATGATTTTTCCCTTACTGTAAAGATCATTGTACTTTATCTGGACCTTAGTCATTTCAGAGGAATCGAATGTGAATGATTGAATGTTTGAATCGATGTCTGAGGTTTTGAAAAAGCCATATAAAACTAGCGAGGCCAGGAAAAGGATTATCAAAATGTCTATTATTGTTAATCGACCGATTTTCATTTCTATCTCTCCAAGTTCTTTTTCAGAACTTAATTTCAGACATGAGCAGCATCATGTTAACATTTTCTCATTTTTTAAGGAATACCAGTACTCTACATGCTCCTATCATAATGAGGTCATTAACATCATCCTATTTAATCTTATGGAGTATCTTTTATTGTTACCGTGGTAACCACGCTTTGGTTCTGCAGATGTTTTTCTGTGACTAATTTGAATGCAGAAAAAAACTTAAATTCAAGTGGAACATAGCCCTAACAAGGTGTACATGACACGATAGGAGGATGTTCCATGAAAGATCTGTATCAAAAATTTATTTACCTCATACCGTCCATTATAATATTTTTAATAACTCTTTCAGTGACTCTTAAGTATTCTTGGCCCATAGGGTGGGATATATTCTATCATATTCACCTTTCAAAGGTTTACATGGCAAATGGTTTAACATTTTTTGACCCTATATACAACGCTCCGGGAACCATTATTAATTATCCCCCAGTTTTTCACCTAGTAATTCTAGTTTTAGGTTATGTTCTCAGAATGGACCTCTTTGATGTGGCAAGGCTAATGCAACCATTTTTAGCAGCTCTGGTTGCTTTATCAGTTACTGTGGTCGCTTCAAGGTTATATGAAGATAAGTACGTTGGCATCTTTGCTGGTTTAATCCTTTTCTCTGGCTCAATTGCCATGAGGCTTGGTTCATCACTGCCTGAGAACATGGCTCTCATATTCCTTCCTCTGAGCATTTTCTTCTTCTATGAATTTTTTAAGGATGATAAAATTATAGCATCATTCATATCAGGATGTTTAACAGGTTTGGTCGCACTTATACATCCTGCCGCAACATTCTGTCTGGTTTTTGCAATCACATTCATCACCGCGGGTCTGGTGATAACTGAATTCTACTTTGAAAGGGACACTGGAGTTATAAAAAGGGCTTTGAAGGGGTATGCCATCCTTATTGGAACAGCAGGATTAATTGCATCAGTATGGTGGCTACCAGCATTTTACTTTAAGAGTCTTGGACATGGTGGTGTCGCCACATCTCTTTCTGTTTCCAGGAGTCTCAGTATCCTTAAATATCCCGATGCCCTTGGATATTTTGTTCTGGTACTGGCTGTCGCAGGCATCATACCTGCCATCAGAAGATTTGAGTTAAGGGATCGCCTCATACTTTTATGGATAATTTCAATGTTTATTCTCTCAAAGTCCTACTACTTTGGAATTAACGTCATAACCTACAGGGTACTCATATACATAATGATTCCCCTCACAATCCTGGCATCCTCAGGCTTGATATCCGTCGTGGAGGCAATCAAAAATAAAAATAAGGATATTGCAAGAATTCTCCTGATAGCCCTCTTCATATTTGCCGTTTTCCAGGCCTTCAACAACCTTTCAAGCTCAAAGGTAGCCGATTACGGTGCAATGACTGCTTATGGAAGGATAAACATTGCTCCTCCTACTGATTCAGAATTTGAACTTGCAAAATGGTTCAACAGTCAAAATGAAGATGGTAAGATCTCCCTATCAAATTACTTCACTGGGGGATTTGTAATGGCATATACAAACAGACCTGTGGATTCCCTGTTATATGAGAAATCTGAGATCCCTTCAAGGGATGAGCTGACTGAAAGGGAAATCAGTTATCTTGTATTTGATAAAAGACTTAAAGCGAGTGGAGATTTTAAATTCAACGCCTCCAGCAGTTTCCTATTCTACAACCCAAACCGCATCAATATAAGCGATCTGGAGTATCCCTACCTTCAGAAAATCTATGAGAATCAGGACTTCGTTGTATACAGGGTATTGTAGGGGGTGTTGAATATTCCAAAGAGAAGTACAGCATCGATAAGATCGATGTTTCAAGCCAGGGAAAAGATTAGCATGCATGCTGCTCTACAGGAGATTTTGATAAAGCTTTAAATAAGGCGAATGCAAAACATGAAAAATGTGCCCATATTATGATGGGTAACATTTTGAGCTTCATGAGACAACGTACAGCGTCCTTATGAAGCTCCTTAGAAGATTTAAAGGTCTGGTGTCCATTTTATCACCTTTAAATCTTCTATTAATTTAATTAGAAATGCTCTTGAAAAAACTGGTGATCATGAAAGACCTGCTTTAAATCTTCTATTTTAATTAGGACAGGTCATATCACGGCATGAACCCGCATATTCAGGGAACCTCAGGACCTCATCCACCTTACTGCCATACCTGTAAACAGTAACACCCTTGCAGCCAAGCTCATGGGCGGCCCTGAACACCCTTTCAACGTCAGCAGGTGATGAATCAGCTGGCAGATTCACTGTTTTTGATACAGCATTGTCCACGTACCGCTGGAAGGCGGCCTGCATTTTAACATGGAATACAGGGTCTATTTCATGTGCGGTCACAAAGAGCCTCCTTATCCCTGCAGGCACCCCAGGGACACCCCTCAGACTTCCCCGGGATTCTATGGCCTCAAGGGATCTCTTATCAAGTCTTCCCGCCATCGTCTTAAATAGGGGGTGCAGCTCATGGAAGCTCCTTCCCAGGATGTTCCTTGTGAAGGACACGGCAAAGAGGGGCTCAATTCCACTGCTGGTGCCTGCTATTATACTCAGGGAACCAGTTGGGGCTATGGTGGTTAATGTGGCGTTCCTCATGCACTCAAATCCCTGGATATCCCATATGCTGCCCTTAAATTCAGGGAATGATCCCCTCTCTCTGGCAAGTTCCATGGAGGCCATCCGGGCCTCAGATGATATGAATGACATTACCCTTCCGGCCACCTCAAGGGCAGCCACTGAATTGTAGGGTATTCCAAGTTTTATCAGCATATCAGCAAAGCCCATGACACCCAGCCCTATCTTACGGGTTCTCAGTGTCATCTCCTCCACTGGACGGAGGGGGTAGCTGTTAACGTCTATCACATTGTCAAGGAAGTGCACTGCCACATGGACGGTCCTCCGGAGCTTCTCCCAGTTAATACCGGAGGGGCCTACCATGAGGCTGAGATTAACTGACCCCAGATTGCATGATTCATGGGGGAGGAGTGGCTGCTCTCCACAGTTGTGGACTATGAATCCATTGGCTGTGAATGCACTGGCACCGTAGACAGTGGCGTCATAGACATCCTGGCGGCCGGCGCCCCTGAGGCCTCTGAAGGTTGCAAGGGCGGGAAACTCCCCTGCAGAATCGTCCATCACAAGGAGGTCTCCCCTTTCAAGTTCACCGGCGGCACGCCATTCCAGACCACCATCCATTACAAGGACCCTGTGATCATGGGTCAACCTTAAGCCAGGGCCCTCCCTGGTTCTAAGATCATACACGTCCCGTTCACCGGTCCTGAAGAAACCTGAGGGGCAGGGGTACCCTGAGCCCCTGATGAGTGCGGTGAAGGGCCTGCCCTCCAGTTCAGCCACTGTCCGCGGACCCCCGGATGTCATTACAATGGTGTCACCGGATACACAGGGGTTGGTTGCCTCTATCCTCCCGAGTTGTGGAGTGGGGTTGTAGCGGTTTATACGGTCCTCAAAGAGGATCCCGGGATCTCCGGACCTCCAGGCTGCCTCCACGATCCTCTTAAGTATCACCCTGGATTCTACCGAGTCAACCACCTCACCGTTCCTGGGGTTTATCAGGTCCACCGGGCGGTCATCCATGAACTCATCAGGTACGGTGACTGAGAGGTTGAAGTTCCGCAGGGGACCCTCCCTTGACTTGGCGTCTATGAAGCTGAATATGTCGGGGTGGCTCACATGGAGGACACCCATATTGGCGCCCCTTCTTCGCCCGCCCTGCTTTATAACGTCAACCGCAACATCGAATATCCTCATGAAGGACACAGGCCCCGAGGCAACACCCATTGTGGACGCGACGATGTCCCCTCTGGGTCTTAACCTGGAAAATGAGAAGCCAACACCCCCACCGGATTTGTGGATGATGGCCATATCCCTCAGGGAGCTGAAGATACTATCAATTGAGTCCTCAACAGGGAGTACAAAACAGGCGGAGAGCTGGTTGATGGGCGTGCCTGCATTCATTAGGGTCGGGGAATTTGGGAGGAACTCAAGCTTAGCCATAACCGAGTAGAAGGCATCCTCCGCAACCGCAGGGTCATCACCGTAGGCCTCATCTGCAGATGCAACAGCCCGCGCAACCCTCCTGAACATCTCCTCCGGTGTCTCTACAACCTCACCACCCTCACCCCTGAGAAGGTATCTCTCCTCAAGCACCTTCAGGGCTGTTGTGCTTAAACTGATCATCTTTATGGCTAAAATTCCTGTATAATCTTCAGGAGCTCTTTCACATCGGATATAACACTTTCAACGGCATCATCAAGTATTCTCTGGCCCAGAACAGGGTCGGGTTTCACACCCTCCCTTTCACATATCCTTGCAGCCTTATCTATTTCCCTGTTGGCTTCACGGGCCTCCTTCAGACCTATCATTCCAATTTCAGGGTAGAGTTCAGGCCTGCATTCATCAAGGCGCCTCAGATCCGCGATACCGAGTATGAGACCTGCGGATAGTTCACCGCTACCTGCGTGCGGTCCCTCAATCTCAACTATCCGGTTGTTCCAGGCGATTTCAAGGCCCAGTTCCTCTTCGAGGTCGTCCATACAGTCCTCCAGTTTGTTCCCTCCGTGACCGTTTACAATTACAGCGGCCTCAAGGTTTAGAAGCCTTCTGGCCTTCCTCAGGACAGGTTTCAGTTCCCTCTCAACAAGTTCATCCCTGTCCATGTGTATGCCGTGTTTAACGTAGGGAAACTCTGAGGCGGCATAGAGCACCCCCAGGAACCTGGCCCCGGTCCTCAGGGCTGCCTCAAGGGCCACGTAGGATGCTATCTTTGCATCGGTGTCGATGGGGAGTGCCGGGCCATGGTTCTCGAGGTGTGACCCCACTGCCAGTATCCCGATCCTGTGGACATCCTCTGAGATTATGTTCCCGGCGTCGAGGTTCAGCTCAACCAACACTAGACCTCCAGTTCCCAGATGGCATCTCCGATGTGGTGGATGGTCTTAACAGCCTTTCCTGAATCTCTTTCAACCATTTCAGGTCCACTTATGAGGCTTATACCCACTGCAAGGGGTCTGCGATTTCTCTCATCCACCACAACGACGGTGTCGTTCTCAGATATCTCAGGGTCGGCGTCAACTATACCGGGGCTCATGACATCGGCCCCGTTTGCAAGGAACCTGACGGCCCCCATGTCAACGACCACATATCCCCTATCTATTTCCATCTTCAGGGCGCCCCTCAGGGTCGGGACAACCCTGTCGTCAATGAACATGAGGAGTGGCTCCCCATTAACCAGTATGATGTTGTTATCATCAGTCTCAATGATTTCAACCGTGGCCTTTTCAGGTATCAGGGAGGAGTAGTCTCCAATCTGCCCCCGTATCTCCTTGAGCTTCTTCTTCTTTATATGGTACCTCTTCCTGATCTTCACAGTCACACCCTGTTCATTTTATGAATGGTCTGCAGCATGTTCCTTAATCTGCTTTACCATCATTGAATCATTTAAACTCTTCTGCAAGTATATCTATAGCTCATTTCTAAACTACTTTACGTGCACCACATGCATTTCTCATGGATGAGGGATCCCAGGGCAGACCATGGAATGGATTCGAAGAGGCACCGCAGTGCAAGAAAACTTATATATTAGTAGAATAGAAAAATGAAGTATCTAATTGGAAGATTTTCAGCTCGTTAGTTAGATTTAAATATAATCCGGCTAAATTTTAATCTAGGATAGGTGATAGATGTGAGTTCACAGAGAGTTAACGTACAGAGACCACTCGATGCCCTTGGCAATTCACTGAATTCCCCTGTGATCATAAAACTCAAGGGTGACAGGGAGTTCAGGGGAGTTCTAAAGAGCTTCGATCTCCACATGAACCTCGTGCTGAATGATGCAGAGGAGCTGGAGGATGGAGAGGTCACAAGAAGACTTGGAACCGTCCTTATACGTGGAGATAACATAGTGTACATATCCCCGTAGATTTAATTGTAAGGGGAAGAGTGGATCAACTTTACAGATTAACTGATTTTAAGGAGGATTAGAACATGAAAGGTACTCCATCATTTGGTAAGCGTAACAAGAATCTCCATATAAGATGCAGGAGATGCGGTAAAAACTCGTATCATGTACGTAAAAAGGTCTGCGCTGCATGCGGTTTCGGCAGATCCCGCAGAATAAGGCGCTACAGCTGGCAGAACAAAAAAATTACAGGCCAAAGGTTGAAATAAATGGATAATAAAGGCCCTGTTGATGTGCGGATAATTGTTGAGGGAGCCTCCGATGTTGAAAGCGTCTCGAGGGCGCTTCAGAGGGTGTCCCTCGGCGCCAAATACCACATAACCATATCATCCATAGTCCCAACAACAAGCCTTGAGATCGCCCTCAGGGCCGTTGAGGGTGCTGACATTGTCCTGATCGCAACGGATGTTGACCAGACAGGCAGGGAACTTGCAGATAAGTTCAGGGAAGCACTCAGGGGTCATGTTGGGCACATTGAACGGATGAAACTCCCCTACGGTCATGACGTGGAATACCTTGACCCGGACCTCATAAGGGAGGAAATAGAAAACGCCATCATAAGGGCCGGACTCCAGACACTCACAGGCATAAGGAGCCTCAGTGACATGAAGGAGAGGCTTGAAGAGTGCCGGGAGAAGCTGGATGAGACAGTTGCCGAAAACACTGCACTGAGGGATGAGAATACCCGGCTGCAGGGTGAAGTTGAGGCAGGTAATGAAAGGATAGAATCCCTCAGGGGGGAGCTGAGTCAGCTTGAGGAGAAATTCCGCCTCCTGGAGGGAGAGTACTCCAAACTCGAAACTCGTTTTTCTGAACTTGAAGATAAGGAACTTCTTGAGACCTTCTCAATCACGGACCTCTGGAGGGAAACCTTTGGAGAGGAACCCGATGACCTTGAGAGGATTTATTTTGTAACCGATCACATTAAACCCGAGGGTATAATCCTTGGACAGGGCTCAATAGCGGCGCCTTCACGGGAAGATGCGGTGGAGTGGCTCCGGATAATAAAATCGGCCCTGGTATTCACCGAAAAAGATGAAGAATCGTCCTAACGTGGATAAACCTTCTTGTTGGGAGAATCTGAAGTGAGAGATAAATGCGGTATTGTAGGGATTTACTCACAGGATAAGAAAACCGGTGTGGCCTCCCAGATATATTATGCGCTCTACGCACTGCAGCACAGGGGACAGGAGTCTGCAGGGATCTCAACATTCAATGGGAACGATATACTGACACACAGGGGAATGGGGCTGGTCTGCGACGTCTTCAATCCTGAGAAGCTAGAGGAACTTAAGGGGAACGTCGGGATAGGACACGTGCGCTACTCAACCACAGGCGAATCAAGGATTGAGAATTCTCAGCCATTCTGGAGCGAATTTCAGGGAGGTAAAATTGCAATAGCCCATAATGGAGACATCATAAACTCCATGGAACTCCGCGAGGAACTCGAAGAGGAGGGTCACAGCTTTGTCTCAACGACGGACTCAGAGGTCATCTGCCACCTCCTCAGCAGGGAATACGATGAGAAACCGAACATGATATACGCCATAAAGAGGGTTTCAGAGCAGCTGGTGGGATCATATTCCCTGGTGGTGCTTCTGAACCAGGACCTCTATGTCGTCAGGGACCCTGTGGGTATAAAACCACTGGCCTTTGCAAGGAAGGGCAGCACCCAGATCGTGGCCTCGGAGACCGTGGCCTTTGATGTCATAGGTGCCGAGCATGTAAGGGACGTCCAGCCCGGTGAGATACTCCACCTGAACCGGGGCAAATCCTACTGGGTTGCAAACGCCCCCAACACCAGGAGGGCCCACTGCATGTTTGAGTACGTCTACTTCGCAAGGCCGGACAGTGTAATCGACGGGCGCAACGTATACAGGGTCCGCCTCAATATTGGGGAGGCCCTCTACAGGGAGCACCCGGCCAACGCAGACGTGGTTGTACCCGTACCTGACTCATCCATCCCGGCGGCCATAGGATACTCAAGGGCCTCAGGGATACCCTACGGTGAGGGCCTGATAAAGAACAGGTACGTGGGCCGTACATTTATAATGCCGACCCAGGAGGAACGTGAAACAGCGGTTAAACTCAAGATGAACCCCATAAGGTCCGAACTTGAGGGTAAACGCATAGTACTCATCGATGACAGTATAGTGAGGGGGACAACCTCAAGGGCACTCATTGACATCATAAGGGATGCCGGGGCAGAGGAGATACATCTGAGGATAGGTTGCCCACCAATAAAGTCCCCATGCTACTATGGCATAGCAATGGCAACAAAGAAGGAGCTCATAGCATCCAGCAGGAACGTTGAGGAGATAAGGAGGATAATAGGTGTTGATTCCCTGGGCTACCTCAGCATCGAGTCCCTGGTGGAGTGCATAGGTATAAAGAAGGGATTCCTGTGCACGGGATGCCTTGATGGGGACTACCCCACACCCCTACCATCTGACATAAGTGAATATGAGGCCATGAGGTCCTGCTCCAGGTGATGGGGCCCTGGCTGCAGATTTTCATTGTTGTATAAAATTAAGGATTGTTTTTCAGTGATTGAGATGCCTGAACTCCTATCACCGGCCGGAGACTTTTCTTCCCTCATGGCAGCCCTCAGGTCAGGGGCGGATGCAGTCTACATTGGACTCGAGGGCTGCAACATGAGGGCGCGGGCAGATAATTTCAGGGTAAGTGAGGTTGCAGAGGCTGTGGAGAGGGCCCACGACCACGGCTCAAGGCTGTATGTCTGCACCAACACGGCCCTCAGGGATGATGATGTTGAGAGGCTCAAGAATATCTTTCCGGAACTCCACTCCGCAGGTGTTGATGCTGTCATAGCCTCTGACCTTGCAGCGGTGGACCTTGCAGCTGAATGCGGTCTGGATGTCCATGTAAGTGTACAGGCAAACATTACAAACACCCGTACACTCACCATACTCAGGGACATGGGGGTCTCAAGGGCTATACTCTCAAGGGAACTGTCCCTCAGAGAAATCGCAGGGATTGCGTCGGCTTCACCGGTTGAGGTTGAGGTCTTTGTTCACGGAGCCCTCTGCACCGCCATCTCAGGGAGGTGCTACCTGAGTTCCTACCTCTATGGCAGAAGTGCAAACTGTGGTGACTGCCTGCAGCCCTGCAGGAAGAGCTGGAGACTGGTATCAGAGGACGGTGAATTCGACCTTGAGGTGTCAGCTTCAGAGGCTGTAAGGAGCTACCTCCTGAGTCCCGCGGATCTCTGCATGATCGAGCACATACCTGAACTTGTTGATGCAGGGGTCCATGCACTTAAAATTGAGGGCCGAGGGCGCCCTGCTGATTACGTTGCAACGGTGACAGGTGTCTACAGGGAGGCCCTGGACAGGTACCTCAGTGGTGAGTGGAGATTTGAGGAGCGCTGGCTCAGTGAACTTCGAAAGGTCTTCAACAGGGGCTTCAGCACGGGATTCTATTTCAGCGAACCTGAGAACGGTAGCAGTGGAAACATATCCGAATACATCAAGGAGGACATTGGAGAGGTAGTTAATTATTACAGGAAGGTCGGTGCAGCAAGGCTACGACTATGGAGACCCCTCAGGGTGGGTGATGAGGTTATAATCCAGGGAAAAACCACCGGGGCCCTCATACAGCGTGTTAAGTCCCTCCAGATAGAGGGGGAATCGGTAGAGGTGGCTGAAGGTGGGGAGGTTGGGCTCCTTGTTGAGGACAGGGTCCGGCCAGGGGATCTTGTCTACAGGAGGGTTAAGAGGTCTGATTCCTGAGAACCCGGTTTCTGAAAACCCACCTTCGATGTTCCAGTTGTTCCTTTTTTTCTGGCCTCCTAAACATCATCTTTCCAGGTTAGTATGTGGAGGGGGACTGTTATTTTTAAAAGTGATGGTCCACATATTAAAGATGGGTGAACAGATGATAAGGGTAAAGGATGCTATGCAGAGCGATGTTATAACCGTTAAGAGGACCAGCAGTATCCATGAGGCGGCAAGGGTACTCAGGGAGAACAGGATAAGCGGTGCCCCGGTTGTGGACGAGGACGGGAAACTTGTGGGTATCATCAGTGAGGGAGATATAATGAGGCTCATAGAGGTCCACTCCCCCAGCCTTAACCTCATCATGCCCTCACCACTGGACCTCCTTGAACTCCCCCTCCGCATGAAACACGAATATGATGAGATAGCGAGGGGTATAAGGAAGGCGGCGGTCATGCGCGTGGAGGAGATAATGACCCCTAAGGTTGTAACCGTGCCCCCACGCGCCTCGGTCTCAGATGCAGCTGAGCTCATGGAAAGGCATGACATCAAGAGACTGCCAGTGGTTGATGAGGATGGCAGGCTGGCCGGGATAATAACGAGGGGAGATATAATAGGGGCCTTTGTTAAGTGATCGCTCAGTGGTGTATCAATGAAGAGGATAGCCATCTATGGTAAGGGAGGTATAGGTAAATCCACCATCGTCTCAAACATGGCGGCGGCTTACTCATCGGAGCACAGGGTCCTTGTGATAGGATGTGACCCCAAGGCAGATACCACAAGGACCCTCTATGGTGAGAGGCTCCCCGCGGTTCTGGATGTGCTGAAGGAGAACAGAGAACCCGATGTTTCTGAGGTAATACACACAGGATTTGGGGGTGTAAGGTGCGTTGAATCAGGTGGCCCTGAACCAGGTGTGGGGTGTGCCGGGAGGGGCGTCATAGTTGCAATGAACCTCCTGGAAAGGCTTGGAGTATTCCGGGAGGACATTGATGTCGTTATCTATGATGTCCTTGGTGACGTTGTCTGCGGAGGCTTCGCAGTTCCCCTGAGGGAGGACTTTGCAGATGAGGTCTACATAGTTACGTCCGGGGAGTACATGTCCCTTTACGCAGCCAACAACATTGCACGGGGCATAAGGAAGCTCAAGGGTAAACTTGGAGGTGTCATATGTAACTGCAGGGGCATCAGGGATGAGGTGGAGATCGTATCTGAATTTGCTTCAAGGATAGGTTCAAGGCTGATTGGAGCTGTTCCCAGAAGCCATCTTGTCCAGGAGAGTGAGCTTGAGGCCAGGACTGTCATAGAACGGTTCCCTGAGTCTGAACAGGCCTCTGTTTACAGGAAACTCGCGGAGGATATCTACAGGAACACTGAATTCACGGTACCCGAACCAATGGATCAGGAGGAGTTTGAGGAATTCTTCAGAAAATTCAGGGTTGATGGTTAATGAAGGTGGTTCCTCGGATTCATGATTGGTTCCGGGTTGTTGAAAATTCAGGGTTGAGGGTTAATGGTGGTTCCTGAGATTCATCCTATCACAGGTTGGTCTTTCATGGTCTCTGATGGAGGATATGGTTATGGAGAGGTTTGAGCAGCTTGGAGTATTCCATCTGGCAGCTGGATTTCTGATAGTGATTATGGCTGTATGGGCACTCGACCCATCCGGTGCCCTTGGAACTGAGCCCCAATGGCACGCAACCCTTAAGTTAATCTTTGGGGCCGTGATGATGGCTGCAGGGGTTAAACTCCTGAGGGGATAGTCATATCCCCCATTCATGGACCTCAGCTCCCAGTTCCCTGAAGGCCCTCTTTACAGATTCGGTGGCATCATTTTTATTTTTGAAGTGATGCAGGTGTGATTTACACCTGCAGTCTGAACAGCCGAAGCCCCTGACAGATTTTTTGCCATGGAGCTTCTCTGAAACTGCACATTCAAGTCTTCTTTTATCTGTTGTGTAGAGGACACATTCAACCTCTGCACCGTCCAGGAAGTGGTCTATGTGCCACCTCCTCCTTTTCTCGGAGCTGAGGTGTCTTTTTATCCTTGCCTCAAGGGAGCTGAAGCCGGAACCAACATATACATAGAAGCCTGGAGGGAACCTTACGGTTCCAAGGCTTCCGATCCTCCTCTCAGTCCCTCTGCAGTTTATAATGAGACAGTATGTTCCCTTCATCAGCATCATTTCCTGATTTAACGGTTTTCATAGGTGCATATCTTCTGTACATCATGTATAATAATCTTAGCTGAACATTTACTAATTTAAGAGATGTACACTCATTTCAGGTAATAAATCGAATGGTTATTATCACAGCAAGAAACTTTTAGTAAAATTTATATCCATCACAATTTAATATTAATTCTGGTTTCTGCAGGGTACCATTACCAGTGGGGGTGATACCATGGCAGTGGCAAAATGGTTGCTTTACATAATTGGTATAATACTGGTACTGATGGGTATACTGGGTTACCTTGGGATTCCGTTCCCGGCTCTCAAGGACCCGGCATGGCACGCTGCCCTTAAAATAATTATCGGGCTTGTAGCTCTCTGGGGAGGTACGAAGGCAGAGTAGATTTTTTGCCAGCCAAACTCTTTTTTTGGGCCCTGCAGAAACCCAATTTTCCATGGTGATCCAATGGGAGTGTTGAGATATACTCTGAGGGCAAGGGGACATCCCAATGTCACAGCAGGCCACAGGACAACCTTTGAGGTCACTGTGGACCCTGAGATAGGTGAAACAGCAGACTGCATAATAGGTGTTTCATCATCTGATTCCATATCAACACTTCCTGATGAGATGAAGAGGGCCATAGCACGTGAATCATCACTGGTCAGGGTTATACTGAGGACAGAGAATGGTTATGATGAGATAAGGGGCTACGGGCACCCTGAACTTACCCTTGACCATCCAACAGATATAGTGTGCAGGAAGAGTGATTACATCTGCAGCAGGACGCTGATGATACGGGCTGATAAGGCGGCATTTGATCTTGATGAGAATCTTGTGAGGGATCTGAGGAAGGGCAGGGAACTCAAGGTTGAGATAATAGTCGAATATTAATTCTGCGCTATTTATACTTGCTGGAAGCCATTGAGAACCTGAGATTAAGTACAGTTTGGAATCTTACTATTAAAAAAACTTTGAAGTCCAGTACTGCCTACTCAAAATTGATGAAATAGAAGTGCAGGGGACGGGATTCGAACCCGCGAAGGGACTCCCCCACTAGGCCCTCAACCTAGCGCCTTTGACCGCTCGACCACCCCTGCATGGGAAAATCAGTGCTGATCGGGGAGTGAAACAAAGTATCTACATTTTACTATTTAAAGTTTGCGGTAGTTCAGACATCTGCCATGAAACGGGACCTGCTGGTGCCATCATATTTATGCAGATGAAAGGATATACCGATAGGCTGAAAGCTGAATTCTCAGTTATTATTGACTTAGCGACCTGACGGGTGATCACTATGGACTGTCTTAGGGAGGTGGGTGATGACCTTCTTGTGAACATTGAGGTATCACCTGCATCGGGAAAATTTGGGATCCCATCCTACAATGAATGGCGGAAGAGGATTGAGGTGAAGATCCGTTCACCCCCCCAGAAGGGGAAGGCAAACAGGGAGATAATAAGGGAATTCTCAGAGACCTTTGGAAGGGATGTTGAGATAGTGTCGGGGCAGAAGAGCCGTCAAAAGACAATCAGGATTCAGGGCATGGGAAGGGATCTCTTTCTGAAGATGATCTCAGAAAAATTTGGCCTTGAAATTCCATGAATGTTTTAAGAGCTGTTATTAAATGTACAGAAAAGTTTATTAGTCATCAAGATAAAAAAAACAACTGGAGGTTAGAAATGATTTCGACAGTCACAACAACAACTACCACCACGGTGACAACCGCAGATGTCATGACATACAGCATAATAGCAGTTATTGCACTTATTGGTTTCCTGGCTGTTAAGGAGGTGCTCAGCTCCGATGAAACAGGAAACGAAACATTAAAGGCACTGGTATCCGGTTCCAACGTGGCAATTCTGCCACTGCTGATAGTGTTTGCAGCGATAGTGATATACAGGGTTCTGACAATTGTCTAGAGGGGGTAAAGGATGAACAGAAATGCTTTAATACTGGCCATATTGGTTATAATCGTCATAGTGGGAGCCGCGGCCCTCATGATGGGAAAACAGACAGTCACACCCCCTGCAGCAGGCGCAACACTCCTTGCATTCGACAACCATGCCACTGACCATCAGGTACATGCGGTTGCGGTTATAGAGAACGTATCAAAGGCTGATGGCTCACTAACGAACATATACATGGATTCATGGCTTCAGCCAAATGGAAGGGTCACAGCGGACCTATCAAAGGAACTTGGCTACAATGGATCATTACCTGCCGGAACAACATTTACACTGAAGATGTGGATCGATCCACATGGTAACAAAACAGGAAACGCCACCATCAACATGACGGTACATGGAGGTAGCCAGGACAGAATCGATGACGAGACAAAGGCATACCTTCTTACAGCATCACACGCATTCTACCCGGCATCCACCATAACTTCAAACCAGATCAACGTCACACAGGACAATGCAAGGGGAGCTGAATTCCTCAAGGGTATAAAATCAGTATACGTCGAGCTTCTCATAACAGTGAATGCTGATGGGACGGTTACAATAACACAGCTTGCACCTCCAGTTCTATGTACTCTTGCAGCGGGTGGTTAAAACTTTTTTTATTTTTTTTAAGTAACGGAGGTTTTTTTTCTATGAAGGCAGTTATACCAGCAGCTGGCCTTGGGACCCGTTTTCTGCCTGCAACCAAGGCACAGCCCAAGGAGATGCTACCGGTCTTTGACAAGCCAACAATACAGTACGTTGTTGAGGAGGCAGTAGCCTCGGGTATAGATGATATACTCATAATAACAGGTAAGGGTAAGAGGTCGATTGAGGACCACTTTGACCGTTCATTTGAACTTGAATACTTCCTGAGAAAGAATAACAAGATGAATTACCTTGACGAGGTTGAGGCGATTTCAGACCTTGCAGACATCTACTTCGTGAGACAGAAGGAGCAGAAGGGCCTCGGGGATGCAATATACTGTGCAAGGAAACATATAGACGGTGAGGACGCCTTCGCTGTTCTCCTTGGGGACACCATAACATCATCAGGGGTCCCCTGCACGCGCCAGTTAATGGATATATATGAGAGGTACGGGGCATCTGCAATTGCAGTGGAGGAGGTCCCCAGGGATAAGGTGGAGCGATACGGTATCATAGATGGTGAAGAGGTCTCAGAGGGAATCTACAGCATAAGGGATATGGTTGAGAAGCCACCTGTAACTGAGGCGCCTTCAAACCTTGCCATAATGGGCAGGTACGTCCTTGAGAGTGAAATATTTGACCACATAAGGGAGGTACCACCTGGATTTGGTGGCGAGATACAGCTCACAGATGCCATGAGGTGCCTCGAGGAGGTCTATGGTTGCGTTTTCAGGGGACGGACCTATGATATTGGTAACAGGGTTGACTGGCTTAAAACATCCCTTGAGTTTGCAATGAACGATGATGAGATAAGGCCCGAGTTAATTGAATATCTGAAGAATCTCATTGATGGTTACCGGTAGCCTCCCGGCACCATGACTCTTGAATTTTTTAATGTTGAAGGGAACTCCCATTTCTTTTTTGAATTTTAATGAAAATTAGAGGAAGGGCATTATCAGGAAGAGAATGGAATTCGATATGCCGTGGGATACGGTTATCCCTGAAATGCTCCTTGTTCTCTGGAAAGCCAGCCCATAGATCATGGCGACACTGAAAACAAATATAAGGTCGTAACCGGATTTCCAGCCAACGTGAAGGGCTGTGAAGAGGAGTGAAGCATACAGAAGTCCTGGAAGTTTTCCCATAACGTCCTCTGCATTTCTCTGAAGGATCCCCCTGAAGAGGAGCTCCTCTGCCAGTCCCGTCCCTATAAGCATGACCAGAAAGCCCACCAGTAGATTTGAAACTGAGGGCGAGGGTATCAGTGCTTCGGGTCTGAGTATCTGGTACTCGATGTAACCCATGGGAAAACCGGTAAGTGCAACAGCCAGCTGCCACTTCCGACCTTTAAGATTTAATCCAACATCATCCCTTCCAAGTTTCTGGGTCCTCATGAGGGCAGCGGATGCAGCAAACAGGGGTATTGCTATTATAACATACCAGTAAAGGTGTTTAATGACCGCGAGGGGCATTGAAAGCCCCACGATCCTTATGAGTGGCAGTATCATCATGGCGGCAAGGAGGACCTTCATCTTCTTCTTTGATAGGGCCGAATGGATAAAGAGGGCGAAAAGGAGAGACGCATGAATCACGAGGCCCAGTTTCATGCTTATGAACGTCGTCGAATACTCGGCGATGATGAGAATTGCAAGGTAGAGGAGCAGTACGGAGGCGTTGTACCTTAAAATCTCTTCCCTGAGTTCTGCCTCCAGTTCCTTCATCTTTGAATATGCGACAAGGACCTTGATTTTGTCCTGGTTCTTCATGCAGATCTCATTGTACTTTCTGTATGCCTCAAGGGCCTCATCGTGTTTCCCCATCTTCTCGAGGATCCTTGCACTGTAGAGTACAGCATCTGATTCCCTTTTAAGATCCCCTGTTTTACGGAAACCCGATGCTGCAAGGTTGTAGAACCATGCGGCCCTCTTCAGTTTGCCCTTACCCTCATAGGCCCTCCCCATGCAGAGTGAAACATCAGCCTCATGGGGGTCATCCACCTCCCTGTAGAGCTCTAGGGCATTCCTGTAACTCTCAATGGCAAGGTCTGTTCTGCTGATCCTGTGGTACTCCCTCCCGATTCTGAACAGGGTGTCAGCGGTCTTCTTTAGATCACCTGATTCGGCGTATTCATCAGCGACCCTGTTAAGGTATTTTAGTCTGTCAACGTAGTCCTCGGGTCTTAGAACTCTTCTTCTCTCCAATATATCACCTGATCCATTAATGGATTGTTTCGTCGAAGCTGACTATCATGGTATTCTCTCCGTACCACACCTAATCCATTGCCATTCTGTGGAATAGCTCGCCGTCCACGTGGAGGTCCAGCTGACCTGCAGAGGGAAGTGACGCCTTTTCAAACTTCCTGACGTCCTGGAGGATGCTCATATCAAGTATGGCCTCCATTGACCTCACACCATGTCTGTATTCAGGTATCATAAGGAAAGCGTTTAGAACTCCCTCATCGATTCTAAGGCGTCCGCTGGCATCAAAAAGGTGGGGAGCCTTCCTTTCGAACATGGATCTCAGGAGTATTGCCCTGCGTAGCATGAAAAACTTGTCGCGTCTGTGCTGTGGGTCTGGACCTATGATGTTCACGTATCCTCTGAGCCGGCTTATGAAGTCCCTGACCTTGGCCTCCTTCAGAACCTCAGGGTCCTGTGACTCAAACTCCTGGAAGGTGCTGCTCGTACCCCCGGCAAATACCAGGATGCATTTGCCCAGGGGATGCATGCTGTCGCCTTCCCTGAACTCTCCGTCCTGCATCGGTGCAAGGAAGTACTTAACCCAGCCCAGTTTTTTCTCGCCGATAGGGGAGTCGAATTCATCAAAGAATGCCTGGGGGACCATACCCTCAAGTACAGCGTCTCTTATCTGGTGGAAGGCGTCTATAAGATCATCCTCGCACCTGAACTGGGATATGTTGAAGTTTAGGTGCTTTATTCGCTCAGGATCAACACTTGCGGCAAGCTGGCTCACTGCGAAGGATTTGCCGGCACCGGGGGGCCCGAACACTCCAATGCAGAGGGGTCTCTCAGGGTTATCATTTTTCATGTACTCCACCATCAGGTTCCTTATGCTCTGATAACCCTCGATCTCCCTTCGGTCTGCTGTTATAAGTTTACCGAAGTGGGCAACAGGTAGCGGACATTTTTTTCTACTGTAACCGTTTATCACAATGTATCTTGAAACTGACTCTATGTCAAATAGTGGGGGTGAACTGGCGATTGTCCAGAGTCCCCGGGGGTGTTGAGGTATTTCAACAGCCCCTATCTCATCATCTGCACTCATGAATACATCAGATATTGGGTAGTCAGGTTCGGATGAAAACCCTCTTTCAAGGAGTCTGGCAGCGGCTGTAATACCCCGCCTTATGCATTCATCCATCTCACGACCCTCTGATAGGGCCGCGGTGAATGCTGCAGTGAACGCAGAGCCACAGCCCTGCATTTTTCCCGGGGCCCTCTCTGTAAGGTCGCCCTCAAAGAGCTGTGGGTGGTAGAATAGCCTGACATCCCCCCTGTTGTAATTTATGGCGCCCTCGAGGCCTATGCGGACCACCACGTTGAGGTCCCTGAGATCTTCGAGTGATCTGTTGTTCTCCATCTGCCAGATGAAGTCCTCTGCGGTCCTCTCCCATGAGAGCCTTCTTGTTATGTTGGCACCGTGCTCCCTGAGGTCATCTGCGGTTATTATGACTATTAGCTTCTCTGGATGTTCTTCCAGGAGGTGCTCCCAGAGGCTGCCTCTGAACAGTGGTGATGACATCTTAAGCACAATGAGGGGGTCTCCACCCATGATCTGGGACGGCCACCGCTCCTCCATCTCCCTGAACCCGTTCCCAGCGTCATCGATCACTATGATGGGGGATTCATGTTCCTTTAAACTGAATGGCATTGATGGAAGACCGCTGTCCGGGCCGGTGTAACCCATGAACTTCTTGACATGATAACCATCGCCTGTGGCTTTGAGTTCCGCGAAGGAGTGTATGAACTCTGAGGGGTCAGTGTTGCCTGGCTCATCCCCTATTGATGGGTGATTAACCTCCGTAAAGTTCTTCAGCATCCTTGCTGTGAGGAGTGCGCCGCCCTCAAGCGCCTTCCTCTTGAATCCAAGGTGGTTCTTCCAGTTAAATTCTGAGACATCAGAGTCTCCCTTAACGGACCACTGTATCCAGTCAACGGTTATATCTCCTGTGACGGTTATCATGAGATCCCCCCTCTGATCCTTGAATGCCAGTTCCATGCGGTTTCTATTATATCCTCGAGTTCTGTGAATTCCGGCCTCCAGCCAAGGACTCTCCTGGCCCTACCGGCACTGCCCACGAGTTCCGGCGGATCACCTGGTCTTCGGTCATCCTCAACAGCATTTATACTGGCACCTGTGACCTCCCTGCAGGTCTCTATAACCTCTCTGACTGAGAAGCCGTTCCCGTTTCCAAGGTTGAAAACCCCGCTTTCTCCACCCTCAAGGTATCTGAGCGCCCTCCAGTGGGCATCTGCCAGGTCCATAACGTGGATGTAGTCCCTCACACATGTTCCGTCGGGTGTGGGGTAATCTGTGCCGAATATCCGCACGGCGTCCCGCAGACCCAGGGCAACATCCAGAATGATGGGTATAAGGTGCGTTTCAGGGTTATGAAGCTCTCCCACCTCCCCTTCAGGGTCTGCTCCGGCTGCATTGAAGTAGCGGAGCGAGACATAGTTGAGACCATAGGCATCCCTGTAGTCCTTCAGTATCTCCTCAACCATGAGTTTGGATCTGCCATAGGGGCTTATGGGGTTGAGGGGGTGTTCCTCGCTTATTGGTATCTCCATGGGGTTCCCGTAGACTGCACAGGTGGATGAAAATATGAAGTCCCTGACGCCATGGTCCACCATGGAATCCAGGAGGTTTATGGTGTTCACGACGTTGTTATGGTAGTACCTTCCTGGTTTGAGGACCGATTCACCGACATCTGTGAAGGCTGCGAAGTGCATGACTGCATCCACGTCATGGGTTTCAAAGGTCCTGTCAAGGAGTCTCCTATCACCCAGGTTACCCTCTATGAATTCACCCCACTTAACAAAATCCCTGTGGCCCCTTGTGAGGTTATCAAGGATGAGGGTTTCGTATCCCCTCTCTGATAGAAATTTATTGACATGTGACCCGATGTATCCTGCTCCGCCAACGATTAGTATCATTTTATCACACAGATATGATTCTGTCTATATTTCTGTTAACATGTAAATAAGGTTTGATGGCCTGTTTTTGTGGGTAGGTCTTTGTGGTCTGCCTTTGCATAGATTTAATGGTCTGATTTCATATATTAATCTGAGGTGATGTTTTGAACTACTTTGTCTTCGCCCTACTTGCAGCTCTCATGTTCGGTCTTGCCCCTGTCTTCAGCAAGATAGGTCTTGAGGGGCTTAACCCCGGTGTTGCCCTAACCATAAGGAGTTCGGTGATAACCATGATCATGCTCATATGGGTCATGTTCAATGGGGGTGCGGAGGCGCTTTCAGAGGCAGGTCCCAGGGGATGGTTCTTTCTGGCTCTTGATGGGATATCAGCGGCCCTCATGGGACAGCTATTCTACTACTACGCCCTCAAGTCGGGGGATGCCTCTGTGGTTGTCCCGGTGGTTGCAGCCTTCCCCATCTTCACGGTGATGGTTGCGGCACTACTTCTGGATGAGAGCATAACGGCGACAAGGCTTGCCGGCCTTATGATGGTTGTTGCTGGTGTGATCCTTGTTAGAATGTGATCTAACACAGTTTTTTGCGAAATTTAGATAAATTTTTATCACTTGAGGTTGATAAGATTAATGGGGAGGTTTTTATGGAGATAACTGAGAAGATGGTTGAAGGGATTCGTGTGGCCTACATTGAGTGCAGGGGAAGCTATGAACGTATACCGGAGTACATCTCTGAGGTTGCGGGATGGGTGATTAAGAACGGTCTGCAGATGACAGGCCGTGTATATGGGACATACTACAACACTCCAGAGGAGGTTGATGAGGAGGAACTCCTCTACGAGATAGGTGTTTCCATTGCAGGTGAGGCCGAAGCGGATGAAAGGGTTAAGATAAAGAACCTACCATCCCATAGGGTCATTGCAGCGTTACATGAGGGGCCATACACTGAGGTGGGGCCGGTTATACATGCCCTCATCGAATATGCGATGGAGAATGGCTATGAGATTACAGGGCCCGTGACAGAGGTTTACCTCAACAGTCCACTGGAAGTTGACGAATCTGAGCTCCTTACAGAGGTCCAGATCCCTGTTAAACGGTCAGAATGATAATTTTGAGGGATCTAAAGATCCCCCCAAAAACTTTAAAACTATTTTTAGCACAATCAGTATTTATTTTCTCAGGTTTTCAGAGGTATTTCCACGCTATTTGAGTTTGTGCTGTGTTTTCCGGTCATATCCGTGTAGCTTACACCGAAGCCCCCTATAAAGTAGGGGTTTGACAGCGTTGCATCATCTCCGAATTCCCTCTTGACCTCCTCCTCTGTGGGTATGTAAATCTGGACCTGGAATTCCACCTCTTCACCGGGTCCTATAACAGAGAAGCTCCTTTCGAAGTCCTGTGAAGAAACCTTAACGTTTTTGGCGGGACCCTCACCATCATTTCTCAGTTTACACTTCAGCGTGATATTTGAACCGGGTTTTGCAGTTTCAGGTCCTGCCTGAGTTGCGACAATCCTGGCTGAGCCTGGTTTATGGTTTTCTGTTTTATGGGTTCCCAGAGTTTCCGGGCTGGTGTTACCATCTGCACTGCCATTTCCATTTAGGATGTAGACTCCAGCGGCGCCTGCAATAAGAAGCACCGCAATTAAAGAAACCAGTTTTAAATTCATATTTACCGCCTCCAGATTTAATAGAGGATATGGGTCCTTTCATTATAAATGTTTTTGGATGTTTAATGGGAAAGTGCATATACCTGAACGATCACATAATATCAATGTGGTTTAAATGAAAATTGAAGAGCCGATTAAAACGACCGTTGAGGAGCTTCGCAAACTCCTCGACGTGAAGAACCTTGTGGGTGAGACCATTGAAAGCGAGGACAAGATACTGATACCCCTGATGAAGATGGGGGTTGGATTCGGGGCCGGTGTGGGTGAAGGAAGGGCTTCAACATCGGATACTGGCGCTGGAAGCGGCGCAGCTGCCGGGGCAGGAGTTGAACCCGTGGCGGTCATCGTTCTGCTGAAGGGTGTTGAGGGACCCGGGGGTGTCAGGGTCATAGATCTAACTTCGGGTAGGGGGAGAGTTATAGGGGAACTTGGATCCGCAGTCACCGATATAATAAGGGAGATCTCAGATAAGGGTGATTCTGAGGTAAAGCGGGGAGAATAAAGGTTTCATGAAATTCCTCATCCTGGCGGTTCCAGCGGGGCTGCTGGCTGTGCTGCTCATCTCACCCTACACCCTGGTCATCAGGGGTACTAAGAAGGGGCAGAATATGGATTTCAGGCTTCAGATCCTGCTCTGGAGACTTGGAATATTCAGAAAAAGATTTAAAGGTGCTGATAAAGAAAAGGGTGAGGAATTTGAGTTTAAAAGGCTGATTGAACTGGCACGCAGGGCTATAATTGCCAGAAGGGATATTATGGATCTTGCAGGGAGCGTTCTATCTTCAATTAACCTTCAGAGACTGGAACTGACTGTTGATGTGGGCTCGGATGACGTGGCAGGGACCGCAGAGCTCTCAGGTTACCTCTGGACCATTTCAGCATTGACTGCAGGGTTGGGGAATGTTGAAATAATGGTCAGACCTGACTTTTCAGGTGATGAGGTGAATGGTGTCCTTGAACTCAGCTTAAGGGTGACACCCCTCAAGCCACTTCTAACATTTCTCATGCTTCTCAGGAGGAGAACCTTCAGGGAATTCATCTCAGGTCTCCGGGGTTTCTCATGACTCTCATGATGCTGGTGTGTTTTAATGAGGATAATTGAGGGGGCATGTCCCGCTGCAGCTGTGGATGCCGGTGGCAGGCTTTTAATACCCGTCTTCAGGGTCAGCTTCATCCTCACAGAAAAGGGTATAAATGCAGTCTCACTGAAACCTATACTGTGTATCGTGATGGAGGGTGAGATGAGGTACATCGTATCCCTTCAGGGTCCCTGTGACCCTCACACCCTTTAAGGTGCACTGATAGGATTCTGGTGGTTATGATGGAGAATGATCGCATATCAGACTTTTTCATTGTGGCATTCATATTTTCATGGGTACTCTGGATACCTATAGCAATGGTCTCTGCGGGCTTCAGTTTCCCCCAGCCCCTGCAGGCATTCCTTGAAAGCCCCTACAACCCTGCAGCCTTCGGCCCAACACTTGCAGCTGTTCTCCTGAGCTACAGGTATGGCGGCCGGGATGAACTGCTGGCACTCCTCAGGAAAGGTGTTAATTACGACTTTCACAGGCTCTGGTGGCCTGTAATCCTCTTATTCTTTCCTGTGCTAACTGCAGTGGCACTCTACCTGGGTGTCCTGTGGGGTGACCCCCACCCCTACCTCTACTGGACCTCCCAGCCCCTCACGGTCATAATGGTGTTCATTTACATATTCTTCCTCGGGGGGCCACTGCAGGAGGAATTCGGGTGGAGGGGCTATGCCCTTCCACGGCTTCAGAGGAGGTACTCGCCAATCTACACGGCCCTGATAATAGGGTTCATATGGGGGCTCTGGCACATACCCCTATTCTTCATTGGGGGTAGCATACAGTCCCAGGTCCCATTCTGGAGTTTCATGATCCTTATAATCTCTGCTTCGGTGATATACACCTGGGTCTACAACTCCACAGGCAGTATACTGGCCACCATGATAATCCACACAACAGGAAACCTCTCATACTTCCTCTTCCCGGTCCAGGGCACCCTTGCTGGAGGAATATTCCTGATGATTCTGAACGTGGCTGCAGCCCTTGCTGTGATGTTATTTGCGGGATCAGAACTTAAAACAGACTTCGGTGGTCAGGGGCACTGAATTTTTCATGAATAAAAAATAATTTGAGGGTTCATCAGCGTGGGTCCGGACCCGTGACTGTGGGGTTGTCCTCTATCTGGGTCCACTCGGTGAATGATCCCTCATATATCCTGACATCAGGGTACCCAAGGTACCACTTGAAGAGGAGGAACTCGTTCGTCGCCTCCCTGCCGGTGCCGCAGCTGCAGATTATCTTTCTGTCGGGTGTTGCACCCACTGAATTTACGAGTTCAAGTATCTCATCCTCTGGCTTCAGCAGGGTCCTGTTTTCCGGGTCCATGAGGTCAGCCCAGGGGAGGTTAACTGCGCCCGGTATGTGCCCGGGTTTTATCCAGGGGCCCTGCCCCTCATAGACCTCTGCAGGTCTTGCATCGAGCAGCAGAACGTCTTCATCGTCCTTTATCCTTTTGAATTCAGGGTACTCTATGTAGAAGTCCTCCTTTGTCACAGCAGAGAAACCAGATTCCTCAACCTCAGGGAATACCTTTGTTAATTCTCCACCGGCCCTCTTCCACTCTGCGAGTCCGCCATTGAGTACCAGAATGTTTTCATGGCCAAACCTTGCAAGGCTGTAGGCCACCATGGTCTGCTCGAGACCATCACCCCAGCCCTTGACTCCGCCGGTACCTGTGTATACAACGGTGGGCCTGTTTTCGATCCCTGCCTGCTGGAATATCAGCTCGACTGCTCCCTCAGGGATGTACATCGCCGGCGCCTTCCCATGGGGCTCCCTGAAGAGGCCCTCGTTGAGGTAAACTGCTCCGGGTATGTGTTCAAGTATGTAGTCGTGGATGTTTGGCTGACAGTCTATTATGGCAACATCCTCCATATTCTCCATCAGCCATTCAGGCGTCACCCACCTGACACGGCCGTCCCCCTTACCATATGGTTCCATGGAATCACTCCTAACCTATTATGTAATAAGTATGTCATCGATAGATATACATTTTTCGAGGGAAACATTAAAATAAGAAATAATTAAAGAGATCGGTTGAAAATGTTATAAATTGTTGAACCTGCCATCCCTGAACCTTTCTCTGTAGTGTATGAGGGCATCGGGTTTCTTTCCTGTGATCCTTTCAGGCAGGCTCTGGTTCAGGAACCCCTCCACCACGTCTTCAAGTATCTCGAGCCTCTCCCTTGCCTCATCGAGGAGGTCCTTGGTTATCTCTATGCGGTGCTTCAGGCGGTTATTCTCATCCTCCAGTTCCTGGAAATCCCTGAGCTTGAGGTCAAGTCTCATAACCTGCAGTCTGTTAACCTCCTCCTGCAGCCCGGATTTTTCGGATCTGATCTCATCGACCCGTCCCATGCAATCGGCGAGCTTCAGTTCAAGTTCCCTGATCTTCCTGTCCCTTTCAGCTATCTGGTTCTCAAGTTCCTCAATTTTCTCTTCAGGATCCATGTGTCTGTCTCCTTACATTAAATCTGAAATCATAGGTCTTCAAAGGAGTGATGAGGCGACACTAAGGTATATCAGTGTGGTTGTGAAGTCACTGAGTATGGTTGCCAGGGGTCCGGTTGCAACCGCAGGGTCATAGCCCATCCTCCTGAATAGGAGGGGTGAGACCGTGGATATTAAAACCGCTGCTATTATACTGAAGAACATGGATACGAAGACTATCAGTCCAAGTAAAGGGTTCATGCGGGTGACCCCTGCCATCAGCCCGGCGAAGGCAGAGGATAGGGCGCCTATTGCAGCTGCGACCAGGAACTCTCCCTTTATGTACTTGAGGTGATTCATTGATGGATCAACGGCTATCTCCCTTATTATGAGGGCCTCTGACTGGGTCCCCACGGCGTCGCTCATGTAGACCATCACGGGTATGAATGATGCCAGGGCTATGAACCCTGAGAGCAGGTCCTCAAATCTGCCTATCATTGAGGCGGTAACGGTACCACCCACCACTCCTATGATGAGCCAGGGAACCCTTGACTTCACCATGGACCCGGGGCTCCTCTTCTCATCAACCACGCGGTGGAAGACACCACCAAAGTGCAGCATGTTCCTGTCAGCCTCAACCTTCAGTATCCTTATGATTTCATCATAGGGCACAACACCCCGGAATCTGCCCCCACTGTCAACAACCGGAATGGCCTTAATTCCATGTGAAAGTGCCAGGTAGGGTATATCAAATGGGTCATCTTCGGGGGTGAAGCATATTATGTCGCGGTGCATGAAGTCCCCGAGGATTTCATCGTGGGATAGGATCTCACGGATTGATACGACACCGGCCAGAGTATCACTGTCAAGGATGTAAACGTAGTCTATGGTGTCATATTCGCCCATCTTCCTTCTTATCATCTCGAGGGCATCCTGGCTGGACATTCCAGGCGATGCAGTCGGTACTCGCTCTGTTATCCGGAACTCCATAACCATCCCCTCAGTACCTTTCTCTGTATCCAAGTTCCCTGAACCTTAAACTTACAGATAGACCATCCTCTGTTTCTATTTTCAGTTCACCATCAAGCTGGTCTGTCAGGGCCCGTATAAGGTACCAGCCCATGCTTCCGGATTTCTCCAGGACCTCCGGTGATTCAAGGCCTATCCCATCATCCTTCACGGTAAGTTCAAGGGTCCCGTTGAGGGATCTGAGCTCAACGGTTATGTTATCTGCCCCTGAGTGCTTGAGGGAGTTACTCACAAGTTCGTTGACCATGAGACCAATGGGGAGACTGGTCTCAAGGTTGAATTCAAGGTCCTCTATGCTGGAGCTGATCCTCACATCCTTCCCATGGGTCTGTCCCTGGCTCAGCTTTGAGAGGATGTTGTTGAGGTAATTCCTGATCCTTATTGTTCTGAGGTTTGTTGATCTGTAGAGGTGCTCATGGACAAGGGCTATGGACCTTATACGCTCACGGCTCTCTCTCAGGACATCTGAAAGTTCCTCTGACTCCAGCTGACGCTCCTGTATGCTCAGCAGGCTTGATATTATCTGGAGGTTGTTCTTGACCCGGTGGTGTATCTCCCTCAGGAGGAGTTCCTTCTCCTGGAGGGACCTGCGTATCTCTGTCTGGTCCTCGATTATGATTATACGTTCATCCCCAACCCGGGCGACCCCTATATCGGCGTATATGACATCTCCATTTGATCTCAGGAGCCTTCTTTCCCCTTCAAAGTCCTCTCCTGCATCCTCGGGGTGTATGAGGTCCATCAGGTTCCTTCCAATCAGCTCCCCTCTCTGGTAGCCCAGAACGGATTCAGCCCTCCTGTTACAGTCCCTTATGATCAGGTCATCACCAACCGATATTATCGGGCTAGGGGCGAGTTCAAATATCTCCCTGTACCTCATCTCACTCATCTCGAGGGCCCTTGTGGCTCTCTGGAGTTCTGTGATGTCATCCCCTGAGATTATGCTGCCCCTGAATTCACCATCCTCCCTGAGGAATACAACGTGCCATGTGACGGTTTTCCTGTCGCCCTTACATGTGAGTATCTCACCGGTCAGATGATAACCCTTACTCCCGGAGCTGATCTTTTCGGTGTATAGCTTTTCCCGCCACCCCCTGTCTTCAGGGGGTACGAAGGTCATGAACCAGTTTTTCCCTGCGACTTCCCCTGCGTCACACTCAAGGATTTCAAGGCCCCTCCTGTTTATGAGCTTCACACGGGTTTTCTCATCGAGGACCATTATGAGGGACCCCGCCACCTCCAGGTAATTTTCAGCCCTCCTCCTTTCATTCTCAACATCATTGAGGAGGGCCATGTTTTCCTTCATGGAAAGGTGCTGCCTCAGAATGAAGAGGACTATTATGAATCCAAGGGACACTAAGAGCACGGTGGATTTTTCAGCACCACCCTTAATCACGCTGTAGGCCGTTAAGAGATAGAACAGTATTATAAAGATATAGGGGGTGTATGTGACAGCTGTGACCTTTTTTTCAACATATAAGGGCTTTGACCAGTCCTCCTTAAAGAATTCATTCACTGCAATGAGGAGGAGAATGTAACTGAATGCCCAGAGGAGGTCCTGGGGTGTTCCTCCAGCATAAATTCCTGTAAGGTTCTGGTATGTGAAGGATATATCTGCTGCAAGGAGGATGATTATGCTTGCAAGGAACACGTGGAGGGTCCTTGATCTGAGGTGCCCCAGCTTGTTTATTATGAGGTCCATTATCATGAAGACTATGAGGAGATCGCCCAGGACATACAGTGTTGATACCAGGACCTCTGTGAAATCTCCTCCTGCAAAAACTGTGGGCTCAAGGAGGAAGACCCAGGCGGCAGATGCAGAGGCCACGAGGATTATCAGCAGGTCTATGATTGATCTAAGGTCAGAGTATCTTTTGATGGGTATTGTGAATATGCCGGCTGCGAAGATGGGGTAATAGAGGAGGTAGAACAGGTCTGCAACTGATGGGAAGGGATTCAGGGACAGTATACTCTCAAGTATGAACCAGGTGAAGTCTCCGAGGAATGAAAAGAACTGGGCAGCGGATAGAAGGAGCAACGTGAGGTAAAGGTGCGGGTAAACCTTCCTGGAGTATATGCAGGCATATGAAAGTCCCATGAAGGCTGCAAGGTTTGTTATGACGTTTATAAGTGAGACAGCATCCCTTTTAAAGGGCAGGAACTGGGATATGACTGAAAGAATTAACATCACCGTTATGAATATCTTGAGGTTCCTATCCATCGTGACTCCCCATTTAATAATTCATGAAACAATTTGAGTGTATGTACACCTTGATTAATATTCATGAAGCTGAAACATTTAAGTGTATGTACACCTTGATGCATCCTCTGATAGATATCGGTGTTGTATGGGGCGATGATGGTGTAACTGCCATAATCCTTCTTGAGGGGGTTAAGAAGTATTCAAATGACTCTTCTCCTCCCATGGCCATTAAGAAACTCCTGGATTCAATTAGAATGTTCCTGGATGGATGTGAAGTTGACTTTGATTTATCAGTCCTTGATTTTGGGGGCTGCACAGAATATCAGCGGAGGGTCCTTGATGTGGTCTCCTCAATTCCCAGGGGCTCGACCCTCACCTACTCTGAGGTCGCAGCAAGGGCAGGTGGGAGTCCACGCAGCGCTGCCGGTGCACTTTCAAGAAACCCATTCCCGCTTGTAATACCATGTCACCGTGTCATAAGAAGCGATGGGAATGCCGGAGGTTATCAGGGAGGTGTTAAACTCAAAAAGAGGCTTCTTGAGATGGAAGGAGTTTCTTTAGAGGGCCAGTAGAATGGAAAGATTATCATGTAGAGTGGTGCTGGTGTCTCTGGTGTCCTGTTCAGAACAGGAAGATTATCATGTAGAACAGGAACATGACGGCAGCTATGGTGATGGATTGTTTTGCCTTCCGTGGTTTTTCACCGTGCCAGATGAGGAACCCTATTATACCGGCAAGTGGAGAGAAAAGGAGGATCAGGATGAACTCAGGGGCGCTGAGACCCTCTCTACCTGTGGATGGTATATGGTCTGAGGTTTTGACATTTTGCTCTTTTCCTCTGATAGTATCGGGCCTTTCAGGGTCCATGCGGGTTCTCATCTTTCTTTTGGGCATCTGGACCACCTGGCACACTTATTTATATTAAAAGTCCCTAAAATATCTTTTCGTGGTGGGTAGCGCGGTACTGCATGGTCCACAGCACTCCTCCGGGGAACCTTTGCAGCTGATACCTTCGTAATATGGAAGTTTAACGCAGTTAATTTTCAGCAGTCACCTCCGCCTGCACCCGCTGACCATAGGGACCAAAACTTAAGTTATCCAACCTATTATATTATCCAAGAGACAGACTTCTATGTGAGGAGTGGTTGAATGGATTACTACCATGACGAGAAGATGCAGGAACTCTTTGAGCTGCTCAAACAGCCAAAGACACTTGATGAGATAGACCTATCAGCAAACTTCATAAAAAATCTGCTTCTGAAGATCATAGCAACCTATGGGAGCATACAGGTCAACAGGATCCATGAGATAACAGGGCTCCATGTCGACATACTGGAGGCCTGCCTCAAGGATATGGAAAAGGATGAACTCTGCGCCCCAACAGGTGGAGGCTTCCTCTTCCCCAGCGTAACCTACACAATCAAGAAACAGGGCCAGAAACAGGCCGAAAAACTCATGAGGGAGAACCCCTACATCGGCATGGCCCCGGTGAGCTATAACTCCTACTTTGAGATCATGGGGCGACAGCTTGAGGGCAGGTTCCCCATAAAGATCCCCCAGGAGGTTATAGATAAGGCATTCAGGGATGTGGTCGGCAATGAGAGTGCAAAGAGGACCCTCATAGAGGGCGCCATAGGAGGCAAGGGGCTCTTCATCTATGGACCCCCGGGTACAGGTAAGACCTTCATAACAAGCAGGATGTCGGATCTCCTGCCACCGGTGGTCATACCCAGATATGTTGAGTTCAGTGAGCAGGTCATACAGTTCTATGACCCCGACTTCCACAGGATGTGCCCTGAACAGCCAGAGGACCCGCGATGGGTTAAGATATACGCACCATTCGTATTCACAGGTTCCGAACTCACCAGCGATAAACTTGAGAGCAGATACGACCCCAACAAGGGAGTCTACGAAACATCACCAATAATAAAGGCCAACGGAGGAGTGCTCCTCATCGACGACCTTGGGAGACAGAAGGAGGACCATAACGCCCTCCTCAACCGCCTGATAGTCCCCCTTGAGAACAAGAAGGACATGATCTACGTTAAGGGGTCACCCATCGTAGTCCACACCCACTTCATACCCGCATTCTCAACCAACCTTGACATAACCATAATGGATGAGGCCCACCTGAGGAGGGCGCCCCTCCATGTGCAGCTTGAAAAGCCAACAGTGGATGAGATCGTTGAGGTTTTCAGGCGCAACCTAGAATCAATGGGTGAGGAATACGACCCTGAGGTACTTGAAAGGTTTGCACAGGTATACAGACCCATAGGTGAGGGGGGAGAGGGTATGCAGCCAACCTTCGCCCATGCAAGGGACCTCGCCCAGATAGCCCAGGCAGTGAGGATAAGGAAGGGCGAGGAGAGGATAACCGTCCAGACCATGGAGGAGGCACTGCAGCAGCATGTGCTGATAGCCCTCCAGAGGAAACTGACTCCCATGCTATTTGAGCGTATAATAAGGAAGAAGACATGACCCATTTCATCACAGAACCCGGGATGGAATCCGGCTGCATCCTGCTGTAAAAGGGCGTTCATCCTGAGGTGGGAGACCCCCTGAAAACTGGAGGTTAATGCTGAGGTGGGAAAAACTTTTATTGGATACCCCTTAATATATGAGAGGCAGAAATTTTAGGGAGAATCACCATGACATGCACCGTTTTAGTTGGAGGAGGATGGGGTGACGAAGGTAAAGGCAAATGTATCACATATCTCTGTTACAATGACAAACCATCAATAATCGCAAGGGCCGGTGTGGGACCAAACGCGGGCCATTCCGTTGAGTTCAGAGGAGATAAGTACGGGCTCAGGTTAACCCCATCAGGTTTCTTCCATGAGGATGCAAGGCTCCTGATAGGGGCGGGGGTCCTGGTCGACCCGGAGGTCTTCCTCCATGAGATGGAGTACCTCTCAAAGTACAGTGTCGCTGACAGGGCAGGGGTTGACTACAGGTGCGCCATAATAGAGAGGAAGCACAAGGAGCAGGACCAGTCCTCCAGTTACCTCTCAAAGAAGATAGGGAGCACAGGCACCGGGTGCGGCCCGGCCAATGCTGAGCGCGTGATGAGGACTGCGAAGCTCGCCCGTGAAGTGGAGGAACTTGGGGACTTCCTGACGGACGTCCCCCTTGAGGTCAATGAGGCACTCGATGAGGGCGAGGACGTATTTGTTGAGGGCTCACAGGGCTTCGGCCTCTCCCTCTACTACGGGACCTACCCCTACGTTACGAGTAAGGACACAACTGCAAGCACCGCGGCTGCAGATGTCGGCATAGGACCCACAAGGGTTGATGAGGTCATAGCCGTCTTCAAGTCCTACATCACAAGGGTGGGTGAGGGTCCATTCCCAACCGAGATCAGCCAGGAGGAGGCTGAGGAGATGGGCCTTGAGGAGTACGGTACAGTCACAGGTAGAAGGAGGAGGATAGGCCTCTTTGACATGGAAATGGCCCGTGAATCATGCATGATCAATGGAGCCACGCAGATCGCTGTAACCTGTGTCGACAGGCTTTACCCTGAATGTGAACGTGTCAGGGAGTACTCGGACCTTTCCGCTGAGGTTAAACGTTTCATTGAGGATATAGAATCCGCAACAGGGGTCCCGGTTACCATAATATCCACGGGGCCATCACTTGAGGATACGATTGACCTCCGGGATGAACTCCTCTAGACGATATAATTTTTTTATTCCACTGACTGAAGTTTTTAACAGATTAAACAAATATATATGTTGGCTGATGAGAACTTTAAAAGTAAAGGCAAACAGAGAAAGAGAGTTCAAAGAAATCTTATTCCTTACAGCCACCTAAAACATCAGATAGAATAATTAAAAAGTTTAAATTTTCCATGTCATTGCCCTTTTATGAGTTTCCCATAAACGACGATAAAATCCATTTTTTGCTATCAGTTCTTCATGTTTACCCTTTTCAATGATTCTACCATTTTTCATTACTATTATTTGGTCCACTGCTTTTATTGTGGAAAGCCTATGAGCAATTATAAGAACTGTTTTATCATAAATCAGCTCGTTGATGGCTTCCTGTATCATTTTTTCATTGGCAGGGTCTATGTAGACTGTTGCTTCATCCAGAATTAAAATGGGAGCGTCTTTAAGTATGGCTCTAGCGATTGATATCCTCTGCTTTTCTCCTTCGCTTAATTTTGTTCCTTTTTCTCCTATGGTTGTGTCATATCCTTCAGGAAGCTTGATTACAAATTCATGGCATCTCGCGGCCTTCGCTGCAGCTAAGACTTCTTCATCGGTCGCATCCTTCTTTCCTATCCTTATATTCTCTTTAACCGTGTTGTTGAAGAGTATAACATCTTGGAAGATGATGGAGACGCATGAAAAGAGAGTTTCTATGTCTATGTCTTTAACGTCATAACCACCAATTTTTACTCTTCCAGCATCAACATCCCAAAATCTGAGGATTAAATTTGCAATGGTGCTTTTTCCAGCTCCAGATGGTCCTACCATGGCAGTCACACTTTTTTCAGGAACTTTAAAGCTTATATTTTTAATTAATGGTTCTTGATTATAGCTGAAGCTAACATTTTCAAATTCAATATCAAATTTTTCTAGAGGTTTACTTTCAGATGGTTCCTGAACGCCTTTCCTTTTTAATATTTTAATGATATGCTCCATTGCTTGTCCCACAGAATGTTTTACATGTATGTAACCATATAGATAATGTGCAAGTGATTCAGAGACCATTGGTGTAGCTATTAGGAAAAAAATGAGGGTTTTTATTTCAAGAGCGCCTCCAAAATATAGATATAATCCAGTTGGGAGGACGACTACAATTAGCATACTTGAAAATATCAAAAGAATTATATTGGGAATCATGGTAACTGATACATTCCGAATGTTTCTGTCTCTGAAATCTTCGACTGTTTCCCTGAATCTATGAATTTTGTTAAACTCTTGGTTGAAGATTTTTATGTCTGATATCCCTTCTATGAATTCCACGATCATCGCATTAAGTCTAAATAATGATTTTTCCCTTTTCTGTTTAACCTTTTCAGAAATCTTGTCTGAATACCTAAAGGCTAGCCATATCAAGGGGATTAAGGAAAGGGATACCATTGCAAGCCTCCAGTCCAGAATCAAAAAAATGATGATGAGGACAAAAAAGGACATCAAAGAAGTAAGCAAGTAGGGGGCCATGTAAGTTATGAAATATTCTATCCTTGAAACATATTCCCCAAGTGTTGTGTTGAGTTCTCCCTTGCTTCTATCTGTGAAAAAACCCAGTGATAATTTTGTCAGTTTATCTCCCAGTTTCATTCTGAGATCATATGACATTATAAGACCCTCTTTCATAGAGCGCAGGAATAGGCGATAATCTATTATGTGAATGAAGATGTAACTGATTATTATCAGTAGGGAGAGAAGTGAGACTCTATTAATATTCACTGAGGGTTCTAGAAGTTCCAATATAATAAAATAGAGAAATGCAAGAGGCAAGGTTTTTATAAGACCATATAGAGACATGAGGATTAATGTAATCTTTAACCGATCTTTATTTTCTCCTGCAAGGAAAAGTAATTCCCTATACATCCACTTCACCACGTTTAATACTCCAACTCAGTGCCGAAGAGTATGTATCCCACATCTTTCTGAAAAGTCCATTTTTATTCAATAATTCATCATATTTTCCCCTTTCCACAATTTTTCCTTCCTTCAGGACCAGTATCTGCTCCACGTTTCTTATTGTGTGTAGTCTATGGGCTATCATGATAACAGTTTTATTTTTAGTTAAATTGCTTATAGCATCCTGTATGGAAGCTTCATTTTCTGGGTCAAGGAAAACTGTCGCTTCATCCAGAATAATTATAGGAGCGTCCTTTAAAAGTGCTCTTGCGATTCCTATTCTCTGTTTTTCCCCACCGCTCAGTTTAGCACCCGCTTCACCAACGCTGGTTAAGTATCCATCAGGAAGCTTTTCTATGAATTCGTGACACTTTGCGGCCTTTGAAACTGCAATTATTTCCTCCATTGAAGCTTTAGGATTTCCTATCCGGATATTTTCAAGAATAGTGTCATTGAAGATATGTGGATCCTGTGAAACCATAGAAATATTTGATAAAAGATCTTTAAGGGGCAAATCTTTGATATTGTGCCCCCCAATCAGGATTTCTCCTTTATTAACGTCCCAGAATCTGCAGATCAATCTTCCTATCGTGGTTTTACCACTCCCTGAGGGTCCAACAATGGCGCACTTTGTACCTTCAGGCACATGAAAATTGATATTGTTTAGAACATTTGCTCCCTTTTCATAGCTAAAGCATACATTCTTGAATGTAATGTCAAAACCATTTAACCTCTTTTTTCCTCTATCACATATATCTTTTGCATCAAAAACTTTGTAGATCCTTTCCAAGCATTTCTTTTCCTCAACGCCATATCTTAAGAATTCGTAGATGCGCATAAATAGATTTCCGAAAACGGGGCCAACTATTAAAAACATTAAGAAAGTTTCTATGGTCAAATATCCTCCACAATATAATAGCAGGCCAGCAGGAATTATGAATGCAGGTGTGGATAACACCAAACCTTGATAAACGGCGAATGGAATTGCTCTTTCTTTTGACCATCTGATCATGCTGTCTCTCCAGTTTGCCATATTCTGTCTATAAGTTTTAAAGGAATTTGCAGTTTGATTGAAGGCTTTGATGACTTTGATGCTTTCAAGGTATTCCACAATGGTGGAATTAACCTCTGTTTGGGCTGTGAGATATGCATCTATCATATCATTCCAGTTCCTACCCCAAGCCATAATTATGAGGATTGCAAGAACCACGGGGAACACAGAAATCACTGCCATTTTTCCAATCAACTAAAAAAAGAAGAATTGCCATAAATAAAGGCACAAAGATCGTGCTTATCATTTCTGGTAGGTGATGGGCCAAGAAAAATTCCAGAAGTTCCACGTTTTCATTCATAACAGTTTTCAGTTCACCGGTATTCCTTTCATTGAAATATCCCAGAGGTAATCTGAAGAGTTTCTTTCCAAGTTCAATTCGGATGTCTGCAAGGATTTCATATGCTGCCACATGGGAGATATTATATGCAGACACAAGAATAGCTGACATGCCGAAATATATGAAAGGAATTAGGGCTAGAAGAACCCATACTGACCTTTGATCTGGAGATTTGACAAATATTTCCAGAAAAATGAGATATATTACAAAAAAGGGGACTACGGCCAGAGCACATGCAATCACGTGTAAAATACAAGAAAAGAGCATTTTAGTCTTTTTTCTTCCCGCAAGGCTAAGCAGATCTTTTAACAATTTTTATTCACCTTTTTAATCTCATCTACCCGGAGAATGGGAGGGTTTATTCCTGCCATCAAACTTATCTCAGAAATCGGCGCGGGTCTTAAGCCTGCCTTTTTCAATAGTTTTATATTTGCAAAGGCATTTCTTGTAGATGAATCCATTATTATCTCCCCATTTCTCATTACAAGCAATCTTGTACAGTATTCTGCCACCACCCTCATGTCATGGGTGATGAGGATGATAGTCTTTCCCTCCTTGTTCAAGCCTATCAGAAGATCCATGAATGCCTTCACATGATTCCAATCCTGTCCAGTTGTGGGTTCATCTACAATCAAGATGTCTGGATCTCTTGATAAGGCCGTGGCCGCAGCGACCCTCTGCCTCTCTCCCCTGCTAAGCGTTAGTGGATGTTTATCTCCAAATTTCTCCAAATCCATCTGCTTTATCAACTTAGAAACAAGATTTTCATTAAGTTTTTCTGTTCCATAAGCAATTTCAGATTTTACAGAATTACAGAAAAGCTGATTTTCAGGGTTCTGAAAAAGAAAACCCACCCTTTCATGGACTTCTCGGGGGTCACCTTCAACCACTCTGCCCATTACTTTTACATTTCCAGCAGTAGGTTTTAAAAGCCCTGTTAGAATCATTGCCAGTGTGGTTTTTCCCGAACCATTCTCACCTACAAGACCCACCACTTCTCCACGCTTTACAATAAGGTTAATATCATTTAGAATATTCCGGTTATTACTCTGAAAAGAAAGATTTTTAACTTCTATTACGGGGTCTCTATGCAGAGTCTGAGGAGCATCCCTAAGGATCTTCAGATTTGAAACGTTATCTTTCAAACAAATCGCAGCATCATCTATTGTTAAGGTCATTTTTCGCTGCCGAAGCTTCATCCCAACTTCCACGCTCTGAGGAGCTCTCAATCCAAGTTCAAAGAACAAATTGTTTCTAAATACATCTTCAGGTTTTTCTAATATTCTAATTCTTCCATCATCAAGAACCATGAGGCGATCCATAAGAGGTAGGGCCTCATCAAGGTTATGTTCTGCTAGGATGATTGTCATACCCTCATTATTAAGTTTCTCCAGTGTTTCGAGGACAGCTGTCCTTCCTCTAGCGTCAAGTTCGGATGTTGGTTCATCAAGTACCAAAACTTCTGGCTTAACTGATATGACTGATGCCAGGGCAACCTTCTGTTTTTCTCCTCCTGATAAATCAAAGGGATAGCGATTTCTGAGGTGTCGGATATCCAATGCATCAAGGGCAAATTCCACACATCTCCTTATTTTTTCAGGACTATAGTTGAGATTTTCAGCTATAAATGCCAGTTCATCTTCAACAGAGACGTTGAAAAGCTGAATTTCAGGGTTCTGGAATATAAATCCAATATTAGTTGTAAGTGTGGCTATATCATGTTTTTCTGTATCGAGTCCACAGACATTTACTGAGCCCTTCTTTTCACCCTTAACTGTATGCGGGATTATTCCACTTAAAGAATAGAGTAAAGTGGACTTCCCACACCCAGATTTGCCTGTAATGCCAATAATCTCTCCCTTTTTTACTCTGAAATCTATTTCCTTAAGGGTAAAGTTATCTGATCCCTGATATCTGAATGACAGATCTTTCACTTTGATTATATTCACATTACACCCCCCGATTAAAAACTGCAGCAACTATGATCAGAATCGAAAGAGTGAAAAATATACTATCTTTAAAGCTAAATTCAAGTGTCCTGAATGAAGTTCTCCTTTCACTATGTCCAAAGGCTTTCACTTCTAAGGCCAATGCCATCTGTTTTGCTGTTTTGAGTGAGGTAATAATCAGAGACTCAAAGAGGAATAATAAATCCTGAAATTCGAGTTTAGTTTTTCTGAGTCTCTGAGCATTTCTCAGGGTGGTGAAATTCTTCATAGTCAGAGGTAAAAAACGAATTGACATGGTGATGAGGAGTATCAACCATTCCGGGAATTTCATCTTTCGTAACATCAATACTATTTCACTGGGATGGCTTGTAAGGGGAATAAGGATTGGAGGCATAAATATGACCATCATTCGCATGGAAAAAATAATTCCATATCTTATCCCCTCCATTGTAACAGGTATATATGGGCTTAGATAGAAAAGAACTGTCTTTATTCCTGAGTAATTCGACTGTTCGGTGAAAAAAACGGCTTGAGTTAGTGTTCCAATCAAAAACAGTGTAATTAATACAATAAAAACCTGTTTGAATTTTCTTAGGGGAATTTCCGCCATGAACCAGACGATACTTGACAATATTATTAAAAAAAACAGAAAATATGGGGATGATGTTATTATGGCTGCGAATAACATTGCGACTGAGAAAAAAAATTTAGTGCCAGGATTTAGATCGTGTATTACTGAATTTGAATTAATATATTCAATCATTAGACGTCATCTCTGATTTGCGATAGATTACTCGTTTTTTCATTAAATTGTTTCAACTACATATTTCACCCTTTCTCCTATTTTATGACCCAGAAATCCCCCTATTGCGTAGGTTATCAGAGGAACGATCATCATGAAGGTCAGGAGCCAGCCCGGTAAAACCATTCCATAAACAAAAACACTTATACTTATAAACATGGTCCTTGTCACTAAACCATAGAGTATCATTCCGAGAACGTTGATCCTTAAACTCGATGCATATGGTCCATATAATTGTAAAACTGCTTCAAGAACCAATGCACTGGCCAGAAAATCGAATGCCGTTAAGGTTCCTACAAAAGCGCTGGCTACAAATATTTCAACAGTTGTCCGGACTATTCCAAGTGTTAGAACAGTGTATCTTTTATTGATAATGATGGCTGCTGTTATTAATAATATACCTTCAATAACTCCATAAATCATATTTCCCACAAAAGGGCCCAGAATCCATACAAAATCGGTGCCCAGTAGCAGGGCAGAAAAAGCTGCCAGCATGACAACATCCCTATTAGTAAAATAAAATTTCTTTCGCTGACCTTCCATCCAATCACCTCGATATTCAATACGCGTTATCCAATTATGAGAGACATATAGAGCAGTATTTCACCCATGAAAAACGAATAAACTATCCAAAATCCCTCCCATATATGTCTCAAAGAATGTTTCTGTAAATCACCACAAATTATAGGCAATCTTGGACAATATAATTACGTAAATCCCCTAAATTACTTTTCAATAAAGTCATTCTCATTGAAGTATAGATATTAGAATCAACGAGACTCTCCACAGCATTTATTGCCTTTTTAAAGGTTCCTGCCCCACGTAATGAGTCATTTATCTTTGGAGAAGATCCGTCAATACTTATTGTAACTTTAGCATCTACAGATTTTAGTTTATTAACGCATTCTTCGTCGATAAAAGTGCCATTAGATGTTACAGGGATCTCAAATCCTCTGTTAAACCCATATTCTAATGATTTATAAAATTTTGGATGGAGTAATGGTTCTCCCCCACTAAATATTATGTTTTTGGAACCTATTTTTTTGCCTGTTCTAAAACATCTTTTATGTAAGCGAATTTCAAATTAATAGGATCATATTGATTAGCATAACAATAGGAGCACTTCAAATTGCATTTTCCTGTTATATGTAACACAACTAGGAAAGGAGTGTGTCGCATGTTTACAACACCCCGCTTTACTCATACGCCTAAAAACAAATAAAATTTTGAATCTTCGAATCTAATGTTGTTAAAACAACCCAGTTTCAAAAATTCTTTATAATTCATAGCTCACCCTCCTTCATTCGTTGTGTAGTAGTTCATTCTTTATAATATTTTCTATTCTATTTTTGTTACTATTCTAAATTTAATCCAATATTAATTAATATAAATATAGATATAACTATGAATATTAAATTTTTTCCGCGATTTTAAGTTTTATCGCTGCTTAGCGATGTTATAACGGTTTTCAAGATTGTTTTTTATGGTTTTATATGTCTTATGGGGATTTTTGAGGTAATATTTACCTTTTTCATGTTTTGCAGTATCATCTGTTACCACCGTTTTTCCTTATGATGGTAGCTTTCTGTCCATGTTCTGGCATGCTGTAACATATGAACTGTATTTTCTTCTGTTTTATTATGGACGTATCGCATTTTGAGATTTATCAGCTTTAGAACGTTATTGGTGAATTTATCAGCATGTACTTCCGCTGCTGGTTTTTTGTAGTTCATCTGCTTATTATTTTGTCTCTATACTCTCTCTATACTCTCTCTATACTCTCCCATAGATAGAGACTGCATCCCGCTACATATAACAAACAAAGAACTGGAGCAACCAGTATGATGGTCATGGAACGTAAATTACTGGATTAGAATGCAAAAAATCTTCAGCATACATTCTATAATCAAATAAGAGAAACATGATCCGGTAAGGCCGGAATAAAATCAGAATTTTTTCAGGTAATGGATTACTCAGGGTACCGGCTGTGCATCCAGAACTGATTGAGGGTACCGTGGTGCCCGTGCCTTATGGCCTCCATCACAAAGCTGTCGGCCATCCTCAGGGCCTCCCCCAGGTCAAGTCCCCTCTCAAGGTAGGCTGCCGTTGCAGCTGAGAAGGAGCATCCACTCCCATGGGTATTCCGGCTATCAAGAAGTTCCCCCTCAAGAACCTCCACATCACCGTCGATCTGGATCACACTCCTCCCGCCAAGGTGACCCCCCGTGATTATGACATCGCAGAGTTCACCTATGACCCTGGCAGCCCTGATTGCATCATTCACGCTCCCTATGGGGACATCTGAGAGCCTCTCTGCCTCAGCGACATTGGGTGTCACGATCAGGGCCTCAGGGAGGAGGTGCCTCCTCAGTGCCCTCACAAGGTTCCCCTCTGAGAGTTCACCCCCGGATGCAGCCACCATGACCGGGTCAACAATCACCCTCAGATCGTACTCACGCACCTTCTCTGCAACGGCCTCGACTATCTCTGCACTGTAGAGCATTCCTGTCTTTGCATGAATAACTGGAAGGTCCTCCATCACAAGGTCAAGCTGTTCCTCCACAAATCCGGGGGGTACCGGCATTATGCCGGAGACCCTCCCCACGTTCTGGGCTGTCAGGGCGGTTATGACGCCTGCACCGTACACCCCCAGGGCAGAGAAGGTCTTTATATCTGCAAGTATACCCGCCCCTCCTGATGGGTCGAAGCCTGCGATTGAGAGTGCCAGCATGATTTCACCTCCTTCAGGGTGACCTTGAAACCTCCAGCCTGTCCGAACCCCGGGAGGGTTTAACTGTGAAGCGGAGTTTTCTGAGGTACTCCCTTGCGTGGGTCCCCTCACCGTGGAGTATTATCTCACCGAGGTCCTCCGCAGTGTTTACATCGAGGGATAGGTAGAATGAGTCATACACCGATACGCTGAGTCCCTTCTCCCTGGCCTCACGTATGTGTTCAAAGAAGCTGCAGTCACCGAACCTGAGACTCATTGCAGAGGGCCTTAATATGAGGGTGTTTGTCCCGCCACCCTTCGCCGGCGCTATAACAACATCTGAACGGGATGCATGGTCCAGGAGGTTGCTGACGTCTGCTTTCCCTATCAGTGGTATGTCTGAGGGGGTTATGATCACCCTGTCAAATTCCGGGGCGCAGAAGTCCATTGCCTGTTCAAGGGCACCGTTGAGGTCCCTCTCACCCTCCTCCTCAAGTATTTTAAGTCCAAGGCTGTAGGCGTATTCCAGGACATCCTCATCTGCACTTATAACCAGGACCCTGTCCACGTGTCTGGCGAGGGCCCCCGATACATCCATGAGCATGGCCTTCAGCAGTCCCTCCCTCTCTGATGGTGAAAGGGTGGGTGAGAGCCTGGTCTTTGCATGTGTGAATCGTGAGACAGGTATTATGGCGCATGTCTTCATGGTATCGCTCCAAACCTGTTTTTAAGGCCCTCGAGCATGGAGAAAATCTTGAATGGGCTCTGGCTCCTGTTAAGAAGTGAACTGTTGAGGTTCACCTCATTTAACTGGTCCTCTGTGAGCCCATATTCTGATGCAAGTTCAGATTTAACAGCTGTTATGTTGTCCCTGAGCTGGTAGAACCTCATATCCCTCCCCTTCACCGTGGCGTAGACCTCTCCCCGGTATATGTTGAGGTCGTCTCCCCTTGCAAGGACCCAGATCATTAGCTGTGTCCTGAAGGCCTCCTGGGGGTTTTCAGGGTTTGATGATGAGATCACATCCTGCATGAGTGAAGGTACCGTCCCTGCCGGTTCAAGGTCAAAACCTTTCATGGTCCTCCTCTCGGGTTCCAGGGAGTATGCGAGGACCTCTGCAGATGACTCCGGTGCCACCTCAGCGTCTTCTGCTGTCACCAGGTCTCCTGATGTTTCAGATCTGAGGATGGTCCCTGTTTTAACCCGTACCGGTCTCTGACCGGGGTTCTTAACCTCAATGGTGTGGGGCACCTCACCGGCGCTGCTCTTCTGGGTGATCTCCACGTTGCCCTCATGGTAGGCTGTTTCAAGGTCGGGGCCGCCCATGGTGACGTACCCGAGAAGTCCGCTGAGGAATGCGAACAGGAATATTGTTCCGATGACCAGGATTATTCTTCCTTTCATTCAATCTCCCATCTCATATGATGTACCGTGACCCGGAATTATTTTATTCATCATCTAGTATGTTCTGGCAAGGTAAGCCCTGTAGGGGGCCTCGCGGCCACAGTTTATGCAGGTTCCGCTTCCTCCCTCCTGTATTCCCAGGATGTCCACGCGGACCTTCTCCTCAACGTCCATACCGCATTCCTCTTCACCGCACCACATGAATGATATGATACCCCTCTTTTCATCTATTATCCTTGAGGCCTCCTCGAGGGTCTCAGCCTCCCGGATCTCTGACTCCATCCTCTCCCATGCCCCTGTTCTGAGGTTTTCCAGGATGTCGTCCATGAGTTCCCTGAGGGTTTCCTCAATGCCCTGGAGGTCGGCGGTTACCTTCTCACCTGTATCCCTCCGTGATATCACGGCCGCGCCCTTTTCAAGGTCCCTTGGCCCGATCTCGACCCTCAGAGGTACTCCGCGCATCTCCCACTCATAGTACTTCCTTCCTGCCCTGATGTCACGGTCATCAAGGTGCACCCTGAAGCCGGCTGCCTCAAGCCTGGATCTGAGATCCCTGCAGGCCTCCATAACCTCCTCCGCGGCCTTCTTGAATATTATGGGCACTATCACCACCTGGTGGGCTGCCACCTCAGGGGGGAGGCAGAGCCCGGATTCGTCACCGTGGATGGCTATCACCGAGGCTATGACCCTGTCGGATAGTCCGTAGCATGTCTGGTGGACGTATTCATGGTCCCCATCAGGGGTTTCAAATTTTATCTCGAAGGTCCTCGCGAAGGTCTGGCCGAGGTTGTGGACGGTTCCTATCTGGAGGGTCTTACCATCGGGCATGAGGGTGTCGAAGGCAACAGTGTACTCTGACCCCGGGAATTTGTCCCATGGCGGTCTCCTGGTTATCAGGTAGGGGATCCCAAGGGAGTCAAAGAATTCTTTATAGATCTCCACGGCCCTTTCAACCTGCTCCTCTGCTTCAGAGGCAGTCGCATGTATGGTATGGGCCTCCTTGAAGGTTGTTATCTCACGGACCCTTATCAGGGGCCTCGTGTGTTTTGTTTCATACCTGAAGGTGTTGACCACCTGGTAGAACCTCATGGGGAGGTCCGTGTGTGACCTGACCCAGAGGGCGAACATGGGGTACATCACGGTTTCACTTGTGGGCCTCAGGGCAAGTTTTCTCTGGAGCTGGCTGAGGCCACCGTGGGTCACCCAGTAGACCTCGTCCTCGAATCCCTTTACGTGTATGGCCTCCTTTGCCAGTTCATCCTCCGGTACGAGAAGCGGGAACAGTACCTCTTCATGGTCCCTGTCAAGTATCCTCCTGAGGATTTTCAGGGTATTCTTCCTTATCATGAATCCGTGGGGCATCCAGACGTGCATGCCCTTAACGGGGTACCTCTGATCGATAATTTCGGCTTCCTCTAAAATGTTATGGAACCATTCACTGAACTCTGTCATTTTTTCACCATGATAACGGTTAGGCTCTTTTTTGATAGGTTTCTGCAAAAATATATTTTTCCCTGGAGATAAACACTAATCAAAAATTATTTTATTACTCCTACTTAAAATATACTCCATTAGAGGGTTAACATGGATCCAAGGAAAATTCAGCTACCAAGGGAGATATACACAGGGCCAGGTGTTATCGAGGACACAGGGAGGATATGCAGGGACCTGAGATTTGAGGGCAGGGCCATGGTTGTAACCGGACCAAGGACCCTTCAGATTGCAGGGGAGGCTGCCATTGAGAGCCTCCAGGCCGAGGGATTTGAGGTTGACCAGGTAACCGTCGATGATGCCACCATGGCATCTGTGAGGAATGTCCAGGATGGCCTTGACGGCGTTTCGGTTGTCCTTGGGGTTGGGGGAGGTAAGGTCATAGATGTTGCGAAGATGTCCGCCACCCTTGAGGGCCTCCATTTCATAAGTGTCCCGACTGCAGCATCCCATGATGGCATAGCATCTCCACGGGCATCCATAAGGAATGGCGAGGGTACAGCATCCCTTGAGGCTTCATCACCAATAGGTGTAATAGCTGATACCGAGATAATAAGCAGGGCACCATTCAGGCTTCTGGCATCTGGCTGCGCCGACATAATATCGAATTACACGGCCATAATGGACTGGAAACTTGCCCACAGGCTCCTCAATGAGAGGTACAGTGAATCTGCAGCGGCCCTTTCCCTGATGACAGCCAAGATGATAATAAAGTCTGCCGACGCAATAAAGGAGGGCCTTGAGGAGAGCGCCAGGCTGGCAGTCAAATCCCTCATAAGCAGCGGCATAGCCATAAGTATAGCCGGGAGCAGCCGACCCGCCAGTGGCTCTGAGCACAAGTTCAGCCACGCCCTTGACATGATAGCACCCAAACCGGCCCTTCACGGTGAACAGTGCGGTGTGGGAACCATAATGATGATGCACCTCCATGGTGGGGACTGGCAGTTCATAAGGGACGCCCTTGCCCGTATAAACGCCCCCACGACTGCAGCTGAGCTTGGTATAGATCCTGAGTACATCATTGAGGCCCTCACGATGGCCCACACCATCCGGAAGGAACGCTACACCATCCTTGGAGACAGGGGTTTAACCCGTGAAGCCGCCGAAAGGCTTGCAAAGATAACGGAAGTGATATGATTGATAACTCTTATCGGTGAAAAACTTGCCAGGAAGGGGTCAACGTTCCTCTTCTGTGGACCGGCTGAGGAGTGCAGAGACTGCAGGTTCCAGCCGACATGTATAGCACCCCTTGAGGAGGGGAGAGTCTACCGCATCAATGAGGTTAAGGACAGGTACCAGAGGTGCCCCATACACCTCGGTGAGAGGGTACGCGTAGTTGATGTTGAGAAGGCCAATATAGAGGCCCTCATAGACTCCAAGAGGGCCTTTGAGGGTTCAGTGATCTCCTTTGAGTTCCCTGACTGTGATGTTGAGTGCAGTATGAGGGACCTCTGCTTCCCGGAGGGTGTCATGGAGGGTGACAGGTGCAGGATTGTAAAAAATCTGGGAAAACCTGGAAAACAGTGCCCTGCAGGGAATGAACTGAGAAAGGTCCTTTTAAGACCTCTGGATAAAAAATGAGATGGAGGTATTTATGAATCTCAAGAAGATGGCTGCTTTGAGGGCGGTTGACGAAATAGGTGATGGGGATGTTGTAGGTCTTGGAACAGGTTCAACAACCCATTACTTCATAGAGGAGCTTGGAAGACGTGTCAGGGAGGAGGGACTGGAGGTTATGGGTGTACCTACATCCTACCAGTCAATGTTCCTTGCAGCGGAGTCAGGAATAAAGGTTACAAGCCTTGCTGAGCATGATGTTGATGTGGCTGTTGACGGTGCAGATGAGGTTGACCCGGACCTCAACCTTATAAAGGGTGGTGGGGCTGCCCACACCCTTGAGAAGATAGTTGACTCATCTGCCGGGAGTTTCATAGTTATTGTGGACGAATCAAAGCTTGTTGAAAGACTGGGTGCCTTTCCACTACCTGTTGAGGTCATACCTGCAGCCTGCAGACCTGTGAAGCTCAAACTCGAGTCAATGGGGGCTTCAGTGGATATAAGGTCCTCTGAGGGCAAGGACGGTCCTGTTGTTACTGATAATGGTAACTTTGTCCTTGACGCGGCCTTTGGTGTTATTGATGATCCCGGAGCCATGGAGTCCCGGCTGAATAACATACCAGGTGTTGTTGAGAACGGCATATTCGCTGGAATTGCAGATATGGTTATAGCAGGTACCTCTGAGGGTCTTAAGATTCTCAGGTGACCTTTACTGTTTTTAAGGCTGTGCTGGGAAGGCAGTTGATACCACCATATCCATTTTGCACTGTTTTTAAGGTGATCAGAGGGTTATGGTCACGATATGTGCAAGTGGTATTATGACAGTGGTGGTGGTTTTACCACCCCTTAATTTTAATTCAAGGCTAATGTAATCTGTTTCCACCCTTTTAACCTCACCATAATATGTTTTACCGGTTATGAGGGTTATGCTGAGGTAATCACCGATCGCCGATTTAAGTGTATCCCTGAGGTCAGATCCGCACTTCATGTTCTAGTGTTCTGCACCATCTTTAATGTATTTATTGGCTTGTCTGAAATCATGTTCTTTTCATGAATTAAGGAGAGGGGTGTTCTCTGGTTTCCTTATTCAGTACTTGCCGCTTCAAGTCTATGGGAAATGGCATAATTTGTAGATGTTATGAAGTGGTGAGGCCTTTCCATAGTATTACTGATTGGGGGGACTCATCCATGGACCTTCAATTTAAATTCATCAGGTTCGCTCAAAAAACAAATTTAAAAGCTTATTATGTTGAATAACATGACCAGTTTACTAATAAACAATATAAAAGGTACATAGACTAATTTTTAATATTCTATCACACTAAAAAATCTTAAAATTCAATTTAAGTTCATTAAATAATTTATAGGCTCAACCGGAGCCCTCTGGTAGAGTCGTTTATGAGCCATTTTTCAGCCTCTTATTATAATAACCTAATGTTATTTTAAGCTTCTTTAAGGATTAGAGGTTTTAATATCAACTTAACAATCTTTTATCCTGTCAAAATTCTTTTTAGATTACTTTAAATAGTTTAAATCTCTTATTTTCCTGATTTTAAGGCCTTCTGTTAAGTCGTCTATCCATATAAATGGAGTGCATTATCAGGGATCGACAAATTTATATGTCTGAAAGGAGAAATTTCAGAGCGATAGAGGCCAAATAAAGAAAAAATCCGCCATGTTAAAATCAGACCAAAATGGGATTGAAATCATAATGCACTTCCTCATTCTCTATCGCTGTGAGGGTTAAAATCAGACCAAAATGGGATTGAAATCTAAGAACACCAAAGGAAAACACCACTGAGGGTTAAAATCAGACCAAAATGGGATTGAAATTTGGCTGCGGAGTTCCGGTACCGGGCGGGTGACCGGCTGGCCAGTTAAAATCAGACCAAAATGGGATTGAAATATCGTAGTGAAACACAGCAAAGAACTAAAACAGTTAAAATCAGACCAAAATGGGATTGAAATGTTAGTGGTCACTCTCCCAATGCATATAACATAAGTTAAAATCAGACCAAAATGGGATTGAAATATTCTTGTAGAGTCTGTGAACAGTCCTGGTGACCTTGTTAAAATCAGACCAAAATGGGATTGAAATGGTGGAAGTCAAATGGAAGTCAAATGGAAGTCACCAGGTTAAAATCAGACCAAAATGGGATTGAAATAATTCATATCTATCCTCTTCCTCACACTCCCAAAGTTAAAATCAGACCAAAATGGGATTGAAATATGTTGAAAATTTTGGGCTGAAAATCACGTGTAGTTAAAATCAGACCAAAATGGGATTGAAATTTGTCACGACTTTAACCTGTTCTGTTGATAAACAGATGAATGCGTTAAAATCAGACCAAAATGGGATTGAAATGAGCTCTCCTACGTGGTCCATGGCCTCATCGAAGGAGGTTAAAATCAGACCAAAATGGGATTGAAATACAACAGTAGGGAGCCTGGAAGCCTGATGACCGGAGTTAAAATCAGACCAAAATGGGATTGAAATTCTGTCTCACCTCTTTTTTGTTAGGGGTTCAGGTGTTTGTTAAAATCAGACCAAAATGGGATTGAAATATTAGTGGCAGCCCGATTAACTCTCTGATAATCATATGTTAAAATCAGACCAAAATGGGATTGAAATTGATGGCGCGGGGGTGGCTGAGCTCGGGGTAGGTTAAAATCAGACCAAAATGGGATTGAAATTGGGGAGAGGGGTGATGATGAGCAGGCGACGCAGGTTAAAATCAGACCAAAATGGGATTGAAATCCTCACCGACCCCTTGAGGCGGGTGATCTTATTCTCAGTTAAAATCAGACCAAAATGGGATTGAAATAAGGAAGACATTAGGGAAGTTATCGACAGAGTGATTGTTAAAATCAGACCAAAATGGGATTGAAATAGAAAAAAAGAAACGAGAACGAGAAAAAAAAAGAAAAGAGTTAAAATCAGACCAAAATGGGATTGAAATCGATGTGGGCGAGGTAATGGTCGTATGCCTCCCTGGTTAAAATCAGACCAAAATGGGATTGAAATGCAAGAACAAGGAGTGTCAGGAGCGCTGCAAGCACGAGTTAAAATCAGACCAAAATGGGATTGAAATTGTACTTGACGGCGGCTGCGGCTTTGCGGAGTTCTCGTTAAAATCAGACCAAAATGGGATTGAAATTGTGAAGTCGTAGAGATCGAATGGTGGGTCTGTGAAGGTTAAAATCAGACCAAAATGGGATTGAAATTAAAGTCTGCAAAAGATGTGGGCGCCCTATACGGGTTAAAATCAGACCAAAATGGGATTGAAATGGGACACAGTGATCGATGAGAACATCGGGGCCACCTGTTAAAATCAGACCAAAATGGGATTGAAATGGTAGACGAGCGGGGTCTCGTCAGGGTTCAGGGTTAAAATCAGACCAAAATGGGATTGAAATTTCCCTTCCAGGACTTGCGGACGTTCCCCACCTCCCGTTAAAATCAGACCAAAATGGGATTGAAATATACATGGGACTCACTCCCAACCTTCAATTTCATCACAGAGAGTTAAAATCAGACCAAAATGGGATTGAAATTGAAGTATTTGAATTCAATTTTTAGTTTTCTGTTTGGTTAAAATCAGACCAAAATGGGATTGAAATTGTCAGCGTAGACTTTCCCTGGTGCTCCGTCCAGGAAGTTAAAATCAGACCAAAATGGGATTGAAATTGTCAGCGTAGACTTTCCCTGGTGCTCCGTCCAGGAAGTTAAAATCAGACCAAAATGGGATTGAAATGTCAATAAAGAAAAAGGATTCTATAGAGTCGATAGTTAAAATCAGACCAAAATGGGATTGAAATGTGAAGCTGGCCACAGTCCTGAAATGGTGCATCATAGGTTAAAATCAGACCAAAATGGGATTGAAATGAATGAGAAAGAAATGAGAGGATCACTCCTCCCTCCTGTTAAAATCAGACCAAAATGGGATTGAAATCAGTGTCAGTCACCAAGATCCTCGAAAGAAAAGTGTTAAAATCAGACCAAAATGGGATTGAAATTGAACAGTACGTGGAGGAAGGGGATATTATTCTCGAGTTAAAATCAGACCAAAATGGGATTGAAATGAGCGTATAGGAGGGAAATAAGGAATGGTGTACCATGTTAAAATCAGACCAAAATGGGATTGAAATTCGCGGGTGGAGAAGAACCAGGCAGGGTGTTAAAATCAGACAAAAATGGGATTGAAATTGACAAAACACGTGTTCAAAGTAGAGGAGGGCCGGGTTAAAATCAGACCAAAATGGGATTGAAATACTACAAGGGACAGGAAAGTTTTATATCCCTGATGTGTTAAAATCAGACCAAAATGGGATTGAAATGATCATATCTTTTGTAGTGATTTTTTCCTTCTTCTATAGTTAAAATCAGACCAAAATGGGATTGAAATGCTGGTCGGTAGCTTAATGCGTATTTATATAACTCTATTTCGTATCTGTGTTAAAATCAGACCAAAATGGGATTGAAATATCTGATACATTTCATTAGCGATTTTAATGTATTCTGTTAAAATCAGACCAAAATGGGATTGAAATTATGGCCAAGACACCAATCAATCATGAGTTTATCCATAGTTAAAATCAGACCAAAATGGGATTGAAATTCTTCCACTACGTTGACGAGTTGGTCGGTTAGTGCGGGTTAAAATCAGACCAAAATGGGATTGAAATTATTGCATATTTGATCAGAGGATGGGTTGAATGTTAGAAATTTTAGTTGCTTTCCTGTTTATCATAGCCTACGTCTTAATTATTTCCTGCATAATGGGTATGATGATTGAATACATCAAGAAAAAAAGAGGTCTTAGATGATCATCCCCTTAAGGCCGATCAGTTCATGTAATCAAAAACGTCTTTTTATTAACTGAACAGCACCAAAGAGGGCTGTGAGGACCAGCACTATAACTGCACCTGAAGATACGTTGAATATATATGAGATCCAGAGGCCTGCGAGGGCCGTGATTATACCTATAGCAGATGCCTTAACCATTATATCAGCCATATCTGAACTGAAATCCTTTGCAAGTGCTGCAGGGATCGTTAGGAGGGCCATCACAAGTATTATCCCGGCGGCCTTTATGAGAACCACAACGCTTATGGCAACAAGGACAAGGAGGTACAGGTAGAAGGCGTCGACAGGGACACCCAGAACCTCGGCGTACTCCTCATCAAAACAGATGGCAACGAACTCCCTGTTGAACAGGAGGGCACTTGATATTATGATGAGGTCAAGCACCAGCATGGTCCAGAGGTCCCCGTTGTCTACCATGAGTATGTTACCGAAGAGGTAGCTGAAGAGGTCCGGTGCATAGCCCGGGCTGAGGTTTATGAACAGTATACCCAGGGCCATCCCTGCGGACCAGAGCACCCCTATTGCAGTGTCCTCACTTATACGGGTCCTCCGTGTCACTGCACCCATCGTAAGGGCTGCAGCCACCGTGAAGGGTATGGCGGATGTGACCGGGTTCACCCCGAGGAGGTAGCCGAGGCCCACGCCACCAAAGGCTGCATGGGATATGCCGCCACTTATTGACACTATCCTCTTTGTTACAACGTAGCTCCCAACTGTACCGCAGGCTATACTTACAAGTATGGCTGCGACAGCAGCGTTCCTCATGAACTGGTACTGCAGCAACTCCAGCAAGCCCATCACTCCTTTATTGGATCGTTCACGTCATAAGGATTCAGTATCTGTGATTCAGCTGATGTTGTCATCTTCTCATTGTACTCACAGATGCCGGGGATTATTCATCTGGATGTTCTTCAAGAACTCTATGGGGTATTCCATGTGCAAGTAACTCCACGGGACATCCGTAAGCATCATCAATGCATTTAAGGGCCTCCTCAACGGTTCCATGCACGAAAAGCCGGTGGTTGAGGCAGGCAACACTGTCCACATGCCGGGCCACGGTTCCTATGTCATGGGACACTATAACTATGGTCATTTCACCCCTCAGCTCATCGATTATCCTGTAGAACGAACCCCTGAATGCAGGGTCTACGCTTGCTGTTGGTTCATCAAGCAGCAGGAGGTCCGGTTCCCTTACGAGGGCCCTTGCAAGGAATACCCTCTGGAGTTCCCCGCCTGAGAGTTCGCCTATCTTCCGGTCCCTGTATTCCAGCATTCCGACCATTTCAAGGGCCCTGAGGGCCTTTTTTCTGTCATCATCTGTGGGTGCCTCGAATCTCCTGTAGGTTCCAATCAGAACCGTCTGGAGGACGTCGATGGGGAAGTCGGTTTCAAAGTGGCTCCTCTGGGGGAGGTAGCCAATCCTTGACCTCGCCTCCTCTGGCTTCATTCCAAGAACCCTGACTCTCCCTCTGCTTGGTTTGATCTGTCCTGTTACGAGTTTGAGGAGGGTTGTTTTACCGCCACCGTTTGGTCCGATAACTGCAAGTAGTTCACCCACTGGTACCCTGAAGTTTATGTTCCTGAGTATCTCCCTGCCATTGATACAGTAGCTCAGATCCTCCATTTCAATGGCGAACACCTTCACCTCCTCCGGTTAAGCCCTTTGCCCCATGTGAACATCTCATTCCCTCCTGAGGGCCTCTGCTATCGCCTCAATGTTTTTCATGTAGTTTCCACCGAGGGGATCCACCACAACGACCTCTGCGCCTATCTCACTGGCAATCAGCTCGGCGTTCTTTCTGCTGAACTGGGGTGATACCAGTATGACCCTCACACCACCTTTTCTGGCCTCCTGGATTATCATGGAGAGTGTTCCTGGTCCCGGTTCCTTCCCCTCTCTCTCAATCGCCACCTGTTTTAATCCGTAGTCCCTGCAGAAGTAACCCCATGCGGGATGGTAAACAAGGATGCTCTCTCCTCTCCTCTTTTCAAGGGCCTTCCTGATCCTGAAGTCGAGGCCCCTGAGCTTTTCAGTGTAGAGGCCTGCGTTTTTCTGGTAGTATCTGCTGCCAGGGGGGTCGATTTCCTGCAGGCCCCTCAGGGTGTTGTTAACCATTATCATGGCGTTCCTGGGGGATGTCCATACGTGGGGGTCATAGGGGCTTTCGGCTGCATGATGGTCTTCTCCCTGGTTTGGGATTAATTCTATACCCCGTGAGGTGTTTATTATCCTCATCCGGGGGTTCATGCTCATTATCTTGTTGAGGTAGTGGTTTTCGAACTCGATTCCTGATCCCACTATGAAGTAGGCCCTGGCCTCTGAAACCTTCCTGAGGGTTTCGGGTTCTGGCTCATAGGTGTGTGGGTCGGCCCCCTCAGGTACGAGGACAACCACCTCTGCACGGTCACCGGCGATGGCCTCCACGAATTCCTTCTGGGGCATTATGGTCACAGCGACTGTGATGTTATCTCCACTGCTCCAGGGTGATGTTGTGGATGTTATGAGGTACATGGCGGCCACCGAGACGATTGTTATAACTGCGATTAGACCTGGCTTCCACCTCTCCATCCAACCACCCTGTTAAGTTATGTCCACGCCACCATATAATAATTGTTAATATAGACGATAAAATTTAATAAATTTTAACATAAAATATATAAACATTTATTAAGATAGGATCTTCCATGGTGGTTGTCAGTGTTTCACTCAGCGAAAAGCTCCTGGAGGAGATAGACGCCCTGAGGGATGAGATGGGATTCTCAGGGAGGTCAGACGTAATAAGGGTAGCTGCAAGGATGCTTATAGATGAGAAAAGGAATCTGAGAGAATTTAATGGTGAAATAAATGCTGTGCTATTCCTCATCCACCCGAGGAGGGTGGAGGATCTGGTCACTAAAATAAAGCACGACTATGAGGATATAATAGGCACCCAGCTCCACAGCCACCTCAAGGATGGGAACTGCCTCGAGCTCTTCATAATTGAGGGTGAATCCGTAAGGGTCAGGGAACTTGCAGAGAGATTCCTTGCCTGCGGTAAAATGAAACACATAAAGCTTGTTACCTTCTGATGTGATCTGTCAGGATTATTCAGCTTTTTTGAGCATATAAGGCCTTCAACTTCTGATCTAAAGGGAGATTTCAGGGCCGGTATTCATGGCTGAATCCGGCGTCATAGAGCTTCGATGCTTTGAAGTCTCCTGGTTCAAGCACCCTTCCTACAATGATCATGGCTGTCTTGCTTATACCCGCAGCCCTCACCCTTTCAGCTATATCAGAGAGTGTACCCCTCACAACCTCCTCATCCGGCCAGGATGCCCTCTTAACAACGGCCACGGGAGTATCCGGCGGGTAGTGGGTCATGAGTTTTTCTGCAACATCCCCTATCATATGAACACCCAGGAAGATGCACATGGTTGACCCGTGGACTGCAAGCTCCTCAAGATCCTCACCTGGAGGTACCGGTGTCCTTCCAGCGGGCCTTGTGATTATGACAGTCTGGGAGACCTCAGGGAGGGTCAGCTCAGTGTTCAGTGCGGCTGCAGCTGCAAAGACAGAACTCACACCTGGTATGATGGTGTAGGGTATGCTGTTTTTCTCAAGAACCCTTATCTGTTCCTTTATGGCCCCGTAGATTGAGGGGTCACCGGTGTGAACCCTTGCAACGGTCTTACCGGCCCTGCAGGCCTCCACCATTATATCTGTTATCTCCTCCAGGTCCATGTGTGCACTGTTGTGGACCTCCGCATCTTCAGGCGCATATTCAAGTATATCCCGGTTTACAAGTGAACCTGCGTATATTACAACATCAGCCCTTCTGAGGGCGCGCACAGCCTTCAGTGTTATGAGTTCAGGGTCGCCTGGCCCTGCCCCCATGAATATGACACTTCCTGTTTTATTATCTGGAGTTTCCTTTCCACTCAGATTATCATCTCCTGATTATCTTTTTCCAGGGCCCATCATTTTTATGGCCCCTGAGGGACATTCCCTCATGCACTTCTCACAGGCACCGCAGGAGAATGGGTCAACCTCTGCGGTCACACCCCTCCTTATCGTCCCCATGGATAACCTCACGAGGGGGCAGACATCCATGCATATGAATCCGCATTCAGCTCCCCTGCAGACCTCAGGATCAACCTCTGCATGGGCACCCGGCACCCCTGCGGCCCTCTTGAAGGCCTCCCTTGTGAGGTAACCTGCCACATGCAGATGCGTATCCCCGAAGCGTGGATCCACCTCCATGGATGCCAGGCAGGGGTAGTTGTGGAATTTCTCCCCTGCAGCCACGTCCACCTCATCCAGCGGGACACCCCTTATGTTCTCTGCAACATAGAAGGTGGAGCCGCAGGGTGCGCTTCTTTTAACCTTCACCGACACCACCCTGTCATTTCCCTCCATTTCAACTTCAGGTTTACCGAACCTGGATGCGAAGGCATCGATGTGTGGGTCCCCGACGGGTTCAAGGGAACAGAAGGGTGTGGGAAAGATCGCACAATCCACCAGGGAGTCTATCTCTGATCTCAGACCATCAGGTAGCTGGCCGGGGGCATGTGATTCCACTATGATACCTCCTGACCCTGATTCAGCTGCTATCTCAGCTGCAACAAGGTTCAGGTCACCCCCAAGTCCAGCTGCAACTGTTAGATCTGCATCAGGGGTCCTGGACGGTAGGAGGGATGATGGGTCATCGAGGAAATCCCCGCCCTCCCCTGTGTAGTCGAAGACGGCCACAATCTGCGGGGCGAGGCCGTGAACTGCCATGGTGTTGACCACCCTGGCACCGTAATTCCCTGCGGTTACCATTATGATCCTCATCATGATACCTCTACCTGTAGAAGAGGAGATAGGCCACGACCATGAGGATCAGTGCCAGGACCACGCCGGTTATTGCCATGTTCCTGTCGCTTCCAAAGATTATGGGTATGGGGCCTATCATGACAACGCCGGCGGTCTTCACCTCACCCTTATCCTTTGACTGGGAGCCAGCTGTTATGGCCCCTCCGATGAAGGTTAAAAGTATACCCGCTACTATCAGAATTACTCCGGCTGTTATGAAGACTTCTCCTCTCATCTTATCCTCCACAGCATTATCTGTGGGAGGTTGTATTTATTGCTGATGTGTTCACCCACCTTTCAACCTATCAGTCTTCAGTGACTGGAATCCGGTATTCATATTCTCCTTCATGTCTTCTTTCGAGCAGTTCCATTTCAACCATCGTATCGAGGATTCCGTCAGCAGGGATTCCTGTGAGGCTTTCTATTTCATCAGCGGATTTCCAGTCACTCCCTGCAAGCATATGGTGTATCCTGAAGCAGGATAGTATTCTCTCCCCTGCATCCGCCGCAACCACGGGTATCTCAATTTCACCCTTTATCCTTGAGGCCTCACGGGTGACGTTCTCCACTTCATCTTCAGGAACTACGCAGAGGGCTCTCAGCTCATTTCTGAGGAAAAATATTCCTCTTCTAATTGTTAAACTGTCTCTGCGGATCACAAGACCACCAGTATCCTCAATGAACTCCCTGAACTCATTGAATCTGTAATAACCTCCACAGGATACTACTATGCTGTACATGGATCCATGAGTTGTTCATACTTTTATTTAAATTTTTCCTATGAACCCTGAATGGTGTGTGCCGCAGTTCCGGGGGTCTATCTGTTTATGCATAACCAATCCCGCGGCACAGGTGACAGGTATCAGGTAAGGAGATTAATCAGGGATCTGGATATCAGAATAACAGGATATAATGTGCAAAATAAAAAAGAAATTATTGATGGGGTTAGAATCATGGCTTAACGTATTCCAGGGATACGCATTCCCAGGGCTGGGTTTCGGTGTTGATGGTGGCGTAGAGTTCCATATCAGGGTTCCTGAAGAGGTCCTCACAGCTGAAATCAAGGTCATCCGACACCTTAACAGGGTATATACGGCCCCGGTTGCTCCTTACAATTATTTCTCCTTCCCTGCTTATACCTATCACGAGCTGTTTTATTTCATCTGTCATTTCAAGTCCTCCACTATAAGGGTATGGTGAATCCTCTGGATAAGGTTCATGGAGGGGCACTTCATCTTCCTGGTTAGCCTGTTTTAGTCAGTTCATTTCTGTACTGAAAGACGGTACTCGTTCACCCCGTTCCTGCTTCTTACCTCCAGAAGCTCCATCTCCACCATCTCATGGAGAAGTCCCCCATCCACTCCAATTTCATCTTCAGCTGTCCAGGATGCTTCACCTGCAAGCTGGTCGTAGACCCCCATGAGGGACTCAATCATGTCTCTGGTTTCATCGTCGGTATCAAGGCCCTCCACCTCACCCTTTATTCTGCGGGCTGTTTCAGTGAGGGCATCCTCATCGCAGCGGGGAATTATGCAGAGAACCCTGACCTCGTTTCTCAGGAAATACTGACCGCGGTGGACACTGAATGTGTCCCTCTGTATTATGATACCGCCTGCATCCTCAATGAACTCCTCAAGTTCATGGAAGTTGTGGGGGCCTCCAGTGAAGACCACGAGGGAGTACATGTTACACTCTATGTAGATCAACCTATAATACACCAGCGTTAGTAATATTTATATAATAAAATTTATTAATAAATTTCCATGGATTCAGAAGGTGTTGTGACAGCAGATACAGTAACCTGGCTCTTCTTCACACTCCTGCTGGCATCAGTGATGGTATCGATTGCCGGTGCAAGGCTTGAAGGTGTTTACTCAGATGAGAGGCTCCTTGAGATGAGGATACTCCTGGACGATGTGGCAGAGGCCGTTAACCTTGCCACTGCAGGCGGACCGGGTCATGAGGTGGTGGTGGAACTACCAGAGCGCCTCAACCACACTGATGACTACAGGGTGCTGGTCAACTCAAGCGGGGTCTATGGCTGGGCAGACGGCCAGAGGGCCTTCTCCAGCATTTACCCGGTGGTTGTTGCTGATGGTTATGGCAGGACCCTGGTTTACCTTGAACCCGGTGGGAGGTACTCCATCAGGAACACGCCCCGGAATAACCGGACGGTTATCATGATCTCAGGAGCGAGCTGAGGAGGGTGCCAGGTGCATACTTTCATATCTAATAATCCAGGGTCCGGCAGGGGTCAGGCTGCAGCAGAGTACATGATGCTGGCCGGCTTCTCAGTGCTCCTGGCACTGATATTCGCAGGACAGATACAGTTACAGCTTGAACTGATGGAGGCACACTCAGCTGCAAGGACCGGGGCATCTGAGGGAGCCTTCACCGACACCATCGCTGTGTACCCGGGTGTCACCTTTGATGAGTACCAGTCACTGAAGCCGGAACTCCTTGAACCATCCAGTGTGAGGGTTGTGAGGGTTGAACTGATTGAAGATGGCTACAGCAGCACCTATGGGAGGAGAAAATTCCGTCTAAGGGCCTGGCTATCGGGTCCACCCATGAAACCATCCCTGAGGGAGTCCATCTCCGACCGTGTTAACTTCTGCATCAGGAGATCCATCTCAAGGACCTTCGGCACAGAGAACCTCACAAACACCTACCATAACCCTGCCTTTTCAGATCACTATGTGTTCACAACATCAGAGGCCATCTGGGTGCAGTGAGATAACTGAATAGGATATAAGTGACCAGTAACTGAGAGGACAAAATCTAAAGGGATATAAGTGGCCAGTAACATAATTAATCTGTAATACTCCTCACAGGGGTTGCGGCTTATGATAACCGGTCACAGGGTTACTGGGGTGTATTGATGACCAAGACAAAGAAGGAAAAGCTGGATGATGTTCTATCTGCCTTTATGCAGGTGGGTCAGATAAGGGCTGCGGGTATTGTTTCAAAGGAGGGGCTGCTCATAAATGCAAGGACACCTCCGGATGTTGATGCAAGGATATTCTCAGCCCTCTGTTCAACGATAATGGGTGCTGCAGAGGCAGCTTCAGGTCAGATGAACACAGGAACTGTTTCTGAGATAACCGTGAGGACCGAGAAGGGGATAATCATACTCAAACCTGCAGGGGAGAAGGCCATATTCACGGCCCTGGCAGAACCAGAGGCCCAGCTCGGGCTTCTGCTATTTGAGATGGATTCACGTGCAGCACAGGTGGATGAAATCCTCAGGGAGATGTGAACATGCATAAGACATACATTCCGAAGCTCGACGACCTTCTGGGCGGCGGGGTGAAGGAGGGAGCCTCCATCATGTTCTCAGCATCCCCGGGTGTTGACTATGAGGCATTCGGTTACCAGATGCTAAACGGCCGCCTGGATGAGGGGACAAGTGGTTTCATATTCACAAATGTTGAGGAACCTGAGAGTATAATATATGAATTCAGATCCTATGGCTGGGATATAGAGTCACATATTGAAAATGGGAACCTTTTCTTTGTAGATGGTAGCTCACCATTCCTCGGGATGCCATCAGATCAGCGTTACACTGTTAATGACTACTCTGAGATAAAGGATGTTGTTCTTAACGCCATAGATGATATACCAGGCGGTGTTGGGATAATAAACAATCTCTCAGTCATTATAGACTACCTTGGCAACGGTGACACCCTTGAGATAGTTGAAGCCTGGAACAGGAAGGCCTCTGAACTGGATGTGAACCTCGTCTACCTCTTCACCGAGTGGGACTATGAACATGAACTCATTGATAAGCTCAGGGAGAGCATGGACTGTGTCGTGAATCTCAGGACCATCGAGGAGAGGGTTATCATCGGGCAGGGCTTCATGGTGGCCAATTCAGCCTGGTCAGAGCCCCCATCAACCATGGTACTCTTTTTTGTTGTCCAGCCAGGGGGCGTTAAGGTCTATGTACCGAAGATACTTGTAACAGGCCCCTACAACTCCGGGAAGTCAAGCTTCGTCAGGGCAATAGCCACGAAGTCTGTCTCGGTGGACAGGAAGGCCCTCTCGGCATTCCCCACAACCATTGCAATGGACATAGGCCACCTTGAATATAAGGGCTTCATGGCGGATATCTTCGGGACCCCGGGCCAGGAGAGATTTGACATGATACTTGACGTACTCTCAAGGGAGGCTGTGGGCGCATTCATACTCATTGATTCAACTGCACCCGAGAGCTTCGCAAGGGCCAAGGAGATGATAAGGAAGACAAGGGCCGAAGCCATACCCAAGGTCGTTGTTGCAAACAAGCAGGACCTTCCGGGAGCCCTTTCACCTGAGGAGATAAGGGCGAAGATGAAACTCGGAGAGGACGTCCCCATAGTACCCGCCTCGGTGACAGAGGGGTGGGGTGTAATGGAGGCCCTCGACACTCTCCTAGGACTTCTATACGGTGGTTGAATGATTGTCAGAATTCCTTCCGGGATAAGGGGCCTCGATGAACTCATGGGGGGCGCTTCAATACCTGAAAACACGGTTACCATGGTTTACGGTCCACCGAAGGTAGGTAAATCAATATTCGCCTACGGGTTTGCAGCCGGCGGGGCTGAGATGGATGAACCGTGCCTCTACATATCTGCAGATTACGGATTATCCGACCTGAAAAGGAATATGGCTGTGCTTGGCATGGACCCTGAATCATACATGGAGAAAGAACTCCTCTATGTGATAGACGCCATATCCAGCATATCAGGTCCTGCAGCTGATGAGGGCAGCACATACTTCTCCTCATCGGTCCACAACCCCACAGATATTATGGTGAAGCTCGGGGTTGCCATAAGGAACATCACGAACCGTTACACCATGTTCAGGTCGGTCCTTGACTCCCTCACAACCCTCATGGCCTTCAATGATGAGATGCTGATAGTCCGTGTTCTTACAGCCTACATAATGAGGATCAAGGAAGCCGGTGGAACAGCTGTGGTGACCTACACCGAGGGTTCGGCTGATCTGAAGGTGGAGACCATGCTCAAGGCGGTTGTTGATAACATCATACACCTCGATGGATCCGAACTTACAGTTGAGGCGATGGTGGGAACAGGCAGGGTCAGCGCCCCCTACACCATAGACGATTCAGGCATTAGGGTGGTCCACGAGGGATAACATGAGCGAAAACTACAGCACAGGTATAGCGGGTCTTGACGCTGTTCTCGGCGAACTTGAGCCAGGGCACCTGATGCTGTTAACAGGCCCCCCCAAGGTTGGTAAGACAGTACTTGCAACAGAGTTCACCTACCGGGCACTCCAGAGAGGGAACCCCTGCCTTTTCATAGCGGCTGAATACGGTTACAGGGATCTTCAGAGGAACACCATGGCCTTCAACTGGTTCATCCAGTCCCTAGCAGATAAACTTCATGTGATAGACCTCCCGACAGGTCTTGCAGGTGGTAAACCCCAGGACTCTGGAAACGTGAGGTACTCAGCCCTCCAGAACACAACTGACCTCATGGTGAAGGTGGGGATATCGACGAGGAGCCTCTACCAGGAGGAGGGCACCATGGTATCCGTGTTTGACTCAGCATCCATTCTACTGGCATTCAACCCCCCAAAACTTGTTCTGAGGGTCCTGAAGGCCTACAATGACCGTGTGAGGGACGCGGGCGGCATCGCACTTGTGACATACACAGCCGGTGTTGCTGATGAGGATATAGAGGAGGAGATACCCGGCCTCTTTGATGTGCACATCCAGATGGATGGAGCCGTGATATCCGCTGTAATGGATGGTGAAAGGATGGAGGCACCCTACAGGATAACGGATCAGGGCATTACAGTGGGATGATCACATGAAGGGCAATTGAACCCATCTTTATAATCACCCATATCAGAAAATACCGGGGTTTCCTGTCTCCCGGGAGTATTTAAATCTGGACTGGCTATTACATCCGCCGGGAAATATGTATTTAAATCTGGACCGAAATAATACTATTATATAAATCTCCGGGGCTATGATGATGATATTTGCTGTTCTGGGAATCTTTGATTTTCTCAAGGGTGAAGATGAGGGTGAATCACTTGAGAAGTATCTTCGAAAACTTGAAGATCTTCTGGAGGAAGAATTTGACACCCTTGTAAGGATAGCAGGATTCTACGCCGAGGAGGGTGATACCCGCGAGGCCCTTGATTACCTTGAAAGGGCCTACAGGGTGGCCTCTGAAATGAATGACGAGGAACTCATGGCCTTTGCCCTTGACTCCATGGGTGATGTCTACCTCAGTGATAGAAAGGTTAAGACCGCCATGGAATACTTCATGGAGGCCCTCAGAATCTACACATCAGTTAACTCACCTCTAAGGGCAGATCTAAGGGAGAAGATCAAGGAGGTTGAAAAGATCAGGGAGGCCATGGATATAGCCAGCATCAACAGGCTCCGGGAGGAGTCCGAATCCGGGATGCCGGAGGTTGACCTTGAGGTCATTGAACCCCTGCTTAACAGGCTGGTTGACAGTGTCCAGTCCCTAACACTCTATGAGTCAGGTTCCTATGAGGACTCAATCTCACAGATAAGGGAGGCCTACCAGATTGCCAGGGATATAGGTGACACATCCACCGAGGCATCACTCCAGCTAGTCCTTGGCCTTTATTCCCTTAAAAATGAGGACTTTGATGAGTCCCGGAGATACCTTAAAAAGGCTGAGGCGCTCTTCAGGAAAACAAATAATGAGCTTGGCCTTGCAGTAACCCTGGTACTCCTCGGGACCCTTGACTTCATAGGGAATAATGCTGATGGTGTTGCATCCAGTTTCAGGGCCGCAGTTGAGATACTCCCGAAGCTCGATGAGAAGGAACTGGAGTCAGTTACCCTTGAACTTCTGAACACATTATACAGTTTTTAGTGACTCTAACGTTAGAAGGGGTCAAGTGGAAGTATAAATGCCAGCAGTACCCCAAGGAACCCGAAGAATATCCCTATGGACCACACTATCATGACGACCTTCTTCTCGGTCATCGGCCTCCTCAGTATCCACCTTATAAGTGAGTTGAAGCCCTCCGGGGGTGCTATGAGTTTACCATCCTCTGCAATTTCTGTGGGCCTGTGTCTGTGCCTCTCAACGACACCTGCACTGTAGAATTTCAGAATCCCATCTATGATATTCGGTAGCAGGACTATGAGGGCTATTATCTTAACCCTCCCTATGAATGCAACCGATGCTATGCAGGCACCTATTATCAGTGTTCCAACGTCACCAGGGAACACCCTTGATGGGTACCTGTTGTACATGAGGAATGCCAGGAGGGCCCCCAGCATGGCCATGGTTATTATTGAGACATCATACTTGCCCATTATTATACATGAGGCTGTGAGGGCCGTCATTGCAATTGAACCGAGCCCTGATTCGATACCATTCAGCCCAGCCAGCATGTTGGTCAGGTTTGAAGCTATTGAAACGGCTACCGGCATCATGATCATGTAGAGTATCCCGACCTTCGGAGGGGCAACCCAGATTATGGGAAGACCCGCAAGGAAGAGCAGGAAGAGTTTTTCACGTGACGAGAGCCTCACAAGGTCGTCCACCATTCCAACAATGCCGACAAGGAGTATGACAAGGAGGGTCACCATGAGCTCGTACTGGAGTTCAGGGAAGAAGCACATACCTATGAACATCCCTATCGTGAAGCCGAAGAGTATCCCGATACCACCCATCTCAGCCACTATGGGCTTTGAGATTTTGTGTATGTCATTACCGACAACATTGGCCTCCTTCAGCTTATTTATGAGGCGTGGCATCACCGTGTAGGTGGATGTGAAGGCTATTATACAGCATATCAGTGACACGAGTAGCACAGATGAATATTCAAGGGTAAGTTTCAGAACCATGGAAATCACCATAAACATAATCTGGCATGTGATGTGGCGGGTTATAGTTTTTCATTAAAACCATATGGTTTATACATTTTTGGTTTTCATCAGCCGTTCTTCAGAGGATCATAACTGGTAATCCATCTTAACGTAACCTCTAGTCTTCAGTCAGCCGTTCTTCAGAATGTAATAGACTGTTCTGAGGGGTATCCCAAGGTCCTTTGAGATCTTCCTTGCAGGCATACCATTCCTGGCCATCTCACGGACCCTGAGACGGGTGTTCCTGTCATACTTCCTCTTCTTACCCCTCTTTAGTTTGATGTCACCCTTGAGGTAGTATACCGTTTTGAGGGGTATGTTCGTAATCCCGGAAATCTGCTTTGGAGTTTTACCCTCCTTCAGGAGGCTCTGAACCAGCTTAACATCCTTATCTGTGTACTTCCGCGGTCTTCCTATTCTCTTCACAGGTCTCACATTAACTCCAAGTTCCTCAAGGGCATCAAGGTACCTTCTTGAGGTCCGGTGATAGATACTTATTGGGCAGGTGATCTCCTTGAGGTCAGGGTTCTTCTCAAGGAGTTCTATTATCCTCCTTGAGGTCAGCGGCTGATTCACGTGAATTTTCTCTGCCATGGGATCAATCACCTTTTATGAGATTTAGGAACATCTTTGCACGGTCCGTTGAGGGTTTACCCAGGTTCTCTATGTTCCTCTTCTCCTCAACAACCTCCTCCACACTGACATGGAAGATCTCAGCGCAGGTTTCAATGTCAGCTTCACCCTCCATGTGGAGCACAGCGGCACCGAAGGCGAGCGGGTTCGGTTTCATGTGGAGTCCCTTCATCTTATCCTCGATCTCAAACTTCTTAAGGAGAACATCCCCGAGTTTATCGATGTAGACCATTCCCCCCTCCCAGCATGTATTGAGCAGATCCACAGCGTCCCTGCTGAGCTCATCGAAGGTCCTCACCTGGCTCCTGTCAAGGACCGGCCGCAGGTTCGGGAAGGGTCCTGAGTGCTTTGACCTTCTGTCCAGTGACGTGCCCAGGTAGTAGAGGGCAACGTCCCAGAGGACGAGGTTCACGGGAACATCCCTGAAGAGCTCCCGCTTAACCTCCTCCATCACCTCAAGGTCCTCCCTGAGTTCCCGGTTCAACCTGCCCCTGGCGTCCCCGAGACCTGCCTCATGAAGTAGAGCGTGCATCTTCTGGACCCTCACCTCCTGCAGTTCCTCCTCTGAGAGCCTCAGATCAGGTGAATAGGTCCTGGCCTCGAAAAGTATCCTCCTGTATCTCTTCACGGCATCATAGTCCCGCAGCTTCTCAGTGTAGACCCTCTCCTCTATATCCATTATTATGTCATGTGACAGGCCGGCGTATCCCAGGGCCAGGGCAGTCCTGGTGTAGCGATCATTTATTATGCTGGATTTCTTCCTGTGGAACTGTATCAGTTCTATCCTCACGTTTGGACCGTACCTCTGCCTCAGCATCCTCTCATAGTCGTCATCGTCACTGTCAATGGTTATGCGCCTTCTTATCCACCTCCCATCCTCAAGGACCTTTATCACGAGGGTGGCTGATCTCACAGCCCCCTTCTTCTCGTTCTTGAAGAGCCTCATTATCTTCTTGAAGGCCTTCCTGGCCCAGAGGCTCAGCTCTGACATCTTGACCATGTAGTCACCTGAGAGGGGGAGGTGGGGTATTATTTCAGGCCGGCAGATGGCAGATCCGCTGAATTCAATCTCCATCATACCTGAGCCACATGGGCACGTCACACCATCCAGGACGTCCTGGTATTCGACCTCAGAAAGCCGGAGGGACCTTGAGCAGTCAGGGCACCGCAGGAGGGCGTACTCCTCAAGGTTTCCGAGGGCTATCCTGTGGGATGAGATGGCGGAGTTCACCCTGTCAAGGAGGTTCTTCTTTGTAGAGGCCTTCATCCGGAAGTACTGGGCGTGCCTTTTAATATCATGGACGTCCTCAGCGATTTCAGGGGAGTACTGACTGCTGTACCCTGATATTGACCTGAAGGGATACTTGAATCCCCTCAGCTCCATGGCCTCCTTGAGATCCTGAAGTTCCTCGAGGTTCCCTCTCAGGTAGGTGTACAGGTCAATGAATCCTTCCACGGACTTTAAATCATCCAGTGAAACCTTCCTGTCCTTTATGCTCTCAAGGAACCTCTCTGACCTTGCAATGAGACCTGATTCATTCATTTATCATTCTCCAGACACAGGGTACAGGGCCTTCCAGTCACCTTATCCTTTCCCCGACTCCGGCGTCCCCGGGGTCGAGCAGGTTGAGGGATTCTCCTGTTGCAAGGACCATACCCTCTGACTTCACACCGAAGAGTTTCGCGGGTTTGAGGTTCACAAGCACTGTAACCTTCCTCTCAACAAGGTCTTCGGGGCTGTATTTCTCTGCAAGTCCTGCAACAACCTGCATCTCCCTCTCACCCACGTCTATCATGAGCTTCAGGAGTTTGTCTGATCCCTCTATTCGTTCGGCTGACCTTACCACGCCAACCCTTATGTCCATACTTGCGAAGTCGTCGATTGTCACGGTTTCCACTTCATCATCCTCCTCAATGAGTTTTGCTTTCTCCTCCTCAATTGCCTCGTCGGGTATCTTGGAGAAGAGGGGCTTCGCCCTCTCTATCACCTGTCCCTCTTCGAGTTCATGGAATCCCCAGGGTTCATCCTCCAGGTTCATGATGGAGAGTATCCTGCCTGCTGCTGATGGCATGAAGGGCCTCAGGAGTTTCCCGAGGTTGGCTGCCAGGAGATTGCAGAGGTGGAGGCAGGTTGAAGCCCTGGCGGGTGACTCCTTAACGGCCTTCCAGGGTTCCTGGTCATTGAAGTACTTGTTACCCATCTTGGCAAGTTTGATTATGTGCATCAGGGCATCCCTGAACTGGAATTTATCCAGGAGTTCACCGACGGTGTCATGGGCTGTCCTGATTGATTCAAGGAATTCCTGGTCCTCAGCTGTAAGTTCACCTGCAGCCGGGACCCTCCCGTCAAAGAACCTGCCCGTGAATGAGAAGGTCCTGTGGAGGAAGTTCCCGAGGACATCGGCCAGTTCATCGTTGACCCTCCTCTGGAAGTCGTCCCAGGAGAAGTCAGTGTCCCTGGTGAGTGGTGCGTTGACGGTGAGGTAGTACCTGAGGAGGTCCCTGTCAAACCTTTCAAGGAAGTCTGATGTCCAGACCACCCAGTTTTTACTGGTGGACATCTTCTGGCCCTCAAGTGAGAGGTATTCGCCGGCTATTATGTTCTCAGGGGTCCTGCAGCCATAGGCCATGAGGAGGGCTGGCCAGAATATGGCGTGGTGGTATATTATGTCCTTTCCGATGAAGTGGAGGGCGCCGGAGTCCCAGTATTCCCTCCAGTCCCTCCCGGTTTTTTTGCTCCAGGCGGCTGCAGATGAGATGTAGCCAAGGAAGGCCTCACCCCACACGTATATGATCTTACCATCGTTCCCCTCCAGGGGTACCGGGACACCCCAATCCATGTCCCTTGTGAGTATCCAGTCCTTCAGGCCCTCGCGGAGCCACTGGAGGGCGTAGTTCCTCACATTTGATGGCATCTCTGAGCCCTCGATCCACTCCCTGATTTCATCCTGGAACTGGCTCAGGCGGAAGAAGTAGTGCCGGGAGTCCCTGACCTCTGGCTCTGACCCGCAGACCATGCAACGCGGATCCTCAAGCTGGAGCGGCTCGAGGTGCCTTCCGCAGCCCTCGCAGTGGTCTCCACGCGCACCCTCACTTCCACAGTAGGGGCAGGTGCCCTCAACGTACCTGTCCGGGAGGAATCGCTGGCAGTCCCCACAGTAGAGCTGTTTTATGTCCTTCTCGTATATGAAGCCCTTCTTGTAGAGTTTAAGGAAGAATTTCTGGGCTATCTCGTGGTGGAGATCATCTGTGGTCCTGGTGAAGCTGTCAAAGGATATGTCACACCTCTCAAGGTCCCCCCTTATCATCTCATGGTAGCGGGTGGCGACCTCCAGGGGGGTCCTGCCCTCGGCCTCTGCCTTCACGGCTATGGGAGTCCCGTGTTCATCGGTGGCGCAGACGAAGAGGACATCATCGCCCCTGAGTCTCCGGTACCTTACATATATGTCTGCAGGTATGTAGGTTGACCTCAGATGACCGAGATGCGTGGGGCCGTTGGCATATGGAAGTGCGCAGGTGATAAATACTTTACTCAACTCAAACTCCTCCTTGAATCATGAACCAGATCAGAATAAGACGGGTCGATTTAAGGCAATTAAATCCAGTTTAATTTACGGTTTACTTCTATATAAATTTATTTGAGTCCATGTCTTGCGGTCATAATCAGGGCAACACGCCCCTGAGGTACTGGATTCAGGGAAACTGCAACCTCAAGGCCAGATCAGCATGCCCAAAACTGCGCTTCGATGTGATGGGACACTTCGATACCTTTATGGGTCAACCGGTATAAGATTTAAACATGGTATCTTCACTCTTCATAAACCCCTTCTCAGAGGATGCCAGGGAAATCGTGAGGAAATACGGATCACTGGACACCATAGCCGATACAAGGGATGAGCTCCTTGAGATAGGGAGGCGCACACGCGGACAGAACCTTGCAGACAATTCTCTCCTCCCGGGCAGCATAGCTGAACTTGCAGTTAAACGCCTGGAATGGTACCTCAGGAGACAGAGGAAGGACTTCAACCACAGGGACTACGCCTACCTGATGAACCCTGAGATTGAGGAGTACGATGTGCTGGCCTTCTATATCCTTGCCCAGGCAGCAGGCGCTGGATTCATGAAGGCCTCAAGGGAGGCGAGGCTGGTGGTTGAGTCTGCAGGGGCCATGGTGGAGGACCGCCTCAACGTCCTCGGGAGTGAAAGGGAGGATATCATAGCTGATGTTCTCTATGAACTGGGTTCAGAGGGCCTCAGGTGGACGGAGCTGGCCGACCTCCTGGGTTCAGGGAAACTGAAGCTCACAGACCTCATCCTCAAGAGGGGGAGGGTCATAATAGACAGGGACGAATTCATAACGAGCTTCCAGGACAGTATAAGGGACAGGAGTCCTGACAGGCTCTACGACATCCTCGTAGGTCTTGAGGTCAGGGAGACGATGATATCCCGCATGATAATGCAGAGGACAGAGGAGTATATAGGGAGGGTCAGGGAGATGAGTTCAACGGTGGAGGTCCACCCCCTGATACTTGAAACAGCAGAAAGGATAAGGGAGACCGTTGAGAGGATAATGTCATTCACAGGGGGCCCTGTTAAATCTGCAAGACCCGGTAAGCTTGTCCCGGAGGCCTTCCCGCCATGCATAAGGGGGACACTGGATGGGGTTAAGTCCGGTAACAGGAACGACGCCATAGTGCTCCTTCTAACGTCCTTCATATCCTATGCACGTCTATACCCATCGGTCTTCAGGGACAGGACCCCCATGAAGGTCTCTGACCTTGACCCTGACCTCAGGATAACCCTGGGGGAGATCCTGCCGGTGATCTATGATGCCGCTGATAGATGCGAACCACCCCTCTTTGAGGACGATCCACAGGAGAAACTGAACATAACTGCGAAGCTGGGCTTCGGTGTCCATGACATGCCTGAACTGGAAAATGAGGGCGAAAGCAAATGGTACACACCCATGAGCTGTGAGAAGATCAAAATACACCTCCCGGACCTCTGCAGACCTGATAAACTCTGCAGCAGCATCTCCAATCCACTGACCTACTACAACAGGAAGAGGTGGAAGCTCAGATCAAGCGGGGAGAAGGAGGAATAATACATGTTCGAACCGGCAACACCCCTTGAGAGGAAGAGGTACTACCGTGAGGAATGGAATGTCAGGGACCTCCCTGACTTCATAGCTGATAACCTCCATATGAGGGAATTCGGGTTCGACCACAATGGCAGGGGACCCAGTGACAGGTACAGGACCTTCAGGGATGAGAGGAGCCTGTCAAGGTTCATGAGGGTCCGTTACCCATTCGCAGCATACTCCTCGGTGGCGTTCTACAGGGAACCTGGAAAGAGGAAGGGGTGGCAGCGGTCCGAACTCATATTCGATGTTGATGCCAAGGACCTCCCTGTGAGGTCATGTGACTGTGAGGGGGTGTGCCCCACATGCCTTGATGAGGCAAGGGAACTGGTCCTCATGATGGTTGACACCCTGAGGGGGGACCTGGGCCTGGACGACATCCATGTCATATACTCTGGGAGGGGCTACCATGTTAGGGTCCTCGACCCTGAGGTCATGGAGCTCGGCTCGGAGGTGAGGGCTGAGATACTGAGGTACACCGCGGGTGCAAGGGAGCCGCGGAGGAAGTTTACTGATGGGGTATCATCCTATGAAATGGAGCACTTCTCCATACCACTGGGATATCACAGGGTATTCACTGAGAGGGCAAGGCATGTGCTTCTTCACCTGAGGGGTGATGAGGATATCGAGGATGTCACCGCGAGGACAGTTAAGACTGCAGTCAGGAACAGGGACCTCATACTTGAGGACAGGTGGGGGGAGTTCAGGTCAGTGATAGGTCCCAGGGTTTACCCGAGACTTGTTAAGGGGATATCGAAGATTAACATGAGGATGCTTGATGCCAAGGTGACCATTGACCTCAAGAGGATACTGAGACTCCCAACATCACTGCACTCAAAGGTCAGCATGATCTGCATGGAGGTTAAAAATCCTGAGACCTTTGACCCCCTTAAGAGCGCTGTCCCGAGGTTTGTGGAGGAGAGGGGATAGGTCAGTAGATAATAGGGGTTAAGGGATCATCTTTCAAGGGCCTTCCAGGGGTTCAGGAATGCATCCATGAACTCAAGAAATTCCTTTTCAGCTTCTCCAATTACATCATCAAGGAGATCAACACTGAAGCCCCTCCTGATCTCCGCCCCTACGTGTTTACCCATCCTCAGCCTATCCGGCTTTGAAAGCAGGTCCCTCAGATATGAAACTGCTGATCTGTGCCTCCTGGGGGATTCGATGGTGAGCCTGGATCCCTCAACCCAGACCCTCTCATGCTTCCTGAGGAATCTCTCCCTGTGGCGCCGGGACCATACAGGGGGACCATACCTCTTCCGGTAGGAGGGGAGCTCCCATACATCCATCTCAAGGACCATAAATGCCGATCTGCTCTCATCACTCCAGTAGTCAGCTCCCAGGACAGAGAAACCCTCCGCCTCAAGGTTCTTAACCACAGAATCAAGGGTCTTCCTCAGCTGGGGGTAGAGGGCATCTGAGGGTACATCCGGGACTCCCGTTGAGATGACGATGACCCTTGAACCCCTGCATCTGAGGGTCCCGGTTATTTCAGCGGCATCTGTGGAGTATCTGGGGGGTTGAAAGTACTCTGGGCCCGGGTTTCCCAGGAAGTTCAGGGATGCGGTTACAAATTCAGCCATCCTCTGGAGTGTCAGGGCCGCTGCAACGTTTCTGTTTCTATCAACAGGGTCAACCACCACCAGGGGATCCTCGAATCCCTTGCCTGTCCCGTGGCCCTCAAGGTCTATTATGTATCCGGGCCTCCACTGAAGGGCGCCCTCGAGGACTCCCTCAAAGTCGCCGTAGCAGAGCACCAGCAGCTCGGCAAGGTAGCCTGCGAAGCCACCAACACGGAACTCTGAACCATAGGTCCCTGTTGACTTCATGAACTGCTTAAGGAGGAGCACGTCATCCTTCTGCTCATCCCTGAGGTTCTCCTGTATGTACCTTGTGTGGAGTATGGTCCGATCAACGGCCGACCTTAGCATGGATGCATCATCTATCCGGTAGCAGGGGACAAAGTCCACCTCATAGCCGTCAATGTAACCGGTTACATAGGGGTGGGATGCGTATCTCTCCTCGGCTTCACCACTGAACCTCTCTATGCATCCATAGCCGAGTCTGAGACCATTCTCCTTGAGCTCATCCTCTGAGGTCGTGAGGGGAAAGTGTATGAATATGTCAATGTCTGCAGCACCTGAAAGCCAGGTCCCCTTGGCAACTGAACCCACGAGGACGGCCTCGGCGTCTATTCCCTGTTCCTCTGCGAGTCCATTCAGGCACTCAACGAGACTGTCTGATAGTTCCATGACCCTCCGGTATTCATCACCGTCGGGTTTTATGGTTTTGAGTATGTTGCTGTAGTCTGTGGTCATAAATCATCATCACCGTCGGGTTTTATGGTTTTGAGTATGTTGCTGTAGTCTGTGGTCATAAATCATCATCACCGTCGGGTTTTATGGTTTTGAGTATGTTGCTGTAGTCTGTGGTCATAAATCATCATCACCGTCGGGTTTTATGGTTTTGAGTATGTTGCTGTAGTCTGTGGTCATAAATCATCATCACCGTCGGGTTTTATGGTTTTGAGTATGTTGCTGCAGTCTGTGGTCATAAATCATCACCATAAAGAATTGAGGTAAACTGCAGATAAACTAAATCCGGGATAGGGACCGGAGTGAGAGTGCACCGGCTATCCATATCAGTGGTCATGAATCAAAAAATTTTCTGCCACTCATGGGGTCGGATCAGAACCTCAAAGTCTGAAGACCTCCATATCAGTGTAGATTGGCCCTGCAGGTGTGAGTTCACTCCTCTTGAGGGACACCTCACTGACCCTCATTGATCCGACCTCAACGTTCTGAAGTTCCCCTATGAGCTCAGCGAGTTTATCCCTGTTCCTCGGTCCCTTAACCCTCCCTACTGTGAGGTGGGGTACGTAGTCCCTCTCAGGACGGAACCCCATCTTCACGAATTCCATGTCAAGGCTCCTCTGAAGATCTGAGAAGGTTTCAGGGTTTTCAACTCCTAGCCAGACCACACGTATGTATCTGGGGTTCGGGAAGACACCAGCCCCCCTTATGCTGATTTCAAAGGGCTCATAGCCTCGGAGGGTGTCCCTCACCACATTCTCTATCCTCCTGAGCTTACCCTCACCAACATCACCGAAGAACTTGAGGGTGAAGTGCAGGTTCTCTGGTTCAACGAATTTGACCTGGGCATCCGCAGATTTGAGGGTATCCTGTATCCTGGATACATGGTCCCGCAGTCCCTCATCGAGGTCAACTGCAAGGAATGCTCTGACCTTCATTGCTTAACCTCCCCACTATGTTCAAGGCTTCTGAGCCTTTCAAGGCTCTCCCTGGGTGTTTCGATGGTGTTGAGGATGTACAGATCCACCCTGCTGAAGAGTTCCATGAAGAAGTCCCTCCTGAGTCCTGTTTTCCTTTCATCCCGTATGAGCTGGTGGGGGTTGCAGAAGTCGTTTCCGGCCATGTACTCCAGGCCCTCCCTGGCATTCAGCCTCCTGAGTGGAGGGTTTGCAGGGTTTCTCTCAAGGAGCACGACCCTTTTGAGGGTGGTGGAGTCCCTTATCCTGTCCCTGAAGAGCATGCCCACATCTGCGACGCCCCTCCCCATGCTGTCAAGTTTAACAGATCTTATGATATCCGAGTACTCGCCCCAGACATCCCCGATGTCATCCCTTATGTAGGAGTTCTTTTCTGAGGCGTATACCAGGACGCCGTTCTCAAAGAGGCGGGTGAAGAACCAGTCATCTGATATGTAGCTGTAGTCCCTATCAAGGAGGAGGCCGTAGGTGAGGGTCGTCTTCCCTGTCCCGGGTGGGCCGATGATGGCCAGACCATCCCCCTTCCTGTCAAGGGCTGAACCGTGGACAGAGTAGCGGCGATGCTCTGAGTGATACTCCTCGAAGAAGTCTGAGACCGCTGCAAGGGCTATGCTCTTAACCCAGCCATAGTAGTCGCAGTTCCTGATTATCACGGTTTTTGATACCGGCTCGTAGAGCACCTCAAGGTCCCCGCCATCTGAGATTGCGAATACCTTTGCATGGGGCCTCACATCGTCGCTCATGAATTTGAAGTTAGCCTCCCATTCCTCCTTGAATGAGATGTTATCGGTCAGTAGCTTGACACAGGCACCGTGCAGGTTGGCCTTCCTCTCAAATAACCTCAGATCTGAGAGTTCAGCGAGTACTTCATCCTTCTCGGAGGGCCCTATCAACTTCACATGGTACATTTTATCCCTTTCTGTAGCGGGGCATGGCTTCCTTCACACACCATCATTTCTCGATTATGGTCTCCTTTATGGCCATCCCGAAGTGCCTGGCGGATTCGTCGAAGTAGACCAGGACCCTGTCACCCTCACCCAGTTCACTTACAGATACCGGTTCACCCTTATCATTCACGAGCCTTATTGTCTCGGCGTTCTGGAGGAGTGTCCTGACCTTCATGCCTTCATACTCTGCCTCAACGAGCATCAGGGGCCTCTTTTCGATCTTCACCCTCCCCACAATCGCGGAGCGTGATCTGCCATCCCTGTCCACTATGATGACCTCGTCGCCGGTTTCAAGTTCCGAGAGGTACCTGGTCCTGCCACCGGGCACCATGACGTAGGCCTGTACAGGACCCGCATTGACACGGAAGGGCCTTGATGCCACATACTCACTTTCAAGGGATTCACTGTGCACCAGGAACAGTCCCTGTGAGTAGCTACCCACAAGCATGCCCTCGCCTATCCCCATTATGGAGCATGTGTCCACGCAGACCCTGTCACCTGATCCGATGGGCTCGATGCGGGTTATGGTGGCGGGTTTAAGTTCGTAGGTCTCGCTTTCAATATTCTCAAGGAGGGCTGCAATGTCCTTTATCTGGGATATGTCTGCCGGTTCTATGAGGACACCGTCGGTTCCGTGTTCAAGGGTTTCAAGGGCAACCCGGGCCTCGTCCACGTCAGCCACCGCGGCGATGAGTTTAACATCCTCTTCCTGCAGGTCTGCGATTATGTTCTCCAGGGGGATGATCTTCCAGTCCTCACCCACCAGTATGAGGTAGTCAACGACGCGCCCGAGCCTCCTGGCAAGCTCCTCATGGGCCTTGCTCCTTATCTCCACGTAGGCTGCAACCTGTCTTCCACTTTCACTGAGTTCTGATGCCATTTCAATGTCCCTTGAGTACTCAAGGGTCTCCGGGAGTTCAAGGGTCCCGTCACCCTCACCATCCCTACCTACAAGTACTATATCCGCGTCCTCATCAGGGGAGATGAGGGTCAGGTTACCGAGCTTCTTTATCCTCCCGGAATCGGCGGTGTCCACTATGTGGTCTATCCCTGATTCCAGGGCCGCCGTTATGAAGGTCTTCTTCTCATCCCAGTAGGTGTCGGGGGCCAGGAGCCATGCGAACTTCATCTCACTCGCCACCCTTCAGTATCCTGACGGCCTCCTCGACACTCAGGCCATCATGGACTATGCCTGCTATGGCCCCTGTCATGTTTGCAGGTGAATCGGCCTGGAATATGTTCCTTCCAATGGCGACCCCTGCGCCCCCTGCCTCCACAGAGTCACTGACCATCTGGAGTAGCTCCTCCTCTGTCTCTATCTTTGGTCCGCCAGCTATCACCACAGGGACCGGGCACCCCTTCACAACGTCCCTGAAGGTGTCAGGGTCACCGGTGTAGTTGGTCTTTATTATGTCTGCACCGAGCTCTGCGCCTGCACGGGCTGCCAGCTTCACGACCTCCGGGTCGTGCTCATCATCTATCTTCTTACCCCTGGGGTACATCATGGCAATGAGGGGCATGCCCCAGTCATCACAGATCTCTGCAACGGTTCCGAGTTTTATCAGCATCTCGGGTTCCCTTTCGGATCCCACATTCACATGGACGGATACCGCGTCGGCACCCAGCTTGAGGGCCTTCTCAACTGAGGTCACAAGGACCTTGTGGTTTGGGTCGGGGCCGAGGCCTGTGCTGGCCGAGAGGTGTATTATGAGTCCTATGTCCCTCCCGTATCCCCTGTGTCCACTCCTGACCATTCCCTTGTGCATGAGAACGGCGTTTGCACCGCCACTTGCAACCTCATCTATGGTGCCTGCCATGTCGATTATCCCGCGAACGGGTCCAATGGAGACTCCGTGATCGAGGGGTACTATGACAGTCCTGTCCGTCTTCCTGTTGATTATCCTCTCAATCCTAATCCTTTTGCCTATCATGGGCACCCTCCTTGTATATCTTGCTGGACCAGAGCTTAAATTCCCTGAGTCGTGGGGGGATTCCAGCGTCCCCACTTGACTCAAGCCATCCATACCTGGAGGTGAATGACTCTTCGGTGATGGATGAGCATACAAAGTCCAGGAGCCCCCGGTTCCTTATGATGGAGACCCCTGGTTTGAGTGTGGATGACCAGATGAAGTAGACCTTGAAGGTTGTATCCGGGTGGTAGCCACCTCCAAGGTCCACGCTGAGAACATCACAGCTGTCTATCATGGTGCAGACCTTCTCGAGGGTTTCATGGAGCCGCACATCCCCTGAGATAAATTCAACGTTGTCACGTTCCCTGCTGAGGGACTCCATTACCTCGACAGCCTCGGGGCTGTTGTCGACGGCCACAACCCTCCCCTCAGGTACAAGGTCCGAGATTATGCGCGTTGAGTTACCCACGTGGCAGCCAAGCTCCACGACGGTGTGGGATGGTTCAAGGACCTCCCTGAGGACCTCACGGTAGATGTTGATATCATACACTATCCTTATCATCTGATCACGAAGCTGCTTCTGCTAACATCAATTAATATATCCTTTTAATTTAAAGTATTTTCCCCACAAATCCACATATCTGTTCATTATGAACCTCAGATGTAAGGGAAGGGTCATATAAGGCATAATCCAGCGGTGCTGGAGTTTTCAGAGTCTACGGTCGAGTGGCTGTCGGATCAGGGTCAGGGCCTGTGGCAGGGTATGTTTTTCATATGAACTGAGTTTGGAGTTCTGAGTACTTCAGGGGGCCTGTGGCGGGGTATGTTTTTCATATGAACCTTGCACCCAGCTGGTCGATACCGTAGGTACTGGTGCCAGCGCCACCGGCGTCAGGGTCCTCTGATAGGGCGAATACTGTGTTCCCAAGCATGGCCATGGAGGCACCCAGCGTACCCTCTGAGAGTTCCTCCAGGGGTTCCCTGAGCTCCTGGGGGATGAGGGCTGCCCCCTCTGCAAACTCCCGGGAGAGTTCCATGAACCGGGCCGGAGCTGGTCTCTCAAGCAGGCGGTCTATCATACCACCCCCCATCCTGTTGATGGCCCTCACATGGGCATCATCATGTATCACCGATGCGGTGTCAAGTTCCCCCAGCGTCCGGGTTATAACGTGGAGGCCGTCCTGGATGATCCTGTCAACCCTCCCGTACCCTGGCGGTCCCTCCCGGGTCCTGATGACCATTCCACCTGTTACCTCAGCTATGAGGTCCCCGAGACCGGTTCCGAGTTCAACCTCTGCACGGTGTGCCACCTCACCTGCCCTGTTGAAGGTGATGGGAAGTTCCAGTTCAGATGCAATTGCAAGGACGCTCCCGAGAGCGCAGGCGGCTGATGTCCCGAAACCACACCCTATGGGCACCTCCACCTCGTGGTGGATACTCACCCCCTCACTGAACCCTGTGAGCTCCCTCAGGATTTCAACGGCCCTAATGCTAACTCCATCATCATCTCTCCTTCCGTTCACCCTCACCTTCGTGGTGTCATCTGAACCCCTGAGCTTCACCCCGGTTTTAACACCCCTGTCCAGGACGACACCGGCCCCCCTGGACCCTGACCTCAGGGGGTCCCTGTGCATTACAACCTCGAAGAATCCTGTTATGTGTGCTGGTACAAAGACCCTGGGCTTCATTTTAAATACTTCCCTGAACATACCTTAATCTTTGATGTGTATCAACAGCAATATAATGATTTTCAGGGAGGAGAGAATTGTTGCGACCCTCCCGGTACAGACTGTAATGATTTCATGGAGGGCCTGAAATTAGAAAGAGGATAGATCTTCACACCCACAGCCTCCTGAGTGACGGTGAGCTCCTGCCATCCGAACTTGCAAGGAGGGCCTGTGTACTTGGACATGAGGCAATAGCCATCACTGACCACATAGACGCCTCGAACATAAACACCATAACAAACCTCATCGACGCCGTGGAGGACATAGGTGATAACTGGGACATCACCGTTATCCCTGGGGCTGAGATCACACATGCGCCCGTTGAGATAATTGAGAAACTTGCAGTGAGGGCAAGGAGGCTCGGGGCCGAGGTGATTGTTGTACACGGCGAAACCCTGGTGGAGCCGGTGATCCCCGGCACCAACCATGCAGCGGTAAGCTGCCCGGAGGTTGATATACTGGCCCATCCGGGCCTGATAACGATTGAGGACGTTGAACTGGCCCGTGAGAATGATGTGACCCTTGAGATAAGTGCCAGGAAGGGGCACTGCCTTGGTAATGGTCACGTGGCAGCCATTGCAGGGGAGGTTGGTGTTCCCATCGTGATTGACACGGATACCCATGCACCTGGGGATCTGATCGACTATGAGATGGCACGGAGGATAGGCCTCGGGGCCGGTCTAACCGAGTCTGAAGTGGAGGAGGCACTTGTGAGGAACCCCAGGAGGCTCCTTAAAAGGAATGGTATCCTCTGAAACTTGAAATGGATTCAGCGGATTTAAGGCGGCTTCAGCTGCTGTGGAATTCTATCTCCTTTTTTTTCTTCGGTTCTGCTGCTGATTCAGATAGAATATCTTATATAATCCGCAGCTCTCATAATAATCCTTTGAAAGTGTTCGGGATCTTTAATGTGTTCCTTATATAATTTTGTATCCTATACTCGTATTTTGATCCATGATACTGTTAGAATCCCCATTTCATTTTTTAACTCAGTTTAATTAGCTAATCCGGCACTAAATCCATAAGATTCTCGTATAGGTTATCTGAACTTCCAGTGAATTATTTTGAGTGATTGTTGTTTTTGCTTTTCTTTGGAGGATGTGATAATACATACTCCACGAGTTCCCTCAACTTTAAACCACCACTACAGGAAGTAGTAATAAGCATTAAAGAATATACGGCAAAATAATAATACTTTTTGATTTAGAACTAATATTTATATATACAAGAAGAGAAAAAATGGATTGGTGATAATATGATACTTGAAAATTTTAAGAGAGAATCTCTGATACCGCTGCCAGTGGCATTTATCTCAACGACAAGTAAAGATGGAATTAGGAACATAGCACCTTATTCATGTGTTATGCCAGTTTTACGCCCCTTTGATCTGATCTGTGTGGCTTCAGCAAAGATGAGAGACACGGTTGTTAATATCAAAGACACTGGGGAATTTGTTATTAATATGCCAGGGGTTGAAATGGTTGATAAAGTGATACCAACAGCTTCGCATGTTCTTTTTGATGTTAATGAATTTGAACTGGCGGATTTAAAGGAAAAACCCTCAAAAAAGGTCAAAGCACCGGGAATTGAAGGGTGTTATGCATGGATGGAATGTAAACTGCATAACATTTATGAAGATGAGTATGAAGGCTTTCCTTATTTATTGATCCTCGGTAAAGTTGTGCATCTTGAAGTGGACGATGATATCTACAACCCAGAAGATGGTTCATGGGACATAGAGAAGGCTAACCCTTTAATGATGGTAGAATCGGATCGTGGAATGCATTTCTGCACTGTTAGCGATATCAATAAATTTGAACCCTACGGTGCAATGTTCCCGGATGGCAAGGATCCTTTAGCATGGATGTATGAAAAAGGGGAGACCCGCGAATGAAACCAAAAAGTTTAAAAAATTTTGATGAACTGGAAAAGCCACGAGTTCAAAATATTCCAGGTTTTTATGGAGAAAAACTCATTGACGGAGTGGTTATAAATGATCTGAAAATGTTCAGTGATGAAAGGGGATTCCTGATGGAACTCCTTCGTTTGGATGACAAGAAACTGAAAGGAGAGAATATCAGGCAAATTAATTGCTTCATATTCCTATCCAAAGATGATCAAGGGCTGGAATCTTCACTCTAAACAGGAAGATCGTCTGATCTGTGTCGTGGGAATGGTAAAGCTTGCCCTATATGATTACAGGGAAGATTCACCTACATATCAGGTCCTTAATGAGATATTTATGGGTGAAAAATGTCCCTGTGTAGTCTATATCCCTCCTGGAATTTTTCACGGTACGAAAAATATAGGTAATAAAATATCGGTGGTAATCGGAATGCCTTCTCTTCTTTACGATCCTGAAAATGTTGATGAAAGGAGGGTCAATCCTCTTGATAATGATATAATCCCTTATAACTGGAACTGTAGGATGGAATAATTCAAGATGGAAGGTTTCGGCATGCCCAAGTTAATTATTAGTGGTCGAGGCGGAAGTGGAAAGAGCACGCTGGTAACTTTAATAGCTCACACACTTAAAGAACAGAAAAAAAGGGTCCTGGTTGTTGATTCGGATGAATCTAATATTGGATTAAGTGGGATCTTAGGAATTGAGCCAGCAGAGAAAACTCTCATGGATTATCTTGGCGGTAAACCTCGTGTAATGAAAAAGTTGAGGTCAATGATCAGAGATGGGGAAACTGAACCCGAACTTTTCAGGGAAAAATTTGATCTAGAGAGTCTATCACAGGAATTTGTGTGCTGGGTTGGATCTTTAGGTTTAATGCAGATAGGAAAAATTGATCATGCAATGGAGGGATGTGCCTGTCCTATGGGAGCTGTAACGAGAGATTTCCTGAATCATGTAAGATTAGAAGAAGATCAATGGGTTTTAGTAGATACTGAAGCAGGAGTAGAACACTTCGGGCGTGGAATAGTGGAGGGGGCAGATGCTGTAGTGATGGTGGTAGATCCTTCCAGTGATGCAGTTCTACTAGCAGAAAAGGCTGCAAAACTTACCCATGAAGCAGATAAACGTTTTGGAGTAATCCTCAACAAAATTGATGAGGAAACGGAGCCAATTTTGACAGAACTATTAACTTCAGAGGGTAACGAAATTAAAGGTGTTCTACCTTATTCACCAGCTATAACCAAAATGAATCTAAAAGGGGAATCACTGGGAGCATATGCTGTTAAAAATGAAGTGGATGAAATCATCAGGGAATTAATGAAATGTTAGTGTAGAAAACAGCACAGAAGCGCTTTTATCCTGCAGTTTTATAATCCAGAAAAAGAAAAGATCTCCCAACGATTCTCTAGGCTTACATATCCATCATTAGAACAATTCTAAAAAATAAATGAAGAATGGTTTTTTCTACCCTATCTTCTCCCGGTCCTGAACCTAAGCGTCCATTTATTCTCTGGGGCGTCAACCAGTGCACCGGCCGGTATGGTGAGGGTGTACCAGCTGTTCCGGGATAGCCTGTAGACTGGTTTCACATAGAGGGTGTTACCGGAAACCCATGTCCTGACCCTCACAGATTTACCATACCTGTTTTTGAGGGTTACCCTGCTCCAGTACCTTCCAGGTTTTATTGTCTTTGAGAAGGTGACCCTTATTATCGGCCTCCTTGAGGTTACAGCTCCCGCAGCCGGGCTACTTGAAGTGATGTTTATACCCCTTGAAATGTAGGTTCTGAGGCTTTCAAGGCATGATATGAACATACCTGCGTCGCTGAGCTTTCTTGACTGGCTGTCATATTTATAGGTCTCATATATTATGGTGCTGTATCCCTGTGAGGCTATCGGCACTGTCACGTACTGAGGACTCGTTGCCTTTGGGGGTGTATATACTCTCAGGAAGCCCATCCTGGATACTATCTGTTCCGTGTAATTTATGGTTGCAAGGTTCTCTGAGATCACATAGAGGAAGCGGGGGTATGCGTATCCACTCTGACGGTAAAGGTTTTCATGGCAGTCAATGACCAGCATGGGCTTCTCATTCTTTACATCAGGTACAATGAAGTTCCTTGCAAGTAGCTGGCCGTTCATACGGCCCTTCGAGTAGTCGTAGGCATTGGATGTCACATGGACGCTGTAGAGGACGTATCTTTTTGTGAGGTTTGAGGTCTGGAGGGTCTTCCTCACGGCTTCATGTATACCTGACTCACGGGGATGAACCCCTATTATGAGTCCTATGGTCTCATTGGAGCTCTGGTTACCGTAGTAGTCCTTCTCAACATAGCCGTAACTTGTATTGCCTATCTGGACGGCCTGACTGGATCCGATAAGGGCAAAGATGGTCACTAACATTAGAACTTTCCATAGATTCCTGATATTATCATCCCCTTAATATGAAATATACTTTAATATTTAATAAACTTTGGGTCTCAGGGAATGGTCTCTTTGGTCGGGGTGCTATGCTACATGCGGATCCCGGCTACCGTGCTTACAGTCAGGAACCTCCATATTCAGGGCCCTCCATACCTTACAATAATAACAAAAGATTTATATCATCACATAATAAAATAACACTTTGTAACTAATGGCTCGATGGAGGAAAAAGCCAAAATGAGAAGACTCAGCACATGGAAACTGAAGCTCAGAATGTTCCTGGCGACAGTACTTTTATTCGGATTGATCTATGCGATACTCATGGTCGTAGGATCCATCCTGGGACTTGGAGGACCACTCTTCTATGCCCTCCTGGGTTTCGGAGTGATATTCCTGCAGTACCTCATCTCCCCGAAGATAGTGGAACTCACAATGAACGTCCACTACGTGAGCGAAGCAGAAGCACCCCGACTGCATGCAATGGTCGATGAACTTGCACGAAGGGCCGGCATACCCAAACCAAGGGTCGGAATAGCGGAGATCGCATTGCCCAACGCATTCGCCTTCGGAAGAACAAAGGCTGATGGAAGGGTGTGCGTGACCCGGGGGATACTCAACCTTCTTGATGAGGAGGAACTGAGGGCAGTCCTCGGACATGAGATATCCCATATAAAGCACAGCGACATGATAGTCATGACCCTGGTGAGCGCCGTCCCCCTCATATGCTACTACATATTCTGGAGCACGGTCTTCAGCAGGGATGATGAGGCAAATCTGGTGGGTATTGCAGCCCTCCTCGCATACTTCATAGGCCAGCTCATAGTACTCTTCATATCAAGGACAAGGGAGTACTACGCTGACCAGGGTAGTGTGGAGATTGGTGGTCAGCCACACAAACTTGCAAGCGCACTCTACAAGCTTGTCTACGGCTCAGCCCAGTTCAACAGGGACGACCTGAAACAGGTCGAGGGTGTCAAGGCCTTCTTCCTGAATGATGTGTCAGCGGCGTACGGTGAGATAGAGGACCTCCGCCAGCTTGACATGAACATGGATGGGACCATAGACCTCGCTGAACTCCAGAGGATAAAATACGGTGGAGTTAAGGTCGGACTGGGTGCAAGGATCCTTGAACTGTTATCAACACACCCGAACATGCTTAAGAGGGTTGAGAGGCTGTCCAAATTCACCTGATTCTTTTTTATCTTTCTCTGAGGGAATTGTCTGAGTTCATCAATTTTTTTTGAATTTGAGTTCTTTGAAACGGTTTTTCAGTACCTGGATCTAGATTAGCTGCAGATCCATAGAGTGAGTCACCATGGTGTTGAGACAGAGAAGGTATGTCCTCAAAAAGGAAGATGGTGTCATCAAAAAATAATGTTGCTGGGAATCTCTGATTCTGGAGGTCCAGAAAGGGTTTCAGTACTCCTTCACAACACCCACAATGGCTGACCTTGGAACCCAGGTGTTCAGGGGTGTTCTCACAATAACGGAGGTCGGAGTGTAGATGCGTTCAACCTTCTTGTTATCACTCATCAGGTAGACCCTTTCAGGTTCGATCTTGCCGACCCTCTTCACAATGAGGCCGTATTCAGGGTGCCTTGCTATTACTATGTCCCCCACGCTGTACCTGTCTGTCTTGAGGACTATGAGGTCCTGGCCGTCCTTCAGTGTTGGATACATTGAGTCACCGCTCACAACGGCCGGCATTGGGAGCTGGTCAACACCGAACTGTGACTCTATCCTGACGTTAACCTCCCTGTAACCGTACCTCTCTGCTATGTCAGTAACGTCCTTTTTTATTGATTCAACGGTGCTGTCAGGGTCATTGATGACATCCGCCATGTAGTCCCCTATCTCCTGCTCCATCCCTGCGGGGACCTTCTGGAAGAAGATGGTGTCGGCCTCAACGGTGATGTTAACACCATCGGTCTTTATGGTTATGTCAACAGAATCCACATGATCAAGGTAGTAAAATGCACCTGAAACCGCGATGATAGCAAGCACTGCAATGGCAATCAGAACCTTCTTCATGGTCAATCCTCCGGCATGAGTTCTCTAATCATTTTCCGGGTTACATCAACATCCATCTGTCCCGGGGCTGTCCCCCTCCCCATTGATGCGAAGGTGATGGGTGAGCCAAAGAGGGCGGCTGCAACCCTCGTGTATTTACCGAGTTCCCCCATGGATATTGCCACAGTGTCCTCCTCAAATGTGAGGAGCTGGAGTACCACCAGGGTGTCTGCCAGGTTCTCTGGCATCACAGCTACCTTGGCGATGTCACCCATCTCCTTAGCCATCCTGACGATCCTCAGGAGGGCCTCCAGTGAGGGCGTCTCCCTGAAGTTATGGTAGGATACGATGCTTCTCCTGGCACTCCCTGTGACCCGCTCTATGTCCTCACGGGCACTGCTGAGTTCAATATCCACGAAGTCGGCGACCTCAGCGGCAGCCATCAGCAGCTTTATTCTTTCATCCTCGCTGCCACTGAAATGACCACCCTCGACAGGTGATCGGTTGGTTGCAATCACAGGGAACCCTATATCCTCTATGAGTTCCCTGATATTAACTTCTCCAGGATTCTGGAGGCCATCAATTCTTATTTCAAGGATATCCGCACCTGCATCAATGGCCCTCCCGGCTGACTCAGTAACCTCCGGGGCTGTCTTCTCAAATACAGGGACACAGATCTTTGTGTTCATGTGAAATATTTCTCCCACACTTTTTTGGAGTCTTCAGAGAACTAAAGATTTTAGTGTGATTCTTTATGTCCCTTTTGATATAAAATAATTTTTTGAGGGGAGCGCTGATACCCTCTGAGGCCAGCCCTCCCATATATTTACATGCCTCCCTCCAGTTCCCCATCCCCATGAGATGAGGTCCCCTCTAAACTATTTATTCAGGCAGCTCAAATTAGGTATAGGTGATCGTTTTGAAGATAACTTCCATAGGTGCAGATATATCAGATAACGATACGAGCTGCAGCAGGGAACTTATAGCATCCCTTGAGGCCTCCATACCGGGACTTCTTGATGCGGGTGCAGAGAGCGCGGCACTGACAAACATAACCGGCGACGACGTTGTTATAAGTGCCTTCGTGGAGGATGACATGCTTGAGACCGTGAACAGGGCCATAGTTGAGATACTCAGGGATTCATCAGAGAGCCTGGGAGACCTTGAGGGGATATCAGATGAACCAGACGGCGCGGGGGAGGGCATATCATATGCAGAGGCAGCTGTACGGCAGGACAGGTACCCGGATGCAGTTATACTGGCATTTGACACCTATGGTGGTGAAGACTTCGTGGCTGACGTTGCAAATTCTGCCATAGCCGCAGCCAGGGGCATGGATGGGGTTACCGATGTGAGCCAGGAGATAAGGCCGGGTGTCCGTGAAATCCCCGGGGTGGGCTATGTATCTGATAAGACCGACGACCCGGTGGTTGCTGCGACCATAGAGGACATTGAGAGTGTTGGCGTTGCAGCAGGGGCGATGCTCGGCGCTGCACTCGGCCATAAGAACGTCCACCTTGTAAGGAGGGGCTCACCATCATATGTAATACCCGGCAGCGTCATAGTTTCAGCCACAGCCTTCCTTAACGGTAACCTCATAGACCTCGCAGTACCCTTTGAGGAGAGGACGAGGATACTGAGGGTTTTATGATTTTTTCAGTGACCTCCACCGATGTGGAGTCATATTATCCTTAATTGTGAAGGGCTCTTCAGAACTCTATCATAATTAAACACTTCTCCTGAACGGCTCTTCATGAGCATAATTAAATATTTCAGACCACAAAAGAAAGGATGAGGGGATCAATCATGATACTGCTTGATGAGGATACCAGGTGCCTTGTTCAGGGCATAACAGGTAAACAGGGATCATTCCACACTAAACAGATGCTCGACTATGGAACCCGCATAGTGGCGGGTGTTACGCCCGGTAAGGGCGGCCAGGAGTTCCTTGGCGTGGATGTCTACAACTCGGTGGAGGAGGTCACCGAGGAGACCGATGTCAATGCATCCATAATATTTGTACCTGCACCCTTCGCAAAGGACGCGGCCTTTGAATCAATAAAACATCTGGACCTTGTTGTAATAATAACCGAGCACATACCTGTCCATGACTCCATGCAGATAATGGAGTACGCCTCTAGGATGGGTAAGACGGTTATAGGCCCCAACACCCCCGGCATAATCACTCCGGGTGTCGGGAAGCTTGGCATAATGCCCACCCACATATTCAGCGAGGGAAGCATAGGCATAGTCTCAAGGAGCGGCACACTGACCTATGAATTTGCAGCCCAGCTCACAGAGGCAGGATTCGGCCAGAGTACATGTGTGGGTATCGGGGGGGACCCTGTAACAGGACTCGGATTCGTGGATGTACTTGAAAGATTCGAGGATGACCCCGATACAGAAGCCGTCGTCCTGATAGGTGAGATCGGCGGGGACGCAGAGGAGAGGGCTGCCAGTTACATAGAGGAGATGTCAAAGCCTGTTTTCGCCTTCATATCAGGTGCAACTGCACCCCCAGGTAAGCGGATGGGACATGCAGGGGCAATAATCGAGGGCGGCACAGGAACCGCCAGCAGCAAGAGGGAGGCCCTGGAGGCGGCCGGGGCAGTGGTTGTTGACAGGCCATCAGCCATAGTCCATGAGATCAGGGCCCACATGGGGGTGGGCTGATGTCAATCATGGATGACCTCATGGAGGGGAGGATCAAACTCTACGAGATCGAAAGGCACGTCCCGGTGGATGAGGCCGTCAGAATAAGAAGGGAGTTCATTGAGAGGACCTGCGGGGTTAAACTTGAACACGTCTCAAACTACACCATGGATATGGAGCGCGCCTCAAGGAGGAACATAGAGAACCCCATAGGGGCTGTGCAGATCCCCCTGGGAGTGGCGGGGCCACTCACTGTGAGGGGTGAACACGCAGACGGTGAATACTATGTTCCCCTGGCAACATCTGAGGGTGCCCTCGTCGCATCGGTGAACAGGGGGTGCTCGGTGATCACACGGGCCGGAGGGGCCACCGTCAGGGTGACGGGCGACTCAATGACCCGCGCACCCGTCATAAGGACTGGATCAGTGGTTGAGGCCCTCAGACTGAGGGAATGGATCTACGAGAACATTGATGCCCTCAGGGAGGAGGCAGAATCCACAACCAGGCATGGTAAGCTCGTTAAGATAGACCCTGTTATGGTGGTCGGCTCCTACGTCTACCCACGCTTCGTCTACACAACCGGCGACAGCATGGGGATGAACATGGTAACCATTGCAACCGAGAGGGCCCTTGAACTCCTCACCAGGGAGACCGGGGCCCATGTGATAGCACTGAGCGGTAACCTCTGCACCGACAAGAAGCCCGCCGCCGTTAACCTCATAGAGGGGAGGGGTAAGAGTATAACAGCCGAGATCACGGTACCCGGCGAGATGGTCGAGTCTGTCCTTAAAACAACGCCTGAGGCCGTTGTCGAGGTTAACACAGCCAAGAACCTCATCGGTTCAGCAGCAGCAGGTAGCATGGGCTTCAATGCACATTACGCCAACATAATAGGGGCCATATTCCTTGCAACAGGACAGGACGAGGCCCACATAGTCGAGGGAAGTCTGGGGGTTACCATTGCAGAGGAGAGAAAAGGGGACCTCTACTTCGCGGTGAACCTCCCGGATGTCCCCCTGGCAACTGTCGGCGGCGGCACAGGACTTGAAACCGCCTCTGAGTGCCTTGATATCATGGGTGTAAGGGGCGGAGGCAGGGTCCACGAGTTTGCAGAGATAGTTGGAGGGGCTGTTCTTGCAGGGGAGCTGTCCCTGATGGGTGCCCTTGCAGCGGGTCACCTTGCACGTGCACACAGTGAACTCGGTCGTGGATGATTAAGAGGTGGATGATCTGGGATGGATGTGCGTGGATTTATTCATGAGTACATAAATATGAGCAGGTACGTGGCCCTGGGCACCCTTGATGGGATACTGGCTGTTATGGGTGTCACCCTGACAGCAAGCGGTGTTGCAGGTGCCGGCGGTCTCAGCATGGATAACTACCTCATAGCCCTCACAGGACTCAGTGGGGGTGTGGCCCTTGCAATGTCCAATGCCTTCGGCTCATTCATTGGTGAGAGGGCTGAGGAGACCAGGACCATGCGTGAACTTGAGAGGAAGATGATGATGGATGAGGGTAAACTCGATGACACCATCATCCACCAGCAGGCCCGGAGGAGGGTGTACATGAGCATGTTCACCCATGGGTTCTCAAGCTTCCTGGGATCCTTTGTACCGGTCCTGCCCTTCCTTTTGATAGATGACAGGTTAACCGCCACCATCGTCACGCTTCTGCTCTGCCTCATCGCCCTTTTAATCCTTGGAGTATACCTTGGAAGGGTTTCAAGGGAGAATATCTTAAGGACGAGCCTTGAGGTCGTGGTCATAGGGGTACTTATAGGGGTGGTGAGCCTGCTTCTCGGGGGTTCGCACTGACCCCCCTGGTTCTGTTTTTAATCTCCACATTTCACTGCATGCCCCGGAATGTATCTGAATGAAGTAAGGCCATATTCTGAAAGAGAAACGCTGCGAAGCTGCTACCGGTAAGGTGAGAACGAGGTTAAGACGGGGTACTGTTGGATAGGAGGAAATAATCTCTGAATAACTGAAGGAATATCAGGGATCTTAAAACCATTGTAGCTTAAAACTTTATCCACGGCTCTGTTCCTCTGGGATGGGCTAAGCCCCTGATATACGGTTTTTAAGATAGGCAGAATGGAGTCATTTAGATCCCGTAGACCCTCTCAACGGTCTCCTCGTGGATCCTGTAGGCATCTTCCTCGGTGAAGATCCCCTTATTGATAAATTCAAGGGTCCTCCTTGGCACTGTTTTTGGACCAAGGACGGCACCGGGCCTTCTGATATCATCAAGGTAGTCTGTCTCCATCAGGAAAGGACCCCCCTTCCTGATACCATCCCTCACAACCTCCCTTGAGGCAATGAGGGATGGAGTGAGACCATGGTTCTCCTCAGGGGCTGTAAAGGGCCCTGAGAAATGCTTTATAACCATATGCTTCTTTATACCAGCCCTTTCAGCCATACCAGCAAATTCCCTGAACTCCTCTGGGCCCGAGCTCTCGGTGTGTAGCTGAACAGGGCATGAAGCCTCGGCTGCAAGTTCCATGGCATATACCATGAGCCTGTTATGGGCTGCGAGCTCCTCCTCACTGACCGGGTAGTGGGGCCTTCCGACCTCGCCGATGGCCACAGCCCTCCCCTCCAGTACCAGGGACTGGGCGTATTCCAGCCCGTCCCTGATCATCTCCTCAGCCCTCTCAATCTCACGGCCGGCCTCAAGGAGCCTTGATAGCTCTGCAGGGTGCAGTCCCACAACTGCATGGGCCTCAACTTCAGTCTCCCTGTTGATCATCTCAACGTAGCCCAGGACCGTGTCCATGGTTTTATGGTAGTCGGTACCTGCATTTATGGTCCAGGAGGGCTTATTCGGGATTATCATCCGCCTGCCCCCTGCCCTGTAGAATTTCTCTGCAACTGCAACCGGGCCCTCACCGTTAACAGGGTCAACGTGTATGTGGTTATCGGTGATGGGGATGTCCATCCTATCACTGCTCCGGTGTCTTCCCCGGGACCTGGCTCATGCAGGCCCTTGGTCTTCTTAGCTCCTCCTCTATTCCCATCTTCTGCAGGACCGCCCTGAAGTCCACCTTTGTCTTGAAGCAGCCGTCCCTCAGGAGGGGTACACCCTGGGGCGAGAACTTCGACAGCTTCATCATGGCGAGGTTCAGGTCCTGGTAGCATGCAACCCCCAGGACAGCCTTGAATCTGTGCTCCTCCACGATCTTCTTTATGAAGGTTGACCCGGGTATCACGAAGACCGTGTATCCGATGGCCTCAGCCCTCTCCTTGATCTTCCCTATGATGCACCTGTTGCATCCGGTGCAGATCAGCCCTGTCCTTTCGAGTCTGGCCTCGCACTCGGGATTTCTGAGGCAGTGTGGCAGTACAAGGGCCTTATCATGGGGGTCTATGGATTTGAACCGCTTCTCGTTGATCTTGTTCCTGACCTCAACACCTATCTGGTCCACTATGCGGCTGTTGAGGCCAAGGGTCTCTGAGAACTTCTTGAATGGTCCATAGAACATGTCGACCGTGATGAGGAGGAGCCTGGGGAATATAAGTCTGTCCTCATTCAGGAGGAGCCTCCCAAGGAAGAGGCTTGAAGCCAGCATAACCAGTATGCCCACCCCTGCAAGGAACACCAGCTGTCCAAATATCTGATAGAATTCACTGATCATGGTCATTCACTGTGATGGTTTATGTGGCCCTGCCTTAAAAATAGTTTCCCACATCACCAGTCAAGTACCTCCCTCCACACCCTGATACCCGGGGGTGCATTCAGGAGTTCAACACCACCATCCACCGACACGATCTCCATGCCTGAGAGTGCCGGTGCAGAGCAGAGGAGGTGGTGGTCGGGGTGCGTACCCGGCGTTATGTCACAGCTGAGCCTCACCCTCTCTGCTGCTGAGACAACCATCTTCAGTCTCCTGGAACCAGGGTGATCCTCTGGCAGGACCACCAGGGGGTTCCCGGTCTCGAGGAGGAGGTATGCAAGGGCCTTTATACCCCTCCTCATTTTATCATCGGCCCTGAAGGCGGATATGACTATGAGGTCCTGGGGTTCGAGGAAGAGGGCAACCTCATCCTCTGCTGTGTTCATGAACAGTGTCCGCTCTCTACCTGATGGTATGATACCGAGGACCCCCCCGGCCTCGACAAATAGTATCTCGTCCTCACTGATTTTGAATTCCAGGGTACCACCTAGCCTTCGCATTCAACGTTATCTGACTGGCATGATGGGCAGATAACCCGCCTTCCAACGCCCTTGAATTCGTTTCCACAGTCAAGGCACCTGCATTTACGGGTCTTCATCTTCTTAATATCAATATCAGCCATTGGACCTCCAACGGTACACATGATATCACCTGTTACTTCTATGGGACCCATCACTTATCTATTTTATCCAGAGGGGCCTGCATGGCCCCAGCTTCATCCTAAGATATGGTGAAAGCTTAATACCATACCATGTAAAAACTTATTATTCAGAATAAATATAGAATTATATGGTTAGGATGACCAGGTGAGTTAATGAAGAACCTTATTTTTCCATTCACAGCAATAGTAGGACAGGAAAAGGTTAAAAAGGCCCTTATACTCAACGCAATAAACCCGGGGATAGGTGGTGTCCTCATCAAGGGTGATAAGGGCACAGGTAAGACAACGGCGGTGAGGGCCCTGGCGGACCTTCTGCCATCCCTGAGGACGGTTAAGGGCTGCCCCTTCAACTGCGACCCGGAAGACCCGGAGGGGGCATGTGACATGTGCCGCAGGGGTGACGTGGAGGTTGAATACCGCAAGATGAGGGTTGTTGAACTCCCACTGGGGGCCACAGAGGACCGTGTTGTCGGGTCACTTGACATCGGGAAGGCCCTCACCGAGGGTATAAAGGCCCTTGAGCCCGGGATACTCGCAGAGGCCAACAGGAACATACTCTACGTGGATGAGATAAACCTCCTGGATGACCACCTGGTCGACGTGCTCCTGGATGCAGCGGCCTACGGTGTCAACACAGTGGAGAGGGAGGGCATATCCCTCCAGCACCCCTCAGGGTTCATACTTGTGGGGACAATGAACCCTGCAGAGGGCGAACTGAGGCCCCAGCTCTCAGACAGGATAGGTATACACATAAACGTGGAGACGGTGACCGACATAAAGCAGCGGGTCCTCATAATGAAGAGGAGGGATGAATTCGAGGACGACCCGGAGGGCTTCGTTGAGAGGTTTGCTGAAAGCCAGAGCAGTCTCCGCGACAGGATAATGGCTGCCAGGAAGCTTCTCCCTGCGGTGACAATCGACGATGACCTCCTTGAGCTGATAGCAAGGGTCTGTGTTGATGCCGGTGTTGACGGCCACCGGTCTGACATTGCAATAGTGAGGACATCAAAGGCCATAGCAGCCTTCAATGGAAGAAGAAGGGTCCGTGAGGAGGACGTTGAGGATGCAATAGTCCTTGTACTTGGTGAGAGAATACCCGGCAGGAGCTACAACCGCGAGAACACAAGGAGGGAGATGCAGAGGGCCCGTGAGGAAATGGAACGTGAGAGAGAATCTGAGGAGGATCAGGGCGACTCAGAGACATCATCAGGGGGTGAAGGTTCCGGGGGTTCTGAGGGTGAAGAGTCAGGTCAGGGCGCAGGAGGTTCTCAGGGAAACGGAAGCTCAGAGTCCCGGGGTTCAGCCTCCCTGGCAGGCCTATCTGCAGGGGGACCAGAGAGAAGCCCTGAAACAGAGGACGTCGAAGTCGATATAAAGAAGCTCCTTAAGGTCAGGGGTAAGAAGAAGGAGAGGCTCTACGGTGCACGTGTCGAGTCAAAGACAAGTAAGGGGAAATACATAAGGAGCAGGTTCCCGAGGGGTGAGCCAGGGGATGTTGCCATCGACGCCACAATCCGTGCTGCAGCCTCCAGGGGCGAACGTGAGATAAGGCCCGGTGATATAAGGGAGAAGATACGCAAACACGGTGCAAGGGCATCAATCGTCCTGGTGGTGGATATAAGCGGGTCAATGTTCTCTGACAGGAAGGCCGCTATGGTCAAGGGACTCATAGAGAGGTTCATAGAGGATGCGCAGAGGCACAGGGACCGTATAAGTGTGGTTGGCTTCAGGGGCAGGGATGCGAAGGTCATAATACCCTCAACTGCCCGTGCATCATCATTCAGGGATGCCGTGGAGAGTATAAGGGTCGGGGGCACAACACCAATGGCCCAGGGCATAAAGAGGGGTCTTGAAATACTCAGGGAGGAGAAGAGGCACGGCGAGTACGTTCCATTCATGGTCATACTCAGTGATGGCATGCCAAACGTGGGGACCGGCAGGGACCCAAAGAGGGAGGCGGTTGAGGCCGCCTCAAGGCTGAGGGAGGAGGATATACCCTCAACCGTGATAAACTTTGAGAGGGGATCCAGGGGTGGAAGGGACCTAAACATGGAGATAGCCCTGGCCTCAGGTGGCAGCTACTATGACCTCCACGACCTCAGGGACCCATCAAGCGCTGTCTGTAAGATAATGGAGCATGAGAGGGGGATGTTCTAGCAGAGGTTACTTTGGTATCCTTCATCTGGAGCATGGGAGGGGGATGTTCTAGCAGAGGTTACTTTGGTATCCTTCATCTGGAGCATGGGAGGGGGATGTTCTAGCAGAGGTTACTTTGGTATCCTTCATCTGGAGCATGGGAGGGGGATGTTCTAGGACGGGCCACTTAGGATCTCCCCCATCCATCCAAATTATTTATACATGGACATTCCAATATCACCCTGATGAGAATAGTGGTATACCATGCAGAGGAGTGTGACAGGAAGAAGTGCACCAGCCTTAAACTGGGCAGGAAGGGAAAATTTAAAATAGTAAATAGTCTCAACCAGATACCCAGAGGTGCACTTGTCCTCAACCCTTTTTCTGAGAAGGCAGTCTCACCCGCAGACCGTGACATGGTCATGAGGAGGGGCATCGCAGCCCTGGACTGCTCATGGAAAAAGGTCAGAAAGTCATCGGTCATATTCCAGACCGCAGGGAACCACAGGTCGCTGCCATTCCTGGTGGCCGCAAACCCCACCAACTATGGCAAGCCCTGCATACTATCAACTGCAGAGGCTGTGGCGGCAACCCTTTATATAGTTGGACTGAAAGATATAGCGTCTGACATCATGTCCTACTTCAAGTGGGGTCCACACTTCCTGGACCTCAACCGTGAACTTCTTGAAGCTTACTCCCGGGCTAGGGATAGCCGTGAGGTTGTTGAGATTCAGAACAAATACATAGGAGGCTAATTATGGCAAGATTTGAGGAAGCAGAAAACAGACTATTCAATATCAAGATCTGCCTTAAATGTAACGCCAGGAACCCACCAACTGCAAAGACATGCAGGAAGTGCGGTTACAAGGGATTAAGGTACAAGGCAAAGGAACCGAGGGGTTAAATACTCCCACTCCCCCATTTATTACTTTTCTGAGTGTTCAAAATGAAGGTTGAAGATTATTTCCATGATATTCTTGGGGAGAGGAAGATACACCTTACCCTCATCGATCCTGAGGAGCAGACCCCCGAGGAGGCAGTTGAAATCGCAGAGGCCGCCATAAGGGGTGGTACCGATGGTATAATGCTCGGGGGGTCAACCACCGATTCCAGTGAACTCGATGCCACCGCGGGGGCTCTGAGGGAGAACATAGATGTACCGATAATACTTTTCCCTGGGAACACCACAGGTGTCAGCCGCCACGCAGATGCGATATTCTTCATGAGTCTCCTCAACTCAAACAACCCCTACTGGATCATAGGTGCCCAGGCCCTCGGCGCCCCAGCCGTTAAGAAGATGGGGATAGAGGCCCTCCCGATGGGTTACCTTGTGGTTGAACCAGGGGGTACGGTGGGCTGGGTTGGAGATACAAAGCCTGTCCCAAGGAACAAGCCGGACATTGCGGCAGCATATGCCATGGCAGCGGAGTTCCTTGGCATGAGGCTCTTCTACCTTGAGGCGGGTTCAGGTGCCCCCCAGCATGTCCCTGAGGAGATGATATCCCTTGTTAAGAGGTGCACGGATCAGATACTCATCGTGGGTGGCGGTATAAGGACCGGGGCGGATGCTGCGAGGGTTGCCTCTGCAGGTGCAGATGTCATAGTCACGGGTACCGTGGTTGAGGACAGCTCAAACGTTGAGGATAAGATCCGGGAGATCGTTGAGGGAATGGCGTCTATCTGATTTGTGGTAACATTTATTTTTTTCATGTTGTCTCATGGAATGTTTACAGATGGCGTCTATCTGATTTGTGGTAACATTTATTTTTTTCATGTTGTCTCATGGAATGTTTACAGATTCTGCTTTAATGCTGTATAATGGTGAACTTTTCACAGTAAATTATATAGATGTGTGTATTGATAGAATTTATTAAAACTGTACAGGGGGTGATTAGAGTGAGAGAACTCATGGCAGTACTCCTTATATCAGTGATACTTATGGGATCAGTCCCTGGAGTGTTCGCAGCAGTATCACCATCCTCCACACAGCAGCTTCAGGCTGAGGTTGAGCCAACGATAGCAATCGGAGCATTCTGGAAGGGTGGTGCAGATAACAGTACAATATACCTCCTTGATCTCCTCGCCGATAACCAGGAGTATACATGGGATGGTGGATCAGACGGTGAACAGGTCCGGCATTCATCCAACGTTGCCATAGACCTTTATGTGCGTGCATCTGGACACCTTGCGAACGGTACAAATACCATATCCCTTTCCAACCTCAAATATGGGGATTATGATGCCGGTGTATCAAAGACAGCATTCACCACCAGCTACGCTCTTGTTAAGGAAGACTGGGCCCCTCCATCACAGGGTTCGGAGGCAGTAATCCCAGTTGACCTTTACCTGCTTGTACCATTTGCAACTCCACCAGGCAACTACACCACAACGATATACCATGCCGCCGTAGAGACGGGTGGAACGGCACCATCAAGTCCATAGTAAAATAATCTTTTTTCATTTTTTTATTGTGGAGGTGTTAAACTGTACAGGAGAATTGCCCCTATATTAATACTGATACTCATCATATCCATGATTGGGGAGTGTTTCGCAGTCGGTGTTGCTGTGGCGCCCACAAGGTTTGAGTTCAGGGGTGTGGGGACACACAACGGTAAGATCACGGTTTCAAACCCTTATGGTGAAGTTCTTGAGGTCACAGTAACCTCCAAGCGAATACTGAAGGATAGTAGGAACCTTCTGCTCCTTGATGATGGAATTGCTGACTGGATAACTATCAGCAATGGCTCATTCACCCTCAGGCCAGGTGAAAGAAGGGTTGTGGAATTTAATGTTAATGTGCCCTCCAGTTACGATTACAGGGACGCTGTGGGGGCTCTTCTTGTAACAGCAACCACCCCCTCGAGGAATATTGCCCATCAGGGGACATCGGTGACCCTGAGGCAGGCAAATGAGGTGATAGTCCCTGTAGTGGTAGGCCTTCCAGGGGATATAAAGGAGCGACTGGCTGTTGAGTCATTCACAGGACCTGCACTGCTGATTGGATTAATGCCCGGCAGATTCTTCTACACAATAAAAAATTCAGGGAACGTCTATGAGAACTTCACATCAAAAATGAGGGTCACTGGATTTCTAGATCATACTGTAAGTTCAGGTGGGGGTGTGTATCCAGGGGACAGCTACTCAGATGAACTAAAATGGACGCCGGGTATACTGGATGCTGGCATCTACAGGGTGGCCCTCAGCGTGGATTATGGTCGTTACAGCAGCCAGGACCCTCTCCTATCTGAGAGAACAGTGATTGTTATTCCTGTATGGCTGATAGTCATCGTGGCACTCACTGTGACCGCATGGTTCATAAGATCAAGGAAGCCACGGATTCCCAGGATCCGGTTGAAGATAGAGAGATAATCATCCTTTTATTTTAGATCAAGGAAGCCACGGATTCCCAGGATCCGGTTGAAAGATAATCATCTTTATTTTGGCGACTATAAGATAATCAGCGCCAGCTTCTAAGATTATGGATTTACCGGTGAGACAAGACCCTTGACAGGCATTCATGGCATATTAACATGATTTTCATTATTTGCATAGAATCTCCACGTCACAGCAAAGATGGTTTAATTAACATGCAACATATGCAAAGATGTTTAATTAACATGCAACATATAATATGGTTTTATGAAAAACCATCTGGTGGCCCATATTCTGAACCGTGTTGCTGACTACATGGAACTCAGGGGCGATGAATTCAGGACAAAGGCCTACAGGAGAGCCGCAAGGACGGTGGAATTTCTCGGGGAGGATATAGAGGATGTGGCAGCCCAGGGTAGACTCATGGAACTCCCGGGGATAGGGCGGAACATCGCTGCAAAGATAGAGGAGATACTATCCACGGGTTCACTCTCGCTCCTGGAAAAAATGGCAGGGGAATACCCGGTGGACCTTGACTCCCTTCTCTCAGTGGAGGGTGTGGGTCCGAAGACGGTTAAACTCCTCTACGAGGAGCTGGGGATAAAGACCCTGGACGACCTGGAGGAGCAGGCGAGGAGGCACCGCATCAGGAGACTCAGGGGGATGGGTGAGAAGAGGGAGTCAATGATACTCCGCAACATTGAACTTGCAAGGTCAAGGGTCTCCAGGAGGCCCCTGGCCTACGTGGTCCCAATCGCATCAAGGATAAAATCAGAGCTCCTTGAACTCGAGGAGGTGAGGAGAGTGGAGGTGGCCGGCTCCATAAGGAGGGGCAGGGAGACCGTCGGGGACATCGACATCCTTGTAACGGCCACAGACCCGGAGATGGTCATGGAGCACTTCACATCCATGGACCTCGTTGAGGAGGTTGTTGTTAAGGGCCCCAGGAAGTCAACGGTGCGCCTCAGGGAGGGTCTTGACTGCGACCTCAGGGTCTTCGATGATGAGGTCTTTGGATCGGCGCTACTCTACTTCACCGGTTCATGGGAGTTCAACGTGGAGCTACGGAGGATAGCCATCTCCTCCTCAATGAAACTCAGTGAATACGGCCTCTTCAGGGGGGATGAGAGGGTCGCCGGCAGGACAGAGGCAGAGGTCCTGGAGGCCCTGGGACTCAGTTACATCGAACCCGAGCTCAGGGAGAACCACGGAGAGGTGGCCGCTGCAGCAGAGGGGAAACTCCCTGACCTTTTAAATATGTCAGATATCAGGGGAGACCTCCACATGCACAGCCTCTTCAGTGATGGGATGGACACAATGGAGTACATGGCAGAATACGCATCCATCCTGGGGAGGGAGTACCTGGCATTCACAGATCATGCAAGGTACATAGATGACATGGACGCATACCTGAGGGCCGCGGAGCATGTTGAGGACCTGGAGGTCCTTGCAGGCGTGGAGGTTAACATACTCCATGATGGGAGCCTTGAGGTTCCTGATAGAATCCTGCAGGACTTTGACCTGGTTGTTGCGAGCATCCATGACCCCGGGAACATCACAGAGAGGCTCCTGGGGGCCATGGAACATGACCCCGTGGATATAATAGGCCACCCAACCGGGCGCATACTCGGGGCACCCGACCCCCTCGTTGACATGGAGAGGGTGGTTGAGCGGGCCGCTGAGGTGGGAGTCGCCCTGGAGGTGAACTCCAACCCATTAAGGCTGGACCTCAGGGACACCCATGTCAGGATGGCGGTTGATGCAGGCTGCAGGATCGCAATAAACAGTGACGCCCACTCAAGGGGGGCCCTCGAGAATATCAGGTGGGGTGTTATAACCGCAAGGCGCGGCTGGGCAGAACCAGACGATGTAATAAACACCATGGGCATCAGGAAACTCAGAAGGTGGCTTGGAGACTAAGGTGAGGTTCAATGACGTCAATTCTGATAGTGGAGGACGAGGCACTCATAGCATCGGACCTTCAGATGAGACTTGAGGATATGGGCTACGAGATCGTTGGGACTGCGGCCACAGGTAAAGAGGCCCTCAAGCTGATAGCGGAGAAGAGACCTGATCTTGTACTGATGGACATAGTCCTGAGGGGCGAGATGGATGGTGTGGATGTGGCCCGGAGGGTGAAGGAACTCAGGGTCCCGGTGGTGTTCCTCACAGCCTACTCTGACCCAGAGACCTTGGGGAGGGCCAGGAGGGCCGGGGCCTACGGGTACCTCCTCAAACCCTACGATGACCGGACACTCAGGGTGACTGTTGAAACAGCGCTCAGGAGGTACAGGGCGGATATAAGGGATCTCCTGAAGGTCCCGGGGGAGAGGGATAGAGGAGTAATGGCGGGGGTCCTTGTTGTGGAGGATGAGGCGATCGTCGCGGCTGACCTTTCACATAAACTGGAGGAGGCAGGGTTCAGGGTGGTGGGGGTTGAGGATACAGGTGAGGGCGCAGTTTCAGCGGCCGCAGAACTCAAGCCCGACATTGTAATCATGGATGTATACCTACGTGGGGAGATGGACGGTATCCAGGCCGCGGAGCTGATACAGGGTGAACAGGGGATCCCGGTCATATACCTCACCGCCTACTCCGATGACTCAACACTCGCAAGGATACTGGAAACTGAGCCCTACGGGTACCTCCTCAAGCCCTTCAGCACCGAGCAGCTCAGGGCCGAGATAGAGGTTGTACTTCAGACCATCAGGGATACAGAGGATTACTCAAGGAGGATGCACGAGGTCATCGTCACCAAGGCAGAGGAGATGAGGATAGAGAAGACCGGAGTCTTCTTTGTATCATCGGTGATATCTGGACTTGCAGCCTACGGCTTCATAACACGGAGTATGACCTGGCTCATGTACACCCTCTTCATACCGGTACTCTACAGCCTGCTGCACCTTACATTCAGCTTCAGGGAACCCGAAAGACCCGTTTCAGATGCCATGCCCATGGTGAGTATCGTGGTCCCTGCAAACAATGAGGAGAACACCATTGAGAGGTGCGTTGAGACCCTATCATCACTGGACTACCATGTAAACGGCAGGAGGAACTATGAGATCATAGTGGTGAACGACGGGTCAACGGACCGTACCGGCGAGATCCTCGAGGAGCTGGTGAAGAGGTACAGGCACCTGAAGGTTGTGACAAGGAGGGCCCCCTTCGCCTTCAATGGTAAGGGGTACGCCCTTAACGATGGCGTGACGATGGCGGACGGCGACATCATAGCGGTATTCGATGCCGATGCAAGGGTTGAACCGGATTTCCTCAGGTGTATAGTCCCCCACCTTGATGGTGATGATGTGGCCGGCGCCCAGTCCAGGGTCAGGATGTACAACGCCGATGAGAACATCCTCACCAGGATGCAGGACATCGAGTTCGCCATATTCGGTAACGTCATCATGAGGTCAAGGATGAACATGGATGTCCCCGCCTTCCTTGGGGGTAACGGGCAGCTTGTTAAGAGGAGGGTGATTGAGGAGATAGGGGGCTGGGATGGTTACGCTGTCACAGAGGACCTGAACCTCAGCGTCAAACTGATGCTCAGGGGTTACAATGTCAGGTATTCCCCTGAGGCCGAGGTCTTCCAGGAGGCCGTGAGTGAGTGGCCGGCCTTCTTCAGGCAGAGGACGCGGTGGCTTACAGGTAACCTTGAGACACTCTTCGTCTATCTTGCCCCGATGATCGATGCCCCCATAGCACTCCACAGGAAGCTTGACTCAATATTCTACCTATTCTCCATGATCTTCATAGGGTTCGTCATGCTGGGGTACCTTGTATTCATCCTCAACCTGGCGGGCTTTGGATTCAGGATGGAGGCACCCTTCATAATAGGACTCATATCAACTGTAGCATTCTTCCCCCTCACGATGAGCGGTATAAGGATGGACGGCTACAGCATCCCCCGTACCATCATACTGTCAATTGAGTACTGGGCCTACTGTTTATACCTGCTGCCACTCTTTGCGGCCGCAGCAATTCACATGTTAAGGAGGCGTGAGAGGCGCTGGGCCAAGACGGTCCACAGGGGGGAGGGTGAAGGTTCAGAACAATAGTGGCAGAGCATTGCGGAGTTTATTCCATGGATGAGGGACGGCGAATCCTTAAGCCACCATTTATATATTATTAATATTTGAATATGTATTATGAAGAGGGTCTTGCTTGCACTCGCCGAATTTCTTGTGGGGTGGGGTGCCCCTGAGAGGGCCCTCCACATTGCCAGGAGGGTTACAGAGGCTGACCCTGAAAACCCGGCGGCATGGATGCTCCTGAGTAACATAAACCAGAAGATGGAAAGATACAGGGATGCCCTGAAGGCACTTGAGAGACTGACAGAAATAAGTCCCCATCCCCGGGCCTGGCACAAGATGGGTTACATCCACAGCATCCTCGGGGAGGATGAGGAGAGAGACGCATGTTACCAGAGGGCCCTTGAACTCTATGAATCATCCATCAATGAGAACCCCACCAACGCCACCCTATGGTATGGAAGGGGTCTGATACTTCACCAGTGGGGCGAAGATGAAGAGGCGCTGAGGTCATTTGAAAAGGCCACAGCCATTGATCCACTCCATGCCCAATCATGGGTCTACATGGGGTTCTCCCTGAATGAACATGGGAGATACCGGGAGGCACTGGGATGCTTTGATAGGGCCATCAAGCTTGATGCAGGGAATACCCTGGTATGGATCGGCAAGGCAGAGGCTTTTGGGGCACTTGGGAACCAATGGGCCTCTGAGAAATGTCTTAAAATGGGACTTGATACAGCTAACGGTGTCCCCATCGAGGAGGACCTCCCTGAGTCCATCTACCCATACCCCTTCAGGGCACTCACAGTCATATCATACGCCTTCACGGCACTCACCCTAGCCCAGTTCATACTAATAATTTTCAGAGCTGAGTTCACGGGCACCTTAGTAATGGGGGCCCTTATGGCTGCAGCCATATACATATTACTGAAGGAAAGGCCACGGAGTGAACTGCCAGTGGCCCTGGGGGCCCTGGTTCTCACCCCATTCGCATTTCTGTATCTATCAATCCAGCAACTGATAAATCCTGAGGAGTCAGGGGATCGTATCCTGGCAATGGTATCCCTTCCCATCCTCTTTGGGCCGCTGATTCTGCTCACGGCGCTTATCCTGCCATACCTGGCACAGGAGAGTAGCAGGATCATGTACACCATCACCATGACATGGAAAACCGGAGACCTGTATTTACTTTTTGACTGGACCCTGGAACACATTGATGGGTTTTTGAGTTCCATCCTTTTTGTTCTTGGGCCATGGTACCTGCGTGTAAATGGTGGACATCCACGTGCCCTGAGACACTCCACAATAATGATCTGTGTACTGTTAACCTACAGTTTTGTCCTGCTGCTCCTTCCGCACATCATTTAGGCACTGAATCCACAGCTAATTCAGATTCTCTTTTCTGAAGATCAGGTAGAGGGGCACGCCCCCCATGATCAGGAGTAAGCCGGCGATGATGGTCCATGGTGTGGTATTCAGGAGGAGGTAAATACAGATAAGGACACCCAGGACGCTCTTCACCGGAACTCCAGTGCCATCTCTCCTCCGAAGTATCCCCAGTGAAACGCAGGTTGTTGCGTAGGGGAGTAGAAGGGTTAAAACTGATAGTTCGATGAGCCCAGCCGCTGTACCGGTGAGTGCGGCTGCAAGGGCCGTGAGGTTCTGAACCAGGATGCTGACGTGGGGCGTGCCGAACCTCCCGTGCACCCTGGAGAGGGCACGCGGCAGGAAACCATCCCTGGACATGGCAAAGAGCAGCCTGGCGGTTGAGAGCATCCCGGCCTCCTCTGAACCGGCAATCGAAAACACAGCACCTGCAGTGAGTATAAGGGCCCCGAGCCCACCCATGAGGCTGTAGCCGGCAACCGTGAGGGGTGCGTTTGAGGCCGCAAGGACCCCCCATGGTACAAGCCCAAGGATAACGGCATTGGTGATGAGATAGAATAGCATCACAAAGACCATCCCAAGGGTTATGGCCAGGGGTATGTTCCTTTCAGGGTTTTTAACCTCGTCTGCAGGGACCGTTACAAGTTCAAATCCAACGTAGGCCCAGAAAACCAGTACAGTGACACCTCCAAGGGCCCCGAGGCCCATGGGTGCCAGAGGGGTGTAATTACCTGTAAGGGTTGCGGGGTTGAGGGCAAGGTGCACCGCCCCCAGGATTGCAAAGAGGAGTACCGGCGCCACCTTGAGGACCGTGAGGACATCGTTCACCTTACCGGCCCTCCCAACCCCGGCGATGTTTATGAGGGTGAGTGAGACTATGAAGAGGACCTTGATGACGGCCTCCCAGATAACATTCAGGGGGATGAAGTATTCAAGGTAGTAGACGAAGGCTATGGGGAACACCGCTATGGCTATCCACGAGGAAACCCAGAGGGACCATCCAGTTATGAACCCTGCGAAACGTCCAAGGGCCTCACATGTATAGGCGTAGGGGCCCCCCGTCACAGGAAGGATCCTGGAGGCCTCAGAGAATACAAGTGCAATAACCATGGCCATGAGTCCTGCGAGGATCCAGGCCAGTATGGAGGCAGGGCCAAGGCTACCTGCACCATAGGCCGCCACGATGTAGATGTCGGCCCCCACTATGGTCCCTATTACAAGGTTAATGGTGTCAAAGAGGCTAAGTTCCCTCCTCAGGTGGGGCTTCATGGATTATAATTAATGTAAGACAACCTTAATAGTTGTTGATGCAGTTCCCATCAACCGTCAGTTCATCAGAAATCCATTTTAAGACAGCCTTATTTGATGGGGGGAACCAAAAATGGAAACCTTTATAGATTAATAGAATAAATGAAAAAATTGGACAATCTAAGCTTAAACATAATGCATTAAGAAATTACATTTACAGGGGTGGTCGTCTGATAGAGGAGGGATGCGTGATAAGGGGCCCATTCTGGCCGGAACCGGTCAGGGTCCTTAAATCCAAGAAGAGCGGAGAGAATATAATAATCTTCGGGACCACAGTGGATACCAACTCCACTGTAAACAGCATACTCACCAGGGAGGACCTTGAACGGGTTGAGGTGATGAGGACCACGGATTTCGGGGCTGAACCACATGAATTCTTCATGGGCATCGAGTCCTACCGCCTCAGGAACGCATCACTCTTTGACAGCTACCTCGCAATGAACACATCCCGCATAGACCCCCTGCCCTTTCAGCTTGAGGCAGTATACGGCTACGCCCTAAGGATGCCCCATATGAGGTTCATGATAGCCGATGACCCCGGCGCCGGTAAAACCATAATGGCGGGGATGATCATAAAGGAACTGAAGTTAAGGGGAGTCGCCAGCAGGGTCCTCATAGTAACACCGGGACACCTCAAGGCCCAGTGGCAGCGTGAAATGAAGGATAAATTCCAGGAGAACTTCGTGATCATGGACCGCCCCTATATGAGTTCAAGGCAGGGTGAAAACCCATGGATGGTTGAGAACAGCTACATAACCTCCATTGACTTCGCAAAACAGGAAGATGTAATGTCATCCCTCTCATCAACAAGGTGGGACCTCGTAGTGGTTGACGAGGCACACAAGATGAGTGCACGGATCAGGTCGGAGAACAAGAAGGACATGACAAGGAGGTACAGACTGGGGCAGATACTCTCCAGGACATCAGACCATATGCTGCTCCTCACCGCAACTCCACACAGCGGGGACCCCGACGCATTCCGCCTCCTCCTGGACCTCCTCAGACCAGGTTTCTTCTCAAACCCTGAACTCATACAGGAGGCGAGGAGGAACAGGGATAACCCACTCTTCATAAGAAGGGTGAAGGAGGAACTCAGGGACTTCGATGGGAAACCCATATTCCCCAGGAGATATACACACACCCACAGCTTCAACCTCAGTGACGCCGAGATGGAACTCTACAATGAGATCTCACGCTACATAACAGAGCAATACAACAGGGCCATCGCAACTGATAGGAGGGCCCATGCATTCGCCATGATGCTCCTGCAGAGGAGGATGGCCTCAAGCATATACGCGGTGATGAGGTCCCTCATGAGGAAGAGGGACAGGTGCATCCAGCTCATGGAGAACATTGAATCACTATCCATGAGAGAGGTGTCTGGCGACTACAGCGACCTGCTGTCGGTTGACTACAGCGACCTTGAGGAGAGGAGGATATGGGAGATCGAAAGCTCCCTCGAGGGCAGCACACTGGCGGACTCCATCCCTGAACTTAAAGCCGAGGTTTCGACACTCGAAGGACTGATAGAGGATGCAGAGAGACTCCTCAAATCCGGATCCGAGACCAAGCTAATGGAGCTTCAGAAGATCCTTGAGGAGATAGGCCATGAGAAGATCCTCATATTCAGTGAATCAAAGGACACCGTCGATTACCTTCTCGAAAAGATAGAGTCATGGGGATACAGCGTATGCACCATACACGGCGGGATGAGCATGGATGAACGCATAGCAGCAGAGGATGATTTCCGCAGAAACAAACAGGTCATGGTTGCAACCGAGGCCGCGGGTGAGGGCATAAACCTGCAGTTCTGCCATATAATGGTCAACTATGACATCCCATGGAACCCCAACCGCCTTGAGCAGAGGATGGGGAGGATACACAGGTACAAGCAGAGAAGGGATGTACACATATACAATCTCGTGGCCGGTAACACCCGTGAGGGCCTCGTAATGAGGAGGCTCCTTGAGAAACTGGACAGCATCAGACAGGACATAGGATCGGATAAGGTCTACGATGTAATCGGTGAGATATACACCGAACGCGACATATCAAGGATAATAGAGATGACCCTCCGGGGAGAAATCAGGGATGAGGAGATAGAAGAACTCCTCAAGCCACAGGAGGATATACTTAAGAGGATAATGGATGAACAGCTGGCAGTTGAAGTGGACTACACCCGGATGAAGGATATACAGCGCATAATAAAGGAGAGAAAACTTGCACCAGAGTATGTGGAGGAATTCTTCAGAGCAGTGTTCAAAAAGATGGGGTGGAAATACACTGAGAGGAATGGAATGTACACCCTCAGAACACCCAGGCAACTCCTTCGCCTCTGGGACGATGAACTCAGAAGGCGGTACGGGGCACTCAGGAAGGAATACAGGAACCTCACCTTCAACCCCGGAGTAGATGAAGGAGAGTTCATATCCTTCGGCCACCCCCTCCTTGAGGCCACCATAAGGTACACAGGTAAGAGGTTTGGAGACTCGCTCCTGAGGGGTTCGACCTTCAGGGATCCCTCCGGCAGGTACAGGGGGACGGTGTGGTTCTACAGGGGCAGAGTCACAGATGGAAGGAACGAAAGTGCAGGTGAAAGGGTATTCGCCCTATACGATAACGGCGAAGAGGTTGTGGAGGTAAGCCCCATGATCCTCTGGGACCTCGTACCCGACAGACACCCCGTTGTTGATGAAATAAATGAGGAAGGGGTCACCGCAGCCGCAACTGAATCCGTGATGAGGTACATGGATAAACTCAAGGATGAGCGGAAGAGGAAAACAGGTATAAAGAGGAAGTACGGCCTGAGATCCATAAAATACCTCATAGACACATCACAGGAAAAACTCCTTGAATACTACGATCGCCTCGACCAGGGGGAGGACATGGGCATAGCCATAAGAAACGAGGAGGAAAGACTCGAGGAATACAAGGAGAGAATGAGGGAACTTGAAAGGGAGATGGAGATGGAGGAGACCCTCACAGCCTCACCACCAGAACTCCTCGGAGTTATACACGTGGAAGCCCCTGAGATACCGGGGAGAGAGGACATAGAGATGATAGGCATGAAGATTACAATGGAACATGAGAGGAGACACGGAAGGATCCCCGAGGACGTATCAGGGGAGAACCTTGGATTCGATGTCAGATCAATCTCTGATTCAGAGATCAGATACATTGAGGTCAAGGCAAGGAGAGGAAGGGATAATGTTGAACTGACACAGAATGAATGGCTCAAGGCCCGGAGGTTCAGGGAGAACTACTGGCTGTACGTGGTCTACAATGCCGGCACCGATCCGGAACTCACAGTGATACAGGACCCATACAGTAACCTTGAACCCCTCAGGAGAGAGGAGGTAAGGTACATTGTACCCGCTGAACAGATAAGGAGAATGGAGGAATAATTCATGGATGAGAGATTCATTGAGAGGACGTTCCCAGTTTCAAAGGTGAGTGAGAATTCCGCCCGGGAAAAGAACATCAGGCACGGCCACATATCAACACTGCACATCTGGTGGTCAAGAAAACCTTTAGGAAGCAGCCGGGCCACCATCTACGCCAGCCTGATCCCGGCCGCCGATGATGACCTGGAGGAGGTTAAGGTTAAGAGGTTCATCGAGGATCTGAGCCTATGGGAAAACAGTCTGAATCAGGGGATGATTGAGAGGGCCCGGAGGGATATAGGGGAGTACCATGGTCGCCCACCACGTGTCCTGGACCCCTTCGGTGGTGGTGGCAGCATACCACTTGAGGCCCTCCGTCTGGGGTGTGAAACCTACAGTATGGACCTCAACCCGGTGGCTGTCCTGATACAGAAGTGCACCCTTGAGTACCCCCAGAAGTATGGGGTTGATGAGTCCTGGGCTGACAGTGAACCACCACTCCTGAGGGATGTTAAGAGGTGGGGCGAATGGGTCCTGGGGGAGGCTGAGGAGGAGCTCTCACGCTTCTATCCACCTGATGAGGATGGTTCAGTACCCGCAGCATATATATGGGCCAGGACACTCCCCTGCCAGAACCCTGACTGCGGAGTGGAGGTACCTTTAAAGACAGGGTTCTGGCTTGTCAGGAAAAAGAACAGACAGATAGCCCTTAAACCAGTGGTGTCCGGTGATGGTGTTGACTTTGAAATCGTGGAGGACCCTGACTTTGACCCCTCAAGGGGAACCATCTCAAGGGCCATCGTGACATGCCCGGTCTGCGGTTCAACCATACCCGCCGCTGACACCCGCAGACTCTTTCAGGAGGGAAAGGCCGGGGAGAGGCTCATAGCCGTGGTACTCACACACCCAAGGCGCCGTGGCAAAACCTACCGGCTGGCAACAGAAAAGGATCTGGAAGCCTACATGGAAGCCAATGGATACCTGGAAAAGAAAAGAGATGAACTCATGGACCGGTGGGGAATAGACCCGGTCCCAGATGAGCCAACACCCCGGGGGAAGGGTAGTGGGGCTGAAAGAGCATTTTCTGTTAGAAATTATGGCCTTAACACCTGGGGTGATCTTTTCAATTCAAGACAAAAACTTGCCCTGATAACCTTCACAGAAAAAATAAGAGAAGCCCACCATCTGATGCTTGATGAAGGATATGATGAAGGTTATGCAAAGGCAGTGACGAGTTATCTTGGGTTAGGTTTAAGTAGGATGATAGATTATTATAACTCTCTTTCTTTATGGGATAAAAGTCAAGAAAGAACTGTTCATCTTTTTGGCAGGCAAGCTATTCCAATGGCTTGGGACTACTCAGAGTTAAATCCTTTATCTCCTACTGTTGGAAGCTGGCAGAGCATGGCCTTCAGAAGAATATGGAAAGTTATAGAATTTTTATCTAATATAAAAAAAGTCAAAGAGGGTTATATAATACAAAGATCTGCGAGTTCTCTGCATTTCCCTAATGATTATTTTGATGCAGTTTTCACAGATCCACCATACTATGATAATGTCCCATACTCTTACCTATCAGATTTCTTTTACGTGTGGCTTAAGAGGGCCATCGGTGACCTCTACCCTGACCTCTTCATAACACCCCTCACCCCCAAGCGGGGTGAAATGGTTGCCTACACCAATGATAAAAGCATGGATGAGGCAAGGGAGGAGTTCGAATCCATGCTGAGGGACTCCTTCAGGGAAATTCACCGTGTACTCAGACCGGGGGGTATTGCAAACATAGTATACGCCCATAAGACCACCCACGGCTGGGAGACCGTTATAAACTCCCTCCTGGACTCCGGGTTGATAGTGACGGCTTCATGGCCCATATTCACCGAACAAAAACATAGGCTTAGAGCCCAATCTTCAGCAGCCCTTGCATCATCCATTTACATCGTGGCGCGTAAACCGGACTTTGAGAAGAAAACGGGCTACTATGAGGAGGTCCAGGTCGAACTGAAGGAGGTCCTCGGTGAGAAGCTGGAGTACCTCTGGGAGGAGGGTATAAGCGGCCCTGACTTCTTCATAGCTGCCATAGGCGCCGGCCTGGAGGTTATAGGGAAGTACAGTGAGATCCTCAAATACAATGGCGAGGAGGTCAGGGGCTCCAGACTCCTGGATGATATAAGGAGTGTCGCGGCCGACTTCGCCATAAGGAGGATCCTGGATAATGGGTTTGCAGATGAACTATCACCCCTCACAAGGTTCTACCTCTTCTACAGGTGGAACTTCGAGAACTCCAGAGTGGAATTCGATGAGGCAAGGAAACTGGCTGGTAGCCTTGGCATAGACCTCAACACCAGCCGGGCAGGCTTCATAAGGATACAGAGGGGTAAGGTCACAGTCCTAGGACCTGATAAAAGGGGTGAGGACCATGACACCACAGAACTCATAGACGCCCTTCACCTTGCAGCCAGGTTATGGAGTGAGGGCAGAAAGGAAGAACTTGAGAAACTTCTCCTAGAGACAGGTTACGGTACAAGTGAAAGCTTCTACCGTGTCGCCCAGGCAATAATAGAGTTCCTGCCAAACTGCAGGGAAAAGCAGTGGCTTGAGGGTTTAATTGTGAACAGGGAGACCATGATGAAGAGCCTCAAGGAGAAAACAAGACAGAAAACACTGAAGGATTATAAATGAACTGGAGGAGGTTATGATGAGGCCATTTGTAAACATTGCTGAGCCACATGAGGACATAATGGGGGAAAGGCTCTCACTGGACGTCTTCGCAGCCAACCTGTGGAGTGTCCACAAGGGGGAGGCACCAGCAGAGTACCAGGACCCTGATGTCTTCTTCAGGAAAACCTACATGACCCGTGGACTCAGGAACATAATGGATATCGTTGGTGACAGACTCGAGGGCAGGGGCGGCGACCCTGTGATACAGCTCCAGACACCCTTCGGTGGGGGTAAAACCCATACCCTCATATCCCTCTACCACAGGGCAGGTGATATAGGGGCTTCCAGAGTTGTGCTCTCAGGCGACGCCCTGGACGCCAGTGAAACAACACTCTGGGCTGAAATGGAGAGGCAGCTCCGTGGGGAGGTAAGGGAATTCTCAGGGATGACCTCCCCGGGTATGGATAAGATCATGGGGCTCCTCCGAGAGAAGCAGCCGGTGCTGATACTCATGGATGAACTCCTCGAGTACGCGGTGAAGGCAAGTGGTGTGACTGTTGGGGAGTCCACACTTGCAGGCCAGCTCCTGGCATTCATGCAGGAGCTAAGCCAGGCAGCATCAGCCCTCGAGAGAGTTTCACTGGTGGTGACACTCCCATCAAGTTCCCTTGAACACTATGATGAAGCCGCAGAGAAACTCTTCCATCAGCTCACAAAGGTTCTGGGGAGGACAGAGAAGATCTTCACACCCGTCGAGGACGACGAGATCTACTCTGTCATAAGGAAGAGGCTGTTTAAGAGGGTGGATGAATCAGCGGCCATTGATGTTATAGAGGAGTTCACTGAAAAGGCAGAATCTGAGGGCATCCTCCCTGAGGGTATGAACGCAGCCGACTATCGTGAGGTATTCAGGAAGAGCTACCCCTTCCAGCCAGAGGTTATAGACGTCCTCTATGAGAGATGGGGTTCGTTCCCAAACTTCCAGAGGACAAGGGGTGTGCTGAGACTACTTGCCATGGTGGTGAACCGGCTCATATCATCCAGCACACCAGTTATAAGGCTATCAGACTTTCCACTGGAGTCAGGTAACCTCAAAAGGGAGTTCCTGAGGTTCACAGGTAACAATTTTGATAGCATCATAGCCGCCGATATAACATCCCCCGATGCAGGTGCCAGGATCATTGACAGGGAACTCAGGGGGTACGAGCCCTACATGATAGGCACAAGGATAGCGAGATCAATATTCCTGTACTCATTCTCAGGGGGAGGGGTAAGGGACGGTGCAACCATAAGGGATATAAAGATGGCCTGCCTGGAGTCTGAGATCCCCATGTCCATCATAGACGGGGCCCTCAACATGATGATTGAGAGGCTATTCTACATACACAAGCAGGTGGACCTCTACTACTTCTCTGCTGAGGCCAACCTCAACGCCATAGTCCTCAGGAAGAAGGAGAACATAAGGGATGAGGATGTCAGGGATGAGGAGAGGCGCCTTCTCGGCGAGATAACAGGTAAGAAGATTTTCAGTGTCTACATCTGGCCATCTTCCGCCTCCGATGTCCCTGATGACATGAAACTCAAGCTCATAGTACTTGAGGACGCCGATGACTGTACTGGTTTCCTTGAGTTTAAGGGCGAAAAGCCCAGGGTCTACAAGAATACCCTGATATTCCTCAAGGCGGATGATACACACAGGTACCAGCTTGTTGAACACATAAAGACAAAACTTGCCTGGATGGCTGTTGAATCAGACAGGCAACTCTCCCTTACAGATGAACAGAAAAGGGAGGTGAGGGAGAAGATAAAGTCAGTCTCAGCTGAGGACAGGGAGAGTATAAGGAACCTTTACAGGATGGTATTTGTACCCTCACGTTCAGGACTTGAAAGGATAGACCTTGGGATGGCAAGCTACGGTGCAGATGTGAAGGTTGACTATGAGATAAAAAGCAGGCTCATTGAGGAGGATAAACTCCTTGAATCCCTGGATCCTGTGATAATCGAGAGGAAATACCTTCAGGAAGACTATATTGAGACAGAGAGGATACTCAGGAGCTTCCACACCACACCCGGTGCCATGAGGATAATGAGTCCCAGTGTACTGGAGGAAGCAATAAGGAAGGGTGTGAAGAGGAGGCTCTTTGGGCTCGGCGTACTGGAAGGCGACCCAGGCGACCCAAAGTGCAGACATATCGGTGAGGATTGCAGTGTCTCATTGAAGCCGCCCGAAATAATAGTTAATCCAAAACTCTGTGAGGAGTGCCCCCCTGATGCCATAGATATAGGTGTTGGTGAACTTGAAAAACGGGCCCGGATGAAAATGGCAACGATTGAGATACTGAGAGAATATACGGAGAAGTACAGGGGTATGGGGTGTGAACCTGAAATCGTTAAGGAGAAACTCAGAGAGGTCATAGATGAGGGTATACAGAAGGGTAAGCTAAGGGTTGATGGGAAGGATATGCCGGACTTCACAGAGGGTGAGGTACTGCAGCTAGTGGAAGATGAGCTAGTGGAAGATGAGAATGGGCACATTAAATGGATTGAACTGGAATTCACCACCGCCCTTGAAAACATGTCAAATATCATCAGGATCAAGAGGACCATCAGCGAGGACTTCAGTGACGTTGATGCAGTGGCAGAGATAAGGATAGTGGCAGGGGATGGGGAGATGGACGACACAAAATATGAGAGGATACTTGAAACCTTTGAACAGCTGGGAATTGATCTTAAGAAAAAGGTCAGAAGATAAACATACCCATACTATGGGTCTATAACAGCCACAGTACTGTTCTTTTTATCCCTCACCACGAATCCCCCATCCTCACTGTAGATGTTGATATCCTGGTGCGTCTCCCTGAAACCGGGAGGAGGCCCGTAGCGACCATTTGAAACCCTTCTCCCGGTCATCCAGGCAACCTTATCAGCAACTGAACCAGAGGCCCATACCGCGTCATCAGGGGATGTATGGATGTCAATGTACTCCTTAAGGGGATAGTATCGGTTCTCAAATGGTATATCAGCATCAGACCACCATATATCAGTTAGAAGGAGCTGTTCGACGAATACAGTGGCCGATGAGATGATGAGGATTCCGGTAACCAGCCTTACAGCCCCTGAGGGGTTGTCGATTAACCTTGAACCTGTGTATCCACCCACCACTGCCAGCGGGAGTGCCACGTACTGCAGACCCCTCGATATATCATCAAAGAGGATCTCTGCAAGGAGCACTGTGAGAATGTAGGCCACGAGGGGCCTGAACTCCCTCCGCCCCCTTATAAGGTAGAGCCCAGGGACCCCAAAGTATAGAAGTATGAGGAACACAAGCCAGCCGATGCTGAAGTAGCCACCATTCACAGGCTCGGATGGGGCGCCCCTCGCTGTGAGGAAGTAGGCCCACCATAATATGAAGGATGGGAGGAGCAGGAGGAGCACCTTGAGGTTTCTCCTCACACCGTCTGCCAGCACCGCGGGGACGACTGTTATGAGTGCTATGAAGTGGGTCCAGAGTGCAAGGGTACCTGTTACAGCAGCGGAGAGCCGGTCCTCTGACAGGAGGTAAACCGTGAGGACCATGAGTACAGGTATGTAGGCTGCGGGCATTATAACGGAGAGGGTATCCGGGCGTGGGGATGCGAGTACGAGGGTCCCTGCTATGAGGCCGGCCCTCCTGCCATACCACCCGGAGGCCACCCATGAGGCCGTGAATATGGTGATGAGTATCTGGAGTATGCACATGATGGAGTGGGCGAACCTCACACCTCCAAGGACCCAGAGGCCTGCAAGTATCACGTGAAGCAGTGGGGGATGGCCCAGGGGTCTCCCCATGGGATAGTAGACCAGGTAGTCCCATAGGAGGCCATAGGATGGGTTGATCATTATCTCCCTGGCCCTCACAAGATGGAAGTCCAGGTCCCCATGTGTCGGGAAGAGGTAGTATGGTTTAATGATGAGGAGCATACCTATGATGATAAGGGGGATGTAGGGCACTGCTATTCCGGGGATGAAGCCCTTGACCCTCTCCACTGCCCCCCTAACCCCTGAGTGTGGCATGCTTGATCTCATGGTAACCTTATTATACATCTGCAATAGAAATATTTATGGTGTTATTATGGTTACAAGCGAAGAGATGAAGAGGAGACTGGCTGCGCGTAGAGGCAGGGGGGAAGCACCCTCCACAAGCACCGCATCAGCAGAGAAATTCTGTCCAAACTGCGGTAAGGAGTACGGGGCTGACTCAAACTTCTGTGACGAGTGCGGCACGAAGCTTGAGGAAAGAAAGGGGGCGCCGGTTGTTGAGGAGCACGGGGATATCATATACGTTACAAGCAACTACGTACCTGGCCACAGGGCAGTTGAGACACTTGGATTCGTCTATGGTCTTACAGTGAGGAGCAGAGGCCTGGGGGGCCAGATAGGTGCAGGTTTAAGGTCCATCGTGGGTGGTGAGATCAAGGAGTACGTCACCATGATGGAGCACTCAAGGCAGGAGGCCCTTGAGAGGATGCTTGACCATGCCCGTGAACTGGGGGCGAATGCTGTTATTAGCGTCCGTTTTGACTCAGACTCCATCTCCGACATAATGCAGGAGATCCTTGCCTACGGCACAGCCGTCATCGTTGAGCCGGAGGAGTAGGTAAGGGTCCGGATATCCCTGGAACGGTCAGATGACAAGGCCATTCAATTAAAAACCACAAACTATTTATAATATTTATTTCTTATTCAACATTAAACATTTACATGGGGGATTTTTTATTGGACATTTTTGATAGGATTGCAGAGACCCTCCAGGCTACCGTGAGGTCAGATATCGGAAGGCCATACTTCAGGTCAGCAAGATACAGGGTGCATGAATTCAGCAGGGATAATTTCCTGTCCATCAAAGGAGGAGAAGAGAGGCGCATGGCCTTCATAGACGGCGGCAACAGCCCCATACTGGAGGGGCCAACCATATCGGTCCAGCTCAACAGGGTTGCACTGGGCCTCTTCATGGGGACCAGGAGGATCCAGCCAGAGATACCACCGGTGGTTGAGTTCCTATCGGTCATGAGGATCCACCCGGGGAATGAAATGTGCACATTCCAGATCCACCCCATCATGGAGGATTACAGGGAATTCCTGCCTGATGAGGAGGATCTTCACCTGGAACTTGGCGATGCAGAGCTGTTTGATGAGTCAACCCTCAAGGGCCTTCCCAGGCGATTCGCAGAGTGGAGCATGGCACGGAGGGCGCTGGATGAACTCCAGGATGGCGATATACTGGTCAGGGACGGATCACTGCAGGCATCCTTTGAGAAGGAGAACAGTTACATAAGAAAACTCTGGGAGGAGTCAGGGGATATCCATATTGCCGGACTCTCAAAGACATGCACCCTCTACACGACCACCTCAATGTCACTCCTTGCAGCCATAGGGAGGCTCGCCGCAGACTGTGACATGGAGGGGGGCTGGTGCTACCACCCCATAGCCGTGAGGACAGACAGGGCAACAACCCTCACGGCGGTTAAGCTGAACCCCGCAGGGCGGATATTCAGGATGGACATCCTTGGAGAGTGCGGAAGGGATGATGCACAGGTAGTGGCATCAGCCCTCTCAGAGAACGCCAGGGATGCATGCTTCCCGGGTTACCCCTACGGTCTGGTTGATGTGGATATGAGGGCCAGGGTCTCAGGTGATGAGGTGGAGATATACAGGAGGAGGCTCCTCTCACAGGTCAGGGACCGGGAGGTCCTTGAGGGCATAAGGGATGAGGTGGATGCCCTCAACTACCATGATGAACTGAACAGGTATGCAGGTGAGGATTGATGGAAACTGCAGGGCAGATAATAGGCGGCGAAACAGCCGCGGTACTCATAAGGCAGAAAGCAGGTGAACCAATAGAACTCGGCGACCTTCTGGTTGCAGAGGGTGACGGCTACACAATACTCCAGGTCAAGGACCTCAAATACAGGTCCCAGATACCCCAGGGCATGAGGGAGCTGGCCTCGGGGTTCAACCTTGAGGGGTACAGCGGGGATGTGGAGTTCCTCGAACCTGAGCTGAGGAACTACATCATTGCAGAGGCCCGCCCCATACTCCATGTGCGGGATGGCCAGCCAATGATACCCAAACGCCTCCCCAGATTCTTCAGGGAGGTGAGGAGGATCCGGGAGGGTGACCTTGACTTCCTGGAGAGGCCCGGCAACCCGGTCTTCCTGGGACACGTGAGGAGCGGGTCAAAGGTCCTGGATACACCGGTCTACGTCGATGCAGTTGACGCCATAACCCACCACATCCTCATACCTGCAACCACAGGGAGGGGTAAGAGTAACCTTGTGAAGGTGATGCTCTGGAGCCTCGCAGAGATGGACAGGGTGGGCATTCTAGTCCTGGACCCACACGATGAGTACTACGGGAGGAACGAGGCCGGCCTCGGGAGGCACCCCTCAGATAATGTGATCTACTACTCCCCTGATGCACCTGTGGGCGGGAACACCCTCACCATAAACCTCAGATCACTCCGCCCCGAACACTTTGAGGGCATAATCCCATTCACACAGGCACAGGAACAGGCAATTGCAAGGTACCACAACGAATTCGGGGATGAATGGATCATGAAGATCGTGGAAGGGGAGGAACTTCCCGGTGTACAGCCGGTGACACTCAACGTGCTCCGGAGGATCTTCGACGTCACCCTCGGTGTATACCTGGATAATGAGGGCAACATAAAGTCACGTGGAGGAGTCTTCAGGGACCGTGGAGGCGATTCAACCATAAAGGACATCGCGGCCAGCCTTGAGGATGGAAAGATCGTTGTGGTGGACACCTCAAGGCTCATGGGAGAGGCGGAGCTCCTGGTTGGAAGCGTCATCTCAGCCGAGATCTTCAGGAGGTACCAGCACTACAAGGCCACAGGGGAACTCAGACGAAAACCGGTCATAGGGATAGTCATAGAGGAGGCCCCCCGCGTCCTCGGAAAGGAGGTCATTGAGAGACAGGGAAACAACATCTACAGCACAATAGCCAGGGAGGGACGTAAATTTAACATAGGCCTCATTGCAATAACCCAGCTCGTCAGCCTGATACCCAGGACCGTCCTTGCCAACATGAACACCAAGATAATCCTGGGAAATGAGATGGCCCAGGAGAGGGCCGAGATAATAGGGAGTGCCTCACAGGACCTATCAGATGATAACAGGACCATAGCAAGCCTTGATAAGGGTGAAGCCATAGTTAGCAGCATATTCACAAAGTTCGCAGTCCCTGTGAAGATACCCCTCTTTGAGGAGTTCATTGAATCAGCTGGACTGGAATCAGAGGATACTGAAGATGAGAAGATTGACTTTATCGGGTAGGTGTGAGCATGTACAGATTCGCACACCTCTCAGACTGCCACCTGGGGGCCCAGAAACAGCCTGACCTCAGGGAACTTGAATTCGAGGCCTTCAGGATGGCCCTGGACGATGCACTCCAGAATGACGTGGACTTCATGATAATAGCAGGGGACCTCTTCCACTCCAACATACCCAACATGGAGACCGTAAAGAGGGCCACCCTTGAACTCAGGAGGGTCAGGGAGGCAGGGGTCCCCATATACGTCAATTACGGGAGCCATGACTACAGCCCATCCAGCACGTCCATGATAGACATCCTTGAAAGTGCAGGGGTGATAGATAAGGTCGTGCGCCCCATCCCCGGTAAGAAGCTTGGACTTGAGTTCACGGTGGACGAGAAGACAGGTGCAAAGATCACAGGACTGTCAGGCAGATCAAGGACCCTTGAGGTCGACTACTTCATGAGGCTTGACAGGGAGGCCCTGGAGGCCGAAGAGGGATTCAGGATATTCCTCTTCCACAGCGCCATAACCCAGTTCAAACCTGCTGACCTTGCAGATATGGAATCGGTGGACCTGAACCTCTTCCCCAGGGGCTTCGAGTACTATGCAGGTGGCCACGTACACCGTAAGGGATGTTATATTGAGGAGGGCTACGGTCCCATCGTGTACCCTGGCACACTCTTTGGTTCATACGCCGGTGACCTCGAGGAGAACGCCAGGGGCGAGAAAAGGGGGTACTATCTCGTTGAATTCACTGATAAGGTCAGGGAAACTGAATTCAGGGAGATAAGCCCCGCAGAATTCGATTACATTGAATGTGATGTCACAGGTAAGAACTCACAGGACGCATACCACCAGATAGGGCGGGAGATATCAGGTCATGATGTTACCGGAAAGGTTGTGATGCTCAAGATCCGGGGCGAGCTCAGCTCAGGAAGGACATCGGACATAGATTCGGCGAGTATAAGGGAAAGACTTGAATCCATGGGGGCCCGTGTTGTCCAGATAAACAGGTACGGCCTCAGCACCCGCGAGATCCAGAAGGTCAGGGTGGTGGAGAGTGATGTGCCCAGACTGGAGAGGAGGATCTTCAGGGAGAAACTTGCAGGCCTTGACATCAAAAACAGGAGCCTCATTGATGGGGGTGATTCCATTGCAGTAGAACTCCTGAGGAGACTTGAGAATGAGAAGGCCCCCGGTGAGAACAGGAACGAATATGAGAGGCGGATCACCGAGGATGCCGAGGATGTCCTGGGCCTGGATCTGGGGGGTGATGATACTTGATCATCAATTCACTTGAACTTAAGAACATAAGGAGCTATGACTCGGGAAGGGTTGAGTTTGATGATGGGGTGACCCTCTTTGAGGGTGATATAGGGTCAGGTAAGACCACCCTGCTCCTTGCAATAGAATTCGCCCTCTTCGGTCTGGGTGATCAGAGGGGTGACAGCCTCCTGAGGGCCACATCAAATTCAGGTTCAGTCAAGCTCACCTTCACTGTTGATGGCGATGAGTACACGGTTTACAGGGAACTCAAAAGGGGATCATCAGGGGTTCAGCAGGGCGAGCTCTACATCAGAACACCCCGGGGGGTCAGGAAACTCTCTGCAAAGGAACTGAAGGCCGAGGTACTTGAGATCCTAGGTTACAGGGAACCCCTCAATCCAAGGGCCAGGAGCAGGATATACCGTTATGCTGTCTTCACACCACAGGAGCAGATGAAGAGCATAATCGAGGCCCCCACGAATGACCGTCTTGAGAGGCTCAGGAAGGCCTTTGACCTTGAAAAGTACAGCAGGGCGGCTGATAACGCAAGGCTTGTTTCCAGGAGAATAAAGAGGGAATCAGAAAGCCTTGAAGACAGGTCCTATGATCTTGAGGATAAGGAGAAGGAACTTGAAGGACTTCTAGGGGAGAAGGAGAAACTAGAGGTGGAGAAGAAGCAGCTTGACAGTGATATTGACGGAATCGAGGTGGAGATAGGCAAACTTAAATCAGAGATGGAAGTTCTTCAGAGAGAGAAAAACAGGATTGATAGTGCAGAGAAGGAGATAGAATCCCTTAAAAATGAGATAGAAACCCTCATGTCATCCTCAGAGAGACTCATGGAAAGAAACAGGGTTATAGAGGTTGAATATCAGAGATCCCTTGATGAACTTCAGAAATGCAGTGATATCGGGGAAAAGCTTCAGGAGGAACTGAATTCCCTGAGAGAAAGGATCAGTGACCTTGAGCTGAAGAGGGAATCCCTCATGGAGGACTCTCGGAGGTTCAGGGAGGCTTCGATTCAGTACAGAAATCTTACCAGCGAACTCGAGAATCTCCTTAAGACAGGGAAGGATCTGGAGGATGAGATATCCGGGCTTGAGGATTATACTGGCGGGATAAAATCAAAGATAGAGGCCATAAAGTCCATTGAGGATCCAGGATACAGGGAGGATGAAGTTGAAGCAGGCATCAGGAGGCTTGAGGTTGAGGTGTCAGATCTCCAGCAGGAACTCGGTGGGATACAAGGAAAGATAGAGGACTATGAATCCATCGGAAAGATGGGTGTATGTCCCACCTGTGACCAGGAAGTTGACCCGGACTACATAGATGATAAACTCAGCAGGGCCCTCGAAAGAAAGATGTCAGTTGAATCAAGGATAGCGGAGCTCAGAAATGAAATCTCGGATAAAAATGAACTCCTGAAACGTATAGCGGAGTATAAAAGGGCCCAGGATGAAATGAGGCTGCTCATGGAGGACCTTGAGAAAAGGATTGAGGAGTGTCGTAGAAAGCGTGAAGGTCTTGATAAAACCAGGGAAAGGATCCAGAAGATAGAGGAAGAGATTGCAGGGACTGAGAGGATAATCGGGGAACTGAAGGACGCTGAATCCGAATTCAACATGGTGGAGAATGAACTGAAATCCCTGCGTGAGCGTGAGTCAGAATGCTCTGGCAGACTTGCAGCAACAGAGGATAGGATGGATCACCTCAGGACCAGGATCAGTGAACTCAACCCCGAGACCAGCAGGGAATACAGAGATAACCTCAATAAAATCGATGAAAATGAAAATAAGATCGCTGAAAAGAAAGCTAAAATAAAGGAGAATGAGGAGGTACTCAGAAACAGGGAAGATGTTGAGGCCAGTATACATGGACTCACCCGAACTATCAGGGAAAAGGAGAGACTCCGTGACGAGAGGAGAGATAGAAGAGGGGCACTGGAAGGAAAGATCGAGGAAAAGGAGAGACAGATTGAGACCCTAAGGTCTGAAATTGATAAAAAGAGGGAACTCCGAAAACGTTCCCTTCAGCTGCGGACCTATGTGGCCTGGCTCGAGGAGTACTTCATCCCGGCCCTCGCTGACATTGAGACCCACGTGATGGCACAGATAAACCATGAGTTCAATGAGAGATTCCAGAAATGGTTCAGGGTCCTGGTGGATGACCCCGGTAAATCCGTGAGGATCGATGAGGACTTCACACCCATCGTTGAGCAGGATGGCTATGAACAGAACCTTGAATACCTCAGTGGTGGTGAAAGGACCAGCATAGCCCTTGCATACAGGCTTGCACTGAACATGGTGGTCCAGCGTCTCACCGATGTGAGGTCGGACATACTTATACTGGACGAACCCACCGATGGATTCAGCAAGGAGCAGCTCTACAAGCTCAGGGACATCTTCGATGAACTTGAATCCAGACAGATAATCCTGGTATCCCATGAGGAGGAACTTGAAAACCTTGCAGACCATATCTACAGGGTTGAAAAGTCTGACGGGACATCCATCATAGAAAAGGCCGGCTGAGTTTTCAGTACCATTAAAATAATTCTATTTTTAATTTTGAGGGTTTAAAACGGGTTTTAAGGTTATTTAAACCATCAGAAGAATTCTAAATTCAAATTTCAAGTATGGCCTTGTTTTTAACCCATTAAACCTTCTGGATCTTCTTTTAACATGAATGGGGCATTTGAATGGCTCTTTATAGTGGATTTGTCTTCTGCATTGCTTTTCTATTGGCCAGTGCTTTTTGTCCCAAACCTTAAATGAGATTCCCTAAGGACCCATCTCATTAAATAACGTGTCATGGATTCTCAAAGAGTATTCAGATATTAGAAAAGGATTCTGGTGGCTTTTTTTGATTAAAGAAGCTCAGAGAGCTTTTATTTTATGGAAACATTTATATACCATGATGATGTAACCATTGACTCAGTGTCCTTAGTGACCTTAGGGTTAGTATTGGACATTGGAGGCGATAAAATTACGCGATTCAAAGCAGTCACAGTGCTCTTTGCACTGATGTTCACTGTGGGTTCAGTGCCCATCAGTGAGGCAGTAAATACTGGAACAGAAAACGCAAAAATAGTAACAAAAACTGAAAATATAAAGGCCGAACCTGTAAAGGTTGACGCCGCATACAAGTACAAGAAGTACAAGAAGTACAAAAAGACCTACAGAAAGAAGGTCAGGGCGACATACCGTACCAGTGTGAAGAAGAGGTACTCAAAGAAGTACTACAAGAAGAAGCGGGTGCGGGCCGCCTACAGCACCAGCACATACCGCTATGATCCTAACATAGGGGACTGCTGGGCCATGAGTGAATATTTATACAGGAAACTCACATCAGCCGGAAAGACGGTGCGTATAATACAGTACGCCACAAGCATGTCACCACGTCACCGTACTGTACAGGTGTACAGTGGAGGGCGCTGGGTTGACTACAGCTACAGTGGCTACAACAAAATATACCACCCGACCTCAAGCAAGCCCGGCATGTTTGTGGTTAAATCATCGGCCTGAAAATGGCCACCCTAACCTTTTCTTTTTGAATTCCCATCAGTCAAGCAGGCAACTTTATTGATACCCTGAGTTATTATCCTTTGAATATTGTGATCATTTTATAGGCCTACATCTGAGGCACCTGAATGATGATGGTTCTGCAGGCCTTGCAGAGGGTGCGTAGAGAGTTTCAGCCTGATCGTAGCTACTACTTAACGAATTAGATCACATCCAGGGCATCCTCGACAGCATCCCTTATGCAGTGGGGGTTCCAGCCGACGACCTCAGAACTCACGGCTTCCAGTTCAGGGGGTACATTCTCAAGGCCGTAGGGTCTCACGGTTATTATGGGCTTTGATGATTTACGTGCAAGATCCACAGCACCCAGTATCTCATCCCTCCGGGTGCCCCATAGACCCGCAAGTACTATGACTGCATCGGCATCCTCAGGGGGCGCTGCTCTCCACTCGAGGCCCGACTGTTCGAGCCTCTCCAGAAACACCCTGTAATCCTCAACCTCACCCTCAGTTATGTAGAGCCGGATTTCAGCTGTCACTCTATCACCTGAAGATCAGCATAAGTTAGATTGAAGCTACACCATCCTCTTTGATTCAATGAGACGCTTCAGTTTATCAGGGTCATGGCTCCGCCTCCAGAGGGGAGTGGCATCCCCATGGTATACACTGAGATTCTCCTCGAAGGTCCTCTCACCCTCAACCCGGTATATGACACCCAGTGGAAACCTACCCCCGCCGTATCCCTCAAGGGATTTCTCAAGGGCCAGCAACCTGTCTGCAGGATCATGATCGGTGTAGTATGTGTGTTCCCGGAACCACTGGAAGGTGTTAACACGGTTGAAGGTCACACAGGGCTGGAATATATCCACGAGGGCATAACCATGGTGGCTGATGGCCTCGACCAGTATGTCACGCGTCCTCTCAATATCTCCTGAGAAGGCCCTTGCAACGAAGGTGGCCCCCAGGGCAACCGCCACGGCTAATGGGTTGAATGGTTCCTCAAAGACCCCCTGAACCTGTACAGGAGTCCTGAAGCCGGGCTGACTTGTGGGGGACGCCTGGCCCTTGGTGAGGCCGTAGACCATGTTGTCATGAACGATGGTGGTTATGTCCGGGTTCCTCCGGATGTTATGGATGAGGTGGTTTCCGCCCTCACCGTACATGCAGCCGTCACCGCTCACATCGATGACTGTGAGCTCGGGGTTCGTGGCCTTGATGGCCACTGCAGCCGGGAGGGATCTGCCATGAAGTCCATTGAAGTGGTTGCACTTCAGGTACTGGGGGAGCTTCCCTGCCTGGCCTATCCCCGAGACAAGGACAAGCCTCTCAGGGGGTATATCCAGGTCTGCAAGGGCCATCTTGAGGGCCCTCAGGATGGAGAAGTTACCGCATCCTGGACACCATGCAATTTCAACATTCATGTCATAATCCTCTGGCCTCATAGTAGAACCTCCTCGATGAATCCGGCAACCCCCTCAACGCTGAAGGGCATGCCATCGTACCTCCTGAACCTTGCATCGGCCTCAAATCCCTCAAGCTTGAGGAGGTCCGCGAACTGTCCGCGGTAATTGTTCTCAACCACAGCAGTCCTGTCGAATGATTCCAGGAGCTCCAGGGTGTCATGGGGGAGGGGGTAGACCTGGCTGAAGTGCACCATGCTCACATCTGCACCGGAGGACTCGATGGCCTCCCGTACCGGCCAGTAGGTGGAACCCCAGCATATCAGTGCAGAGGAGTTATCACCGTACACCTCGGGCTTCAGTGCGTCATCCCTCAGCATCTCAAGGCGCAGGTTCCTCTTCTCAACCATCCTCCTCCTCACGTCAAGGTCCTCTGTTATCAGACCCTCCTCATCGTGCTCATCCGAGTCCACCCGTACCGTCCCGGACCCGTAGCCCGGAATACCCCTGGGTGATATACCATCAGCTGTGAACTCGAATCTCCTGTACCCCTCCCATGTCCGGGTGATATGGTAACAGGGTTCCTCACCGATCAGGGGTGCGGGGAGGTCGTAGTAGAGGTCTGCCAGGTACTGGTCTGAGAGCAGAAATACAGGTATCTGGTACCTGTCTGCCAGGTTGAAGGCATGGGCCGCGATTTCAGGGGTATCCTCGAGTTTCCCTGGAGCCAGAATTGCCCTTGGGAACTCACCGGGGCCTGCGTAGAGGGCGAGGTTCAGGTCCTCCTGGGCTGTCCTGGTGGGAAGACCAACAGCCGGCCCCGGCCTCTGGCCTATGTATATAACCACAGGTGTTTCTATCATACCTGCAAGGCCAACGGCCTCCTCCATGAGGGCAAATCCGCTACCTGAGGTTGCGACAAGGGACCGTGCACCCGCATAGGAGGCCCCCAGGCACATGTTGATGGCTGCAATCTCATCCTCTGCCTGCTCGAATACCATGTCGAATTCAGCGGCGTTCTCTGATATGAATACCTGGAGTGGAGTTGATGGTGTCATGGGGTATGATGACATGAAGCGGCAGCCCCCGGCGATGCACCCTATGCCAACGGCTTCTGTCCCGTTGAGGACAACGTGTTCCCTCACCGATGGCTGGGGTTCAATGCTGATCTCAAGGTGCTCCCTGAGTTCATCACCCAGTTCATAGCCCTTCCTCCCGGCCCTGAGGTCGGCCTCTACTATGTCAGGGCCCTTGCGTTCGAATAGGGACCGCACGGCTTCATCGAATGTTTCCTCTCTGACACCGAAGAGGTTTGCGGCTGCACCCGCTGCAACGACATTGGCGAATATCCTGCCCCCCAGCTTCTCTGCCTCCCCCATTATCGGGAGGCTGATGGCGCCCTCCTCATGGAACTCCTCATCTGCAATGACCAGTGTATCCTTCACACGGCCATCCATGTGTTCCACTGCACCGGGGCTCAGTGCAAACAGCACATCCACCCTTTCTATGAAGGCCCGGACCGGTGTGGATGATACCCTTATCAGTGTGGAGTTCTCCCCTCCACGCACACGGGACATGTACTCCTTGCAGGAGAATATGTGGTAGCCGGTGGCCTTGAAGGCCCTTATGAGGAGGGCCTCGACGGTCTGTATGCCCTGCCCTGCCTCACCGCAGAGGACGATTGAAGCATCATCATTGATCTTCACTGGATCACCTCGTTGAGAGTAGTCTCATGAGGTAGCATCTCCTCCGGGGGTTCTTCTCAAGGTACTGCTGGTGGTACTCCTCGGCCTCATAAAAGGTCCCTGCTGGTTCAATGGCTGTAACTATCCTGTCTCTGAACCTTCCAGACTCCTCAAGTCTCCTTCTTGACTCAATGGCAGCCCTTCGCTGCTCATCGCTGTGGTAGAATATGACCGAGCGGTACTGCTCTCCCACATCCGGGCCCTGCCTGTTGAGGGTCGTCGGGTCATGTATGCTCCAGAATACATCAAGGAGGTCGCTGTAACCCACAACATCAGGGTCAAAGGTTACCTCAACCACCTCTGCGTGTCCTGTAAGACCGGTGCAGACATCCTCATATGTGGGGTTCTCAAGGTGACCCCCCATGTATCCCACACGGGTTGATACAACACCATCAACCTTTCTGAAGGCGTCCTCGACCCCCCAGAAGCATCCGGCCCCGAAGGTCGCCTTCTCATATCTGCTCAAACACATCACCCCTTGAAGGTTTTCATCCTGATTCCCCGCGGCATTTAGCCATGGGTTTTCAGTTTAGGTGCTCATCCTGACACGTTTCCCCTCACCTTGACCTGGTCGCTGGTGAATTTGAAGGGTGAACCTCCACCTCCGCTTATGGAGAATGACATCAGCACGCTACCGGTGGGGTTCCTGCGGTAATCATATGGTCCGCTTATAACCCATGAGTAGCTCTGGTTGCCTATTTTCAGCGTCCACCGGCCCCTCTGCCCTATACCCTTGAGGTCATCTGTTCCGCCTTTGGGGTCTCCGACTCCTCCCTCTATGGTGAAGCTCGTACCTCCACTCATCCTTCCAAGGTTGAAGGTACGGCTTGCACCGGGCTGGAGAAGGAAGAACCTGTTACCTGGATCCCCGGATACTATGTGTCTGCTTCCGCCGCCGGTGGTGTTGTTGGCCTCATAGATGAACTTGCTCTTGGATGGACCGATATTTGTTATGGTGAGTTTAACATCAACGGCCTCGTTCCCTGAAAACCTGAAGTAGGAGCTGTATATGTAGAGAGCTGCAACGGCTATCACTATTATGGCCGCAAAAAGGAGTATGTACTCAGCACCACCCTGTCCCCTTAAATCCTTGATTATCATGTAAGATATATATTGTATGATTATTTATATAAAATTGAGGTGTGACCATGGGACCCGGCGCCGGCACAGAGACTCCAGCAATAGGCATTGATGTTCTGATAACCGTTGCAGCCGTTATAGCGGCCATTGCAGTTATAGTTGTACTGATTGTTTCCATAGGAAGGAAAAGGGGAGCCAGCGAGGATGAAAAGGCTGTGGTACCAGAGGTATCCATGAATGAGGATCTAATAGCCCAGCTCAAGGAGGAGTACGGAATCTCCGATGATGAAGAAAATGAAGAGGAGCAGGGAGCATCTGATGAAAAGGATGAGAAATGATCCTTAAAGAGCAGTTAACGGTGAATCAATGAAGGTTGCGGTTCTGGGACTTGGAGCTGAGGGTTTAAAGGCTGTTGAATCCCTCAGGAGGAGGGGACACAGGGTATACGCCAGTGATATAAGGGCAGACATTGATCTGAACCTCGAGGGTGTGGACGTTGACCTGGGCTTCCATGACACCGAAAGGATAGCATCATCGGATGCTGTGGTGCTGAGCCCCTCGATCTTTGGCACGGGGCTCTGGGAGAGCTTCAGTGACAGGCTTCTCTGCAGGGTACTCAGGGGGCACAGGGTCCCTGTCACCGTTGCAGTTACAGGGACCAACGGGAAGACCACGACGGCGTCAATGATAGCACATGTACTGGAGAGTTCAGGCTGGAGGGTCCTTCTCGGTGGAAACGCCGGGGGAGGCTTTGATGGATACACAGAGGTAATCCTGAGGGCAGCTGAGGAGGAATTCGATTACATCGTGGTTGAGGTCTGCGACATGACCCTTGAATTCGCATCTGAGTGCTTCGATATTGATCTGGCCGTCATCACAAACCTCGGCGAGGACCACCTGAACTTCCATGGCTCCATGGAGAACTACAGGGAATCAGTGGCCAGCTTCCTGGAGGGCAGGGCTGTGGTGATCTCTGCAGATGAACCCCACCTGGAGGAACTAACATCAGGGGCCAGCAGTGTCATGGAGTACACCCCCTACAGGGGCGAACTCGTCCTGGAGGGGGAGTTCAACAGGCTCAACGCTGGGGCCGCTGCAGAGGCACTGGAATTCCTCGGGGTACCCTCAGAAGTCATCTCCAGGCACCTCTCAGTATTCAGACCGGTGGCTGGCCGTATAAGGTCCTTCAGTGTAAACGATGCACTGGTAGTTGCAGGTAAAACCGATAACCCCCACGCCATGAGGGCACTGCTCAGGGAATCTAATTTTGATGTCATATTCCTTGGCACACCACGAAGATCAGAGGAGTGGCGCCTGGGGATTCTTGATGAAATCGCAGAGTCTCCACCCGAAATCCTGGTACTCTTCCCGGGCCTCGATGATACAGTTGACATGGCCCTTGAGCACCTTAAGAGCCTCAGGATTCCATCAGAGATCCTGACTGTCCATGACCCGGGGGATATCCCTGAAATGGTCAGGGAGTTCTCCAGGGAGTACAGGAGGATACTTGTGGCCGGTAACGGTCAGGATGTGATAATCCGGGTCCAGGAGGAACTTGAGGGTCTTGCATCCTGTCTCTAGATCACCTCTGACTCTCCAGGAGCTCATGGATTACTGAGCCAGATGCCTGACCCGGGATCTGATAGCTATATAGGATGGGAACATATCTTTATAGGTAGAGTGTCTATGGGTGGATACATATCCTCCCGGGTGAGAATCTTTGGGTAGACTGCCTCTGGTAGATATTCCACAGGATGATCAGAGAGGTACACCCACTACCTCGGTCAGGACGGGTGCCATCAGGTGACTCTTATTTACAGATTAATCAGGAAGGAACGCGTGTTTAATAAAAACGTTTATGGGTGCATTTAATTGATCAGGAACATGAAAGTGCTTGTGATTGGAGCTGGAAACGCAGGTAGACCCGCAGCGAGATTGCTCAACCACCTGAACAACAGGGTACTTGTGAACGACGTCAGGGAACTCCATGAACTACCCCTGAAGGCCCAGAAGAGGATAGCTGAGATGGAGGATGAGGGCGTGATGTTCAGGTTCGGGGGTCACAGCATGGAGGACATACTCTGGGCTGACGCTGTTTTCATATCACCCAACATCCCCCAGGACGCACCGGTACGTAAAATGGTAAGGGAAGCAGGGGACCTGGTCCACATAACAACCTCTGATATAGGGAGGACCCTCAACGAACTCATAGGGCTCCCAATGGTCGGAGTTGCGGGAACCGATGGGAAGACCACGACAACCAACATGATAGACCACATCCTCTCCTCACGTTACAGGACAGTATCATTCTCATCACTCCAGGATTCACTGGTGATAGAGGGCCTCGTGGAACTTGTGGTAAATGGGGATATCGACGACAGGGATCTTGCAGTGTTTGAACTCCCCCACGGGACGATAAGGATGGCTGAGGGCCTTGAACTCTCAGCAGGGGTTGTGACAAACCTCACACCGGATCACATGGACGAATTCAGTAACTACGATGAGTACATTGAGAGGAACTTCTCAATAAAGGACCTCATGGCTCCTGGCGGAGTTCTGGCACTATGTGGTGATGACCCGGTCATATCGAGCCTCCTGGACGACCTTGAAGTGCAAAGGGTGGTCTATGGTGTGGGCGAGAGGAGGACCGTTGAATTCATGGGAAGGAGATTCACTGGCTCAGCCAGTATCCATGTCAGGGCCTCCGATATAGAGCTGAGGGGACTTGCAGGATCCACCTTCACCCTCAATGTATCAGAGATAAAGACAGCCATCTGCAGCACCTGCGGAGCCCTCAACTGCAGGGAACATGATGGGGCCGTCTCTGTGGGGCCCCTGAGGGAGAGGATAAACCTCAGGGTCCCGGGCATATTCAACATTGAAAATGCCCTCGCAGCCATAACCGTCGCACTCATACTCGGATTCGACATGGAGGACATTAAGAGGAGTATCGAGGACTTCAGGGGCATAAGGGGCAGATTCGAGTTCATAGACGAGGTTGACGGTGTCAGAGTATACATGGACGCAGCCCATAACCCCGAGAGCATGGAGAAACTCTTCGAGGGCATGGAGTTCCAGGGCAGACTCATAGTGAGCCTCGACAACCCTGACACCCTCACGGTGAGGGACAAGGAAAGGATAGGGAGGGTGCTGGCTGAGAGGGCCGACACCATCATCGTAAGTGCAAAGAACGAGACAACAGGCGTCACAGACATGGAGGCCGCCGATGAGGTGGCGAGGGGCGCCGGCGAGGAGAGGACCATAAAGACTGAGAGCGTATACGACAGCATAAGGAGGGCCCTTGAGATCGCGGAGCCAGGGGACACCATCCTTCACATAGGCCCCGGGGTTGTCAACGCCTACGAAAATGTAAGGTCCGACATCGAGGAGGCCCTGAAATCCATGGAGGACTGTGTGGTCGTCCTTGGGGGTCTGGGGAACGTCGGAAGCCTGATGGCAAGAAACCTCAGGGCCCGGGGCCACAGGGTCGTGGTCTCGGATCTCCGGGAGGACACGCCCCTGGTGGATGTGCTGAGGGAGGAGGGCATACACCTCGACCTAGGCGGACATGACCCTGAGATACTCAGGAGGGCGAGGACGGTGGCCATAACACCTGCCCTTGAGAATAACCGGAAGATCCTTGACCTCATAGGTGGTCTTGACGCCGACGTCATAGGTGTTGAGGACGTACTCAACATGTGCCCTGTGGATAAACCGGTGGTGGGTGTTACAGGGACAAACGGGAAAACAACAACCACTGGCATGCTCAAATCCATAATGCGGGTTGCAGGTATGAGGGTCCCGGAGCACCACCTGAACATCCAGGGAAACACTGAACTTGTACCTGCCCTCCAGGCAAGGCTGCCGGGTGACGTCGCCGTCGTTGAGATAGGTACCTTCGGCAGGAGGGGGGAGATAAGAAGCTCCGCGATGCTCTCAGGTGTCTCGGTGGGTGTTATAACAAACATATCAAGGGACCACCTCTCAGCTGGGCGGAGATTCTCTGACTACATTGAATGCAAGGGTGAAATGGTGGAGGTTGCAGAGGACCTTGTCCTGAATGCAGATGACCCCATTGTAGCCTCCCTTGCAGACGGACTCCCCCGTGAGAGGGTTGTGTTCTATGGCATACAGAGCTCTGAATCCGGTGGCGTGGTGCCTGAGGGCAGGGAGTGCCCCAAGTGCGGGAAGCCCCTCAGGTACACCAGGAGAACCATGGGGCACCTCGGCGACTACCAGTGCATCTGCGGGTACCTGAGACCCCAGCCAGATGTCATGGCCATCGAGGCATCCCCCGGGGGCTTCAAGCTCGTAATCGGTCAGGAGATGAGGGAGGTAAGGCTTGCAACCCCCGGGATATTCAATGTCTACAACGCCTTGGCGGCAGCTGCAACCGCATGGACCATGGGACTGGAAATTGATGACATAGTCCGGGGTCTGGAATCATTCAAAGGCGTCCCGGGGAGGTTCCAGGAACTCTCAGAGTCGCCCAGGATAATCCTGGACTACGCCCACAACCCTGCAGGTGTCAGGGCAGTGATGCAGGACCTCAGGGGAAAGGGCAGACTCATAGTGGTCAACACCGTGGCATCTGAGAGCGGGATCGATGGGGACAGGGAGATTGCAGCGATCCTCAAGGATGCGGATGTGGTCATACCAGCATCCTACGCCGCCAGGAGGGCCTCAGACATCCTTGGAGAGAGAGCGGTCCACATAGGGTCCAGCAGGATGAGGGCCGGTGGAGGCACCCTGGGTGCCAGCAGGGAGCAGGTAGCTGAGGCCGTCAGGAAGGCCCTTGAACTTGCAGGACCTGATGACACGGTGCTCATAATAGGAGAGGGGGGATACAGGTATGCTGAGGAGTCTATCAGGTAAACACGTCATCATTTTAATAATTCTGGTTGCAGCTGCAGCGGCTGGCGGCCGGTACCTTGAGGGAACGGTTGAACCCCAGAACCCTGTGGAGATAGCGGCCCTGCCCCTGGGCAGTACAGTACTTGAGGGCCAGGACGTCATCGACGAGTCCAGGGTGAGGAGCGTGCCCATCATGCTGCACCCTGACTACATCCTTGACGAATTCAACTACTTCAACCCATCAAACCTCCTCCAGGCCGTGCTGACAGGAGCCGTTCATGTCCCCATATCCGAGATGACAGAGGGTGTGGATGCAAGTGGCAGGTCCGCCGTCAGCGGTCCGGGGTCCCTCAGGGTGCAGGGGGAGAGGCTCGTGGTGGAGGAGCCCCCCACCTTCCTCTGGGCCTACAAGACACCCTACACCTACGGGGTTAAAAGGAAGGATGGTGTGGAGATAGTTGAAAATGGAAAAAGGGTCCGTTTTGTACCGGCAGGGAGCATAAGCAACAGCACAGTCCCCCACCGGTACAGATCCATTGAGAGGATAAAGAGATGGTACAGGAGGGCCGATGAGGGCGACAGGATTGCGCTGGACTACCAGCTCTCAAACTTCAGCGACGGAAGGCTCCCTGTACCTCCAGGGATGATAGAGAAACTCTTTGGCGATACCGTGCTTGAGTACATGGAGAACTACCCCTCTGGTTCACCTGTGATGGTCTACATCGATAACAGCAGGAGGTCCCTTGTATCCAGTGCAGTGAGTTACCTTGGATCCTACCCCCAGTACGATGATAACAGGAGGGCCTTCAATGCGAGGGCCTTCGCCTCAGCATGGAACGGGACCATAATCCCGCCTGGCAGTGAGGCCTCGGGTAAGGAGACCGTGAGATTCACAGCATCAAGGGACCCTGAAGCCCCTGGAGGTTATGCATCCCATGGTTCATGCCCACCTGCAAGGGCCCTGAGGGCCATCGTGACCTCGGCTGGCATGCCCCTCCCGCGGGGTATGACCTGGGAGTTCCATGCGGTACTCTTCGGCTTCAACCCGGCAACAGGTATAAGGGTCAGGAACACAGGGAAATACCCGGTACTCATAGAGATGTGGACAACAGGTTCAGGTGCCAATACAAGGATATACGCCAGGCTATACAGGCTTGAACCGGCATAGGTGGGTAATGTGATCTCAGCTGTTGTTGCTGCAGCCGGCAGGGGAAGCAGGATGATGCGGGATATGGCTGAACTTGGCCTCGAACCGGTCCACAAACTCCTGCTCCCCCTCAATGGGGTGACCGTCATAGAGGCCACAGTTAAGGCTGTCCTCTCGGCGGGGGTTGATGAGTGCATAGTCGTGACCGGCCACAGGGCAGGGGAGGTTGAGGAGGCCCTCTCAGGCATGGATGTCCGTGTGGTGAGAAACGACCCCGTGGATGTTCCCCTGTCAGCGTCACTACTGAGGGGTGTGAGGGCCGCAGGGGGGGACATAATCCTCTGTGCCGCAGGGGACCAGCCTGCGGTATCACCTGCAACCCTCAGGAGGATAGCTGAACATGCTGATGGGTCCACGGTTTCAATCCTTGCGAGGGGTGAGAGTGGCTGGCTTGATAATGCCCGGGGGATCGGCATGCCCCTTGCAGCAGGTGCCGATCTCCTCAGGGATTACCTGCCCCTTGGGGATGGCAACATAAACCCCCTCCTCTGGATGATGCTGGAGGACGGTGTGAGGCTCTATGGTGTGGAGGCCTCTCGCCCCATTGAGCTTGTGAACATAAACCATTACAGTGACTACCTGAGGATAAGAGACCATTTTCTCAGGACCAATGCTGATGGAAATTAGGGTTATCCTTCACCAGAACAGCGGTATTATGGAAAAACTGGAGTTATTCTTCATTCCCCAGAAAAAATAGAAAGGTGGAGACCTAGAATTTCTTTTCCTCGGTCTCCTCTTCAAGTAGATCCAGACGGTCCTCAACCTCCTCGAGGAGTTTACCGACGTTCCTGAGGATCTCAAGGGTGTCGTAGATCCAGTTGATCACAAGTTCCTGGTCTGCCTCACCCTCATACTTCTTTATCTTCTCCTCAAGGTCGGCAACATCCTCAAGGATCCTGAAGGTCTTCGTCTCAACCACTTTATCACCCCCATGATGGTCTAGCTTATGGCCTCAAGGGCGTTAAGGACACATCCTATGTTTTCACCGTTAAGACCGACAATGAGTTCATCGTCCCGCACACCCGCGTACTGCCTTGATCCGCTGCATCCCATGGTTATGTTGGGTCTCTTCCTCATGTATGGCCCTGCAACGGCATCTGCACAGAGGGACTGAATGCCTGAGAAGTCTGCCTCCACACGGCCACCGAGGGTGTATACGAGGGCCTGTGAGATCTTCATGGCCTGGGCAGGGTTGCAGATTATCACTATGACGTCAGGGTCGAATGTGGCCTTCTCGAGGGGAGCGTAGACTGCTGCATAGAACCTGAGGTCAACGGATGGTATCCTATCGAAGGTCCTCTTGGCTGATGCAAAGCTTGCAAAACGTCCAAGGTCATAGTAGAACTCTCCTGTTTTGACCTTCTCAGGGGCCTCATCGATTCCGAGGGCATCGGCACCTCCCTTGCATGCCTGGGCCTCTGCGGTGGCATAGAATACCTCACCAGCTGCAGCCATCTGGACCATTTCACAGTGCCTTGCTGGTTTTCCTATCTTTTCAACACCCTCAGGGAGGTCATCCTCCCTCAGAACGAGTTTAATTGCCACCGGGGATTTTTCAAGCCCCAGGAGGTCCTTCAGTTTTCCTGAGATCTCATCGTATCCATTAACACCGCACACATCAACCATTGGATCACCTCAATCAATTATCTTCACGGGTTTACCGTACTGGCGCTTCTCTAGATGGCCACAGTCACGGCACCTGTAGATCACCAGGATGAAGTCCCCCTCTTCAGGGTAGGTCTCATCGACCTCATCTGCGATGCCGCCGCAGACACTGCACCTCACCCTGTCTGGCTGGTCCATTCTGTAGTGTATCATCGACTATAATATTTCATCCACCACGTATATTAATCTGGCGGTGGTTTTCTCAAGGGACCTTCGCTGGTGACTTCCTGATTGATCCGGTGGTGGCTGTTCTCTCAGTTGAACATGGACACGTCAAGTGAGTCGAGTGTCATCAGGAATTCCCTGGCATTTTCAAGTGTCCTGGATTGGTCCTGGTACATGAAGTTTTCATAGAGGATTGCAGGTGTCCCGTTCCTTATAAGGGGTTCTGTCACATAGGCCGGGCTTGTCTGCGACTCCGGGAAGTGGTAGGATAGCCAGCTGATCCTCGATGAGAGTTCCAGGGCTATCCTTCTGCTCCTATCCTCAGGAAGTGGTGTGAATACGAACCTCCTCATGGCGTAGTTGCCCCTGTTGGAGTGCACATCAACGGCAAGGTCGTAGTCTCCGGCCGAGATGTCAGGGACCACGTACCTTCTTGCGAGTATCTGGCCAGCCATCCTCCCCTTCTCATAGTCTGATGGGGCCCGGGTTACATTCACATGGTAGATGACGTACATGTACCTGAGGCTGTCTGAGTTCTCCTCCACAGCCTGTATCATGGCACTGTGGGCGTTCGCCTCCAGGGGGTGGACGCCGGTTATTATGGCTATCCTGATGGATGAATCATGGTTACCATAGGGTCCCAGCCTTTCAACGGTTCCAAGTTCATCCGAGCCGATGACATCATCTGGAGACTCATGGATGCCCTGAGAGGGCGCAAAGGGGTCCATAAGGTAGTATGTTGCAGTAATCAGGGTTAAGACAAGTAGCGTTAAGATCAGTTTCCTTCTCAAGTTATCGCATCCCTCTGTGATTCTGTGGGGTTCACAGTTATTCTCTCTGGTTCTGCTGACGCACCTATTCAGATACTCTCTGATCTGTCAGTAACAGGATTTATGGGTATCCCTGTTAAAAAAATAAGGGAATGGTTCTTCAGACGCTTATGATTTCAGGGAGCATTCCTGTCCTCATGTATTCAAGGAGGACCTCCCTGAAGATCTTCTCTGCAAGCTCTGGCGTTATATCAGGTGAGCCCTTCACGTAGATCCCCACATGGTTGGGGCTTCTGCCATGGGATTCCATCCATGTGTAGGTGCGCTCTGCCATGTCAAGGTACTCGCTCTCTGTGAGGGTGGCGGTGTCAAGGTAGCCGTAGGGGTCCTCAGGTCCCCCGTAATCCCTGACGTGTATCATGCCAGTGTCATTGAATCCTATCATTACCACGGCCCTTGAGAAGATGTAGAGGCGCTGTGGTCCGGTGAAGTTGAAGCCCCTGTAGTTCACGGTTCCATTGCGAGGGTCCATCTCTGCAAGCTCCAGGGCTGCCTGGAGGTTGAGGTAGTATCCATCATCTGTTTTTTTGATGATAGCCTCTTCACCGGCACCTGAAGTGCTGCCGGTGTCCATGAGCTGCAGTGCCACCGCTGCCCCGGCGAGGATAACCATGACAGCCACAATTACCAGTATGGTCCTATCCGACACCTCAATCAACCCTGAAACTGTATATTATGGTATCTATGTCATCCTGTATAAGTGACAGGTCATCGGTTGTGAAGAGGATATCATAGGCATAGTCCCCTTCAATGAATACCACGTACTCCTGTTCACCTTCATCACCCTGATAGTAGTATGAGGATCCTATGATGTAGGCGCTGTTACCGTCCACAGTGGTCTTCTTAACATAGGTTACATCATCCCCATTTTCATAGATGGCTCCAAGACACGTATCGCGCTCGGTCTCAAGGTCCACGGTGGCTGGCCTCTTATATACGGAAAGAATTGAAACCATGCCCTGCTCATATGACTTGAGGGAAACAACGTTATCATCACTACTCTCATCCGGTATGTAGATTTCCCATGTGTCTGGATAGCTGAACGAGATTCCGCTTCCCCAAATGTTTTTGTGCTGGATGCGCCTGAAACGTCAGCTGCATCGTTATCATAGACTGTTGCATCATCATAATTAACATCGCTGTAACCGGACGGCTCTGTAAATGCACCTAACAGTAGAATCAGGACCAGAATGGCAAAGGGTGTGATGATAAGAAACTTTGAGGATCTGTTCTGCCTTTTCCACCATCCTTTAATCCCGTCTTCATGGGGAAGCTCTGATCCACATTTTGAACAGAATGCTGCACCATCCCTGTTTTCTGATCCACATTCCGAGCAAGTTTTCAACACGATACCTCCATATAAAAAAATTGGTGGAGCCCTACCTTATGAGGGCAAGGACTCCTGCGATACCAATGAAAACTGTACCTGGAATCGCAAAGGCAGATATGCTTATGAGGAGCCATACTGCACTTATTATGAGTACAGCACCACCCCTGCGGGGGTTATTCCTCACATACACAGATCCTATGATACCCAGAATTGAGGCCAGAATTGCACTCATACCCAGGTACAGGAGTTCGGTTCCAAATACCGAAAAGATAATGGCAAAAAGTCCTCCGAGTAAACCGAAAATCCCGCCTATTATTCCAAGGACAAGTTCCAGTGTCCTTGATGTTTCTGGAGCGTCCGCCATACCCGTTCACCTCCCTTAAACATTCACTGTTGTCCTGTAAATGGCTGAGCTATCATCCGCTGCCAGTGAGTCAAAGATCATAACTTCAACCTTGGAGGGGGTCCCTGTGTCAATAAAGTCAACTGCACTGAACTTAACTGTCTGCCCTGCCTTGGCATTGTTTATGTTCCATGCCAGAGGGTCATCATAGAGAAGGTTCCCCTCTGAGTCGTACCACTTCAGGTGCATTTCAAGGTAGGAGAAGTCAATGCTGGGAGTGATCTTTCCCTTCACAGAGTAGCTTCCATACCCCTCTGAGACAACCTGAAGGTCCTCAACCACGATATCTGATTCAGTTCCTGTGGACCCAGAACTCTCATCTACGGATTCTACTCCGGTCTGAGAATTATCCGGGGCCATCATTCCAGCTATCGCAACTACCAGTATCATACCAAGGCACAGTGCCCCTATGAGGACGCCGGCCTTGGTGGCTGAACTCTGTTCCTTCCACCAGCTCATTTAAAATACCTCCTCTTTTTGATCCATTGAGTATCAGAGGTGGAGTATGAGATGTTTGAGGACCTTTGTGAGCACTGCCAGTCCAATACCTGCTGGCAGGCCAGTTGAGAATCTCAGAACATTGTTGCTTTCTCTGTAACCCATCAGCTGGGTGAATCCGTCAATGAATGTGGGGATCACAAGAAGCAATGCCAGAAGCACAGTGGCTGCTGTGTACTTCACAGGTATGAGGAATGCATACAGGAAATAGGTGAATGCCCCCAGGTATATGCCGGTACACCTTGAACACACAGGAAAGTAGTGCCCCCTGAATGAAAATGTTCGCTCTGGTTTTCTGTGACATATATATTTAAATCTCATACCTAACACCACAGTATAAAATGTATCAATGGATCTAAAATTTAATTAGTGAGTCATTATATTTAAATTTTAACATTTTTTATTGACAGAACATTATTTTATTTACACAGCAGAGAAATTTACCTCATGGATAAGATATCAGCTTCGTTAACTTCATTATACCATCCTTGACTGTGGAGTTTTTTCATCAGGATTAACATACCAGCCCGCTTAAGTTCAGTATACCATCCCCAGATGTGATGTCATGATCATTAAAAATCCCGGCATCTCCAGAAATGAATGAAACAATTCAAGATAGACACGATGGTTCCATGTAATTTTAAATTTATTTCTGAAAAATGCTCCGATATTTAATAGAAGAAAGCGGTTTTTATGAATGTAAAATCAAGGTAGGAAAATTATATATAGAATAATCAGAGAATATACCTTTAACTGTAATGAATTGTTTTCCGTGAACAAAAATTTGGGATAGGAAAACTGGAGGGATGTGATAATAATGGATACCACACTGATATCCACGATATACTCCATTGAACCCGTGATGTTCTGCATAACACAGTTCTCACCGCGAAAGGTGGTTCTACTCAAGGAGGACAAGGCTCCACGGGAAAAGGAACAGGTGGAACAGGTGCTCAGGGACACACTCGGTAACTTAGTGGAGATAACAACCTTTGAGACGAGCCTCTACGATGTTGTGAGCATTGCAAGGGATATGGTTGAGATCATAGACGAGGAAAGGGCCCATGGAAGGCGCGTGGTTGTTAACATAAGCGGCGGCAGGAAGACCCAGGCACTCGGAGCACTCTTTGGCTGCTACGCAAGGAACCATGACGTCCAGCGCATAGTCTATGTGACCGAGGAGGACAATGAACTGATAGACCTCCCGATACTGAGCTTCGGCATATCCAAGACAAAGAAACAGGTCCTTGAGGAGCTCAAAGCCGGCGAAAAATCCGTTAAAAACCTTGCAGTCAAGATAGGTATAAGCAGGGGCATGACCTACAACCACATAAGGGAACTCCGTGACATGGGGTTCATTGACCGGGAAAAGCTTGAGATAACCTCTGCAGGTGAACTTGCAGTGCTCTAAAACATGAATAAGTGTCATCATGCCCATAATTCCATTAAACAGGACTGAAGTGTTTATTGGAAGGGCAAAGGAACTTAGAAGGATCAGAGAGGGCCTCAATGATCCTGGATTCGTTATTGTAACAGGAAGGATGGGGTCCGGAAAAACAGCTATTTTTAGGAAACTCCACGAGGAAAACCCCAGCAAAACAACCCTTATCGATATGAGGTGCACCGATATAAGGGAGGCCCATGAGGGGATACCCGACTTCAGGAGAATAATGGTAATGGCAAGGACAGTTGACTGGAATATACTCATAGATTCCATGCCACCGGAGGTATCAGCCTTCAGGGAGGCCTTCAAGATGAATCACATGTACGACATGAGGTGCGCCGTCTCCATGAGGTACAGCAGGCGCTTCCTGCAGGAACTTGAGGAGGAGATACCGGGCGTGGCAGTCGTCAGCGTACCACCCCTCACAGAGAGAGAAACAGAGGACTACATCCAGAGGAAGGCACCCACATTCAGGGCCACGGCCGCAGGCATGAAGTACATACATGGACTCACTGAGGGACTGCCCCTCTTCATTGACAGCTTCCTGAACGTCCTCTCAGATGGGATCATATATGGCCCGCTGCTGCTGGAGGAGAACTTCAGGGCCAAGTTCCAGCAGATCGCATTTCCATGGATTGCTGAACTATCACAGCTGAGTATGGGTGAGAAAAGAATCCTTGAGGATCTAACTGATGCCCCAATACCTCAGAGGGATGTGGAGGCTGAGGAACTTGAGAAAATCGAGTTGAGGGGCCTTGTGGAGCTCAGTGGAGGGGAGTGGTCCCTCACAAGTGAACTCCTGAGGCGTGTTCTAACGGAACTCAGGAAACAGTTCGGGTGCATCTAGCAGTGCTCAAAGAAGGGATTTTCAGGGTCCGGTATTGATTATTTTCAAATACAATGGAATATCAGGTTTAGAATTACATTAAAAAAAGAATTTGGGGTTATTTACCCCTGAAGTAACCGAATCCGACCAGCAGGACAAGTGTCACAACCCCGAGAAGTGCATAGATCGGGACCTGACTCTCTGCTGAACCGCTGCTGTTTGAGGCTGAAACCTCATAGGCCTTCCCGGTTTCGCCCTCCTCACCTGCACTGGATGATGACCCTGCAGCTGCATCTGATGGGTTTGATGTCCTGCCTGTGGTCCCGGCGGGACCTGAATCAGGTTTACCTGTCTCACTGACTCCACCCCCATTCACTGAGCCTGGCTGTGAATCATCAGAGTCAGGTACATCAATGGACTTCCCTGTGGCTGCAGCCACTGCAGCTGCAAACTTCTTGAGGGATGCCTGGTCCAGGGATGAGACCTTCACCACCCAGCTGTTGAAGACCATGTTTGCGCAGGTGTGGTGGCAGCAGACAACACCGTACTGTCCTGCGAGTTCAATGTAGCGGTTTGCGAGGTCCCTGACCATGGAACTGTCAGCACTCCAGATGTTTCTCCTTGCAGCTTCAAGGACCCATGCAATCATGGACTGTGTTGCGGTTGCCTTATAGCCCTCTGTTGCCCTGAAGCGGTCACTGAGAAGGTTCCTGGCGAGCTGATCCCAGAGTTCATTGCTAACACTGCCGGTTGTAACTGCAATTCCAAAGACGTTCTTGTACCTTGAAGCGTATTCCAGCCACCCGCTGGGTGAATTGAGGAGCGAATCCATGTACTTCGGGTTGAGTAGCTGGGATCTGACCTCAAGTTCAATCTCCTCAGCCACAGTTCTCACTGTAACCGTGTTCCTGTTCCTTATATCGATAAGCGCTGTATCCGGATTACCTCCAAGGTGCCTTGATGCAAGGACCATACCACCGAACCAGTCATAGTAGTCGTCTGTGTCCATCAGCCTCCAGGTACTGTCGAGGTTCTGTGTCACCACTTTGACCTTACCCAGCAGGTACTGGAACGTGGCCCGGTTCTGCTGTATATCAACGCCTCCAGGGGTTGACCTCCAGGCATAGGATACCCTTGAGAGGTAGACATCTGCGAGTTCACTGCTTGTGTTCCACCTTGAGGTTGCAGGTGTCATATCAGATACGCCTGTACCCTCAAGTACGAGGCCCCTGAGACCGAATACACGGTCAAGGGATCCGCATTCACTGTAATGTTCTTTCACATAGTTTTTGGTGTCACTGGCTGAAGCTGCCAGTTCAACAGCCTTATTCATGAGGTCTATCCAGAGCTGGTTACCTGTAACAGCTGTTACAAAGACGTCTATACGTGGTCTTGGGATCTGAGTGCCGTTCACTGTTATCATGAGTTCTGATGCGTTCATTAGGACCGGTGTCGGGTTGACGTCACCGTTGCTGTTCCACTGGGGTTTAACTCCAAGGAGGTATAGGAACTCTGCGATGGCTATCCCGTCGGTCCTCAGGAGTTCAGTGCCCCACATAACCATACCTATGAGTTCAGGGAAGCTGCCGTGCTTCTGGTAGTACTCTGCAAGCAGTGAATCAACTATCTTCACTGCGGTATCCCATGCAGCCTTTGTCGGCATCTTCCGGGGGTTTGTTGAGTAAAAGTTGGCACCTGTGGGGAGGACGTCACACCATGCAGGGTCCCCTGCAAGTCCAGGTCTTATGAATCCACCTGAGAGAGCTGCAAGGATGCTCTGCCATTCGGTGTTTCCACGTATCTTCATGATGGTGTCACTGATGAACTCAAGGTCCGTGGCATTTATCCCGGAGGGCACCGTTCCGTTTATGATGCTGCCTATCCATAGACGTGCAAGGTTCTTCACTGAGGCTATCTCGTCACTGTAGCGCAGCGGATCCTTCAACATTTCACTGTAGGCTGGCAGACCCGGATAAAGATGTTTTCTGATATTTTCAAGGAGATCTGACCGGGATGAGGCTATCGTGAGAACCTCCTCCAGGAGCTCATCACCGTCAAGCACCCTCCCGAGGCTGTGGAGCCCGAGGGGTATTATGTCTGACTCTATCTCATGTAGACTGAGGTGGAGCCTCTCAAGGGCCTCTGTGAAGTTACCGGTCATGTTGAAGCCCATCTTTGAGGCCTCCGTCTTTATCCGGGATTCCAGGGCAGGGAGTATCTGGCTGTTACCGACCTTAAGGGCGTTCTCGTACTGGTGTATGAGGTCGTGGATCTCAATGAGTTCACCGTAGAGGCCGCTCTGGACCATTGCAGGTGTCATGTGGTCGATGATGAGTGCACCGCTACGGTCCTTTGCAACCATACCCTCACCAGGGTTTGAGACTATGTATGGGTATATGTTGGGCAGACTGGTGAGCTGGAAGGGCCAGTCATCCTCCATGAGCCCTATCATTCTTCCCGGGAGGAATTCGAGGGTTCCATGGGTTCCAAGGTGGACCATGGCATCCGCGCCGAGGACCTCATCGATCCAGCGGTAGAAGGCTATGTACTGGTGGTGGGGTGGCAGATATGGGTTATGGTAGTCTGTCACCTCATCCCAGCCACGGGCCGGCTGGACAGTTATGAAGATGTTCCCCAGCATCAGGCCGGGTATGACGATGGATCCGTTCACAGTCATTATGCTGCCCGGTGCCTGGCCCCACCTTGCCTGGACCTCTGAGCGCAGTTTCTCCGGGAGGGCGTTGAACCATTCAAGGTACCTCTGGATGTCAAGCAGCTGACCGCTGGCTTCCAGCTCCCTTCTGTGCTCTGAAACATACCTTTCAAGGAGTGGCTGGGCCCATGTTCCCTTATTACCGAACTCTGAGACGATGGTGTAGAGCTCCTCAGTTGATGGTATCCTATCAACCCTGTAGCCGCTTTCATTGAGCTTCACAAGGAGGTCGTGGAGGCTCCTGAAGACGTCAAGGTATGATGCTGTGAATCCATCCTTACCAGGGGGATAGCTGTAGAGTATCACCGCAATTTTCTTCTCTGAGTTTTCAAGTTCCCTGAGCCGGGCCCAGGCATTCGCCAGTTTGACCATCTTCTGGACCCCTGACTGAACCACGACCTCATTCTGTGATGAATCGGTGTATGATACAACTATGGGTGAGAATACGCCCTCAAATCCGGGTATTGTGACCTGCCAGGTCCACTCGTACTGTGCACCCATGGGGTTTGTGAGGCTTGAGTTGCTGTAGAGCTGCACAGCCTTCAGGACAGGCAGGTTGATCCTCTCAAGTTCGCTTAGGGCCCCACCGGATGGCAGGTTTGCGTAGTTCAGGGACCATGAGTAGAGGGATATGATGGCGCTTATGTTACGGTTCAGGGGGCCCTTACCGTTAACACCCAGTGTGAGCTCCTCCAGGAGTGAACTCACCGCCGGGCTGGTTGCACCCTGGTAGAGGTTGAAGGCTGCCCTTCCCTGACTCTCGGCCTCCCTGATTAGGGCATCCACTGTGCTTGATGGGTTGTAGCTTACAATAACGATGAAGGGTCCTGTGATGTTTTTGTTTGCAGTGTACCAGTTCTCGAAGTCTCTGTAGACATCGGCCCTCTGGTTTTCTGCCCATGATGAGAAGTTCTGATCTATCCACCTTAGGCTGTCATAGGGCGGGATGAGTCCAGGGTTGCCCTCTATCCAGGCCCTTATCTGCTCCCTGGTTGCCGCGACGCTCATAACACCACGGTCAGGGTGGTAGAGTCCCCAGTCCGGGGCTGCCATAACAGGGCCCTGACCGTTCTCCACGGGGTTTAGGAGGGTCTCACCCATGAGGTACTGGATGTACTTCACCATGTTCTCAAGGTTCTCCCTGGCAGCTGTCCCTGATGCGAGGGCATAGTAGCTTGCAATGTAGGTGTTCTCGATGGTATCGGGGGTGTCATTGCCGGGTGTCCCTCCAAGGAGGTTCAGCCCCGTGCCTCCCCAGGGGTCGCTGTCTGTATCTGTGGGGTAACCGAAGGCCGCTGCTATCATGTTCCTCTGGTTTGCAGGGCTCCTCAGAAGGTAGGGGTACCATGAGTCTCCCCATCCTGTACCGGGCATGGCCATGTCCAGGTAGGCGAAGTTCACGTACTCCATTATCCAGTCGTTTGCTGCTGAGGATGGATCCCACATGTCATGGTAGATTATCCTGCGGTTCTCCATTGACCTGAGGACGCGGCCCTTCTCTGGAACTGAACTTATTATGGCTATATCCGGCATGAAGGTGTGGTTGATGGTGCATGAGCCGTTGATGGTGTAGCTGGCCGTCCTGTAGCTGGAATACTTTATCTGGACAACCGCAGGGAATGTGTCGTTGAAGTTGATTCTGTATGAGCCATCCGGCGCTGTCTGTGTTTCATTGAGGATAGATCCGTTATGTATTATGGTTACAGTGGCGTTTCTGACTGGTAGCGCATCTTGCAGGGTTGTGTAGGTCCCTGATGTTTCATTGTAGATCTCCCTGACATGTCCTGTCACCTCAGCTGCACTGACAGCTCCTGTGAGTGAGACTGTGAGTATCACTGCAACCAGTGCCATTAATCTCCTGATAATTTCACCTCCCTTTAATTTTATTCAAATTTACTTTAAGGAAGGCAGTATTTAAAATTAACTTTAATTATTATAAGGTAAAGTTTATATGATGAGTTTGAAGGGTGATTGGTGGACCTGCTTGTGGTTGTTTCTTATCACAGCACGCTAACCTGTCTTGTTGCAATCATTCCCCAGTCTGAAGAAAACAGAGTGCACCACCTCACCCCAGTGTGTGAGGGCTGAACCGGTAATGTGATCTGAGGTGTACCTGTGGTCTGTACCGTAACCGGGGGATGGGTAGCTCTTCTCATCTGCACCCATTATCTCCTCAATGAAGCTACCCGGGTCCACGGCTCCATATCCGACCCTCTCATGCAGCATGGCCTCAATGGCATAACTTCCTATGATCCTGTCATGGAGCCTCCTGTAGGCCTCAGTTCTTGAAACAAATTCGAGTCCAGCTATCGTCCCGTTTATAGCTACGAGAACACCTTTCTGGTCTTTCACAGGTTTGAATGGTCTTTTGAATTTGTTGAGTTTATCTGCCTCCTTCATGTAGGCGTCCCCCAGTGCCCAGGTCCCTGATTCAGTACCTGTCCTCCTGTGGAGCCTGTTCACCTCATCCCATACTATCCCCTGGTTTGAACGGTAAAATTCCACGGCTCTGTCCTCAGGTGCCTGCTCTGATCCTGAATCCAAGATGGGTCCGGCCATCCCTTCCAGGTTCTCTGTAACTGTCCGCGTCTTTGTAAGGCGGACATTCAGGGCAGCAACCCTCCCCGGGTCCCTGAACTCCTTTGAGGTGTAGGACCACCTTGCCTGTTCAACACAGCTCACAGGTATGATGGTCCCGGATTCCTCAGGTAATAGAACTGTTGCATTGACCACACGGTTCTGCTTGCCACCCTCGAGTTCCTCACCATCGATTATGAGCACGGGTTCTGAGGAGCGGTTCACTGCACGCACCTGCGGTACCGAGCCCGACTCATCAACCTCCCCTATCCAGAGCACCTCCCTTTCCATGGCCTCTGATAATGTAAGATAGCTCAGACTTCCCCCGGGAGCCCGGACAGGTATGACCTCCATGGGCCCTGAAACCTGGGGCTTCAGGAACTCAAGTCCATTCAGGTACTCCCCGACGGTCTCATTCATAACATCACCTCTAAAATTATCGATACCCACCCCTCATAGTCTGAGTATGACATGATAATGTACATTAAAATTATTGAATATAAAGTTTTTTGTTGGAGCCATCAGCCATTCACTTATTCACAATAATTTTGAGCTTAATGTTAAGTTATTCTCAATAATTTCAGTGGAGGACACCTCATGGAGAATTCAATGGAAAAACTATAAAAGTGGATGGAAACGATAGAATAACATTTATGGGGTGCCATTCATGACAGGGGAGATTCAGCTCACAGATGAACAGCGCAGAGCAGTTGAACACTTCACAGGACCCCTCCTGGTGGTCGCAGGACCCGGGGCAGGGAAGACCAGGATCATAGTGGAGAGGGTCGCCCACCTCATGGATGAGAGGGGTGCTGAACCATCATCCATCGTCGTGATAACCTTCACCAGGAAGGCCGCGGATGAACTCAAGGAGAGAATAATCAGACGTGTGGGTGGAAGGGCAGAGGAGATGCAGATATCCACAATACACTCCTTCTGCAACCGCATACTCCGGATGTACCCTGACCATCACCCCCTCGGTTCAAACTTTCATGTCCTGGATGAGGAAAACCAGCTCATGTTCATATACGAGCACAGGGAACAGCTGGGACTCGGCAATGTACAGAGGGAGAGGTTCCCCCGCATCCAGGCCTTCTTCAGCGAGTGCCAGGAGAACATGGTCGACCTCGAGACCCTGATAGAACACCACAGGAGGACAGGGGCCAGGAAGTTCGAGATGACCGTTGCAGAGGCCTACCAGAGGTACCTCAACCTCATGGACGAGGCCGGGCTGCTTGACTTCGCAGGGATGCAGTGGAGGGTCGTCAGACTCCTTGAAAACGACAGGAAGGTCCTGGATGACCTCAGGTCAAGGTACAGGTTCCTCATGGTGGACGAGTACCAGGACACCAACCCCATACAGGAGAGGTTCCTTGAACTCCTTGCGGGAGAGGAATGTAACCTGTTCGCTGTTGGAGACGAGGACCAGAGCATCTACGGTTTCAGGGGATCCACCCCTGAGAACTTCCTGGGCTTCGAGAAGAAGTACGGTGCCGAGGTCGTCATGCTTGAGAAGAACTTCAGATCGGTCCCCAGCATAGTTGACGTCACCCAGCGGTTCATGGATGGTTACAGGAAGTACCCCAAGGACATAAGGCCCGTGAGGGACTCAGAGAACAGGGTATTCATCCTGGACAACCCCACACACCAGGATGAACCCTCCAACGTGGTCGAGATAATAAGGGCCCTCGTTGACCATGGTGTCATCCCCCACCAGGGTTACGTGACCCTCCTCTTCAGGAGCGTGAAGCACGATGCAGTGGAGATAATGAATGAACTACGCAGGGAGGGCATACCCTTCAATGTATACGGTGAGGGAGGCTTCTTTGACCGGGAGGAAATACTCTACATCATGCACCTCCTCCACCACACCCGGAGGGAGAGGAGGAAGATAATCAGAAAACTGAAATACGAACACCTTGAGGGCGAGTTCATGGACCTGACCCCCGGCAGCGTCAACCTCATCCTGGACATGGATGAGGAGGAATTAAGGGGTCTCAGGGAGTACAGAGAATTCAGGGAGGCGGGATTCACAGACCCCGATGACATCAGGAAACTCGTGGCCCTCAACAGCCTCATAGACAGCGACCTCGGAGTTCTTGAGAGGTACTACGAGATCCTTGAACTGACAGAGTACCCCCACAGGCTCCTTGAGAGGGGTGATGATGAGTCAAGGGAGAAACTCTACAACCTGGCAAGGTTCAGCTCACTCATAAAGGACTACGAGCGCGTCTCCTCAGAGCCCTGCGTGGAGGGCCTAATGGAGTTCATAAGGATGGCCATGTCCCGCGGGGTCAAGAAGTACGACCAGATACTCCTGGAGAACCCCTACTCTGTCAACATGATGACAATGCACAGGGCCAAGGGCCTTGAGTTCCCGGTGGTCATAATCTGCTCGGTGTTCAATGGGAAATTACCCAGGAAGGTCCAGGGGAGGAGTGAACTCGAATTACCTGAAGAACTCCGGAGGAGCACAATAAGGAGTGATGTGATGGAGGAAGAGGAGGAAGAGGAGGAAGAGACGGAAAAGGAGGAGAGGCGCCTCTTCTATGTGGGGATGACCCGGGCCCAGGACATGCTCATAATCTCAGCAACCGGGAACCACAGGGGCCGGCTGGGTTACTCAGAGTTCATAGAGGATCTCATTGAAAGTTCAAGGATAACCAGTGACAGGCTCGGGAGGATAGACCCCGAGGATGCCAGGATAGAGATCATAAAGAACAGCTGCCAGGTGGAGGACATTGAGACCAGGGAGATCTTCAGGATCAGCTTCACAGAGCTGAACACCTACCTCACATGCCCCTTCAGGTACATGCTGCTCTATGAGTACGGCTTCGACGTTCCATCAACCAGGGACCAGCTCTACGGTATGGCGGTCCACGAGTGCCTCCGGAGGATAAACAGGCGCCTGATGCGTGGAGAGACGGTGACAGATGATTACCTTCAGGAACTGGCATCACATGCCCTCAGAGACATCGAAATGTCCCCTGATGGATTCAGAGCCTTCATATCAAAACTAAAACGCTACCTTGATGAGATAAGGTCCCGTGCATCAGAGATAGTCTCTGCAGAGAAGCCCTTCAGCATACTGAGGGACTGCTTCATGATAACCGGTCAGACAGACCTCATCATAAGGAACCTTGAAGGCGGCCTGGAGCTGGTGGACTTCAAGTCAATGTCAGGGTCGGGTATACATGCAAGGGACATCGAACTCCAGCTGGGAGTCTACAGGCACGCACTGAACCTGGACTTCGACGGCTTCCTCGCCTACACCTTTGAGGATTCAGAATGGCATGAAATAGAACCGACAGAGGACATGGAGGGGCTCCTTGAGGATGTGGCTGAGAGGATAAGACGTGAGGAATTCCCTCCAAGGGAGAACGAGCTCTGCAGTCTCTGCATATTCCACTCCATCTGCACCTCCCTCCATGGAAAACTGGAGGCAGGATCCGGTGAGGAAGATGACCTCAGAAGGGCATTCAGGGCTCTTGACCCTGAGGACATGGATGGCTATGTGGAGGCCATTGAGGGGATCACAGGATACCTCAGGGACTCATCTGATCCGGAGGTGAGGGCCAGGGCCGCAGATTACATTGGAGAGGCAGGGGATGCTGTGGCCCTTGATGCGCTGAGGGAGGCCCTCAGTGACCCTGAGGAAGGGGTCAGGATAGCTGCCAGGAGGGCCATTGAGAGGATAAAAAAGGCCCAGAGGGCCCTGAAGGAGAATTACAGGACACTCATATGTGGGAGGGACTTCTTCAGGCCAAAGAAGATCCACACCCGGGAGGGCCAGTTCGTGGTCTGCCGCGTCTGCGGCCACTCAAAGTTCCTTGAGGATGGAGTGGAGGAGGTTGTGGGTATAATAGGTGATGAGGAATACTCATGGAGACAGGAAGACAGGTTATTCATCAGTATGTGGGATGAGGAATCGAAAAGGGCGAGAAACGCAGACATCGACACCCTGTGGGTCACAGATTCCGATAACATGGACTATGGGTGGGCCATAAACGCTGTATATCAGAGACTCAAAAATGATGTGACAAGGGCAAAACCCCTCAGCGAGATACCGGTAACAATCAGGGGAGACCCTCAGATATCTGAAGAAGAAATAGATATCCTCAGAAGGTTTGGGGAAATAAGAATTGGATAGAGGGGATCAACATCCGGTAAACCTGATCAGGACTTCACCCTGAAGGAGTACTTTATGAGGTCAAAGCTCTTCAGATCACCCTCAAAGTCATCCCTCCCTGCACGGCACACTATGGCGTAGCGTCCGCGTGGCGTGCTTATAATGGTAACCCTCACCATGCTCTCATTTTCAGGGTAGCTGAACTCAACTCCAGGGTAACCCCTCAGGCTGATGTTCCTTTTATCAAGCACACCCTCAGGAGCGGGATAACTGCGGTTCAGCTTCAGCTTCTCGACTGTCGCTGCTGTCTCAGGGCCCCTTTCGGGGTCTGTAACCGTCACAGCATATTCGTAGTAGGTATCCACATCTACTGGCGGGTGTATGAAGGAGACCTGACGCCAGGATGCAGGGTAGTGGAAGATGATTTCATGGTTCTCAAAGACCCTGTAGCCGTCGCCGAGGCATCCTGAAACGGCGACTGAAAAAATTAAGATGAGGAGTACCCTGTGTTTCATTTCTCCTGTGACTCATCTGGCTTGCAGTTCTGTGCTGAGTTTTCAGGGATCATTTTATGAATCCTTCAATCTGTGTCTCATTTCACCTGGAATGAGTATGTTATGAGGTCGAAGTTCCTGTTTTCTGCATCAAACTTCTCAGGTGATGTTCCACAGAGGATGACGTAGATCTTGCCGTTCTTCTCGAGCCATGTTGCACGTTCCTGTTTCGTAACACCATCAATGTGTTACCTGTCTCGGTGGTTGTTGTGCAGCCTGAAACCAGAACGGCCAGAAGCAGAACCCCCACAACTATAAATTCTCTCACATATATTCCCCCTTGGATTATTCTCTGTAACCTTTAACATTTATTTTTTTCTTCATCCAGAAAACCGGGTCAGGGACCTCCACCAGCATATATGAATCCGGTGAAACATAATAAAATGGGAGGACTTCAGGATGCTGATGCTGACTTCACAGATGATTGAGGGTAAGAGGATATCGAGGTACCATGGCATAGTCACAGGCGATGCCCTCATAGGCGCCAACATATACAAGGACATCTTCTCGGGTGTCAGGGATGTTGTGGGTGGCAGGACATCGGCCTATGAGAGGGAGCTTGCAAGGGCAAGGAAGCTTGCACTGTCCTCAATGGCAGAGGCTGCAGAGAGACTGGGTGCTGAAGCCATCATAGGGGTGCGCCTGGACTACCACAACCTGGGAGGGACCATGGGGAACACCATACTCGTATCAGCCACAGGTACAGCGGTATCCCTTGAAGATGATGACTGAGGGGGTCTGAGTTGAGAAGGTACAGGTGGGCCGTCCTGGCTGTGGCAGCCGGCCTCGCAGCGGGCCTGGCCTCTGCGGTGGTCTCTGTTAAGTTCCAGCTTGTCATATTCGGCTTCAACATAATGTACATAATATCACCCCTCCTGGCGGGCTTCGTGGAGTCCTACATCGCAGGAAGAAAATATGGGGCCAGCACCGGTGCTGTGAGCGCCATACTGGTATTCCTCTCTGTGAACATATATGGCTGGTTATTCCCTGCAGAACCCATCCAGTGGAATGTCTTCACGGTCGGGGGCCTCCTCCTGGCATTCCAGGCAGCATTCCCCACCACAGTGAACTTCATCCTTGCAGCTGCCATCATGTACGCCCTGGGACTCCTGGGTAAGGGTATGGGGGACAGATTAACAGGAGGAGATGGTACCGTACCCCTGGGATATGAGGCCGGCGGTGCAGGTATAGGTATAGCTGTGGGGGAGGCTGTTGGGGATCCACAGGACCTCGATGAACTCAGGAAACTTGCAGTTGAGAGGATGCTCTCCAATGCAGAGGCTATGGGTGGCAGGGGTGCTGTGGATATCCAGCTGAAGGTCACGGTCATCGGCAGCGACATCATAGCTGTGACCGCAACCGGCACAGCCACAGAATAGTATCAGGGCCCTCTCCTGAGCTCCCCCAGCATCTCCTCAATCCGGTCAAGCCTCTCCTCCAGTCCACTGATTCTGGCTTTAATCTCCCTGAACTCATCCCTCCTCCTTGACTCTATCCTCTCCTGCTCCCCACGGAGGGTCTCAAGGAGCGTGGACGTGGCTGAGGCTGTTATGAGGCTCGTGGATGCGATGGCACTGAACATTATGACCATACCCGTGAACCTGCCCAGGGAGGTTACAGGTACTATGTCCCCGTAGCCCACGGTGGTTATGGTCTGCAGCACATACCAGAGTGAGTCCTCATAGGTCACCACCAGGGGGTTGACAGGGCTTTCGACGATGTAAAAGAGTATGGTGAACACGAATATCACGGATACGAAGAGCCCAACCCCATAACCCAGCCGGCTCCTCCTCATGAACTCTCCGACGGAACCTGCAAGGTCCCTGACGGCCATCAGGAGACCGGCAACCTTTATAAGGTTGAGGGCTGCAAGAAGAGGGGAGTGCTGGGGCGCACCAAGGATTTTAACGCCGATGAAATAGAAGGGTATGGCAACCAGGGGGATCCTCCAGCTCTCACGTAAACCTGGCTGTATCAGGTATGCAGCGGAGACGATGAGACTCACCGCAAGGTCAAGGAGGACCACGGCCTGGAGGGTCCCGGGCTGCAGTGGCAGGAATACGCTGATGAAGAGTGCAAAGCCATCAAGGCCCATCAGAACAAGTAACAGGACCTCAAGTAATATTCTGATCCGTGACTGAAGATCTTTCACAGCAAACCCCCATCGCTGTAACATCAACCAGTCTTCTATCTGTTCAAATGATTATTTATAACCACATCATCTGGGGCTGAAATCCTTTCAGGTAATAAACGCATTCATAAGGTCCTGAAATTAATAACAGGGTCCTCAGGGTCCCTGATCAGGAAAAAACTTTAATAGGGTGAGCTTCCAGAACTAAACTTTTCTTCTGTAGATTTCCAATCGAAAAGAGTGATAACAATGAAGGTGACAGTCTACGGTGCTGGTAATCAGAAGTTATATACCGATGAACTGAACCTCCCCGAGAAGTACGGAGGGGAGGCACCCTACGGTGGAAGCAGGATGGCCATGGAGTTTGCTATGGCCGGACATGACGTTGTACTGGCGGAGCCTTCAAGGGAGGTCCTCGACGATGAACAGTGGAGCATGGTCGAGGAAGCCGGTGTAACGGTAACAGATAATGATAAGGAGGCCGCCAGTGAAGCTGAAATAGCGGTACTCTTCACACCCTTCGGTAAGGGGACCTTCAGTATAGCCAGGGATATACTGCCTGAACTCCCTGAGGGCTCAGTCATAGCCAACACATGCACAGTATCCCCTGTGGTCCTCTACTACGTCCTCGAGAAGGAACTCAAACTGGAGAGGACCGACATCGGGATATCATCCATGCACCCGGCAGCCGTGCCAGGGACACCCCAGCATGGACACTACGTCATCGGAGGGAGACCCACAGCAGAACTGGACATTGCAACCGATGAACAGATAGCGAGATGCGCTGAACTCGCAGAGAGCACAGGAAAGAAGGCCTACATCGTACCCGCAGACGTTACCTCAGCGGTGGCCGATATGGGCTCACTGGTCACAGCCGTGGCACTCTCAGGTGTCCTGGATTACTACTACGTGGGTACACAGATCATAAAGGCCCCTGAGGAGATGGTTGAGAAGCAGATACTCATGACACTCCAGACAATGGCATCCCTGGTTGAGACATCAGGCGTTGACGGGATGGCAGCAGCCATCAACCCTGAGCTCCTCGTAAAGAGTGCAGGGTCAATGCACCTCCTGGATGAACAGGAGGAACTCGACGCAGCCCTTCAGAAGCTCTCAGACCTCAACGATGACGTCATGAAGTGGATTGAGGGCGCCGACGTTAAACACACAGACCTTGTGGCTGCACAGGCCCTCACAGGTGAACTGAAGACCGTCATGGGGGACCGTGCAGCTGAGGGTACCATAAGGAGATGCATGAGGAAGATGTTTGAATAGGGGGTTTCAGGTTGATAGGGAGGATACTGAAGGACCTTGGAAGGATCAACGGTGTTAATGGATCCCTTGTTGTGGGTAAGGATGGTCTCATAATAGAGAGTGAAGTCCCCGGTGACATCGACGCCGAACTCGTGGCTGCAATGGCATCAGCAGTCTTCGGTACAGCCGAGAGGTCAGCCGAGGAGATAAAACATGAACCCCTGGAGCAGGTCATGATTGAGGGTAAACGTGGTAAGACCCTCATGATAGATGCAGGGGAGGGGATCCTCGTTGTCATAACGGATGTTGATGTGAACCTGGGTATGATAAGGATAGAGATGAAGAGAAGTTCTGAGAGGGTCGCTGACCTTCTCGCGTAAATTCTTTTTTGAGTATTAGCGGAGTTTTAAGAGATATTTGCCCTTTTCATCCTTGAGGTATATGTTGGTAAAACTTCATACGGATTTTATCTTCCGTTAGTTATACCCCCATGTTCAGCAATTGATAAGACTACTTTTTGGGCCCTTACATTTGTGAGTTAGGTCAGCCGAGCTGAAAAATTTGTATATACTTATCTACATATGATAGATAGGTGGTGGTGGTGAGTGAACTTGAAATTACTGAAAGGAGTCTTTATCCCGCTTTAAAAAAAGGTCTTGAACAAAAAGGATTTGCATCTATAACAGAAATTAGATCAGGCGATAAACAAGTTGACATACTGGTGAAGAAAGGTTCTGAGTCCTTTCTAATTGAAGTGAAGGTGGGTAATCCACAAAAGAAGTTATTAGAAGGATTGTCACAGGCGATGAGGTACTCTCGGATCTATGAAACAAATCAGATAATGGTCATTAATTATCCTCCTGAAATAAGATCCTGCGATCCTGAAGAGCTCGACGAAACTGTTTTAACTGCAGAAGTAAATGTAGCAGTTTTCACGGAATACATGAATGAGATCTGCAAAACTCCTGTCTACAAACTCTTCGATGAATTGGCTTCAAGAATAGAAAAAAAATCAAGAGGGGAGATCTCCCTAAGAAATGTAATAAAAGTAATTTCAGAGGCTATAAATGAGATAAAAGTGACATTAAGGAAGATATCAGAACAAGATATTGAAAAACTGGTGAATCTCATCACAGGAAGGTTTGATTTGTTCATGGCTCTCTCAGAATTAAGAGACGAGAGTGAGGTTGAGAATGTAGCCATTGACTTGATAAGTTACATAATCACTAATCAGATCCTATTTTATCATATATACTCAAAGAAATCGGGGAAAGTTCCAGAGCTTGAACATATAAATTCTTTAAGTGAATTAATAGCCCACTTTGACATTATCACAGACATAAATTTTAAGGTTATTTACCAGATAGACCTTCTATCAATTTTACCTGAAAATGATGAAATAAGAGAATCACTCAATAAGATCATCCATATACTCAAGCTGGCAAGACCCGAAAAGGTAAAAACACGACTTAATGGGCAGATTATTTCATGACTTATTACCCCCTGAAACAAGAAGAATTTTGGCAGCGTTTTACACCAATCCAATCGCAGCAGACATCTTAGCGGGGCTATCAATACAAAGATGGTATGACAAGGTAATAGATCCTGCATGTGGTTCAGGCACACTTTTAGTAGCCTCATATAAAGTTAAAGAAAAGAAAAAAGGTTGTCATAGCCAGAAGGTCCACAGAAAATTTGTTGAAAAAGACATAACTGGTCTGGATCTGATGCCCTTCGCAGCACATTTGACAGCTGTTAATCTTTCATCTCAATCCATCAAGACAACAACAGAAAAATTAAGGGTTGGGATAATGGATTCACTCAGCCTCTCAAAAAAATTATATAAAAAGGAGACATGTAAGATATCCAGTTTTACCAAAGAAGTGCAAAGCACTTTTAATTCATTTAATCCCCGTCAAGTAAGCTTATACAAATACAGCACATCTTATTCCAGCGGTGCAGTTACAGCAGACGGAAAAAAATACGCTCAATTTAAAATAAAGAGAAGATCATTCGATGCTTGCATAGCAAACCCTCCTTTCTCTGATAGAGAGAAAATGCCTGATTCCTACTTAAGTGTTCTAAGATCCTACAATACCCTGACAGAAATCTGCGGTTCACAGGTTAACCTCTGGGGATATTTCTTTGCACTATGTGAATACTTGGTTAAAAACGGAGGGTATATAGGTTTTGTGATCCCCATAAACATTTTCAGGGGTAAAGCAACGGAAAAAATAAGAGAACATCTCATCAAGAATTATACGATAGAATACATAATCAAAGCAGGAAAAAACGTTGCATTCTCAGAGAATGCACGTTTTAGGGACATATTATTGATCGCGAGGAAGAAAGAACCACATGATTGGGATAAGGTTCGCTTTGTAATCTTAAATGAGAACCTACATGAACTAACGTTCCGGGATGCTGAAAATATAGTTAAATATATAAAAGGTGAGACCTTCACGGCTGGAAAAGATCTGGATGTCATTGATTATGACTATAAACTCATTAAAGATAACAATGATAATCTAATGCCTCTATTTGGACTTTCAAACACGTTATCAGGTAATGTTCTCGGGGAATTTCAATCAATAATTAAGAAGAAAATCGGTCATATACTGAGAAAATTAAAAAGAACTGAAATTAAAGAGGGTTTTCATGCATCACCTGCTGGCATCTCTCAAATGGCATTTATAACCAATAAATTCGGCAATAATAGATTAAAACATGCATTTCTAGTACTAAAAGATGATAAAAAAGACTTTACATATTTTTATATCAAGAATTGGCCTGAAAAAGTCTTTAAAACAAAAAAAGATGATTTAAGACCAGCATTAAGAACCATAACAGATATTAACAGATTTGACATTACGGAGACCATGGATTATATAATTAGTAAAGAATTTGAAGGATGGAGAAACGTTCTGAAACTCTCAAAATTTAAGAAAAAAGATAGATTCACTTATAAGATCATAAAAGATAAAATGAAGAATAAATGGACAAACATGGTCACAGCACGAAGATTTAGACCAAACTCTAAAAATACATCCCTATTTGCATTCTATTCTGATAAAAAATTCGTAGCACCCCATACATTCAAATATATACTCATGGAGGGGACTGATGCCAAGATAAACACACTCTGCTTAAATTCGGTGCTTGGAATAATTAATCTCCTCCTATTAAGAGAACAAACGACAGAAGCCTATACAGACATAATGGAATCAGATCTCATTCTCTTTGATGTAGTAAACACAGAGCTCTTGACAGAAGAACAAATACTACAGTTACTCGAATTGTATGATGAACTCAAACAATATGAATTCCCATCACTCATTGACCAGTTTGAGAAGGAATGTGAAGAAAGGGTCAAACTTGACACGAAATTCTTGGAAATACTGGGTCTAAAAAGAGAGCTTATTGGGGAATTACTTCCTAGAGTCTACAGGTGTATCACTAAAGAACTCAAAACTAATTAATGTCGAGGATTAAGCTATCTCACGGTACTTAAACACACCAAAATAAATAATATGATTTCTAAGAGCTATTTTTCTTCGATTATATTCAGGATAGCCCTTTCAATGAAATCACGCAGCTTCCTCTCATCCCCGGCGGACTCACCGGGCCTCAGTGGGAAGGCCCCCACAGATGGCACGTCACCGGATCCCTCTGCAAATACAATATCCCTATCGCCAGGGTAGAGTATGTAGGCACCCACACTGTGGAGTATCGCATCCTTGTAGGTGTGCATCTTGTAAACATCACCATCCCTGAACTTCCTGTCAAGTTCCTCCTCAGCGTCCCTCACCTCGATGTTCTCATAGAGGTCATGGGGCCTTACAGTGGACCGGTACTTTGCATCCAGGTGTATGAAGTAGGTGCACTCACCCACATCCACCAGTATGGAGTAGTCGGGCCTGAAGGGGAGTGAATAGGACCTGCAGCGGGTGTTCCTTCCGAAGCTTCCATTGTAGGAGAGGGCTATCTGGGTGTCATCCATCCTGAACCTGAGTATGGAGTTCCCGGTCTTCAGCCTCACCTTCCACCCGTCCCTGACGAATATCTTACCGGGATCAACCCTCTGCCCGGTTATGTCCTCCAGGATCCTGAGTATCCTGAAGTAGCACCAGTACTCATAGAGTTCACTGAGCCTCCTCTCAAAGCCCCTTATACTGTCCTGCAGCTCATCCCAGGTGAACCTGAGTGCAAGGTCAAGGATGAAGAAGTACCTGAGCACGTCCCTGTAGCCCTCCCGCTTCTGGAGGACCTGTGAGTTCAGGGGAAGGACCCGCATGTCACCCACATCCCTCAGCCACCCTGCAGAGAGGAGCAAGTTCACCTCATCAAGGAAACCCTCCAGGGAGTCCCTGATGTAACCATCAGGGGCTGATTCATGGAGTGAGAGTATCTTTTCCTCCACTGATTCCAGGAAGTACTTGTAGAAGCGGTTCTCTGGAGTGTCAGGCGTCTCCCGGAGGTTCAGCTGTGGGAGGACCCTGAGGGTCCCATCACCCTCAAAGCTGGCCGGTTCCGAAAGGACCCCCACCATCCCATCGGGGTCCACCACTGAGGCCAGGCCTGCGGGTACCACCTCGACCTCACGTTCGAGGCCAGAATAGAAACTGTGGTTTATGTGTTCAGCTGCAGCAGGGAGGTTCTCGGGCCTGAAGAGGTACTCGAGTAAAAGGAAATCCTCGTAGAGTGTCTTATCATCCTCACCTGAGGGGGTGAATGTCTGGAATATGGATGAGTCGGCCTCGAGGATGAGGGAGGATATCTCATCTGATAGATCTGCCAGCATTGCAGGGTACTGTTCATGGTAGTTTATCTTCTTTGACCTCACCTCGACGGGTATCTCTTCACGTCCATAGGGTGTTTCAATGCCGATGAAGGATTTACCTGCGTAGCTTCTGAAGTTGAGTATCCCGGCCAGGCTGTCCCCGAGCTTGAATCGGATCCTCGTGAAGAGTTCATCTGTATGGGGGATGACCTCCACATCCTTCAGGGATTCTCTGGGTTCAAAGAGCACCTGGTATTCGGTTTCCTCGAGGAGCATTATCTCACTGAGGTTATCATAGTATGGGCAGTGTTCAATGGGATTCAGGCCGGGCCTGTCAACCAGGGGGACATTTATGAGCCTCACAGGGTATCCGCTGACCTCAACTTTCCTTGGGGGCACCTCCCTGCTGGCTGTACCGCCATTTATTCTGAGGGTCCCTGCCTGGAACTCTATGATTATCTCCTGGTCCATCGGTGATCACTACCTGATGAATGATGCGTAGCGCTGGGTTTTCAGTGTGTTCTGCATCTCCTCGAGCTTCTTCTCTGATTCAGGGAACCGGTCCCTGCAGTGTTTCCTGAGTTCCTCCAGGGTATCCCTGAGGAGCCTTTCGGGGCCGTGGATCTTGGGGAGGATCTTCTGTTTGATCTGGGCGTCCATATAACGCTCCCAGTTTTCCCATCTTCCGGGTTTTTTCTCGTAGATCCAGGCTGCATGCATGAATCTGAGGATCTCCAGTGTCACCCTGAATCCGAAGTCGAATCCCGGGGCCCTGAGGGTTTCATGGAAGAAATCAAGTTCCTCCACAAGTTTATTCCATATGGGGAGTTCATCCTTAAGCACCTCCAGCTGTTCCGGGGTGTATTCCATGATGTTTTCAAGGAATTCCACATCCCCTGTGGGTCCCTGTTCATGGGGGTTGCCTTCAAGATATTTCCCGGGTTTCAGGGTCTCGAATTCTATGGTGTTTGCCCGGTCAAGTACCTTTGGTGAGAACATGTAGGTGGTCTCATCCACATTGACGGTGCCAACAACCTTAAGGTTCTCAGGTATATTTATCTTGGATATCTTGGATGGAACATCGCGTTCAGGGTCATCATGGAGGGGGACGGGTTCACCGCTCTCGATGGCTGAGAGGAAATCAGAGAAGTAGCGTTCGACGTGTGACAGGTTCATCTCATCGAGTATAAGGATGTAAGGGTTATCAGGGTCCTCACGTGCCGTCATGATGAAGTCCAGGGCCGGGGTGCTCTGGTATTTTCCTGTCATGATGTTGAGGTAGCCGAAGATGTGCCTCGTCTCGGTCCAGTTGGCACCCACAGGTACAACGAGGTACCTTCTTTTATCTGTGGAGATGTACTGGCCGTAGAGCTGTGCTAGCTTTGTCTTACCTGTACCGGAGTTACCGGTCAGTATCACAAAGGGTTTGACCCTGAGTGATAGGAGGAAGTTCTCAACGATTTCAGGGCTGAAATAATAACCACGGAGCTGCAGATACTGGTAAAAGTCTGTCCCCTTTCCTCTTTCAAGGTGCTGGTAGATGTCTGCTTCTGTTTCTTTGTCTAGATGCTGGGAGAGGTCTGTTTCTTTCTTAGAATTTTCTTCAAGATCAAAATCGGCTTTCATGCCCTTTATTCTCTGGACCTCGTATACAAAGTCTCTTATTTTCTCGGGAATAGTTTCATCAATTTTTCCTATGACCACAACCTTTTCTACCTGATCACCAGCAACAACAGATGTCCATTCACCGCGGTAGTTCTTCTCAAATATCCTTTTGCTGTAGTGCCCTCCTATTTTACCTCTGTGGATGAGGTAATGGTTCCCATAGGGGTCACGTGCAAAGGAGCCTCCCGTCCTCTTATTAATGCCTTCTACTGGCGAATTTATTACACTCCAGACTGCATTGGGTCTATCAGTCGATGGTTTTTCTGTTCCAAAAGCATTCCAGTGGTAGCTCCCTTCAACAAATCTATACATGTACCATATCCCAAGATCTGAGATCCAGTACATGGTGCCTTCAATGGGACGACCAGCAAAAACCTTTCCAGATATTTCTTCAGTGGCTCTCCCAACCAGTATATTAAATAGATTTTTCTGACATGAAAGGATTTCATCCTTGTTTTCTATTATTCGGAGGTTATGGAATTTCATCGTTAGAAGTTCTCAAGTTCATCCATATCTGGAGTGTAGCCGCCATGTTCAGTTAATCTTTTAGTTTTTATTCTCATTGGAAGGGAGAGTGGAACAGCACTTCCAAATATAAATTCATTTCTTTAAAGATTTTTCTCTATTCAACAAACCTTTCTCTTTGGATGACCGTTATAAAACCCTCTATTTCTGTTTCAAAGACCATTTAATTCACTTATAATATTTTAATCCGTATTTAGAGCGTTTATGATAAATCTCAGATGCGGATACTCTTTTCCGAGTTTATCTCCGTTTTTCTTTAATTGGTTAAGGAGTTATTTTTCTTTTTATATCCAAGTTATAGTTTCAATCATCAAGTATGAAGATTATATTTATTATAATTTATTCACGTATTTATTATAATTTATTTACGTGCACGTGGCTACTGGAGTATGATCTCATTGGAGGATACTGGTTGTGTAGATTTATTAGGAACCTGAACAAGATATTCAGTCAATGGAATCATCTAAAAAAGGAATTGACAGGTACTCCACATTTGGCCTCAGGGATGAATGGATGCCCCTATCTTCTGTGACCATGTGGGCTTCGATGAGTACTCTAAGATATTTACTAGCTATAGCTTATTCCTATCCAAATAAAATATTTCTCTATCTTCTCATAGATATCCGTTTTTAATTTTATTAAAGAGAAATACTTTTAATTGAGAAAAATAACATTATACTATATAACATTTTAATTTACTAATAATGTTAATTTAAAATTATTAATACTGTTTATATGGAAGGGGTGTGTAAAATATATAACTTAAAATGGGATAAGAGTGAAAATTTTGTAATTTTAACTGAAAATCAGTTTGGTGTGAATCCTCCTAGGCCAGTTTTCTTTGAGGAGCTTGATCTTCTAGGTTTAGATGAACACTGGGATTACCCAAAATCTGAAGAACCGCTTGTTTGGGCAATTGGACGTAACTATTATTACAAAGGGGAACTCATTGCCAAAACTAAAGGTGGGAATTTCTTTGAAAAACCTGAAATAGAATTTAAGGATGACAGGAGACTAGAAATAGAGCCCATAAACGTTAATGAATTGATAAAAAAGAATAAGGACAAACTTTTTGTCCTGGAAAATGAAGCAATGGATTTCATTCAAGGCATCTACAATATATATAAAAATAATTCTGTTTTCACGGTTTCATATAGTGGAGGGAAAGACTCTCAAGTCATCCTTGATCTTGTAACTCGTGTAATTCCACCTGATGATTTAATCGTTATCTTCTCTGACACCACCCTTGAAAATAAATTTACTTATGAAAACGTGGAAAGAACTAAAAAAGAATATCTTGAAAAATATCCTAAAATCAAATTCAAATCAGCAAAACCGCCTAAGTCTGCAGAGGAACTGATTAGATATGCTGGCTTACCCAGCAGGTTTAAGAGATGGTGTACCGATGCATTGAAAACATCCCCCTTTAAAAATCTGCTAAAGGATGTTCTAAAGGAATATTCAGAGGTCATAGTTTTTGAGGGTGTTAGATCTGAGGAAAGCTCCAAAAGGTCCAGTTATTCTCGAATTGAAGAAGAATCCAAACATTCAGCTATTATAAATGCCCGTCCTGTCATTGATTGGAATATAACTGAAGTTTACCTATATCTCTTTTACAGAGGTTTAAACTTAAACAAAGCTTATAGATGGGGTCTAAGTAGGGTTGGATGCATTTTATGCCCATATTCTTCAGTATGGACGGAATTTATAAATTATAACCTTGAAAAGGAGTCTTTAGAGCCTTATATATCATTCATTGAAGAGTACGCTAAGATGAGGGGCGTTACTGAGAAAAACGTGAAAAAATTCATTGCTGAGGGGCAGTGGAAAAAAAGGGCTGGAGGGCTCGGTTTAGATCTGGAATCAAATATAATAATTTCTGAAGACGATGATAAGATTAAAGGGACTATTACTAGTCCCAGGGAAAGTTTTCTTGAATGGTCTAAGGTACTGGGAGATCGAAATTATAAAAAAAATAAAGACGGGTTTTTGGGCGAAATAAAGATTGACGGTAGTAAAGTCGACTTTAGGCTTAAGAATTCAAAGTCTGATAAGCAGGTAATCGAAGCATGGAATATTGAAAATTCAACAATTAAGTCAAAGATCAGGAAAGTTCTTTATAAAACGACATTCTGTGTTAACTGTGGATTATGTCAGTCGGAATGCCCTAACTTTGCTTTAAGAACAATTAACAGTGTGAGTGTAAACTCTAACTTCTGTAAGAAGTGTCATAAGTGCCTTTATTTCTCTAAAAACGGGTGTATAATTGCATCATCTGTTTATGATTCCCTAGGAGGCATTAAAATGAAGAAAAAAACTGCAGGGATAGATAAATATTCAACTTTTGGTCTTAGGCAAGAATGGTTAAACGACTTTTTTGTTTTAGGTGATAAATGGCTTTCTGACAATAACTTGGGACCTAAGCAGGTCCCAGCTGTATTAAGGTGGCTTATCGACGCTGAACTGGTTGATGAAAAGAAAAAGGTTAGCACCAGACTTGGAAACTACTTAAGAGAAGTATACAAGAAGGATAAGTCGTTTACCTGGCTAGTAATATGGAATAATATGTATTATAATTCTGCGGTGGTTAACTGGTACCTAAATAAAGTTCCATGGGGAAAATTAACTAATAAAAATGAATTAAAAGAAAGAATGGGCTTGGATTTCCCTGATTATAGTAAAGGAACCATAAGTAACCCTATCGATGCAATGGTAAACACCTTTGACAATTCACCTTTAGGCAAAGAATTGGGTGTTGGTGTCTTGGAAAAGAAGGGAAGAATGGTCAAATCAATCCATAAAATAGGTGTTAATGAAATCAACCCATATGTTGTGGCCTATTCTCTTTATAAACTGGCTGAAAATACTTCAAGGAGGACTTTTACAGTATCTGAACTATTTAAAAGCGAGTTGGAAGGAGGACCCTATAAAGTATTTGGATTATCAAAAAGCAACCTTGAACGAATATTAAGGGGTTTACAAGAAGGAAAGGGAATTTTAAGCGTTGATCTAGTAGCAGACCTTGATAACATACGTTTAAGAGAAGATCTAAAATCTTTAGACATAATCAAAGCATACAGTGAGGAATTATAATGAGATACTCAGAAATAATCTCATTAAATGAAAGATTTCAGCCAGCATATGACCTAGAAAATGAAATGGAAGATTACTGGAAGACATTCATACCCACTAGAAAGTTTTATGAGATTTTAAAGGAAACCTTGGATGTCCTTGAAAGCAACCTCGTTGAGAATAGGCAATCTATCTGGATCCAAGGCACTTACGGTACTGGAAAGAGTCATGCCGCTGCGGTTATTAAACACCTCTTATCAGATGATCCTGAAGTTCTGGATGATTTCGACATTAAGGACTCCCAGTTGGCTGCTAGATTAAGGTCATTTAGAGAAAAAAAGAGGATATTTCCCGTCGTGATAAAGGGGACATCAGGTATTACAGATCCTGGGGAATTCACGCTTCTTGTTGAAAAATCTGTTAAAAGAGCCTTGCGAGATGAGGGACACGATTTAAGTGTAAAAACAGATTTCGAGAATCTAATAGAACAGTTAAACAAGGGCATTATCAATTTTGAAGGTATTTTTCAAGGTACTGAATTAGAACTTTTTGGAAAGGAACAGATATTATCACTGCTTGAAAAAGAGGATATTGAAATCCAGAGAAAAGTCGAAAAGGTTCTCTCTTCTAATAGGATTTCCATTGGAAAGAAGAATATTACTGAATGGCTTAAAGAAGTTAATGAGGAATTAAAAGAAAGGGGGATAGCTGATAATCTAATGATTTTCTGGGACGAATTTACAGGAATAATGGATCTTGAAAATTCAGGCCCACTTTTAACTGAAGTTCAGAATATCGCTGAACTCTCCGCTAAACACGGTATATATCTCTTTATAATATCCCACAGGACGCCGCACCACCTTAAACATAAAGGCAAAGAGGAGGATGTTGAAAAAATTCTTGGAAGATTTAAACTTCTTGAATATTCGATGGAAAGCATTACCACATATCACTTAATTGAAAATACTATAAAAAAGAAGGACGAAAAACGCTATAATTCACTTAAAAATGAAAGTATAAGTAAAATAGTGGATGTAATCAACAGAATAACTGCAATTGAAGATGATGCAAGAGCTTCCCTTGAAAACATTTTTCCAATCCACCCGTACACTGCCTATATAGCGACAATTATTGCGCGTCAGATTGGTTCAACGGAAAGGAGTATATTTAAATTCTTATATAATGATAAAAACGGTTTTAAAGCCTTTTTATCATCTGATGTGACAGAAAGGCCATTCTTGACAGCTGATAATTTATGGGATTTCTTCTTTGAGGATTTTGAAAGAATAGAAAGCGAAAAGGTCTATTCTATTATTGAAAGATATAAATTATATAATGAAGAAATGGAGGCATTGGAAGAGAGGTATTCTGTTGTTTTCAAAGTTGTACTCCTACTAAACTTAATATACCGTCTTGTTGAATTAGGGGAAGCCAGTATCCTAAAACCTGAAATAGAGAATATCTGCCATATATTTGAGGGTTATTTAGAAGAAAGCCGTGTTAAAGAAGTCCTAGACTATATGGATAATAGGAAAATAATGAACAAAAATCCTGATGGAATGTTTCTTATATCCAGTTCGACGTTGCCTTCTGAAGAAATAGAAAGGGAAAAAGAGACCCTTAGAGATACCTTTAACAAAGTGTCCGTTGTTTTAAGTGAGGATAATAAAAATGAGTTATTGAATAGTATAAATGCCCTAAGAGAAGTTGAGACTCACATTTTTGACTTACCCCCAAATGAATTTAGTCTAAAGTCCCGCCTGGAAACTGCCTTTAAGGAGGATTATGCGGTACAGGTTGCATTGTTTTTGGGATTGAATGAAACAGAGATAAATAAAATAGAATCATATCTAATAAAAGCATCTAATGAGGATCATCTGAAAAATAAATTGTTAATTGTTAGTAAGAAAGAATTAGGTGAAGACGAATTTGATAGATTCTTAGAGTATAAAGCAAGAAGCAATATTGCTGCAAGGCATAATTATATGGAGGATAAAGAGGAAAACGAAAAATACGCCAAAAAAATCATTGATAAATGGATTAATGAGATACAAAACGATTATTTAACATATTTCTTTTATGGAAAAGATGACTCTGAGTTGTTTTCTAGGCTTGGGAACAGTATAGATGAAAAATTTTCCAGGAAAATATTTCCATATGGGCTTGAAACAGTAGAGGCAAAGCAGAATAAGAATATTTGGAAAAATGAGAGGTCCCCCAAAACTGCGGAAATATTTTTATTTGCGGAGAATCGTGAAGAGTTAGAAGAAAAAACAAGAAGTGGTGTGAATAAGTATCTTAGAATCATATTAAAAGACAATAATGGAAATTATATTGTGGATAATAACTTTAATTTTAAGGATGATGCAAGCAGGGAACATCCAATTATTGTTATGGATGGGGAAATAAAAAAGGCTATCGAAAATGAAGGTGATGGGGTCTTCAATTTAGGGGACACCCTTAAATTCCTATCAAAACATCCCTACGGTTTATACAAATCCAAAATTAACATAGCGGCGCTCTCGTTCTTAATGAGAAAATATGTTGATCAGTTATTTGAAGCTGGATCTGGAATACAAGTTACCAAAGAAAGAATGAGAGACAAAGTCATTGACATATTTAACTACTGGGAAAATGGTAGAAATAAGGAGAAACTTAATGTTAGGTGTGGTTCCGAGAATGAAAAGAAATTGATTAGGCTATTCTCTGACATATTTGATCTTAGTGACGTCAATAGCTTAAATGATGTCAAATGGAAAATCAAGGAATGGGTTAAAGAACAAAATATTCCCCTGTGGCTATTCAGATACAAAGATTCCAGTCAAGAGGAGAAAATTGAAAGGATATTTAACCTAATTTTTGATTTTACAAAGTCTAATGACACTGAAATAGATTCTAATATGATGGGGGAGATTATTAATGAAATAGAGGACTTTGAACTTGACATTAAAAATCATATTAAGATTGCCACATCTCAAAAAGAAGGTCTTTGGATTGATGCTGTCAGAGATTGGCTTAAAGAACATTTAACTGAGGAAAATGGGGACATAAGTTACTCTGACATAATGAAATACCTTAAGCATCACCTGCAGGAAGATATGGGGTCCTGGAACGAGAACGATGTGAAAGACAAGGTTAAGGATTGGTATATAAAAAGCATAAGTAAGCCTTCTGATTCTGTCGTTGATCCCGTCAGTGGCAATGATCCTGTTGTTGATCCTGTCACCGTCATTGATCCCGTCAGTGGCACTGGAACAGAAGCCATTGATAGAGTAAAAGAGAGGATTAATCAGTTAGCTCCCGAAGAACTGAGGGAGGTCCTTAAAAAGCTTATAGATAAGGATCCTTCAGTTGTAGGAATATTAGAACAATTAATTGGGGGGCATTAAACCATGAATTCTAATATGAAAGAGTTTAACTCTTTCAAAGATCTTTTTTTAGAGATTGAAGATGAAAAAAACTCTAAAAACAGATATCCAGTTCGATTCATTTTTTTGAATTCCTTCGAAGAATTAAATGAATTAATAGGACAGTTAAAAGAATTTTCAGAGGTGATTCTTCTTGATTCTTTGTTAGTTGGTGGTAAGTGGCTTACGAAGGATATGATATTGTCAAAAATAAAGGAAAAGTTGCAGGAAGATTCAAAACTTTTAGTTGCCCCACTTTCAGAATTTCTTAGGTTCACACCGAATAATGACTTTTACGGTCTCCTAAAGGCCTTATCAGAAATAGAGACAAATGATTATACAAGGATATACATTCCTTTTGTCGGAATTTATAAAAGATTTAAAAGGGAATTTATTGATGAATTCTATAGGAGAGATGAATGGGCCCCTATTTGGAGACTCAGAGGGGATAATAAAAATATCACGATCTATCATGCTACATTTGACTTTGATGATTCATTAAGACTCCCAGATTTTGAAATAATTAGAACTACAGAGGACTGGTTTAACTTATGGAGAAATCCAGATGTTGAGAATGTCCTCTCGTTTTCTAAGGTTATCCAGCACTTCCATGCTGAATGGCTTCCTGATGAAATATTCAAACTAGAACTTATAGATAATCAAAAAGAATTCATAGAAAAAATATTCAACGGAAGATTTGAGTTGCCGTTTAATGAAAATGATTCCATCTATTGGAATAAGCTTATTAAAATATTTAATGAGAAGGGTGCAGTGACTTTATTCTCTTTAATTAAAGATCATCTTAATATCAGGGACCTAAATAAAGTAGAGCCAGTTAATCTTGTAGAATATTTCTTAAAGGAGTCAGACTATTTTTATAGGTGGTTACTGAAAAATTATGTTTTGCAATTTTCAGAGGAGGAAACCTATCTAAAACACTGTTTTGCTAAAATGAATGGATTAGAAAATATTGAACTAGTTGAATCCCTTTGGCTTGAAATATTTAACCTCGAAGACATAGAGAGTTTCTATCTTGAAAGAAAAGAGATTTTAAAGAATATTCCAAAGATAGATGAGAATAAGATTAAAGCTGCTTTAGAGGGGATTAAAGACCTTGAGTTAAAAAAACAGGCATGGTATGTTACGGGAATATCTGAAGCCGAAAAAGAGTTTGTTGTAAATACTGTTGTAGAGCAAGATTTAGAATCTCTTAGGCCTTATATCAAGGAATGTTTCCCTGAACTCTATTATTATTCTGATTGGGATAATATAAAACCCATATTAAACTCTGATGAATGGATAAGTGAATATTTCAAAGAATATAACATCTGTAAAATTAGGAATGATTTCTCGGAAAATCTAAAATTAGCTATCGAAGAAAAAAACCATGACAAAGATTCTTTCCTGGATTGGTTTTATCGCATTGAAAAACCTGAAATCAAGCAAAAGGAAGTTAATTATTGGATCGATGGGCTTGGAGTTGAGTGGCTTCCACTGATCTACCACTTGCTAAACGAGTATCTTGATGAAGACTATCTGATTGAAGCAAAAATTTGTAGGGTTAACTTACCAAGCATTACAAAGTGTAACAAATACTCCTTTAATAAATTTGGAGACTTAGATAGTTACATACATAACAACCATTATAGACATCCTCAAACATTACTAGAAGAACTTGAAATCGTTAGGAGGATTATAGAAGCTATTATAAACGATATTAGAACCTGTGACCATGAGACTATTAACATCTATTCAGATCACGGGTTCAGCTTTTTGACTTTAAGTAAGTTTCATAGTAAGATCCTTGACTTTGAGGATGCAAAACATGAGGGTAGATATCTCTGGCTTGAAAATAGTAAGGAGTTAAATGATAGATACTACATGACTTTAAAGTCTGAGTGTCCAGATAATAGTGATAAAAGCGTCCTATTGGCATTAAAACACGTTTCATTATATAGGGTACCCTCCCGGGAGACACATGGAGGTGCCACTCCTGAAGAAGTCCTTGTCCCCTATTTTAGAATATCCAAATCGAGAGGGGAAGTCACTTACACCCTTGAAACTGAGGAATTAGAGGCTGATATTGGTCAGCCGGTAGTCACTTTCAAATTATCTCCAGTTCCAAGAGGAATTCCAGAGGTCTTAGTTGAAAAAAGGACTTTGAATGTCGAAAATAAAGGAGATGGTAATTACCAGTTAGACTTATCACAATTAAGTGACTTAAAACCGAAGTTATATAAAATTAAAGTAAAAATTAATAAACAAACCCTGGAGCTGAACGTTAATATAAAAGGAGGATTTATTGAGAGGGATCTTATATGAACATATTTGACTTCAAAATTAAAGAAAAATTTCCAAATGAATCTGTCCTGAAAAATCCAGAGATATATGGGGTATTTTCAGGATACAATTTACCCTCTTTTGTAAAGGACTGGTTAATCCAGAGGAACAGTACCTTAGAAGGAAAAATTGATAAAGAGAACTTAAGACTCTTTTTAAACAAGCACATAGCTCAAAAGAATAAAAAAACTATTAAAGGGACCCTCATTAATGATTATGTTCCTATAAAGGTATTAGCACGAATCCTAATTGAGCCAGATATAAGAAGTGGTGTTATAAAATTTTCCATTCCTGATTTAGGGATTGGTCATAATGAGGGTGTGATCCCTAATTATATCGCTGAAAAGTACCCTGAGTTAAAGGGGGGTGAAATTTGGGGTGTTGTAAAACTTTCATACAACCCACCTGATAATGGAAAAACAGGGTTTATTGAAATAGTGGATTACAAATCATTTAAACCTTATGAAGTTGATTTAGAGTACTTTAAACAAAAAAGAAGGGAATTTGAAGTATCAGAATGGATTGATCTCCTCATTAGATCAATGGAATACAACCCTGAAGGCTTTGAAAGTTTACAGCAGAAAATTCTATTTATCTCCAGACTACTAATTTTTGTAGAACCCAACCTTAACATGTTTGAATTGGCTCCTAAAGGGACTGGAAAGTCTTATGTCTTCAATAACCTCAGTAAATATGGTTGGGTGATAAGTGGAGGTGTTATAAGCAGGGCCAAACTCCTATATGACATTTCAAGAAAAACTCCAGGTTTACTCACTCTTTATGATTTTGTCGCGATAGATGAAGTTGAGACCATAAAATTTACCGATGAAAGTGAGTTAAGGGGAGCTCTGAAGAATTATCTAGAATCAGGCACATTTTCTGTGGCTAATTATAAAGGCGAATCCTCGGCTGGTTTAATGGTTCTGGGGAACATTCCCCTCACCCAGGAAAGAAAACCCGTAAATAATAGGTACTTTGTTAATTTGCACAAGTTTTTCAATGATCCTGCTCTCTTAGATAGGTTCCATGGTTTCATTGAAGGTTGGAAACTCCCTAGGATGAGGGAGGACCTTATACTAAGAGGGTACGCACTAAATGTAGAATACTTCTCAGAGATCCTCCATGAACTTAGAACTGAGTCTCAATATAGAAATGTAGTCCAAAAACTAGTGGATGTCCCTAAAGATGCTGATACAAGGGATAAAAATGCCATAATCAAACTTTCTACGGCTTACCTTAAACTGCTCTTCCCTCATGTGGAGAGTCCAGAGGATATAGATAAATCCGATTTCAAACTTTATTGCCTGGAGCAAGCCATTAAGATGAGGGAAATAATAAAAACCCAGATAAGTTATATAGATCCAGAATTTTCAAGAGAAGTCCCCGAAATTAGAATAAGGGAGTGATCTAAAGAACTTTATCAAGGTAGCAACGCCTTATCAAGTAGTAAATCTACCCCTTCTTTTTTCAGGTCCATCCGTAGGGGTTAAACTCAGAGGGTGGTATGTACATTACCTCGGCATAGCCACGCCTGAGGAGCTCCCTGTTGAGGTTGACACCGTCAACATAGACAACTGCAAGCACCCTCCCATACCTGTCATGTCTCTTAGCATCATCGATGTCCAGCTGGACTGTTCTTCCAAGGCACATGGACTTCACGAAGTCCTTCGCCTCCCTGTAGCCTGGCTGTCCACGTTCAGGGGTGTTAACCCCAACCAGGCGTATCCTCCCGACGCCCTCAACGTCTATGGTGTCACCGTCGACCACATGGTAACAGCTGCCTGATGCCTCGTAGCTCGATTTCTTCTCATCAGTACTGTTAACCTTACCCTGGGAGTCGCTGGTCCATGAATCATTAACAGGATTATCCACACTGCTGTCCTGGACACCCTCATTGTAGGTGTAGTTACCATCCTCCGAGACGCAGCCCGCAACCATCAGGGCAAGCATCACAATGACAATATACCTCTTCATGAATGCGCACCTCAAAGCTTTCTGATCATATCCCTGAGGGTATCCCTCAGTTTTCCGGCGGATTCAGGGGTGGATGCCGTTACAATCCTCCCTGAAACCACGACGTCACCCTTCACGTATCTGGCGCCGTTCTCTGAGAGCACACCCTCAAGGCCAGGGTATATGGTTGCATTCTGACCCCTCAGGATTCCGGCCATTGCAGGTATGGCCGGGGCAGCGCATATGGCGCCTATGATCTTACCACTCCTGCTGGCTGATTCTGCTATACCGGCCGCCATCTCCAGGTCCCGGTCCACATGACCGGACTTCACCCTCCTGTAGAGGCCGCTTCCACCTGTGAAGATAACTGCATCGTAGCCCCTGATATCGGATGGCTTCACATCCTCAATGCGGACATCGTAGCCAGATGTGAGGTTACCCGCCCCTATCACGGTGACCTCCGTGGCTGTGGAGCGGAGAGTTTCAAATTCATGCGGGTTGTAGTCCTCGAAGACCACCAGGGCCACACGACCCTCCACAGGGGCCCCACCCCCTGAGAGATAGGCCGCTGCCAGGACAAGGCAGGCCATGATGATGGCCACAGCCACATATCTCCTCAAAGTTACACCCTCTCATCCACACTGTATCATATTATGTTCCATCACTGGAAAAAGTGTAACGCCCGGTATCCGTCCGGCCAGTCTGGGGGTTAAATAAACGGTTATTCTGCACCTGCCGGTATGCTGATTTGGGGCATGGTTTCAGTTATCCGGGTTAAATAAACGGTTATTCTGCACTCCTGGACAACAATTAAATAAGATTAAACCATAATTCATTTTCATGGTTAAAAGGGTTCTTGAGAGGTTCAGGAGGGACTGGCGGTTCAGGGATGCCATAGAACACGTGGAGACAATCCCGGGCCGTGAAGCAAGGTACTCTGACTCCACGGACCTCCCTGATAACATCAGGGACTACCTGGATGCAGGGGGTATAAGGCTTTACCGCCACCAGAGGGAGGCCCTCGACGCCATAAGGGATGGGATGAACATCCTCATAACAACCCCCACGGCCTCCGGGAAGACACTGGCCTTCAACCTCCCCATCATGGAGACCCTCACCCTCAACCCCGATGCAACGGCCCTCTACATATACCCTGCCAAGGCCCTCTCAAGGGACCAGCTCGGGGTCCTGGAGGAGCTGGAATCAGAGCTCGGACTCAGACTCAACCCGTCAACCTATGATGGTGACACACCCCGGGAGCGGAGGCCCTGGATAAGAGAGAACTCCAGGGTGATACTCACCAACCCCCACCAGCTGCACCGCATACTCCCCTGGCACCACCAGTGGAGGCGGTTCTACAGCAACCTGCGCTACGTGGTGATCGATGAGGCCCACCAGTACAGGGGGGTCTTCGGCTCCAACGTGGCCCTCCTCCTGAGGAGGCTGCGGAGGATCTGCAGGTACTACGGTTCAGACCCCCAGTTCATCCTTGCAAGCGCAACCCTCGCCAACCCCGCTGAGTTCTCACATAAACTTACCGGCCTTGACTTCAGGGTGATCTCTGATGACACATCGCCCTCCGGTCCGAAGCACTTCATACTCTACAACCCCTACAGGAAGAGGGGTGATCCCTCGGCGCACCTTGAAACCTCAGCCATACTCTCATACCTTGTTCTGAGGGGCGTGCAGACCCTCTGCTTCACCATCTCAAGGAAGATGGCTGAACTTGTAACCCGCTGGACAAGGGAGCAGCTTGACAGGGAGAACCGCAAACTCGTTGACAGGGTGACGTCCTACAGGGCAGGTTACCTTGCAGAGCAGAGGCGGAGGATAGAGGCTGACCTCAAGGAGGGGAGGCTCCTGGGTGTCACCGCAACCAATGCCCTGGAGCTCGGCATAGACATAGGTTCACTGGACGCCGTCATAATATCTGGTTACCCCGGGACCATGATATCGACCTGGCAGCAGGCTGGCAGGGCCGGGAGGAACCTGAAGGACTCCATGGTGGTCCTGGTGGCCTTCGAGAACCCCCTGGACCAGTACATCATGAAGAACCCCTCATTCATCTTTGAGAGGCCCCATGAGAATGCAATAATAGACCTCCAGAACAGGCTGATACTGAGGAACCAGACTGCATGCGCGGCCTCCGAGCTGCCCTTAACCCTGGATGACTTCCTGGAATACGACTTCAGTGTGGGTGTTGCAGGGGAGATGCTCGCTGATGGGGAGCTTGAACTGGCACCCGATGGTCTCACCTGCAGCGGCGACCCCCAGTTCAGGTACGGCCTCGATGACGTCTCCCAGGACACCTTCACGGTCATCTGTGAGGGCCGCGTCCTTGAGACCATGAGCCGCTCCCAGGCCTACAGGGAGGCCCATGAGGGTGCGGTGCTCATGAACCACGGCAACACCTACACCGTACGGGACTTTGACCTTGAAGGCAGGAGGATAATCGTTGACAGGAGGGACGTTGAGTACCATACCAGTGTCCTCAGGGACACCGAGCTCAGGATTATAAGGAAGCTCCGGCGTCGGAGGCTGGGTGACCTTGAGGTTAACTTCGGCGAGGTTGAGGTGACCGAGCACTACACCGGCTACAGGGTGATGATCTACAGCAGGGTCCATGGTAGAGAGGAACTTGACCTCCCACCCCTCAGGTTCAGGACCAGGGCCCTCTGGTTCACCATTCCTGACTCCCTCAGGGATGAGCTCGAGGAGATCTACGGGGATGACGCCTTCGACGGGGGAATACATGGGGCTGAACACGCCCTCATATCCCTCTTCCCCCTCCACGTCCTCTGCGACAGGAGTGATATCGGGGGCATATCCACACCCATGCACCCGGACACACAGGAGGCCACCATATTCATATATGACGGCTTCGAGGGCGGAATCGGACTTGCAGAGAAGGGTGTTGAGGTCTTCGGGGACCTCCTGGAATCGACCCTGGAACTGGTATCATCCTGCAGCTGCACCGAGGGCTGCCCATCATGCATCTACTCACCAAAGTGTGGCAACGAGAACTCGCCGCTCCACAGGGACGCGACGGTGAAGATACTGGAGCACCTCATGGAGCAGACCTCGGGTGAGGTCAGGGAGGCCAGTGAGGTTGATGAAGACGTCCTCGCCGGGGTGGAGGAGCTCTGCAGTGAGGGTAACCTCCTGGATGCCAAGCTAAGGCTACACGAGGTCCTTGAGAGGGACCCTGGAAATCCCGGGGCATGCTACCTGATGGGGGAAATACTCAGAAGGCAGGGGGAGGTTGAGATGGCGGCCTACTTCCATGAGAGGGCCATGAACGGTTCATAGTCCGTGGGCTTGAAAATGACGCTGGAGGTATAGTGTGCTTGAAAAACTCAAATGGGATCTCGTAATAGAATATGATGGTGAATCACTCGAGGAGACCTTTGATGCGTCCAGGGTGACCGCTGCAGGCTCTGAGGCCCTGGAGATATCCCATGAGAGGAGGGTGAAGCTGAGGAGGTCTGATGTCAGACCCCACATCCTCTCTGACCTGAAACTGCTGAGGGGTGTTGGTTCCATAACCGAGGGGATGCTGAAATCTGAGGGCTACCATACCATCGAGGACCTCCTGGAACATGAGACCTACCGGGAGGAGGCGGCACGTATCCTCGGTCTCATTGAAGCAGGGGACTTCCCGGAGATCAGGGGCTACCTGAACTGTTCATCCTCTGATTACAGGGTCCTGGGGGCCCTTGGGCTTGTGGATGAGGAGAGGTTCACCTTCCTGGACATCGAGACCCTGGGCCTTGGAGGGGCGCCGGTGATACTCACAGGCATGGCATGGATTGAGGATGGGGTGATAAATGTGAGGCAGCGCCTGGCACCGGCACCTGAAATGGAGGGGGCGGTCCTTGAGATCTACCACCACATACCACCAGACTCCATCATCGTAACCTTCAACGGTGCAAGCTTCGACCTCCCCTACATAAGGAGGAGGTCAGCCGTCCATGGCCTTGAAAACAGGCTTGAAAACTGTCACGTGGACCTGTACCATATTTCAAGGCGACTATGGGGGCACAGACTCCCTGACTGTAAACTGTCGACGGTGGAGAGGCATATCCTGGGTGCTGAGAGGGACCTTGACATACCGGGCTCACACGTCCCTGACTACTACAGGACCTACCTCTCAACCGGCAGCCCGGGACCCCTGGTCCCCCTGGTTGAGCACAACCGTGATGACATCATCAACATGGCGCTGCTGATTCCCCATGTGACCTCCGGTACCTGTTGAGGAGGATCTGGCCTGCCGGGTATCCCCGTGTATGCAGATGATTCGCCATGACAGGAGAATGGAATAGATAAATATCCCCCTGAACATAATATCTATGGTGTTTATATGGATCATCTGCTCCTCATAAACAGGGTGGCCGGCCTTGTCATGGGTCTTCTAATAATAGGGTTCTGTGTCAGGATACTCAGGCAGATAGGGACCAGGGAACTTGCGGTCTCAATGCTGTTCCTCCACAGACGCACCGCAAGGCTCATATGTGTATCAATATTTATGGCATCAATCTTCACGGTACTGGTCGGCTTCACCTTTGTCACTGGGCAGGAGGAGGCCGTCGTCGAGTGTTTCCTGAACCTCAACGCATTCTTCCTCCTGGTTTCGGTGTTCCTCTTATCCTCAGTGATGGGCGGTGATCTTTGATGTATGTGAAATGGATTGTAATGATACCCCCACTCCTGACGCTCTACTTCTCAGCGAGGATACTCCTGAACAACCTGCGATATGATGAGGCGTTCCTGGGGATGCTGTTCTCAAAAATGGATGAAACAGCCATTCTGATAAGCGTATTCGCAGTTTCAATGATAGTATTCTCAGCCACGAGGGTTATGGACCTCATTGACCTCTTCTGGCCAATCCCCGGGAATGATGAGATCATCGCCGCCATGATATGGCTTGTTGATTTAATATTCGTCTACATCTTCTACAGGGTGGCCACATTAACGGTGCCGGGGGAGAAGAATATCTAGGATAGAATTAATTTAGATACTGATGACGTGACTTCTATGAAAGAGAACTGAGGGAGAATCTGAATGGATCAATCTGCAAGGGAAATCATCGAAAGGGAATTTGAGAATCTGAGGGAGAAACTCCTTGACCTCACAATGAGGAACCAGCTCCTCAACTTCAGACCAAGGTCCAGGACGGTTGAGGTGGTGAACCATGACCCCGAGTACATATACAGCTACCTTGTCCTCAACCGGAAAAAGATGAAGCTCGCACCCCGCATTGAGGAGGAGGAAACCCTGGATCCAGATGAGGATGCGCCCTCCAGTGAGGACAACCCCAGCGATGAACTGGAAGTTTCATCTGAGGGTATCCTCCTGGAGGAGAACCTGATGGAGGTGGAGGACGAGAACATACTCCAGACGGCCCTTACAGAGGCCGAACTCCAGAGGAGGCTATTCTACATCAACCAGAGGGCCAGGACCATGATACAGGAGCAGGGCTACAACATACTCTACCTGGCCCTCGGCTTCCTGGAGTGGAGGACCGAAGGGGAACCCGATATCAGAAGAGCACCCCTGGTCCTGGTGCCGGTGTCACTTGAGAGGAGGAGGGCAGGTTCATCCTTCTCCCTCCGCTGGGATGGAAGTGAGATCATAACCAACATGTCCCTCCAGGCGAGGCTCAGGGAGGAGGGTGTCGAACTGCCAGAGTTCAGCATGCCATCCTCTCCTGGGGGTGTCTCAGCATACCTTAAACGCGTCGAGGGCGCCGTCTCATCAATGGAGGGGTGGGGTGTCACCGATGAGGTCCAGCTCGGATTCTTCTCCTTCACCAAGTTCCTCATGTACATGGACCTGGACCCCTCCTCCTATCCCAACTGGGATGAGATAGTGGACAGGCCCCTCCTGAAGGCCCTCTTTTCCATTGAGATAGACGATGACAGCGAGGAGGTGGACATAGACAGCATACCCTACAGGGACCTCTACCATGTCGTGGATGCTGACTCATCCCAGATCGCGGTTATAGAGGACGTGAAGGCAGGTAAGAACCTTGTGGTTGAGGGCCCACCCGGCACCGGGAAGTCCCAGACCATAGTGAACCTCATAGCGGAGCTGATGGCCTCAGGCAAGACAGTCCTCTTTGTGAGTGAGAAGATGGCGGCCCTTGAGGTTGTCAAGAGCAGGCTGGACTCCATAGGGCTCGGGAGGTTCTGCCTTGAACTCCACTCCCACAAGGCCCGTAAGAAGGACGTCCTCAATGAACTGGAAGCCACCCTCATGGAGGCAGAGGCAGATAGGCCCGAGGCAGAGAGGGAGTTCAGGAGGATAGAGAAGCTCCGTGATGAACTCAACGAGTACCGTCGCGCCCTCCACGAACCCCTTTACAGCATACAGCTCTCACCCTTCCAGCTATTCGGGATGAAGGAGCGTGCAGAGAAGTACTTCAAGGGTGAGCTCCCCTTTGTCAGGATACCCTCCCCTGAGACCATAACACCCGACGAATGGGATGAGGCCCTTGTTGAACTCAGAAACCTGGCCAAACTGGCTGAACTCCTCCCGCCACTCCAGGAGAACCCCTGGTCCGGCACCGATCCCGGTATGATGCTACCCTCAGATGTCAGGGAACTTGAAATACTCCTTGAATCAATAATGAAGACCGCTGACAGGTTAACAGCATCCCTGAAGGAGTTCCAGGAGAGATACGGGTTCATGAGGGTTAAGACCCCGGGCGAACTCCGGGGGCTCGCCGAGGTTGTCTCTGTGGTTGCAGAGTCAAGGCCCTTCGACCTGGGGGTCCTGGAATCCAGTATATGGGACCGCTACAGGGCGGATGCATTCACCCTCCTTGATAAACTGGAGTCCTACACCAGGAAGCGTGAGATACTGGACAGGTTCCATGAATCTGTACATGGAGTGGACCTGGAGGCCCTCCTGAGGGACTACCTGAAGGAGTCATCCAGCCGCATAAAGTTCCTGAGCGGAAGGTACAGGAAGATAAGGAATGAGATAGACGCCCTGTACGTCGGTAGGGCCCCCGAGAACGACTACGAGATTGTTGAGGACCTTGAGAACCTCATGGACGTCATGAGCCTGAGGGAGGAACTTGAGAGGTACAGCGGTGTGGCTGAGAGGTTCTTCGGTCCAATGTGGAACCCTGAGAACCCGCCCCTCGAGGACCTCAGGGCCACCGCAGAGTGGATTGTGAGGTTCAGGGACCTCCACAGTGATGGAATGATATCAGAGAGGACCCTTGAGTGCATCTCCCGGGGCCTTGATGGTGAGAAACTGCTCTCTGACTTTGAGGATATCATGGAAATCTACAATGAACTTGAGGATAAACTCTCAAGGCTCCAGAAGGGTATAAACACCCATGCCCATGTCCTCTTCAACTCCATGCCAGAGGACGTCCCCTTCAGGGCCTGGAGGTCAAGGGTGAAGGCCTGGAGTGAGGCCCTCAACCTCCTCCCCCTCTGGTCACAGTACCTTGAGAAGAAGAGGCTCTGCATGAAGACCAGGGGAGCTGCATTCATACCCATAATAGAGTCCGGTATAATCCGCATGGATGATATAAGGCCTGCCATGGAGGGTAACCTTGCAGATGCACTCCTTGAAAGGGCTTTCAGGGAGATACCCACACTGTACACCTTCATAGGTGACCTCCACGAGGCCAAGATAAGGGAGTTCAGGGAGCTGGACTCCAGGATAATCGAGCTCAACAGGAAGAGGCTCATACACCAGCTCAACAGTAACATGCCCACGGTATTTGGGGGTGCGGCCCCCAACTCAGAGGAGAGCATCCTCAGCGGGGAGTTCACACGTAAAAGGGGTCATATGCCCCTGAGGAAGCTCCTGAAACTTGCAGGTGGCACTGTAAAGAGGATAAAGCCCTGCTTCATGATGAGCCCCCTCTCGATAGCCCAGTACCTTGACCCCAGGAGCAGCCAGCTCCAGTTCGATGTCGTGATCTTTGACGAGGCATCACAGGTTAAACCCGAGGACGCCCTGGGGGCATTCCTCAGGGCCAGGACGGCAGTGGTGATGGGTGACACCAACCAGCTCCCACCGACCAGCTTCTTTGACCAGATGATATCAGCGGAGGAGGACTCAGAGGATGTGGCCACCGCTGCAGACATTGAGAGCATACTGCACCTCTGCAAGAGGAGCTTCCCTGTGAGGATGCTCAGGTGGCACTACAGGAGCCGGCACGAATCCCTCATAGCGGTCTCCAACCAGGAGTTCTATGATAACAGGCTCCTGGTCTACCCGTCCCCTGCAAGGGAGGACGAGGAGCTTGGGCTGCACCTGGTCTACCTCCCGGACACGGTCTATGAGCGTGGGAGGACGTCATCCAATCCCCTGGAGGCCGCGGCGGTGGTTGACGCCATAGAGGACCACTTCATGAGGTATGGTTCCTCAAGGAGTCTCGGTGTGGGTACATTCTCGGTGGCCCAGATGAACGCCATACTGGAGGCCCTGGAGGCCCGGCTAAGGGAGAACCCTGAACTTGAACGGATCATAAACCAGGAGACCGATGAGCCCTTCTTCATAAAGAACCTGGAGACCATTCAGGGGGATGAGAGGGATGTGATATTCATAAGTGTGGGCTACGGTTTCGATGAGAGGGGCCGCATGTCCCTCAACTTCGGACCCCTGAACCAGGAGGGTGGTGAGAGGAGGCTGAACGTCCTCATAACCAGGGCCCGTGAGAAGTGTGTGGTCTTCACAAACTTCAGGTCCTCGGACCTCAGAACCGGGCCGGGGACACCCTTCGGTGTCAGGGCCCTCAGGAGGTTCCTCAGGTACGCCGAGACCGGTGTCCTGGAATCAGACTCCACCGACACCTCCCAGGGACTCTTTGAGGACTCGGTATATGACTTCCTGGTTGATGAGGGATTCGAGGTTGACAGGGGAGTTGGATGTGCCGGGTTCCGTGTTGACTTCGCGGTGAAGGACCCTGATGAGCCGGGCAGGTACATTGCAGGGATACTCACCGATGGTGAGATGTACAGCAGGGCCGAGGTTGCAAGGGACCGTGACAGGCTGAGGGAGGAGATTCTGCGGAACCTCGGCTGGAACATCATACACCTCTGGTCCTCTGACTGGTACAGGAACCGTGAGGAGACACAGAGGAAGGTCTCTGACAGGCTCGAGGAAATTGTTGAGGAGGCCAGGGTGGTCAGGGAGTCACCTGAGACTCCTGAAACTGAACAGGAGGTTGCTGATGAGGTGGAGGAACCTGTGGTTGCTGAAACAGGTGATATGGAAGAGGCTGCTGATGAGGTGGATGAATCTGCGGTTGATGAGTCCGGGGGTCCTGACCAGGAACCCCCGAGGGATGGAGCGGCAGAGTACGTTGAGTATGAAACCGACAAGCTCAGGGAACCGGATGATCTCTACCGGAGCCCCACACCGGTAATATCCTCTGTTGTCAGTGAGATAGTATCCATGGAGGGCCCCGTCCACGTGGAGGAGGTTATAAGGCGTATAAGGGAGTCCTGTGGCTTGAGGAGGGCCGGGAGGAGGGTCAGGAGCATAATCAACTCGGCCATTGAGATGGCAGAGAATAACGGTAACATAAAGAGAAACGGTGACTTCCTCCTCCTCTCAGACTCCATGCCTGTAACGGTTCGAAGGAGAAGTGGGAGGATCGACATATCCCTCATATCTCCGATGGAGATCGAGGAGGCTGTGAGGATTGCCCTCAGGTCAACCTCTGACATGGATGAGGTTATAACACGTGTATCCAGGATGTTCGGCTTTAAGAACACCAGCAGGAAGACTGCCTCAGGGATAAGGAGTGTAATGGAGGACATGGCGAGGAGGGGCGAAATTGTGGTTGATGATGAAGGTGTCAGGATCGTCTGATTACCTTACCTCTGATCTTCGTCGATGCCCTCAAACCTTGCCACATCATCAACCCATTCGAGGCAGTAGTTTTTCCTTTCAGCTCTTCTGACAAGTATAACGCCGGTAACGGCCCCGAAGACCCCGCCCAGGAGGTCTGTGAGGAGGTCGAACATGGTATCAGCGAGGGGATCCATTACCGGGGACCCCTGTGTGGGACCGGTCGGCAGGACATGCTCTATGTGCTGGTAGAGGTAGTGGTCGTAGCCGTACTCAACAAGCTCCAGGAGGGCGCCGAGTCCCAGGGTCACGAAGACTATGAGGAAGGCCATTATCAGGAGGCTGGTCCTTATCTTTCCATAGACGTAGGCCGTGTAGATGAGCATCATGCCTATCAGTGCGACTATGAAGGGGACGGTGAAGTGCATGAACTTGTCATAGTAGGCTATCCTCCCGTAGAGGCCTAATGTGTTGCCAAGGATGTACTCCAGTGCAACAACTGTGAGGAAGAGTATCTCAATCTCCACCGGGATGACCCGTAAACCATGGGGGTGCCTCAGGGCAGGGATGTAGACAACTGCAACAGCGATGAGGGTTATGAGTCCGAAGACCTTGGTACCCCCCGCTCCAAAGACCACGATGATAACACCCATCAGCACCAGAAGGATCCTGATTGATGTTAGAAGTTTCAGCTTCCATGAACTGTTCTCCGGGCATTCATTCATGCTTCCACCTTCGCATAGGGTACTTCTCAGTTTCTATTACCATGAGACCCGCAGTGTAATTATGCTCCCATCATGCACTGGAGACAGGTCTGCAGTATCATATACTGCTGGAGATCTCATTACGTCACCAGTAAGGGGAGCCCTGCGGGGATTCTGACCTTCTCACCATCTGATCGGTTCTCATCTCTCATCTTCTTCCATCGGGTCCCCAACACATTATATGTTGCATCTTCCGGATATCTTTATCACTTTGTCCATGAATCTGATGTTCACTGGAAAAAATACATTATTGAGGAGAGAGATACATGAAATGGTGATAACATGAACGTGATAAAGAGGAGGGGTTTCAGGGAGCCCTATGAACCATCCAAGATAAGGGCATCACTGGAGAAGGCAGCCATTGATGCCGGTTACAGTCCTGAGGAGAAAAAGGAGATCATCGAGAGGGTCTACGAGACCGTCAAAAAGAAGATAGAGGCTGAAGAGGAGATAAAGAGCGATACGATACGGGCGTGTCTCCTGACCGAGCTTGACAGGTGTGAACCATACATTGCAAAGTCCTGGAGAAGGTTTGAGAAGAAGTACAAGAAGTAGACTTTGGGAATAACTCCCTCAGAGCAGCCCTTCTTTATTTTTCAGTATGATTCATGTTGATGCCTTCACAGAACCGATATGTATATATGTTCATGTCGATATAGGTGTTCTGAGTTAATGGAGGTTAAAGACCATGGACAGGAAATACGTTGCACTGGTAGCCATTGTAGCTGTCATCCTCTTAGGAGTAGGATTTTACGCAATATCAGGTAATGGAGATAGAGAAATACTCAGAATATCCACAACGACAAGCCTCGAGGACACTGGCCTCCTTGAGGATGTTGAGGCAGCCTTCGAGAGGAAATACCCCAACATCGATGTGCAAATAGTTTCAGGTGGAACAGGCATAGCCCTTGAACGCGGAAAGAGGGGCGATGCAGACCTCCTGATAGTCCACGATAAAAAGAGGGAAGAGGAATTCATAAAGGATGGATACGGTGTGAAGAGATACCCCTTCGCCTACAACTACTTCTACATCGTTGGACCCGCCGATGACCCGGCAGGCATTAAAGATGCGAAAAGAGGGACGGATGCCTTCAGGAAGATACTTGAAGGAGCAGAGAAGAACCCTGATAAGGTCAGGTTCGTATCAAGGGGCGATAACTCAGGCACAAACTCAAGGGAGATAAAGATATGGAAGAATGTAACAGACTACAACAGCACCGTGAACGGATCAGCATGGTACATTGAGACCGGAAGCGGAATGGCGGATACCCTGAGGGTTGCAAACGAGAAGAAGGCCTACACACTTACAGATTCAGGGACATACCTCGCCTACAGGAACAAAACAACCCTCGTGGCCTACCTGACAGAGGATAAATCACTGCTCAATGTATACTCAGCAGTAACCATCAACCCTTCAAGGGTGAAGGGTGTGAACACCGACGCCGCAGAGAAGTTCGTTGAGTTCCTCATGAGTGAAGAATGCCAGAACCTCATAGCCGGGTACGGGAAGGCTGAATACGGGCAGCCACTCTTCACAGCCCTCTTCGGAGGGGAGGAACCAAAAAGCTAAAAACATTTAACATACTATTTTATTTTTAAGACCCCGACTAATTTTCTGAAGATGCTGCATGGAGACTGGAACTTGAACGAGATACTCACCGGATTCATAAGGGCCCTTGAACTCATGGCATCACTTGACCCTGAACTCATGGATATAACCGCACGTACGCTGATGATCTCACTATCATCCACCATCATCGCAGCAGTGGTTGCGGTGCCTCTGGCCTCAGTAATTGACTCCAGGGAATTCCATGGGAAGAGAGTCATCATAAACATCATACAGACACTCTACAGCATGCCAACTGTACTTGTGGGGCTCTTCGTCTTCCTTCTCATATCGCGATCAGGACCCCTGGGGTCATTCAACCTCCTCTTCACACCCGCCGGCATGATACTGGGCCAGAGCATACTGATACTGCCCCTGGTAACAGGATTCAGCCTCACGGCCCTGAGAAGCGTTAAACCTGAACTCCGGGATCTTGCAAGGTCCCTGGGGGCCACGGAGTACCAGGTTATGATGAAGGTCATCGCCGAGGCAAGGTACGCGGTCATGGCCGCCATCATCCTGGGCTTCGGGAGGGCCATATCAGAGGTGGGTGTGGCCATAATGCTCGGTGGGAACATAAGGGGATTCACAAGGGTCATAACAACAGCCATATCCCTTGAGACATCGAAGGGTAACATTGAACTCTCAATAGCCCTTGGAATAATACTCCTCCTGATCTCCCTGATGGTTAACACGGCCCTCAACCACTTCCAGGAGAAATGAATACCTCTGACAGGTGATATGATGCATGTAATTGAACTTTCAGGGATAACAAAGAGCTACGGGGACATTAAGGTCCTGGAGGACGTTAACCTTAAGGTGCGGGAGGGGGAGACCCTGGGCATCATAGGACCAACGGGGGCCGGGAAATCCACCCTCCTCCGGATAATGGACCTCCTTGAAAGACCGGACGAGGGTGAGATACTGTTCATGGGAAAGAAGGTTGATGACCTGAAACCCCTGGAGGTCCGGAGGAGAATGGGTATGGTGTTCCAGAACACCCCGGTATTCAGGGGCACCGTGGCTGAGAGCATCCTCTACGGTCCCCGCATCAGGGGTGAAAGGCCTGATGAGTCAGAGATGAAGAGAGTCCTTGAAACGGTGGGCCTCGAGGGCTATGAGTCCAGGAAGACCACTGAACTCTCCGGCGGGGAACGGCAGCGCCTGGCCCTGGCACAGGTCCTCATAAACAGGCCAGACGTTGTGCTCCTTGATGAGGCGACATCCAGCCTTGACCCAATCTCAAGGTCAAGGATGGAAGATGTGATAGCTGATCTGGATGTTACCGTGATATTCACGACCCATGACCTCCTCCAGGGACAGAAGCTTGCAGACAGGATTGCAATCCTCAACAGGTCAATCCTCCAGACTGGTAAGCCCCGGGAGATATTCAGAAAACCGGCAAGCCGGTTCGTGGCAGAATTTGTTGGTGCCAGGAACATACTGAGGGGGAGGGCCCATATCACCGGTGACGGAATTTCCATCATCGAATGTGATGGTATAAGCATCTACTCATCAGAGAGGGCCACAGGAGATGTTTCAGTCACCATAAGACCTGAGGACATAACTGTATCCTGGCGGAGGATGGATTCAAGTGCCCTGAACCAGCTGGAGGGCAGGGTTCTGGCTGTCCGGGACGCCGGTTCGGTGCAGCATCTTGAGGTGCGCTGTGGCGGTGAAACCCTGATCGTCCACCTGACAGGGAAGTCCCTCAGTGATATGGGGATCACCACCGGGTCCAGGGTCTGGATAGAGTTCAAGGCCTCTGCTGTTCATGTAATCAGATGAGACCTCCCAGCTCCTTTGAAGGCTAGATGAAGCGCCGTGGATCTGTTTCAATGTCAACAAGGACCGGACCATCAGTCCCCAGGGCCTCCCTCACGGATTCCTCCAGTTCACAGGGATCATCCACCCTGAGGCCCCTGCCCCCGCAGTTCTCTGCAAAACCTGCGAAGTCACAGTCCTGGAGCTCTGTCTGCCATACAGGGAATCCTTCAACACGCTGCTCCTGCATTATCATTGCAAGGGTCCTGTTGTTCATTATGAAGACCCTCACAGGGAGCCCGTACTTCACGGCGGTGAGGAACTCGGCCATCACCATCGAAAAGCCCCCATCACCACTGATGCAAACGACCTGTCTATCCGGGAATTCAAGCTGTGCTGCGATGGCCGCAGGAAGACCGAAGCCCATGGATCCCAGGTAACCTGAGAAGAGAAGCCTCTGGGTGCTCTTCATCTGGAAGTTCCGGCCGAACCACCATCCGTTCTCACCAACATCAAGGGTTATGATGGCATCATCATCCAGTTCCCTGTTCAGGACTGATATGATGTACTGGGGCCTGATGGGTCTCAGTGAAGGATCCGCCTCTGATTCAAGGAGTCCCAGCCATTCATCCCTGAGTTCCCCGAGTTCTGCCAGGTAGGACCCCCTTTCCTTCTCCTCCACCATTGATACAAGTTCCGGGACTATGAGGGAGGACCTTCCTGTGAGGCCCTGCTCAACCGGGTGGCGCCTCGCTATCATCATTGGGTCGAGGTCGACCTGGAGGGTCCTCGCCGGCGGGATCTGGGTGAGGTCAGAGAAGGATGACCCGATAACCAGGAGTAGATCTGATTTCCTCACAGCCTCGGCCGCAGCAGCCGAGCCCAGGCTACCATGACAGCCCATGTAGAGGGGGTGGTCATTATCAACGATTCCCTTACCCCGGAAGGTGGATACGATGGCGGCCCCAATCCTCTCTGCAAGTTCAACAACACTGTCAGCTGCTTCCAGGGCACCGAAGCCCGCTATTATCACGGGCCGCTCTGCCCTGTTTATCAGATCAGCTGCAGCCCTCAGCCGATTCCTGGTGGGTGTGACTGCAGCCTCCGCCATCATGCCCCTGAGGGGCTTCACCGGGGCGGTGCACTCCATTGTCTGGACATCCCTGGGGACGTCAACATGTGAAACACCCCGCTCAAGGATGGCGTGCTTCACAGCCTCCCTGGCAATCTCAGCTGCCTCATCCGGGCTCACCAGGGTCATGTTGTAGACCGAGAAAGACTCAAAGAGGCTGTGCTGGTCTATCTCCTGGCTTGCACCTGTACCTATCCTGTAGGTTTCGACCTGTCCTGTGACTGCAAGAACCGGGGCCCGGTCAAGGGCCGCGTCAAGGAGACCTGTTATGAGGTTCGATGCCCCAGGGCCGGCCACAGCCATGCAGACCGCGGGCTGGCCAGTAAGTTTACCGTAGCTGGAGGCCATGAAGGCCGCCGCGGCCTCATGACGCACCTGTATGTACCTTATCTCATCGTTCCTTCTGAGGGCATCAACGAGTCCCAGGGTGGATGTGCCCGGGATGCCGAAGACGTATTTAACACCCCACGCTGCAAGCTGGGAGATGAAGACCTCAGAAACCGTCCTGCCGCCCTCCTCCAGAGTGGATGGAACCCTGACAAAGGCTGTGCGTGGCGCATTGCAGACAGGGCACCGCCAGTCATCAGGGAGTGAATCGAATTCCCCATCAGTCTCCTCATGGAATATGTAGTTGCATACAGTGCACCTGAAGTCAGCCATCAGCACCTCCCCTCTCAGCGAGTAAACCAACAACAGGGAACCTTTCAAGGAGTTCAGCCCCGTGGGGGGCTTTCTTTATATCCTCTGTGAGGTCTGATCCTGCACTGTGGCCTGCCTGGTGTCTCCCGTCCCTCCAGAGGAAGCTACCTGAGACATCATAGACCCTTCCCTCAAATGCAATGTACGCAGGTCCCGAGCGCCCATCAAATGCCCGGAGTTCTTCCAGGGTGAATTTTCTCATGGAACCACGGAATTCGCTGATTATTCCAGGAACTTCCTCACGAAGGGTGATGTCTCACCGCGCCTCATGAAGTGACCGGATGGTCCCTCACCCAGGAACTCTGAGAACCATGATTCGTGCTGTATCTCCTCATGGAGTATTGAGAGTGCAAGGTCATAGGTCCTGTGGTCCTTCCCGGCGGTGATGTTACATATATGGGTGTACTGTCTGACAGCGCACCTCTCTGCTGCCACCAGCACCTCAAGGATCTCCATTGTGTCATTGGTCTTAGCAGGCAGGTACGCCGGTGGGCATCCTGAGATGTCATGGAATTCCTTCATGTCCCCGGGAAGTTCACCGCCGAGTTCATATATCCTGGGCACCAGAGCCTCAAAGTGGTTCCTGTCCTCTATCCTTGCAGCCTCGGCGATCTCCTTGAGCCCCTCACCTTCAAGTCCAATCAGATTGGCCCTGAGTATGGTGTAATAATAGAAGGTTGTGAGCTCAGCAGCCGCGTTCTTAACGAGCAGTTCCACAAGTTCATCCACATCTATACCTGAATTTTCAACCATCTCACGGGTAACCCTGGCCATGATATCACCTAAAATATTATGTGAATCATATCTAATAAAATGTGACATTCAAACACCTAATCCGAGTGTTCATGAAAAAATTTTCAGTGAGAGGGGCCATCGGCTGAACTATGATATGTCATGAGGATCAGGCAAGTGCGAGGTCAAGTACCATCATGAGAACAAAGCCCATGAGGGCTGAGACCGTGGCAAGATCTGTGTTACCGCCGCTCTGGCACTCAGGTATCAGGTCCTCTATCACAACGAATATCATGGCCCCCGCTGCAAAGCCAAGGGCATAGGGCATTATCCCTGAGAAGGAGTAGACCATGAGGGCACCTCCAACCCCCCCAAGCACCTCAATGATACCGGATAACTGTCCATAGATGAAGCTCCTCCACCTGGAGAGCCCCTCACCCAGGAGGGGCAGTGATACCGCTGCTCCCTCCGGGAGGTTCTGTATACCTATACCCAGTGCCAGTGCAAGGGGAGCTGCAAGTCCACCGGTACTGGCAGCCGCACCGAAGGCAACACCGATAGCCAGCCCCTCAGGAAGGTTGTGTATCACAACTGCAAGGAGAAGGAGTCTGTTCCTCCGCCAGGTCGTTGGCAGACCTTCAGGGTCACAGCCAGGGTGAAGGTGTGGTATGATCCTGTCCATTGCTGAGAGGAAGAGACCGCCGGCAAGGAATCCTGCAGCCGGAGGAAACCAGGCATACATCCCGGTGGGTGACAGTTCAATGGCAGGGACCAGGAGTGACCAGAAGCTCGCGGCGATCATTATACCTGCTGCAAAGCCAAGGGATGAGTCAAGGAGTTTTCTCTCACCCTGCAGCGGTAGAAAAACCAGGGCCGCCCCTGCAAGGGTCATGAGCCAGGTGAAGATGGTTGCAAGGAATGCATTGAAGACAGGGTTTCCAGGATCCATTGTGAATTCTATGTACAGACTCTTTAATAACTCCTTGTGTTCAGACCCTCTAATTCCGTACAGATTAATAACCAGACAAAACATTAATATTCCCGTCAATCTAATCTATTCACACCGATATCACTAGGGGTTCATCATGACGGGTTCACTCTGCAGGAAGGGCGAGGCATGTACAGAGAAGCAGAAGATGGCTGTTAAGAAGACGGAGGGGCCGCTGGTAGTTGTGGCGGGACCCGGGGCCGGAAAGACCCGTGTACTCGTTGAAAGGGTCGCATACCTCGTCAAGAGAAGGGGCGTCAGCCCCGAGAACATACTCGTCATAACCTTCACAGAGAAGGCAGCCGGTGAACTGAAGGCGAGGCTCATAAAATGTGTGGGACTGGACGCCGAGCTCATGCAGATATCCACCATACACTCATTCTGCAGCAAGGTGCTGAGGGACCACCCCGAGGAACACGAACTCGGGGGCGGATTCGAGATCCTCGACGAGGAATCCCAGCTCATTTTCCTCAGAACGGTGTTCTATAAAATAGGATTGAACCGCTACATGAAGATGGGTGAGGTTCACAGGGCCATAGAATTCTTCAACAGATGCACCGAAAACTGCATTGAACCCGGGGAGCTCATAGACGCCCTCCGGAGGAAATATCCTGACAGGGAAAAATACCAGGGCATCGCCGGGTGCTATGCCCGCTACCTTGAACTCCTCAGGGAGCAGAAGAAGATAGACTTCCCTGGCCTTGAAAAGGAGGTCTACCTCCTCCTGAACTCCAGCGAGAGGGTACTCGAATCCGTAAGGAAGAGGTACAGGTACATAATGATAGACGAGTACCAGGATACAAGCCCCATACAGGAGCTGATATTCCGGAGGATAGCAGGGAGGAACTCCAGCATCTGCGTGGTGGGGGATGAGGACCAGAGCATCTACGGCTTCAGGGGAGCCACACCAGAGAACTTCATAAGGTTCCGTGAAGAGTACGACGCAGAGGTGGTCACCCTCGAGGACAACTTCAGGTCCCGGGCAGGGATAGTCCTGACTGCAGACAGCTTCATGAGGGGCGAGAGACACTACGAGAAGACCATCAAACCGGTAAGGGACGGCGGGACCGACGTTGTTATACTGAAGAGCAGGGACGTTAACTCAGAGGCCAGGAACATAGTATCACTAATAAAGAAACTGAAAGCCACCGGCAAGATACCTGAATACGGATACATCGCACTCCTCTTCAGGAGCGTCCGCAACCACGCAGATAAGGTCCTTGCAGAGCTCAGGAGGGAGGGCATACCCTACATAGTGCGTGGAGACGGCTCCTTCCTCAAAAGGTATGAGGTGAGGAGCATGCTCTACTTCCTCGCCTACGTGGACCCACCGGACTATGGAGGAAAATTCAGTAAGTGGAATGGCTGGTGGAACATATCAAGGTTCAGGGGCGAATTCCTGGACCTCACCGGTGAAACCCTCCGGGCCCTCGAGTCCCTTGACAGGAACTGCAGACTCTCGGACTTCACATCAAGGGGGGAACTCGAGGAAATCGGTGTACACGGGGAGGATGCAGAGAAGATCCTGGGCCTCAACAGGATACGCCATGAGGTTGGGGAGGGATCACTGACAGTGCTCAAGACATTCTACAGGATACTTGAGGTTACAGGGTACCTCAGGAGGCTCATAGAGGATGGGAGTGACAGTAGCAGGGCTAAAATATTCAACCTCGCAAAGTTAAGCTCACTGATAGATAGATACGAGGCCATAAAGCCCGGGGCAAGGATACAGGACCTGTTATGGTACCTCTACCTCCTACCCAGCCACCTCCACCACGACGAGGCAGCCCTGGAGGACCCGGCGTCGGTGAAGATCATGACGGTTCACCAGGCAAAGGGCCTCGAGTTTCCTGTTGTCTTCATCTGTTCGGTCATAAACGGCAGGTTCCCTGTTAAAAGGCGTAAGGGGAGGGACATCATACCCATACCCAGGGAACTCCTGCTATCACCCGGGGAGGTACCTGATGAGGACCGGCGACTCTTCTACGTTGCAATGACCAGGGCCCAGGACGCCCTAATCATATCAACGGCCCCCCGGATCAACACCAGAAAGGTTGGAATATCGCCCTTCATCACAGACCTCAGGGAGAAGTGCGGCATCTACGAGTGTAACTGCACATCTGTCAGCAGATGCCTCACGAGGGAGTGGAGTGAGGAGCCCCTCAGGATCAACTTCTCGGCCCTCTTCACCTACGAGGAGTGCCCCTTCAGGTACATGCTCATATACCACTACGGCTTCGTCTACCCCGAAACCTTCATGCAGCGCTATGGGATCATACTGCACAGGTGCCTTGAGGAGCTCCACCTGGCCATGAAGAACTCGGAGGAGATAAACGGGGCCCTCATAAGGAGAATCGTTGAAAGGTGCTGGATACCCATGGGGAGAGACGATGATGTCAAAAAGAGGCGCCTTGAGAGGGACCTCCTCAACTACTACCACGACAGCCGGGACCACACAGAGGAGGTCATATCGGTGGAGGAGCCCTTCTCCATACCCGATGATGACATAATAATCGAGGGGAGAACAGACCTGATAATCAGGACCCGGGATGGTGGACTGGAACTCGTTGACTTCAAGGCCCGTGAGCACGGCGGTGTTGAGAGGATGGCCCTTGAGTACCAGCTCCGGACCTATGAATACGCACTAAGGGGGAGGTACAGGTTCGACAGTCTCTCCGCCTATGCTATAAAGGACTCCATGAGGATATCCTTTGACTCCGACCCTGAATTCAGGGTTAAGGAGAGGATCGCTGAAACCGTCGCAAGGATAAGGGATGAATGCTTCGAGCCACGGAAGAACCCCTTCTGCAGCAGGTGCGTGTTCAGGACCTTCTGTGGTGTGGGGGACTGATTTCTATGGCGCAGGATGATAATATGAATATGGAATTCACAGACTTCTATGATATACTCCGCGAGAACCTCAACAGTTACCGGGGAGATTATGAGAGGATAGTTGACTACGCCCCTGACCTCTTCAGGCTACTATCAGACCTCCTCCAGAGCAGGGATATAGAGAGAGAGGACCGGCTGATGATCTGCGCAGCCATGGGCTACCTTGTGGCCCCAAATGATATAATACCCGAGGAGATATTTGGCCCCCATGGCTACATAGATGACGTCTACCTCTGCTCCGTGGTTATTGATGAGCTTGCAGGCAGGATGGGCTACAGGTTCCTTGAGGAGTACTGGAGCGGCGACGAGGATCTTGAATCAGTGGTGGAGGAATGCATCTCCAGGACCTCTGAGATACTGGGTGATAAGAGGTCCAGTGTCCTTGAGTATACGGGTCTCAGATGAGCTCCACATCCCCTCAGTTTTTTAATAAGGTTCTCTCATGAACAATTTTATATATGAAGAGATACAGAGAATAATACACTAAATTAGGATGGGTTATTTTTGTAACTCAGGTTTTTATTTTATAACAGGCCCCTGAGCCCACTGGGTTATTCCTATAACTCATGTGGGGGGATTTAAATCGTATCCAGAACTTTTAACATGAGGGCCCTGCTTTTCACATGCCTGATCCTTTTTATAATCCCTGGATCTGTATATGCAACTGATGGTCCGCCAGATGATCCTGGACCGGACCCGGATCTCTCTGATTACGGTAACAGCTCACCATATTCCGCTGAAACTGATTTTATAGACCCTTCGGGGAATGTGACCACCTGGATGGGGGATCCTGTCAGTGGGGCCACAGTTTCTGCACTGCAGGACGGTAACACGGTGGCTGAAACCCTGACTGATGAGAATGGTCATTACAGTCTAACCCTAACACAGGGACTGTACACGATGCTTGTCACAGCACCTGATTACATCCCGGAAACCGCTGAAGTTGATATTGATGAACCTGTAACCATTAACTTTGAACTCAGGAAGAAGAGCTCCATCTACGGGGAGGTCACCGATAGGATGGGAACCCCCATTCCCTGTGTAGATGTTTATGTACTTGATTCTGATTATAACACGCTTACAGACACCGTCACAGATTCAGAGGGGAGGTACACCTCCAATCTCGATGGTGAACTTGAAGGTCAGACCCTCCTCAGGGTCATGTTCAGCGGTGACATGTTATATGATGCTGCTGTGGTGGTTTTCATGGGCCCTGATGATGCTGTCCGTTTAGACTGTGAGATGGAGCGCCTCACAATCCTCAGCGGCACCGTGAAGGCCCCGATGACAGTAGCATCATCCTTACCAGTCCATATTTACTGTGAGGATGAATACGGGCTTTATGATGAACTGACCGTATTTACTGACAGTTCAGGTTACTACATTGCTGAAATCCATGAGGACACGGTCAGCGATGTAAGGGCCGTTGGTGTTAACACCTACGGCTACCATGAATACTTTGATAATATAACCCTCAATGCATCTGAGGTTAACGTAAAGGACATTGAACTCTCAGAGAAGGCGGTCCTCCGTGTCACCGCAGTCGGCACGGATGGCTCCCCCCTTGATGATGTATACTTTTCAGTTATGAACGATGAGATCTACCGGGAGATGTATGGTCCTTATGGAAACGCCACCTTTGCGGTTGAGGAGGGTGAAATCCACCTGACAGCTTCAAAGGTGTCATACGCGGAATACCATGAGACCCTGAATAGCACAGAGGAATTCAGTGATCATACAGTAACCATGATAAGGATGGGGTTACCCTCCGGTCTGGAGGGCCACGTCACCGATGCCAGGACAGGAGAACCCGTTGCGAATGCCCAGGTAACCGTCTGGGTCTATCCGCTCACACTCTACACAGTTACAGATGAGAATGGTTATTACTGCTTCACGAGCACAGAACACCCTGCACTTGTATCCGGGACCCCTGTCGAAGTAGACATACAGGGCTATAATTACAGGGACCATCATGGATCCGTCGTACTTCCCGAGGGTATGATGGTGTATGATGTTGACCTTGAAAGGGTCACCACCCTCAGGGGACGCATCACCGACCCTGACGATAATATGGTCTTTGCCACCCTGAAACTGTCCTACCTTATCAATGGTTCAGAGCAGCTGATGTACGGGGATCTCTATGGAGAAGATGGTGATGAGGGTTACCTCTTCTATAACATACCTGAATCAGATGATGGTCTGTACCTCTTAAGGGCTGAACACTGGTTCTACCGCCCCTTCACCCGGATTTTAGGGCTGAACTCATCAGAGGATAACATCCATGATATCGTCATGGAGTTCTATGATGGACACCTGAATATCACGGTCACGGACAGAAACGGTACACCACTTCCAGGAGTCATGGTAAATCTTCAGGGACCCGGATACCTTCAGAGAATAACCACCTCAAACGGAACCGCAGATTTTCTGCATCTCCCTGATGGTGAATGGATGATAACCACCCTCTTCAGGGGTTATGTGCCAGCAAACCTCACAGTTAACATTACAGGCGGAAGTTCAGAGCAAATCCTGATAGAACTCATCAGGAAGGGGCTACCAGCCACCCTCCAGGGTCACGTATATGACATCAGCGGAAATCCGTTATCGGGTGCAAGGGTCTACTTCTGGCCATCAAGTCATCCGGGCTGGACCAGTATCTCCGCCACAACGGATGGCACCGGATTCTATAACCTTTCCACAAAAAATTTCCCTGAGATGGTCTCAGGACTCACAGGTACCCTTGAGATCTTTTTATCCCATTACAGGGGCATTGAAACCTGGATGATAATCGATGAGGGTGTCAGTGTATATGACTGGTACCTTGAACCCTGGTCATCAAATATAACCTTCACGGTGAGCGACAATAAAGGCAACCCTGTCTCCACCACACTCTATGTATCAGGCGGCGGGGATGGCTTCACTCTCACCACATCCCCTGAGGGGACGGGAGTGCTGAATAACGTCCCCCCGGACGAGTACTGGGATGTGATGTGTTACGATTATAACTACTTTGACTGGGATGGATATTATTATGTCCTGGAGGAGAACCAGAACCTCACCGTGGACATCATACTTGTACCAAGAACTGCTTCACGTCCCATACAGGGCAGGGTAACCGATGCCGGTGGCGTCCCCATTACAGGTGCACGTGTTGAGATCCGGTACCTGAACGGTAACACACCCTCCATCAACACCTTCAGCACCAATTCCACCGGGGAATTCAGATCCTATTCCATTACAGCAAACCTCATGAAAATCATCATCTCAAAGGATGGCTATAATACCCTTGAAAGGGATATGACCCCCCAGGATTTACCCTTTGATGGTGTTTTCGTCCTTGAAACTGAATCATCCCTGACAGGTAGAGTTGAAGGTTATGTGAGGGACTTCTTTGATTCACCCCTCGAGGGTGTCCCTGTTGTGGCTTCAAGACCGGGCTTTAGCAGCGTATCCACATCCACTGATTCATCAGGTTATTACAGGTTCGATTTACCAGCAGGTAGCTACACCTTCACTCCCAGTGACACACGTTACATAGCCACATACAGTGTGGGCGCCACTGTGGCTCCTGATACCATCACAGGGGCAAACTTCACCCTCCTTATGAAAAACTCCATCTACGGATATGTGAATCGCATGGTGCCTGATAATATCATTCCAGCATCAGGGGCCACCATTGAACTCTATAATTACACTGAACTCGTATCAACGGCAGCCCTTAATGATGGAAGGTACCAGCTTCAGGCGCCGGGTCAGGGCGAATATAACGTCAGGGTATCCTATCCATTCTCTCCATTCTATCTAGATGAATACAGGATGGTGAACCTGGATGGAGACGCTGTGAACGAGGATTTCATACTCAGGTACGGACCATTCTCAGGAATACATGGAACCGTGACCGATGAATCCACAGGAGATCCCCTTGAGGGTGTGCTTGTGACCCTGATTTACTTTGCCGGGGAGTATGAGTCCTACAGTATAACCACCCTCACCGATGAGGACGGCGCCTACAGTTTCACTTCACTGCAACCCATTGAATATTATTACAGCCTTGATTTCATAAAGGACGGGTATGTTCCCTTAGATGATTTCTGGGTCGGGACTCTCCAGATAGGTGAGAACCGACCCGTTGATGTTACCCTCCAGCCGCTGATGGAATCCTCTGTCTCAGGGACCCTCAGGTGCTGGGCAGGTCTTCTTGAAGGGACAGTCACCCTTGATGATAGCATATCCCTCTCAACAGTGGGTGGATACTTTGAGTTCAGGGACATCATCCCGGGATGGCACTGGCTCCAGGCGTGCGTCAATGGCTCCGAGGAAATACGCGACTTCAACCTGCTGAACGGTCAGCACCTCAACATCGACATATACTTCATTACGCACATCCTCGGGAGAAACCCCCTCCCGGGATCAATCCTCAACAGGCCCTTCAATGTCAGCGCCCTGCTTTTCGGTGCAAGGCCAGGCGCCACCGGTGCCAGCATTAAGCTTTACAGTAAACAGGGCGAAGTGCCAGGGACAGGTGCCTGGGACGGTGAGTGGCTCATATTCACACCATCAGTCATTCTGAGCGGTGGTCAGTACACCGCAGAGGTCAGGGTGCCAGGTGAGCTTCTGGAGAGATGGAACTTCACCTATTACCCCATAACAGACAGCCCTCCCAGGGTTACATCCGTGAAGCCGGCTGATGGTTCATTCTACAGGATGCCCTCCGGTATTGATGTGACCGTGAACGTCAGTAATGATCCCGGTAACGGTCTCTCAGAGCTATCCCGGATCTACATGGATGGACTTCCACTGCAGACAACATTAACTGGAAGTTACGGTAACTGGCAGCTGAGGGCCAGCATTACAGAGATCAGCCATGGATGGCACAGCCTCAGTGTGGTGGCCGTTGATGATCAGGGACTTGAGGGGTACAGGAACTGGCAGATATTCATCTCAACAATGAACCCCCAGATCAGCAATCTGAATGTAACTCCAGCCTTCTCCCCGGGAAGACAGTCCATGCATATAACTGCAGATATCAGCGAACCCCTTGAGGTGATTGTAAGTTTCGATGATTATAATTATTCCCTCAACCTTGGTTTATTCACTGAGAGGATAGATGGGTACTGGGATGGTTTTATCAGGGATTCTCTGGGTTCGCGCGTCCCTCCAGACGGTCCAATAAATTTCAGGGTCACAGGTTATGCCAGGGATCACGCCAGAACCCCCACTTTGAGTGCCACGACTCTGATTGATAGGACAGGGCCGGAGGTAATCGCAGATGTGAAGGAAGTATGGAACACAGGGCTCATTGAGATAACGGGCCTTCTACAGGACCTTTCAGGAATATTGAGTCTCAAGGCCACAGCATCAGCTGGTAACATTATCTCATGGATGGGGGATGGGAGCCTCTTTCGTGTGACACTCTCTGTGCCACAAGATGGTAAATACAATATCACCCTAAACGTCACCGATCGGCTTGGTAACACCGCTCTGAGGAAGTACGCCCTGACTGTTGATAGGGTAGCACCTGAAATCGCCTTCAGTCTCCCTGTGCCAGGTTCAACAGTGAGACCGGCTCAGGTAATCACGTTCAGTATTTCAGATTCCTTCTCAGGGTTTTCAAGGGGATACCTCCTGTACCATTCAGTACGGTACCCTGAACTCACCCCCTGGAACCTTGAGGTCCTCCTGGATGGGCACAGTATAACTGAAAACCTTATCTACTCACAGCATGTTTACGCCGATATCCTGGAGGGCAATACACCCTATGGATATAATTACATGGCCTCCCTTGCATCCGTTCAGGTGACATACAGCCCCCGTGATCATGGATTCCTACCTCAGGGCACTCATACCGTGACCGTGAGGGTCTCTGACAGGGCAGGTAACAATGCAACACGAGAACTTTCCTTCTCAAGCATAACAGGCCCCCCTGATATCACAGAAAGGTATATGAACATGACCGGCAGCGGGGAAAATGAAACCCTCACAGTATCCTTTGATGTTCAGGAGAACTCTGATAGAGGATTTGCTTCCTTCAAACTTGAAATTGATGGTGTGACCATAAACACAGATCCGACCGTAATAATGGACATTGTCCCCTACAGGTGTACCGTTATCTACAATGTAAAATCAGGATTCCAGCAGGGACCGCACACCATAAACTTCCATGTCGTTGATGGTCATGGACTCTCATGGACACTTAACACAGGATTCTACCATATTGAACCGGTTCCTGTACCCCTTGAGAACATCATATCCGATGGTCTCTACAGCCCTGATTTAATTGAGTACTCAGCATCACACAATCACCGTGTGGTATATGATAACTCAACAGGATTCATGGGTGACGGTTCGATTTATGGATACTGTGACATGAATGGACCTGATCGCAGCCTTCTATCAAGGTTCAGTACCCGTTCAGGTAACTATATCCTGCCAATGGGAGGACAGCTATCATTCACAGTCGCCGAGACGCCCTTCATGGATTCCCATGACGCTGATTTTCTCTCATTATGGATGACAGATGTTAGCGTGAAAACCAGTGTCTACTGGGGCTGGGGTGGCGCAGTTCTCGTATACTTCAACGATGGTCGGGGCTTCAAACTGGTCGAAGATGACCTTAAAGCCATAGCAGGCTTTGATAAGCTCTGCAGCCTGCAACCATCACCCATCCTCTATGCGCGGCATGAAGCCCCATGGGGTACCCGGAGCGGGATTCTTGACACGGCTAAAACCTCTGCAATCGGGGCAGACAGGAAGACCTGGAAACAGTATATTGTTAAAATACCTGATGACCTGGATAAAAGCCACCTGAGCGTGGTATTTGTATGGGAAACAGTCAACTGGTTCCAGAACAGTGTCCCGCAGAATTCAACAGTCTCAGTATCATCAAGAATCTCCAGCCTGGAGTTCTTAAAGACAATAGTTGATTACACAACACCGGAGGATGGAGCCGTCTCTGTACCCCTGAATTACACCATAAGGGCGTACTTCAACGTCCCCATGGACCCCTCAAGCATCTCAGAGGATGTATTCCATATCATGAAGGATGGCTTCACTGTCAATGGAACAGCAGGTTACATTGAATCCCTGAACTGCGCATACTTCAAACCCTCAACTGAACTTGGGGGTTTAAAGCTGTTCACGGGTTACATAGGCCCGGATATAAGGACGGTGTATGGAAAAATTCTGCCGTCAATGGAACCATACACCTGGACATTCACCACCGCCAGGGGTTACCCGACGGTATGGGAAGAGATATTCTACAATGGAGAAAAGTATCAGATATTCCTTGTATGGGGTCCCGGCTATAATGGTGGAAAACCCGCCTACCTGGGGTCACCAGCCTACCTTTCCTCCATCTACGGCCAGCTACTTGAAATAGATGTTGTAAAATACGTCAATGGGAAATACTATGAGGTTTCCAATCCGGATATCAGGAATATTGTATTCCTTGGGGCACTCAGAAAATCCTTTTATGAGAGCCTTACCTTAACTGGTCTTTCTCTCATCGACCAGGCCCAGGTTGATTATGTTACAGACGCCGCATCATCAATACTTTCAGATATAGCATACTACAGCTGGCTGATAGCAACATTCGGACAGATCCCTGGAGCTCCGGATGCTGATGATGTCATAAGGGCCTCCATCGCCAGGGCCATTGGAAGCGGAGTTTACCAGATCCATGTACCCGGATATTATGATAAGTTGCTGAACACCTTCAGCACTACCCTGACGGGTGTAAATGTCCTGAATGATGCATACATCAAGATAAATAAGTGGCTCAAGGTTATCCCGGGGGGAACAGAAAAAAACGCCCTCTCAGATGTTCTTAGTGTCCTGGATGTTGTGGATAAAAGCCTTCAATTCCAGAAGGACATGGTGGAGTATATCTTCACTCTCATGTGGCAGCTTGAAGTCGCAGATACATACAGGCCCCAGCTCGTGTTAATCAGGGATTACACCTCAGGGGACACGAGGGAGGCCCTCACAGAGCTCCTGACATGGGACGAAAGCTCCATCATGTCAGAGATATCAGGTCTCATCCTGAGATTCTATATTGAACAGGGTCTCAGCCTCCTGAAGGATGAGGTCAATGACGTTCTCATGAAGACACCTGCCATGCCCGCAGTTCTTATCATGAAGGTCCTCGAGAAGGTGGTCAGCTATCTGAAAATCTTTGACTTCCGTTCACAGGCATGGACAGCAAAATACATTGCCGACGCCAGCAACCAGTTCATCCAGGTAAGGGAGGGGTTAATTGAGGCCCTGAAATACCATGCCCAGAAAACACCATGGGACTACTCACTGATTTCAATGGCCTCAGGACTCTGCTATTCAACCGCCTCTGATTTCTTTGAGACAAGGACGGAGATGGTAAAGATACTGAAGAGATGGCCATCACTTATAGCGGGGACCGACCCCGCCAGACTCGATTACCTCCTTGGAGTGTATTCTGGTCTTGCAGCAGATTACAGAGGACATGCATCAAATATCATACCTGACCTGTTCTCTTCAAGCAGAGATCTGTCACTGCTACTTCCACTCATCAAGAGTCCGGCCACCGCGAGCCCCACCTACATCCATATAGGAGCATTTTCTCCGGTTACGCTCCTTATAACAGCACCTGACGGCAGGAGAATAGGATATGATCCATTGAAGGGTATTGTAAATGATTTTGGAGCTGAGGCCTTCTACAACAGCCCCTACAGCGAACCCCAGGCAATAGTTCTCCCGATGATTGAAGGAGAATTCCGGATCCAGTTATACGGCGTTGATAGTGGAAGTTACAGAATAATTCTTGAGGTCCTTGATGAGAATATGGAGCCACTTTCAGGTTCAGAATGGATAGGGGAAGCAGTTCCAGGGATGATGAAATCCTTCAGTTGCTTTGTTGATGGATTCGGTTCCTCATACAGGCACGACGCAACCCCTCCTGTTATAACGGTCACCGGGGTGAGGAACGGTGGCGTCTACACTGGCACGGTCAGACCCGTGATAACCGTCAGTGATGATAACCTTGAATCATGGATTTCAATCCTCAACGGTGATCCATATACCGGTGGACCGGTCACTGCACCTGGAACCTACTACATGATAATAAGGGCAAGTGATGGTGTTAACATAGTCTATTCACTGATAGTATTCACAATAAAAGCAGCTGCGACGCCGGGAGGGACCGGTGTAACCCCCGGCGGAGTATTCATAGAACAGATAAGCCGTTTAAGTGCCGGACCTGTTTCAGCAGGCGGAAGCATCGCTGAAAGCGTCATCAACATGACTGCCGTCCCCGGGGGACAGAAAAAGGTGGTTGATTACACCTGGCTCCTGGCGGGCCTCCTTGTATCAGTTCTTATTGCAGGTTTATACTCTGCAATCAGGAAAATGAATAAATGATGGTTCATCGGCACCATAACTTCGATCCGCACATTCCACAGAAGTTCTCATCACCATTGAGGGTTGTTCCACATTTGGGACAGTTAAAACCTGTTTCCAGATCTCTGGTGCGTCTCTCCATGATCTCACTGTATGCGCCGGATTCAATCCATTCAAGAATTTCAGATGCCCTCATAACGGTCCATGGATGGGTGTTATCCATTACAAGAAGCGCCTTCCCTACCTTATCAAGGCTGTCATAGTCATAATCCCTGAATTCCCTTGCCTGTTCAAGGAATGCATCCCTTTCAATCCTGTCAAAAAATTTTTTTGGAGCACCCGCCATTTTGATAAAATATATCCGAAAATAGATAAAATAATCATTAGGAGGTGCTAAAATGGATTACAGAGCAATGGGTGAAAGGTTCAGGGAACTTTTGAAGCTCGAGAATGAACCTGTGGCCATAAGGTGGTCAGTGAGGGCGCCACAGGACATCGAAAGGGAGGAAGGTAAATCAAGGTTCTGCAAGAAGCTTGAGAAGGCCATGAAGGGGGAGGTTTTCTATGCAACTGCAGATGAGGAGGAATGTATGGGGGGTGCAAGATACACAGGGTTAAGGGACGCGAAAGAGTTCCCGGCCAGTATGAGAAGCGGGGCATTCCTCACGGCCATGGGAGTCTACCGGGACATACCTGCAGTCCAGCGCTCCTGGAGAAACAATCTTAACATTGAACCTGGCATATTCAGGGCCCTGATATTCGCACCACTCGGAAGGGCTGAATTTGAACCGGACGTCATATTCATAATATGCAATGCCAGGCAGGCAATGGAGATACTCCACGCCAATGCCTACGATTCCGGTTCACATGGACTGGGGGCTGACTCAGGCCCCATATGCAGTTCAATGGCTGCACTCCCATATCTCACAGGTAAGGTAACCTATGGCTTCGGCGACACAGGGTCAAGGAGGCACATGGAGATCAGGGACGAGGACGTTATGGTGAGCATACCAGCAGGCGACCTTCCAAGGATAGTCTCAAACCTAGAGGAGATGAGAACCAGGAGGTCCTTCAGGGAGGAGTGATGGAAACAGGGAACCCATCATCCCTGAACACAGAATCACAATTAACTTAATAGGTATGTGAATCCCACTGAAGACCATGGAGGGCGTGTGAGGAATGCTCAGGATTCTCCTCGTAAGGGACGCTGAAGTTGATGTCTCTGATCTCCCTGAGAAGCTCGGCTCCCCCGGAGTTGAGGTGACCGTCAGTGACACCATTGAAGGAGCCGCCGAGGCCGACTCTGTACTGATATACACAACCCCTGATAGGGTCAGCTGGTGGGCTTCATGCGACATCAGGGTGCCATTCATGTACCTCCTGGACCTTGATGAGAACGTTGTTGTAACCTGCCCCCATGGATGCCTTGAAAAGCCAGCGGGAACAGAGGAAATCAAGGCGTGTATGGACTTTATCATCAGGAGACCTGTTCTGGAGGAGGAACGCTACAGAGAACTCTTTGAGAATATCAATACCTGTGTTGCAGTCTACGAGGCCGTGAATGATGGTGAGGATTTCATATTCACTGACTTCAACAGGGCCGCTGAGGAGACTGAGAATGTTAAGAGGGAGGAGGTCCTTGGAAAAAGGGTGACTGAGGTCTTTCCAGGTGTGGAGGAGTTCGGACTCCTTGATGTCCTCAGGAGAGTATACAGGACAGGGAATCCTGAGCACTACCCCCTCACACAGTACCGTGACGAGAGAATAAGTGGATGGAGGGAAAACTTCGTGTACAGATTACCCTCAGGTGAGGTGGTAGCAGTTTATGAGGACCGCACAAAGGAAAAACATCTTCAAGAGGAACTCGAGGAGAAGGAAAAACTCTACAGGACCATATTCGAGAACACCGGGGCTGCGACCACCATAGTGGATGAGGACACCACCATAATCCTTGCCAACAGAGAATTTGAGAGACTGAGCGGCTACTCAGGGGATGAGATAGAGGGGAAAAAGAGCTGGACCGAGTTCGTGGTGGACGAGGACCTTGAAAGGATGACGGAGTATCATAAACTCCGAATAAGGGACCCGAGCCTCGCACCGAGGAGGTACACCTTCAGATTTCAAAACCGGCATGGTGAAGTCAGGCACATGCAGATGATAGTGGACATGATCCCGGGTACCACGAAAAGCGTGACCTCCATGGTGGATATCACGGAAATCAAGGAGGCTGAGGAGAATCTCCGGAGATCCCTCAGTGAGAAGGAGATCCTCTTAAGGGAGGTGCACCACCGCGTCAAGAACAACCTCCAGATAATATCAAGTCTCCTGAACCTCCAGAGTCTCGGAACAGAGGGTGAAGAGGTCCGCGATGTGCTGATGGAAAGCCAGGGACGCATAAAGGTTATGGCAATGATACATGAGCACCTCTACCGTTCAGAGTCCCTTGCCAGCATCAACTTCAGGGACTATGTAGAGAGGCTGGTGGATGATATAATCATAGCCCATGGGACCGGTATAATGAAGGTTATTGAAGTTGATGACATAAAACCGGATATTGACACCGCGATACCCCTTGGCCTCATAATCAATGAGCTTGTGACAAACAGTGTCAAGTACGCCTTCCCTGACGGGACCGGCACCGTGACCGTGAGGATCAGATCCCATGATGATGAGGTTTCGCTGGTGGTTGCTGATGATGGTGTTGGTTTACCTGAGGATATTGAGCCTGAGAACACTGATACCCTGGGTCTCAGCCTGGTGAGTATACTCACCGCCCAGCTGGATGGAACCCTCACCATCAGACGGGATCATGGCACTGAGTTCAGGATAAGCTTCCCTGCGGAACATTAGGGTACAGCAAGGTAGAAATGGCGCACTGCTGGAAGTGGTACTCCATGGCGAATAACCATGTAAATCAAGGACTGAAGGATAATTCTTAAAGCGTCTCCAGGATTTTTTGCTATGATGGAGGAGTTTTGCTGGGCCCTGAAAAATTCTTATGTAACTGTTACATGGATGTCTGTTACATAAGAATCAGAAAAACACCCTGCCACCTGAAGGACCCCTAAATGAAACAGAACTCGTCATTCAGATTCTCTGATAGATAAATACTCCTCTCGCGAGGGTGAACAGGGTATGTCAGCAATGTGTTCTGATAAACATATACTCCCTCTACCTCCGCGACATGAGAAGAAATATTTACCTTCGTAATATTATCGTTTAACGAAGGTTATTCTGAGTTTAGCATGAAAAATGAAAATGGTCTCAAATGGGTGTAAATCACCAGCACCATATATACTGAATGGTTTAATTACCCCATTCCCGCACAACTTTACCCTGCAAAGATGAAAAGGTCGAACTGAAGGTGTGATACGAATCCATGACGGACTTTACTTTAAGTTCACACCTATCAGAAATGGTGTGCTGGAGTCCCTGTCAGGACCATCAGAGGATATACATCACCACGTTACAGCACCTTCACCGATTGCAATGCCTCCAGATAAAATTAAATGATGGATAGAATTATGATATTACTAATTAAAAAATAGTTGTTAATCATCTTCCAGGTGATTGAGGATTATCCTGCGGATGTAGGCACTCATGCTTGTATTTGCCGGAACTCTGCTTTTAAGGGCCTCTATTTCATCAGGGTAGAGTCTGACAACAACGGGTTTCGTGTCTTTAAGTCCTCCTCCAGGTCTCCTTCCAACCATAAGATTACACCCCTTACATAAACTTGGTCTCCGGCACTTATAAAACTTTAGAATATGGGGCCGTTTTCCCTTCTGCTCTCCAGTTCTGATGCAAAACCAGGTTTAAAGGATGACTGCAGGATTGCTAAAGAGAAACAAAATCATGGGATGGCAATAGTCGCAGGAAAAAATAAAGGCGAGATTCTGCATGGAGCCGATATGACACGGTTGGGTACCTCTCATAGAATTACCTAAAGATCAGTATATCGGAATGTTCTCAGTAATGTTCTCACTCTGAAGATTACATAGAGATCTATCAAGTACACAACTACCAGTCCATGAACCAGAGGATTAAACAGAAACTCTCTATATCCTCACCCAGATTTCATGACCAGTATCACCCTTTAGAACCTGCGCCTTTATCATGCATCAAGCATATTGTTATGTAATCACAAAACAGCCCCCACGGAAAAAGATATAATGAACTCCTCCGATAACTAAGAATGGAAATCGTCTTTAAGTGATATCATGGCCTACCTCATATGTGAGAACTGTAACCACTACTGGCAGATCAACTCTGAAGAGGAATTCTGGGTATTCTACATGTGCGACGAGTGCGGGTCACTTCTACTCTACGTTAACAGCCTCAACGAGTACCGTAACCTGACAAAGAGTGTTCCAGAATCCTTTAAGAGGACCCACACCCAGAAGAAGGCTGAGAGGTACTGGAGGCTCTCAGGTGTGGGGCACTGGACCCTCCCTCTGGCTGCCATCACCTTTGCCTCAGGCATACTGCTTCTAATCACGGGCCTTAAATGGGCCATAATCCTGGTCCTGGCCGGACCTACCATCATGTTACTGTCCCTTGCAATCATGAGGACGGGTGAAATGAGGGGTATGGGCTGGACAAAGGGTTATGTGGGTGAACTCATAGTGGCCAGCTGCCTCAGAAGGCTCCCCCAGGGATATCACATCTTCAACGACGTTCACCTTCCAGGTGCCCACGGAAACATCGATCACGTTGTTGTGGGGCCCACAGGGGTCTATGTGATCGAGACAAAATCCTACTCAGGAAACTATATAGTGAGGGGTGACCGCTGGTTCCTGGATGACGACCTCAGGAAGGAGGAGATAAGATCACCATCCATCCAGGCAAAGAGAAATGCCGCCACACTCAAGGAGTTCCTGGAATCAGAGGACATCTACGTCTCATGGGTAAATGCAATTGTGGCATTCATCAACAGCTCCTGCACCATCATCGAGGATGACGAATACTGCCTGATAATGAAGCCCTGCCAGATCCCCGACCACATATCAAGAAGCCGTCTCATGCTCGGTGAGGGTAAGGTGAACAGTATAGTCAAGGTTCTGAGGAAGCACTCCTCAGAGGTCTGGTGACTGAGGCCCGACTACTGAAATACCACATCTTTATATGCTTGAAGGTCATAAATATCTTCTTCAATTCCAGGGATGGAGGATTCTGATGGATTACTATGAAAAATTCAGGAGTTTTCTGGCAATATTCCTTCGCGGACTTTTCATGGGAAGCGCGGATGTGATGCCCGGGGTCTCAGGAGGGACCATAGCACTCATAACAGGTATATATGAGAGGCTGGTGCATGCGATAAGCAGCATAAAATTTGGATTCATAAAGCCACTCCTCAGGGGTGACCTTGCAGGTGCCCGGGAATCCATGAGGGATGAGGTTGACTTTGAACTCTTCATACCACTCCTCACAGGTATAGCATTCGCCATGCTGACGCTGTCCAAGATCATACTCTTCTTCATAACAAACTACGTCGCATACACCTACGCCTTCTTCTCAGGTCTCATACTTGCATCGGCATACATAGTCTACCAGAAGATCAATGGCCTTTCGGTTAAGAATCTTGCAGCCGGTGGAGCAGGCTTGATCTTCGCCTACCTCTTTGTGGGCCTTAACCCTATACAGGCAAACCATACCCTGCCAGTGATCTTCATATCAGGTTTTGTGGCGATATGCGCCATGATACTGCCAGGTATATCAGGAGCCTTCCTTCTCCTTCTCCTGAACCAGTACGAGTACATGCTCGGGGTTCTTAACAGGCTGGCCATAGTTGAAATTGTGACCTTCATTGCAGGTGCGGCAATAGGTATAATGAGCTTCTCGAGGGTCCTTGACTACCTCCTCAGGAACCATGAGGCCATCACCATGTCATTCCTTGTGGGGCTCATGATAGGCACCCTCAGGCTGCCCTACAACAAGATATCAATGGTTGATACCTACTCAATCATAATATCGGCTGTAATAGCCATCACTGGCTTTGCAATCGTTATGATACTTGAGAGCCGCTTTGACTACATTGACTACTGAATCCTCCAGTTCTACTTTTTCAGTAACTGAATGCAGATAGAGGTTTACATTTCTCCACGAAAAACTTCTTAAATAGAGAATAAAGAGCCATATCATTTATTCTAATTAACAGCCATATCAACATCCGATTACTGCAGCCACAGAGTCTATCTAGGTGCTCACGACGAAAATTGTATATGGCATCGGCCTTAATGGAATCACATGAAAGATGTCATGGAGATGCTGAGGCGCTACTTTAAAGATAAGGCTCAGGTTAAGATGGCTTACCTCTTCGGTTCGGTGGCATCTGAAAGTGGAGGACCTCTAAGTGACATTGACATCGGAGTACTCCTTGATGATGATCTGGATAGGGTTGAAAGGTCCAAGGTGAAACTTGAATTAATATCAGAACTTACATCTCTGCTCAAATCTGACAGGATTGACCTTGTAATAATGAATGATGCTCCCGTAAATCTTAATTATGAAATAATAAAGTCTAGAAAGCCTTTAATTGAAAATAAGTCCGTGAAGGTTGACTTTGAACACTACATACTCTCAAGGTACCTGGATAGAAGATACTATGACAGGAGATGGGTATCCAGGTACATTGAAAGGAGAGATGACAGCCATGAATGATATTGAGAGGGTCGCCAATAGAATAAAGATCATGAACTCCTATGTTGAGTTCCTTAAAGAACACAGGGCATCAGAAAAAGAACTTTCAGAGGACTACCTCCTGAGATCTGCAATTGAGAGAAACCTCCAGCTCGCCATTGAATCTGCTCTGGATACTGGGGAGATTATTATCTCAATGGAGGATCTTGAAAAACCCGAGACCTACAGAGACATCATTGAGATCCTTGAAAAGCACAGAATACTTCCACATGAATTTGCAGAGCGATTCTCTGAAGCTGCTGGTCTGAGAAACATTCTTCTCCACATGTATACGGATGTTGACCCTGCCCTAATTGCAGAGTTCCTTGCAAACCGCCTTGAAGACTTCGACCTCTATTCAGAGTATATTTTAAGTTTCATTGAAGCCAGATCCTCCAGAAAATCTGAATGAGAGGCCTTTCAACAGGATCATGATGATCCAATTTAGAGATCCTGAATATGCTGGCAACCACCTCTTATTCTGCAACACCTCCATTTATCTGCGTTTTTTCAGCGCCAGAGAATCATTCTATCTGGTAAATCTCAAACATGTGATCTCTTGCCTTTGATATGTAATATGAGGCTGTCTCATCGGGTGCCAGCCGGCAGAGGAAATCAAAGGTGTACTTCAGGATATCCACCTTGACCTCACGATCAACACAATCAAAGAAATAAGACCTTCTGAGTGCCTCTTCCCGCCCCACATCTGTGCTGCAGATCTCTCTTATTCTCCTGTTCATGTCGAAGGGGTTCTTTATTTCATCCAGTTTCTCTAAGAGGCTGCGCTCTGATAGGTCCATCATACCTTCACCATCAATAAACCGTTCATTGAACTCCACATCAACAATCTCACCGTCCTCAACCGTAAAGGCGTAGACGCTACAATATGACTCCAGATCATAAGAAAAATCAACCATGACCTCAGTGATATACAGTGCAACAGGTAGCAACATATCAATAAACCATGACCTGACCATTAGAGGATCAAAATCCCCTAAATCCACATTACTCAGATCAAGATCCATATAATCTGCATCAAAATATGCAATAAAGTCTTCATCATACCTGAAGGATGAAATAATGTACTCCCTGTTATCCTGGTAGGTCCTAGTAAAAACCTCTCTAATCCCATCATCGGGCATACCATCTATAACATAATTAAATGCCGTATCACACAGCCTCTCCTTATTATCATCATAGAATGCCTCAGTGAAACGTTTCCATCCATCATTAACTGATTCCTTATCAAACAGGTGTTCATATTCATACTCATTAACCAGCTCCACCAGTACATCAGCCGTTTCATCATCAATATCTGACATGACATAAACGCCGTCAGGTAACTTATTCTGTCTTTCTAAATCTACCATCTTTAACAGCTCCACCTAAACAAAAGCTTCATCAACCATAAATAATCCCATAACTCACCGATAACTCCAAAAAGAGGTAATCCATTAATTCGAACCATTATTCATCAAACCTTAAAACATTTAATATCGTCAATCTTCCAGATCTGACCACCAAACTCCTTAACCTGTTTCAGAGTCAGCTCCTTACCACGAAGCTCATACGGGACATGAGGGAGAACCACATGGAAGTACTCAACACCCTTACGGAGTAACCTCCGGATCAGGTGGATAGGGAGAATACCGTAAACAATATCGCCTTTTCTCATCCTCAGCATCATCTCATTACTAAGATGACCAGTCACGAAGACGTCCCGGTCAAGGCCCTTACCATTCAGTTTAGCCAGTATCCAGTCCACAGTACTCTGGTGCCTCGTAATAATATATATTCTACCATCATCCATTTCATTACACATAAAATCACCTCGGATAGAATTGTTTCTCCTCACTATATACAACAAGTTCAAACACCACCAACAAACCCAGAAACACAAACAAAACCACCGCAAAGACGCACAGACCCAGAAAAGACTCGAAGTACTCAAACAAACACAAAAAATAACAAAAAACAAAACACAGACCCAAAAAGACCAGAAAAACAACACAAACACACCCAAAAAAACCGAAACACTTAAATACTGAAAGGGATTTCTGCAGCAGAAGGGAGACAACATACATGTCAACAGAGCACACGTGGTCATACCTCACCTTCATCATCAGGCAGTGATCAATCCAGGAATCCACTCTGAAAAAATCAGAAGAAACCCTTTGCCATGCAGGGATCAAAGATGTCAGCGCTCACGTGAACAAAAAAGTAGAAGAAACCTCACCATACTGAAAAGATTATTTTACTGTGATGAAACAGATATATATTCATGCAGATTCTGAGGGGTATTGGTGCGGGTGCAGGCAGGAGCAGTGGAAGGGTCCGCATAATACGGAACCTCGAGGACGCGAGGAACCTTGAATGGGGAGAGGTGGCTGTTTTCAGGAAGATATCCCGGGACATGCTACCTGAGATCCGGAGGGCAGGCGCTGTCATAGCAAACTACGGCGGCCTCACAAGTCACGCCGCGATAACCCTCCGGGAGCTTGGCATACCCTGTGTCCTTGGAACAGAGGTTGCCACCGAGGTCCTCCGTGAAGGTATGATAGTAACGGTTGATGGAAAAACAGGGGGGATCTACCGCGGGGTGATGGACTGGGTGAAGGCTGAGGATACCCCCGGTTTCCATGAGACAGCCACCGATGTCATGGTAAACCTCAACTTTCCCTGGCTGGCACCAAAGGTGGCTGAATTCGCAGACGGTGTCGGCTCAGTAAGGATAGAAAATATGGTGATAGAGACCGGGAAACACCCCCACCTCCTCCTGAGAGAGGGAAAACTGGCAGGAGTCCTTGAGAAGGGGCTCAGGGAGATACTTGAGGCCTTTCACCCGAAACCCGTCATATTCAGGACCTTCGATATCCCTGTTGATGAGCTCACAAATCTAAGGGGCTCCTTCGAAGCCTGTGAGAGGAACCCGTTCCTTGGAATGAGGGCTATAACAAGGGACCTGATGGAACCTGAGATCCTGATGGCTGAATTCGAGGCCCTTGGGAACCTCCTGGATTCTGGTTACAGGAACCTCCAGCTTAAGTTCCCATTTCTCAGGGACATGGATGAGTACGTGACTGCAGTTGAACTCCTGGAGGAGTCAGGAATCACGCCCCACAGGGATATAGTGGTCGGGGCATCAGTGGAGACACCATCGGTGGCCCTCCAGATTGATGAACTCCTGGCCGCTGGCGCTGATTTCATATCCCTTGGCATGAGTGACCTCACAATGTGCAGCCTTGCAGTTGACCGCAGAAGCACCCGCGTGGCCGGCCTCTTTAACCTCTCACACCCTGCAGTGCTTGGACTGGTGGGAGATGTTATAGGAGCCTGTCATGAGGGTGGTGTGAATGTCTATGCCGCTGGATACGCTGCAACCAGTTACATGCTAGTCAGGAGACTTGTTGAGATGGGTGTTGACGGTGTATCCACAAGCCCGGACAAGATCCTGAGGATGAAGTACTTCATAGCCAGGATAGAAAGGTCCCTGATGCTCAGGGGCGCTGGAAGGGTGGAATAGTTCATTCAAGTGGGAACGTGATCCTGAAGAATGCGCCATCCCTGTTTCCATATTCCAGTTCACCCCCAATCTGCATCACAAGGTTTGATACAAGCTGCATTCCGAGTGATTCCAGTTCATCAATGTTAAAGTCCTCAGGGAGCCCCCTGCCGTTATCTGATATTTCAAGGATACCAAGATCATCCTCCCTCTTGAGTGAGATCACTATCCTGCCTCTGTCCCCTGTGAAGGCGTGTTTGATTGAATTGGAGATTATCTCATTGGTTATCAGGCCCAGGGGGATGCACCTGTCCATCTCAGCCATTATATCATCATAGTGGACATCGAGATCCACAAGGAGGCCACCGGTGGACTGCAGGGTGGTCATCTCCTCTGCAATTGCCCTGAGGTAGTCTCCAACATTTATCATGGAGAGGCTGCTTGACCTGTATATCTTCTCATGGGCAACTGCCATGGCCCTGACCCTCATCTGGCTATCCCTGAGGACATTGAGGGTCTCCTGGTTGTCTGTATATGCTGTCTGGAGGGACAGCAGACTTGCCACTATCTGGAGGTTGTTCTTGACCCGGTGGTGTATCTCCCTCAGCAGGACCTCCTTCTCACGGAGGGATTCCCTGAGCTGATTTCGCATGGTTATCCTCTGCAGACCATCGGATATTTCCCCTCCAAGTACCTCCAGGAACTCAGTTTTTTCTTTAACGTCACTGTATGCTGCCTGGAGCCTTAAGACACCCCTTACAGCCCCATCCACACTCAGGGGTATCTCAATGATTTCTCCATCCACCCTGACACCTTCTGTATCTGGAATGCTGTCTGGAGGTATCAATCCCCTCTCAACCTTTAAATCTGGGTCAAGGTATGCTGATCCCCCATTGAATTCAGGGCATCTGATTATGAAATCAAGGACTCCCCTGAGGAATAATTCAGGGTCTTCTGTATCAGCCAGCTTGAGTATGATATTTATGAGCCTGAGGTGGTTCCAGTGCTCATTCATCCTCCTCCTGTAGCTGATCTGCTTTACAGCCAGCATATAGTACTGTGAGATGTGCCTGACAGCCCTGAGATCCGCTTTGCTGAAGCTGCTGCCCCTGAGTATGAACTCTGAGCTCATATCTGCAGAGGAGGAGGTTATGCGGATCATTTTACCATCCTCTGAGAGTCCCTCAAGGTCTGGAACCTCTTCAGTGGGTTCCATCCCTTCTGTGATGGTGATTGTCTCCCCATTTCTCAGTCTTATGATTCCTCCATCTGCGCCTGTAACTTTGCATGTAGCATCGAGTATGTACTCTGTGAATTCCACCAGATTATCAGTTGAGACCGCTTGTGGGTAGATTTCACTGAGGACCCTTCTAACACGGAGTTCATCCCTCAGTTTCCGCTGGGACTCCCTGAGTTTTGTTATGTCATTGAAGCTCAGGATCATCTGACCTGAATCTGGAAGATCACCCCTGTGGACCATGACATGGAGGTTTCCCCTGACCCCCTTCATCCTTATCAGCGCCCTCTGGGATTCCCGGAGTTTCTCAAGTTTCTGAAGTTCATCCTGGTCCAGCAGGTCCCTTAAATTGAAGCCCTCATCAACACCGAAGAGTTCCCTGAAGACCCTGTTTGTCCCTGTGATATTCCACTCCCGGTCTGTGATGGCTGTGGGGGTGGCCCTGTTCTCAAATATTGCCCTGTAACGGTTCTTTGATCTTCTGAGTTTCTCCTTGGTTTCAATGTAATCTGTAACGTCCCTCAGTATCTCTATGGCCCCCACGGTTCTATCCTCCGCATCACAGATCGGGGATGCCTTGAGCTGGAAGTGCCTGCCCATGTGCTCAACATGGACCTCTGCATAGATTGCATTACCCTCCCTGCTGATGTTGCGGTACCTTGAAGGGGCCCTTCCAGGGTTCAGCAGGAATTCAAGGAGCCCCGGCGTCCTCCTGCCATAGAACGGAACTGCGTAGACCCTGTTACCCCTCCCGAGGATTTCCTCCTTTTTCACGCCTGTGAGTCTCTCAATCTCACGGTTCCAGGCTATCACCCTTCCACGGGTATCCAGGGCGAAGGTAGGGTCGGGTATGGACTCCAGCAGGTCCCTGAACTTTCTGTGCTCCTCCTTTAACTTCCTGTGGGCCCTGTAGAGTTCAGTCATGTCCCTGACAATGCCCATCACAATGTCACCTGATCTGCTGAGGACCACCCTTGTCGGGAATGTCTCACCGCTGATCTTCCTGTGGATCCATGTGAACTCGCATTTTTCGCCATTCATTGCCCTCTCAATAAGTTTCCGGGCAATTTCTGAGGACTTACCATGGTGCTGGTACTCAGGTGATAGCTCCCATGGTTTTCTGCCCAGTATGTCTTCCTCATCTCCCCCGAATAGTTCAAGGGCCCTGCTGTTACATCCTATTATCCTGAAGTCCTTCATCAGGAATATTGCATCACCTGCATTCTCAAAGAGTTCCCGGTACCTTGAGGAAATATCATTCATCCTCTGCTCAGAGTCCATCCTCCTGAGGGCACCGGCTGTGCTGGATGCTATCTCCCTGAGGAAGCCCAGCTCCTCATCGTCAATCATCCTGGGGGCTGAGACCACAAGGTAAAGGGGTTTGCTGCAATCTTCAAGTTCAATGACTGCAGTTGAGGTATCCTCCCCGGCGATGATGCCTGGCCGGAGTGGTGATACTCTTTTTTCACCCTCCCCTGCAATCACGGTTCCATCAGATTCCCTGAAGGATGCTCCTGAGTATCTGGCCTCCATCAGGATCCCGGAAACCCCTTCCATCAATTCCTGAGGGGTGGCTGAGATGGCTGCCTGGCGGTTGATCCTGCTTAGAAGTCTGAGGCAGCTGTTGTTCCTCCTCAGCGTCCTCTCAAGCATTTTCTGGGGCGTTATATCCCTGAACATGCAGAATCCTCCCCTGAAGCCGGAGGATTCAATGAGGGGGTGACCTGAGAGTATCACCCACCTTGTCCCGTCATCCGTCCTGAAACGGAGTTCATGTTCACCCGAGGATCCCCTTCTGCATGAATCAAGGATTCGCTCCATGGTCTCCCTGTCAGAGGGATGTATAAAATCAAATATCTTCCTTCCGATAATCTCGTCCCTTCTCATGGAGAGGAGGTCAGCCATCCTCTCATTGCAGTACTGGATGCTTCCATCAGCATTGAATACGCAGACACCCTCACCTGTGGTTTCCAGTATCTCCTGGTACCTCCTGCTGGTATGTGAGAGCAGGTTCTGGATCCGGTTCTTGTAGATTGCAAGTTCCATTGCGTAGCCAAGTTCCCGGGAGTTGAAGGGCTTGAGGAGGTAGGCCTCAGGTTCAACCTCGGCTGCCCTCTCAAATACCTCCCTGCTGGAGTAGGCTGTTATGAAAATCAGGGGGATGTCCATCTCCTTCTTTATGGCCCTTGCTGCTGTGACTCCATCCACATCTGAGGGGAGTACTATGTCCATGAGGATGACGTCGGGTTTCATCCTCAGCGCGGTTTCAATGGCATCCTCCCCGGTCCTTACAGTGACAGTCTCATACCCCCAGGATTCCAGGAGCCTTGAAAGTTCAAGGGAGGTTACAGCCTCGTCCTCAACGACAAGGGCAGATGGCATGGATATTATATTATTTTTTCTATTATATTAATTTTTTTATTGAAAGAAAAAAGTTGAATGTATATCTGTAAACCATTGTGGTTGATTATGTGTGCAGTGGGGCCGGTTTCTGTGCAGGATATCCTTTCCGGGTCCATATTCTGCTACAACCGTATAATTTCAATCCAGGCTAACAATGCGGAGCTACCAAACTTCCTATTCAAGCTCATATTCAAGGCCAAGAAGAACCTCCCTGATCCTGTTAAGGGTCTCATCGGGGGCATCCCAGTAACCCCTCTCAGCTGTTTCAAGGAGTATCTCACCCATCCTCACAGCCGCATAGGGGTTGTTCTCTGAGATCCTCCTCCTCATCTCATCATCAAGGATCAGGGTTTCTGCAACATCATCATAGACCCAGTTATCCACTGCACCGGTCGTTGCAGAGAATCCCAGGAGGTGTTCCACCCGGTCCTTGATGTTCTTGGCACCATGGTGGTCATGGGCGAGCATCCCATCCAGCCAGACCGGATTGAGGATTCTGCACCTTGCAGCCCTCCCTATAACCTCATCAAGGCCCTCAACGTAGATTTCATCCTCAGTTGAATCCACGACCCTGACGCTGCAGGAACCCCCCAGGCTCCGCACCGAGGAGGTGAGGCCGCCCATGAATTCATAGTAATGGTCAAGGTCTGTCACCTCATACTCCACGTTATCCCTCTCCTGGGCCACGAGCTCAACCCTCTGGAGGTTCCTCCTGAATTCATCCGGTGCCTCTCTCACAGAATCCGGGAGATAGGCGTAACACATCTCCCCCAGGTAGGCTGCTGCCAGTTCATCCTCCTGATCCCAGGCACCACCTCCTATGATATCAGGGATGCTGCTGGCATACTCCGCTGGTCCAGGTCCGAATATCCTCGGGGGGACCTTCACCTCTCCATCCTCAAGGTTGTGTTTCAGGATGTAATTATCCTCAGGGTCCTCGTCAAGACCTGCAACAGTTTTGAAGGCCCTGTTAAGTATCTCAATCTGGGATCCGAGTGTGTCCCTGAATATGCCGCAGATGTTCACCAGGACATCAACCCTGGGTCTTCCAAGCTCATTGAGGGGTATGACATCTATGTTCTTTGCCCATGGACCATACTTCCTGTTTATGCGCACCCCCAGGAGTTCCAGGATCATTGAAATGGTATCTCCACCTGTTTTAAGGGTTTCGAATCCCCATAGAACCACTGCAACGGTCTCGGGGTACCTCCCATTTTCCTCCAGGTAGTCCTCAAGGAGTTTTCTGGCTGCAAGCCTGCCCCTTGATTCGGCCAGGGGTGCCGGTATCTTCATGGGGTCAAAGGCGTGCATGGAGTAGCCTGTCGGGTATACCTCAGGGTCCCTGATTGGGTCTCCGCCCCTGGAGGGGTTCACATACCTTCCCTCAAGTGCCTCAAGGAGGCCCCTGCTTTCACCCCTGAAGTCACAACGCTCAGATAAGCTACGCACCCATTCAACGTATTCAGGGGGAAGATCCACTGACTTCCCTGTTAGTATCCTCTTCAAAGCCTCAGCCGCGTGCCTCTCAATCTCCCATCCTGTGGCTGTATCCATTGAACCCCTGTAATCCAGTCCAAGCTTCTCTGCCACCATTGAATGGATGGAGGGGTATTCCCTGTCAAATCTGAGTACACCGAGGAGGTAGCTGACCATGTCATTGGGGTCCCACTCTGAGTCCATTATGTGAAGGCCCCTTGGTATCAGTCGCCTTTTCATCCTGAAGAGTTCAGACTCAATCTCAGGGATATCCCCCCTCAGGTTAAGCTGTGAGGCCCTCTCAATTATTTCATCCCTCAACCCATCATCAGGGTCCCCATGCCACTGGTCGATGAGTTCTTCCAGTACCAGGTAGTCACCGTAGAGGTCAGACTGCCTCACAGGTGGTGACGCATGTGCCACCGGGAGGGCGTAGGTTCTTCTTCTTGCTATGGTCGACTCTGAGGTGTTACCTGCCCAGTAAAGGTATATGTTGGGGAGCTCCCCCAGGAGCAGGTCAGGGTAGCATTCAGCCCCCAGGGCGGTCTCCCTTCCGGGCAGAAACTCAAGGGTCCCGTGCATCCCGAAGTGGATGATGGCGTCAAGTCCCAGTGAATTGAGGTAGGCGTAGAAGGCCAGGTACTGGTGGTGGGGTGGATTATCCCTGCTATGGTAGCTGTCGGTCTCCATGATCCCGCGGGAGGGCTGTATGCACAGGTAGACCGAGCCCAGTTCAGTCACCGGGATGATGATGTCATCACCATCAACCATCAGCTCCCCCGGTGGTTCGCCCCACCTTGCCCTCACATCATCCTGGATCCTCTCTGGCAGACGACTGAAAAATTCCAGGTAATCACTGAGGGGGATCCTCTGGCCGCCATATTCATGGTAGGATGGACTGTTGATGAGTCCCTCCCTCATGAGAATATCCTTGATGGGTTCATCAGGTATCCTCACACTGTATCCCCTCTCCCTCAGCCTCCTGAGGAAAACCTCCAGGCTTTCAAATACGTCAAGGTAGCCCGCGTTTCCAAGGTTGGCCTCCCCCGGAGGGTAGTCATAGAGGATTATCCCTATCCTCTTCTCATGGTTCTCCATTGTCCTCAGCTTCAGCCAGTTGAGTATCCTTGCAGCGAATCTGTCCATGCGCTCTGGCACCACGTCAACAACCCTCACCTCCCCCAGGTCGGGGTCATTGAGAGTCCTCATACCCGCCGTGAATACCGGTTCAAAGCCTCCGTCAAGTTCAGGGAGTGTTATGCCAAGAACTATCTCCATCGGGTTGAGGCCATCACCACCTGCCTCCCATTCGTCGAGGTCTGTCTCATAGCCCCTCAGGCAGATGAGGTATGGGGCGCCTATCCTCCTCAGGAGCCTCCTTGTGGCCTCAGGGTCGCCGCCCAGGGGGCCCCGGTTCAGCTGGAAGTACTGCATGTTGACAAAGAGGTCCACGTCCCCCATGTACTCCTCGATGGCCCTCAGGTTGTTCTCGACGTCCGAGAAGACCACGGTGCAGTTCACATTTCCATGGAGGCGACTGTAGAGTTCCTCAACCAGGGGTCTCGTGTCATCGAAGTGCATCCCTGAATAGAAGAGCATGCCAACTGTTGGGAGCTCCGGGTTGAAGTTTGAAGCCCGCCTGTAGGACTCCAGGTCCCTGTAGAATCCCCTGAAGGGGAGGTAGAGCCCGTAGGGCGGCATCTCCACCGGGTCCTCGAAGGGAACCTCCAGGTCTGTGTAGCTGTCCAGGAGGAAGAGTATCAGGTTCATGAGGTTGTCGGGGTCGCCGGCCCCATAGTAGTCCATGGCCTGGAACCATCTCTTGAGGTCATCCCTGATCTCATCTGACCCATGCAGTTCGAGTATGGCTTCAAGGTCCCTCTCCCTTACAAGTGAATCTATCCTTCCAGGTGCCGCTGCAACGAGTTCACCAAGATCAAGTTTGCCCATGGATGTCAGGGAAAGTATGTGGTTGCTCCCCCACACCAGGGATATGACTGTCTTATCCCTGTCCCTGAGGATGCCCGGGAGTTCCCTCCCTATCCTCTCGTTACCCCTTATATCCACGAGTATTATGTCGGATTCATCGATGTATTCAGCCACGTCGTCCATGGGGACGCGGGGGTCCTCATATTTCTCAAGGTAGACCTTAGTTATGCTTACAATGTCCCCATGTTCCTCCCTTATCCTGGTCAGCGCCTCCTTCAGTGAGGCCGTGTTGTTCATGGTGGTAACAGCAAGTATCCTCTTCATAAGTAACCACCACCCATCACCACAGTGAATACCACTTTCTTCATTATCAGTCACCTCAAACATGTTGATACTGAATCAGCGCCCGCTACTTCATGATCCGGGAGGACCAGGGCACCGTTATCCATCATGATCGTCCGGTCTGCAACCATCTGAAGGAACTCCAGGTCATGGGAGATCAGAATCATGGCCACCCCCATTCCCTTCAGTTTACCTATCCACCCTGCAAGTCTTTTCATGTTATCAAGGTCCATGCCCGTCGTTGGCTCATCCATTATTATGAGATCTGGTTTTCTGAAGAGATAAACGGATATGAGTGTTCTCTGCTTTTCACCGCCGCTGAGTGAATGGGGGTGTCTCTCCATCAGCTGATGGAGCTTCATGGTCTCAAGGAGGTCCTCAACATCCCCATCAGAATAATCATCCAGACCGAAGGTTATCTCCCTCTTCACAGTATCCATGAACAGCTGATGGTCCGGGTCCTGCATCACAAGACCGGCGGTGCCCTCAACCCTGATCTCACCCATCTCCGGCTCTATGAGTCCCACAATCAGCCTTGCAAGGGTCGTCTTTCCAGAGCCATTCGGGCCAGTCAATCCCAGGACCTCGCCCCTCCAGAGATCCAGGTTAACACCATCGAGCCTGAAGTCTCCCTGGGTGTGGGAGATGTTCATTACCCTCAGTACAGGGTCCTGTTTCGTTTCAGGATGGGTGGAAACCTGAAAGAAAGGCCTCAGACCGCGCCCTCCACAGGACCTCTGATTGAAACCTGGAGATGGAGACCTCAGACCGTACCTTTCCCTGAATTCAGGGTCCAGGAGGTTATCAGTGTCTGTCTCCTCAACGATCATGCCCTCATCCATCACCACGACCCTGTCAAAGACCTCAGGGACCCTGTAAGTTCTGTGGTCAATCAGGATCAGTGTTTTATCCCTAAGGTTTTTGAGGATGCTGAAAAGGTCATCGGTGGATCCCTGATCCAGGTTGGATGTTGGCTCATCCATGAGGAGGATTTCAGGGGACATGGAGAGCTGTGATGCTATTGCAACCCTCTGCTTCTCACCCTCTGAGAGGTTGAAAACGCTTTCATGCCTCTTATGCTCCATACCAACCCTCCGGAGCGCATCCTCCACGCGTTCCTCACGTTTATCCAGCTGGAGGGTATCTGGCCCCAGGGATACCTCCGAATTAACATTCAATGTGAAGAACTGGGACTCAGGATTCTGGAAGACGTATCCAACATCCGCTGCAAGGTCCCCGGGGGTGAGGGAGTCTGTGTCCCTGCCCATCACCCTGACTGTTCCATCCATCTCCCCTCCCATCATGGAGGGTATCACCGCAGTTACTGCCCTTGCAAGGGTTGATTTTCCACTCCCACTTCTTCCTGTGATGAAGACCGATTCACCCCTTTTAACCCTTAAGCTGACGTCCCTGAGGGCCAGCCGCTCCTGATTGGGGTACCGGTAGCTCACACCATCAAGGAGGATTGCGTCCAATCAGACCACCGCCCCATCCATTATCACGAGGGATGCGAAGATAACAGTGAAGAATGCTAAAAAGGTGATATCCCTCCCGCTTAACATGAGACTCCCTACGGGACCTTCACGAGGGTTAAAGCCCCTGGTCTCTGCAGCGATGGCCACCTCATCTGAAATCTTCACAGTCCTTATTATCATGGGTATTATGAGTCCCCTGTAGAGGAGGGAAGGCCTCCTGATGATGGAAGATCCTGAAAGACTGGTCCTGAGTTTGAGGGAGTCCCATATGGAGGAGGCCTCCACTGCAAGGGCCGGTATGTATCTGAGGGCGACTGTGAGTGTGAAAACTATCTCCCCGGGGATTCTGACGGATCTGAGGGACTCTGCAAGCTTCTGAGGCTCGGTAGTGAATGCAAAGGATAGTCCTGCCGCTGATATTATGAAGAAACGGGCGAAGAAGAGGCTCAGAAATCCCATGGTGTGTGGGTTACCTGAGAGCACCATGATAATGGCAAGGGAAACCAGCCAGAAAAGGATGATGAATGAGAGGAAGGGTGCTGCAAACCTCAGGGACCCTGAATGGGCTATCAGTGCCGTGAAAATGACTCCCATGATTATCAGGAGAGTCAGGTCTGATATGAATGTAGACAGTAGCGTGGCGGATACCACCACAGTGAGCTTTGAGAGGGGGTTTACCTCCACAAGGAACCCCTCAGGGGTTGATGTGAATGGTGAGAACACGGCCTTAAGGTCCAATGAAAGACCTCCATGAGACATTAATCCAGGGCGCCGGCCCTTCTGAGCTCATTTATGATACCGTAACCCACAAGGGCACCCAGCATTCCAAGGACAGATACTGTTATGGCAGATATGATTATCAGTGCCGGTGCCAGCATGAAGCTGGAGAACCCGAAGAGGAAGGGAACCGTGAGGATGACGAGGGTCTCGATGAACTTATCAACACCACAGCCCACTAGAAGGGAATTCCTTGAAGAGTAGACGCCGTATTTCAACCCGACGGCGGCATCCGCTGCAAGGCCTCCCAGGAAGGTCGCGGGTAGTAGGGGAAGGAATGCGGGCATTATGAGTCCACAGATTATCCCGTTAACAAGGCCTATCAGGGTGAAGGTGCCTATCTTTCCCACCTTTGCAAGTCCAACGCTTATGACGATGCAGACAAAGAAGGCGGATGCAATCGACTTGAATGCATCCACAGGTGTTATGGCTGCAACACCAAGGATGGTCACCGTCTGAACGATGTACATCAGGGCTATTATGAGGCCCGTGAAGGCCAGATCAGCTGTTGTGAAATCTCTGAATCTAAACAACAATCACACCTCCATGCGTGTCATGTTTTTTCATAAACTCCCAAAGTCCTAGATCAGTATATCATCAAGGTAGAAGATTTCAGAGCCAAAGCGTGACGCCATGTCCTCAAGTATACCCAGGCTCCTCTTCTCGGGTTCTGCATTAACGAATAAAAGGTTCAGGTTCCTCAGTTCAGTTTCAAGCATATTCATGTCCTCCTCGAGGTTGGAGTTGATGAATACGTTGCAGCGGCCGTCTGATATTACAACGGCTGTGCATGCCTCATCGCTGGATGATGATGCAACCTCAGCTGCCAGTCTGAGTGCCGGTGTGAGGGGTGTCCTCCCGCCTGACCTGAGACCCTCAAGGGCCTCCTCAACGGTCTCAAGATTCGATGTGGGCTCAACCACCAGGTTTGCCTCATATCCCCTGAAGGCTATGAGGGCTATCCTGTTCCTCTTTTCATAGGAGTCCCTCAGGAGCAGCCATGAGACCGTCTTTGCAAATTTTATCTTCCTCTCAAGTCTCATTGATGACGAGGTGTCAAGGACGATTATGTAGAGTGCCCTGGATTTCCCGATCCGAACCTTCTCCATGAGGTGTTCGGGTTCTATGGTTCCGGTTCCAGCTGAAGCAGCCTTCCTCAGGGTTGCATCAACGGCCACGCTGGATGGTTCAGGGTTCTCCCGGGCGCGGACATACTTACCCCTCCTCCCGGTTACCGTTGAACTGCTCTGACCCTGGAGGGATCCCTTCAGGTCAGGGATCTTCAGGTCACGCCTCAGCCTCCGTTCCCTGTCAATCTCTGAGTCATCCTCGAATTCGCCATTCATGATGTCCTCTATAATCTCCTGGCTGAGTTCCTGTTGCCTCTGGAATGGTAGCTGTCTAAGTCTGTGCTTCATGGCAAGGAGCGCAGCCTCCATCACATCATCCCCTGTGACCCTCCTCCTGCCGTTGAATGCCGCCAGTGCCCTCGCGGTCCTTGCAGTTATGATATCGGCCCTGTGGGTCCTGATGCCAAGGGCTGCTGCTATCTCAACTATGAGGCCCAGGGTCTCATCATCCAACTCGACCATCTCAAGTAAACTCCGTGCCCTGATGATTTTCTCCCTGAGCTCCTCCTGTTTCCTCCGGAACCTTGAGTGGAAGGACTCTGGATCCTCCTGGAACTTCATTGCACGCTTTATGACTTCAATTCTTTCATCAGGGTCCTTTATTGCCTCCACATCAACACTGAGGCCGAATCTGTCAAGTATCTGGGGTCTGAGATCACCCTCCTCAGGGTTCATTGTACCTGCAAGTATGAACCTTGATGGATGCTGGATGGATATGCCCTCCCTTTCAATGATATTCACGCCCATGGCTGCTGCATCGAGGAGGACGTTCACTATGTAGTCATCAAGGAGGTTGACCTCATCGATGTAGAGGATGTTGCCGTTGGCACGTGCAAGTATGCCTGGCTCAAGGGCCTTTATTCCATCCCTGAGGGCCCTCTTTATGTCCAGTGAACCCACAACCATATCCTCGGTTGCGGATACAGGGAGGTCGACCACCTCCATCCTGACCTGTCTTGATGGCAGGCTACCCTGTTCCTCAAGTTTTCTGCGGCACTCCATGCATATTTCTGCTCCATCAGGGTCGCATCCGAACCTGCAGCCCTCCACCATTTTCCTATCAGGGAGTACATCCCTCAGTGATCTCACTGCAGTTGATTTACCTGTCCCCTTATCGCCCCTGATCAGGACGCCGCCTATTGATGGGTTTATGGCGTTGAGGATGAGGGCCTTCTTGAGGAGTTCCTGTCCAACGATGGCTGTGAATGGGAAGTAATGATTATCCAAGCTATCACCGGTTCAGTGGTTGTCGCCTAGATTATTTAATAATTTCTAAAAAAAGATTAGTATTACTTATTTAAGTAATAAGGGCAAAATGTAATACTATATCGGGGTTGCGGATACTGTTAAGGGTAACCGCCACTGTGGCTCCCATTCTAAAAGGTGATGAAATGAAGCCACCGCTAAAAAGAAATGATTGAACCCTGACCAGATCTCCAAAGTTTAAGAAAATAAAGGATGAGCCATTATAGAGTCCGGATCCAGCTGGATATGAAAACAGATGGACGGCTCATGCAACATCCCGGTAAACCCTGAGTATTCTCTTCACCTGTTTTACGGTACTGAATGAATCAGCCACCTGAAGCCCCTTCTCCCTTATAGATTCGACTTCAGCCCTGTTTTCAGGATCCAGCACATGGTTTATCTTATCGGCAATGGCAAGTGCATCTCCTATCGGTACACTGTAACCTGTCTCAGAGTCCCTTATAAATTCTTTCAGACCACCAACAGCAGTTGCAATGGTTGGAGTCCCGCATGCAAGGGCTTCCAGTGCAACAAGCCCAAAGGCCTCCTCATTGGAGGGTAATACAAAGACATCTGCAGCGTTCATCCATACTGCCACTTCACTGTAGGGCACCGCATCAAAGAATCTCACATCAGCATCGATTTCATTAAGTCTGTTCTTTACGGTGTCAAAGTATTCCCTATCGACGGGGGCTCCGAGTATTATGCACTGGACATCATCGAATTTAACATGTTCAAGGGATTCGATGAGGTAGAGGACCCCCTTACGAGGTATTATGTTACCCACGAAGAGGACTATCCTCTTATCTAGGGGTAGGCCAAGCCTCCTGCGACATTCTTCCTTATCCATCGGTCTGAATATGCTGGTATCAACCCCCATGTTAATGATATGTATCTTCTCTTCATCAACACCGAATTCGTCTACAAGTTCGTCCCTTATATCCCTGCTGACAGCAATAACTGCAGAGGCCCTCCTGAGGACAAACCTTGAAACTCGAAAGACCCGCTTATTTTTGCTTGCAAGGTTATACACGTCACTGCCATGGGCCGTTATCACAAGTGGTCTGCCCGTTAACCAGTGACATATGAGACCTATGAAGCCCGTTGGAAAGACGTAGTGGGCGTGGATGACATCAAATTTTCTCCGAAGTGAACACCAGATTGATCTTAGCAGAAGGGATCCATACTTGTATATGAGCCGTGGCAATCCCTTCCTCTGGTCCGTGTTTACAACAACAAACTGCTCAAGATCGGTATAACGCCTGAAAGTATCTACGTGAACCTTAATGAAACTGCCGAATGATCTGTTCTCCTCACCGGGATACATATTTGAAATCATTAGAACTCTCTTAACCAAGATAACACCTCTCCGATGGTGTGCTTCATCCATGTGTGAATAACAGTAAGTCAAAAAATGCAATAATCCTATAATCCCTGGAACTTATAAACCTTCGTATTAATAGAAATTACACTTACTCCTTTACTTAAATATACACATCCCCATGCCCTAATTAAAGATTAGAGTTAATCTATGCTTAAAAACCTCTCAAGGGATTCTAGAGCCTTTAGACGTTCCTTTTTCTCGATTTTAGCATCCTCAACGGCGGACCTGAGGTATTCAACTGTACAGTCATAGGTCTCCCTGTCCACAGGGTATGGATAGCCATCCTTCCCGCCATGGGCGTAGCTGTACTTGACAGGGTCCCTCCAGCTTGCCCTCTCCCCATGGACGAGGTCAGCGACAAGGGCAAGGGCCCTCACCTTTTTGGCCCCGAACCCTGAGAGCATTACGAGTTCCTCATAGTCCGCTGGCTGGATCTCATAGGCCCTCTCCAGTACAGCCATGTCCCTCTCTGTGAGGTCCACAGGGAGAACCTCATGGTGGGCTGGCATGTCCAGGACATTGAAGTCAAAGAGCGTCCTCTGGCCCGTTAAATAGCTGCGGATGTGAGACGGGCCATCACAGACCAGGTCAACGCTGGCCTCACGGGCCCCCCTGCTGATGGGTGACGTCATGTCAAGGACCTCACTGAGGGTCCTCTCAGAGGAGATGCCGCTGTGGGGTGACTCGACGTACTCTCCGACCCCTGAGCCGAGCCAGTGGTACCGCCGGGCGTAGCCACCATGTGGGTCAAGGCCCTGCTGGACGACGGCCCATTCACCATCGGAGTCAACCAGGAATGTGTGCTGGTAGAGGTTGAAGCCGTCCTGGATGCAGTTACCATCAACCCGGGCGGATATCCTGCTTGCGTATACCAGCCCTTCAGCGTCCAGGTCGAAGATTTCGGCTGCAGCCTGGAGCTCGGAGGGTGTCCTGCGGGATTTCCTTCCCTTTCCACCTGCAACCATTATCCCGTGAACCTCAGGGTCGAGGGCGGACTTCAGGGCCCCGCAGGTCGTGGTGGTTGTCCCTGATGAGTGCCAGTCAAAGCCTATTACACATGAAAAGGCCTGGAACCAGAAGGGATCAGATATCCTTGATATGAACTCTGAGGTCCCGTACTCCTCAATTATAACCTCTGTAATGGCCCCTGAGAGTTCAATCATCCTCCTCATGAGCCAGGCCGGGGGATGGCCACCGTGAAGCGGCAGGTTTGCAATACCTGTTCTCCTCATTGTATCATCCATGCGTGTACCATCATAACTTCAGCCTGACGTCTCTTTATACTTGCTCTGATACGCTCAACACTGAAACCCGGTAATTACTTAACACCAAACCGGAAGAGGCACCTGTCATCTCCCCTTGCAATCTGCCCCATGGCCCTGAAGTCACCGGGGAGTTCGCTCCATTCAAAACTTAACTTCAGGATGGCCTCACAGTTCAGGCAGAAGCCGGGGTTCTTTCGGGCATCTTCAAGCCAAGGGCAGTTCTCAAATTCAACATAAACGTTCTCTTCGTCCTCAAGGAAACCCACCCTCACAGTGAAGCCTTCAAATATGTCTGCGACCCATGCGAGGTATGCCTCGAGGAGGTCATCGTCCGGATACTCCTCCATGTGGGCCTTGAATCTGGGGCCGAGTTCATGTGTGATCCTGTCCCTGAATATACCTGATAGCAGTTCCCTGATGGCATCCTCATCGGCTCCGGTTGAGGGCATCGCGTTGAGGATGAAGTTATAGAAGTCTGAGATTATCTGCTTCTTCATGAGTTCCTTCTCCCTCATTGCGGATCTGTGCCGGTAGATGGCCATCTCAATGTTGGCATTGAGTTCAGATGACTTGAAGGGCTTCACTATGTACCCGTAGGGCTCTGTGACCTTTGCACGTGTCAGCATCTCCTCATCGGCATAGGCTGTCAGGTATATTATCGGGATGTTGAACTGGTCCCGGATCCTTCTTGCAGCCTCTATACCATCCATTTCGCCCTTCAGGACGATGTCCATGAGAACGAGGTCCGGTTCATGGACCTTGCACGCCATTATGGCGTCCTTACCTGTTGAAACTGTCTCCACAACCCTGTGACCCATTGATTCAAGTTTGTGGGTTATACCCATGGCCACTATGGCCTCGTCCTCAACAACAAGAATTTTTGCCATGATAAACCTCCTTTATGGAACCGCTATCACTGAGGACTAATGTCTGGACATTGCCCCTGATACTTTGATGTCACTGCAGAATAAGGTTTAATGTGACGCCGTGACCAGACTAGAACCTCCTCCTGTACTCAACCTCAGTGAATTTTATTGTGAACCTTGCAGGCCTTTCTATTTCAAGTTCCCCGTCTATCTGCTCCACGAGGTTCCTGACGATCCTGAGGCCCAGTGTGCCTGATCCCTCAAGGTCAAGGTCCTCCGGGAGGCCGACCCCATTATCTGAAACCGTCATTTCGTATCCCTCGCCGGTACTGTGGACTTCAACGGTGATTTCACCCTTACCATCAGGGAATGCATACTTGAGGGAATTTGATACCAGTTCATTGATTATGAGGCCGCAGGGGATGGCTGTTTCAATGTTGAGCCTCACATCATCCACCTTCACCCTCACATCGATGCCGTTACTGTCTGCTCCATAGGAATCCAGGAGGTCGCTGAGGAGTGTCTTGATGTAGTCCCTGAGGTTAACCCTTGAGAGGTCCCTCGACTCGTAGAGCTTCTCGTGTATGAGGGATATGGCATCTATCCTGTGCTGGCTGTCCCTGTAGAGGTCCCTCAGTCTCTTGTCGCCGGTGGTGGATGCCTGGAGCATGAGGAGTGTTGATATTATCTGGAGGTTGTTCTTGACCCGATGGTGCACCTCCCTTAAGAGGAGTTCCTTCTCCCTGAGGGACCGCCTGAGGCGTTTCTCAACGGATTTCCTGTGGGTTATGTCCATGAGGGATATGAGGCACCTCTCACTCCCCGGGATCACAACGGAGGTTGCGAAGAAGTTTCTCTCCTCACCCTGCCGGTTCCTGAGGACCACCTCGAAGTTGTGGGGGATGGCATCCGGGTTGATACCTTTAAGGCGGTAGTATGCCTCGATGCGAGCTGCGTCAGAGGCGTCAACAAAGTCTGTGAACTTCATGTAGCCCTGGATCTCGCCCTTACTGTAACCTGAGAACTCCTCAAAGGCTGAGTTCGCAAGTTCAATCACCATGTCGCTGCCGCAGATTACAGTGAGTGTGCCTGTGTTTTCGAAGATTACCCTGTACTCCTCCTTGCTGGATTTGAGTTCCTTCTCAATACGTTTCTGGGCGGTCACATCCTTACCCATGATATATATGAGCTTCTCATGGTCCAGTTCAACTGCTGTTACCGATGTGTCCAGGGTGCGTCCCCGGAGGCCCACCCTGAACTTCAGATGGCCGCCCTCTCCATCCCTGAATATCCTGTCAGCGTCCTCCTCATGGATCCACTCCCTTATGTTTCTCCCGATTATATCCTCCCTGAAGGACTTGAGGAAGCCTGCGGCTGCAGGGTTAACGTCCAGTATGATGCCATCGGTTGAACAGATGAATATCGGGTTTCCTGATTTCTCAAAGAGTGCCCTGTATTTCCTTTCACTCTCTTCAAGGGCTTTCCTGGCCTTTTTAATCTTTCTCTCTTCTTCAGCCTCCTGCAGCGCCCTCCTGAAGGCAAGTGGAAGTTTTGACAGGTTATTCTTAAGTACGTAATCGGTGGCCCCTGCCTTGAGCATGTCAACAGCGAATTCCTCCCCGATCTTTCCACTGACAAATATGAAGGGGATGTCATAGTTCTCCCTCACAATCCTCAGGGCAGATACTCCGTCGAAGCTGGGGAGTGCGTGGTCTGCAAGTATTATATCCGGGCTGAATTCCTCAAGGGCCCTCCTGAATGAGTCCTCGCTGTCAACTGTGAGGTGCTCGAATTCTATACCATCCCTCTGCAGTTCCCTTATGACAAGTTCAGCGTCAAGCGGGACGTCCTCAAGTATCAGTACCTTCAATTTCTCTGACATTCCGGTTCCTCTTCATTACGGTTAATGAGCTCAAGACACCTTAAGCCTGGAAATTTTATTGTGGGCTCTTCACTGGTGTCTGGTCTTCAAGACATGCCTATTCCGGGGGCTGGTTTATGATCATCCAGTAGAAGCCAAGGGTTGAAACTGCGCTTATGAATTCATCGAACTCCACCGGTTTGCTCACGTAGCTGTTCACCCCAAGTTTATAGCTTTCCACTATGTCACGGTCCTCCTTGGAGGATGTTAGAACCACGACCGGGATCTTGCTGGTTGAATCATTTCTCTTGATCTCCTGGAGTACCTCGAGGCCGTCAACCTTGGGCATCCTCAGGTCCAGGAGGATCAGTTTTGGGAGGTTCTCCGGATCCCTATCAGAGTAGGAACCCGATGCAAATATGTAGTCAAGGGCCTCTGCCCCGTCCTTCACCCAGTGGAGCTTGTTGGCAAGGTTGTTCTTCTTCAGGGCCCTTATGGTCAGTTCCGCGTCTGTGGGGTTATCCTCAACCAGGAGTATATCTGCATCTGTCATCATTTCACCACCTTTGGAAGTGTGAAGTATATTGTTGCACCACCATCAACCTTTCCTTCACCCCAGACCCTTCCACCATGCCTCTTTATGATTCTCTGGACTATTGAGAGTCCGACTCCTGTCCCCTCGAATTCTTCCTGGCTGTGCAGTCTCTGGAAGAGTCCGAAGAGTTTGCTGGCATACTTCATGTCAAAGCCGGCGCCGTTATCCTTAACATAGTATGTGTGTTCATCACCACCATCCATGTAGCCGACCTCTATCACCGCGGGGTCCCGGTCCCTTGTGAATTTTATGGCGTTTGACAGGAGGTTGCCCATGACCTGCCCCATGAGGGCGCGGTCAGCCATTGCAGGTGGAAGATCAGCCACCGAAAACTCTATTGAACGCCCCTCCTCCTGGGATGCGAGTTCCCTGTAGGTTGACTCTGCCAGTTCCCTCATGTCAAGCATTGCAAGGTTCATCTCCTGCCTGCCTGCCCTTGAGAGGAGGAGTATGTCGTCTATGAGCTGACCCATCTTCCTTGTGTTATCCCTTATTATCCCGAGGATCCTTACCCCCTCATCATCGAGTTTATCCTCATAGTCCTCCACGAGTATCCTTGAAAAGCCGTCTATAGCCCTCAGGGGGACCCTGAGGTCATGGGAGACAGAGTATGCGAATGCCTCAAGTTCCTTGTTCGCATCCTCAAGTTTTTCAGCCTGTTTCTTCAGTTCAAGGTTCAGTTCCCTCAGAGAGCGGACCTTTTCAATCCTCTCGATGAGGAGGGCCACCATGAACGTGAAAAGTAACAGGAGAACCAGTCTGAAGAGCTCATCTGATATGTTAAGGCCAACTGCCCTTGTCATCGGCTGGAGTATCAGGAGGGCCACGAAAACTGCCAGAACGAGGACCCCCCATTTAAGGGTCCTTGAGGACAGTTGAGGGATTGCAAGCAGTGGTAGAACCAGTAACATGCCATGCACCCAGCTAAAGGAGAACATCAGAGCGGCTGCTGCAAGAATCATTAGAACATCGTCATGCTTCATCATAACCACATAAAATTTCTGGTTATGATTATATAAAAAAATTTCCTTGATATGGCTAAAAACATGAGAGTCCAGAGAAACAGCAAAAAATTCCATGACCAGAAGAGGAGAGTCAGAAAAATCAGCCGGACCTCTGGAAGAGCAGAGATCCGTGAAGAGCCATGCGTTTCATGGACCTCTTATCCATGAAATGATAAGAGTGGATCAGATACCTCACTGATGCAGGGATCATCCTGTATCCTGACCCACAGGGACCTTCTGGCTGCGTTCATCCGCCAGGACCTCCCTGAGGAAGCGGCCGGTGTGTGTACCTGATGCAGCAACCTCCTCTGGTGTTCCCTCTGCAACGACGAGGCCACCCCTCTCACCACCCTCGGGTCCGAGGTCTATGATGTGGTCCGCGGACTTTATAACATCAAGGTTGTGTTCTATGACAACGGCGGTGTTCCCGGCATCCACAAGCCGTCCCAGGACATTGAGGAGCTTCTTGATGTCATCGAAGTGGAGACCCGTGGTCGGCTCATCAAGGATGTACAGTGTACTGCCGGTACTCCTCCTGCTGAGCTCCTTCGCAAGTTTCACCCTCTGGGCCTCACCACCCGAGAGGGTCGTTGCGGGCTGCCCGAGTTTTATGTAGCCGAGGCCCACGTCATAGAGTGTCTGGAGCTTCCTCCTCACCTGGGGTATGTTCTCAAAGAATTCGAGGGCCTCCTCCACGGTCATGTCAAGGACCTCCGCGATGTTCCTGCCCCTGTAGCGTATCTCAAGGGTCTCCTCATTGTATCTCCTGCCCCTGCACACCTCACAGGGGACGTAGACGTCTGCCAGGAAGTGCATCTCTATCTTGATTATACCGTCCCCGCCGCAGGCCTCGCAGCGCCCGCCCTTGACGTTGAAGCTGAACCTGCCCGGCCTGTATCCACGCTTCCTGGCCTCAGGTGTCTGGGCAAAGAGCTCCCTGATGTGGGTGAACACCCCTGTGTAGGTTGCCGGGTTTGAGCGTGGTGTTCTACCTATGGGTGACTGGTCTATCATCACGACCTTATCGATGTGCTGGAGGCCCTCAATGTCGGTGTGCCTCCCGGCGTTCATGTGCTTGTTGTTGAGCCTCTCATAGACACCCCTGTAGAGTATGTCATTGACGAGTGTGCTCTTCCCTGACCCTGAGACCCCTGTGACACAGGTGAACAGTCCCAGGGGTATCCTGACGTCGATTTCTCTGAGGTTGTTCTCGGCAGCGCCCCTCACAGTCAGGTACCTTCCTGATGGCCTCCTCCTGACCTCGGGTAGGGGTATTGTTTCCCTACCTGAGAGGTAGGCCCCTGTGAGTGAATCCGGGTCCTCCATTATCTCCTCAGGTGTGCCCTCTGCAACCACACATCCCCCGTGTTCACCCGCGCCCGGTCCGATGTCTACAACGTGGTCTGCCGAGAGTATTGTTTCCTCATCGTGTTCCACCACTATGAGGGTGTTCCCAAGGTCCCTGAGTCTCTTTAGTGTCTCTATGAGCCTCCTGTTGTCCCGCTGGTGGAGTCCTATGCTGGGCTCATCCAGGATGTAGAGGACCCCCACAAGGCCGGAGCCTATCTGGGTGGCGAGCCTTATCCTCTGGGCCTCCCCCCCTGAGAGGGTTCCTGATGACCTTGAAAGTGTGAGGTAATCCAGGCCCACGTCGATCAGAAAGCGCAGCCTCTCCCTTATCTCCTTGAGGACCTCCCTGGCTATGTACTCCTCGCGTTCGGTGAGCTTGAGGGAGTCGAAGAATTCATGGGCCTCCCTGATTGACATCTCAACAACGTCATGTATTGATCTTCCGTTGATGGTGACTGAGAGGCTCTCCGGCCGGAGCCTGCTTCCCCCGCATACCGGACAGGCGTGGTTGCTCATGAACCTGCCTATGTAGGTCCTCATGTAGTTGGACTTGGTCTCCATGTATATCCTCTCCATGCGGGGTATGACACCCTCGAAGCGCCTGTTCACCCGGTAGGTCCTGTTTTTTCTCTGAAATACGAACTGTATCTTCTCATCGGTCCCGTAGAGGATGGCCCTCCGGTGTTCCTCGTCCAGGTCCCTGAAGGGTGTGTCGAGGCTGAAGCCGTAGTGTTCGGCCACCGCCCTCAGCATCTGGTGGTAGTAGTTGTCCTTCTTCCCTGATTTGCTCCAGGGCACAATGGCGCCCTCGTTTATCGAGCGTTCAGGGTAGGGCACCACCAGTTCAGGGTCGATCTCAAGTTTGCTTCCGAGGCCGTTACACTCAGGGCAGGCCCCATGGGGACTGTTAAATGAGAACATCCTGGGGCTGATCTCCTCGAAGTTTATGCCGCAGTCAGGGCAGGCAAAGTGTTCACTGTAGATCCTCTCCTCGCCTGTGTCATGGTTGAGGACCCTGACGGTCCCCTCCCCCAGCTGGAGGGCTGTTTCAACGGAGTCCGCAAGCCTCTTTCTGAACTCCGTGTCCATCCTCACAACCAGCCTGTCCACAACAACCTCTATTGAGTGCTTCCTGTTCCTGTCAAGGTCGAATTCGTCTTCAAGGTCGTGTATCTCACCGTCGACCCTGACCCTCACGAAGCCCTGCTCCCTGAGCCTCTCGAATACACGCTGGTGTTCCCCCTTGCGGTCCCTGACCACAGGGGCGAGTATTATTATCCGTTCACCCTCACCGTCATCCATTATCCTGTCGACTATCTGGGTCGAGGTCTGCTGCTCTATCTCCCTGCCGCAGAGGTAGCAGTGGGGTTTACCTATCCTTGCAAATAGCAGCCTCAGGTAGTCATAGATCTCTGTTATTGTCCCCACCGTTGATCTGGGGTTGACCCGGGTCGTCTTCTGGTCGATGGATATGGCCGGTGACAGCCCCTCTATGTAGTCCATCTCTGGCTTCTTCATCTGTCCCAGGAACTGCCTTGCATAGGCTGAGAGGGACTCCACGTACCTGCGCTGCCCCTCAGCGTATATCGTGTCGAAGGCCAGTGAAGACTTTCCTGACCCGCTTATGCCGGTTATGACAATGAATTTATCCCGTGGAAGTTCAAGGTCCACGTTCTGGAGGTTGTGCTCCCTGGCACCCTTAATGACTATTTTACCACTCATGATCCTCAGTGTCTCCAAAACTCTTTAATCCTGCATTAATTCTCATTACCCGGAAAATGTTTAATTGCTCTTAAGGGACATTATCCTGTCCCTGATCCTGGCGGCCCTCTCGAATTCAAGGTTCCTTGCAGCGTCCCTCATCTCTGCCTCCAGGTCCTTTATTATGAGTTCAAGTTCATGGTCCGGTATCTCATCCACCTTCAGCTCCTCAACGTCCTTCTTCTCCCTGAGGGTCCTCCTTGTACTCCTTGGTTTTATGCCATGCCTGCGGTTGTACTCCATCTGCAGCTTCCTTCTCCTGTTGGTTGTCTCAACCGCCGCCATCACTGAGTCTGTGAGCCTGTCGGCGTATATGAGCACCTCACCGTTAACGTTCCTGGCGGCCCTCCCGATTGTCTGTATAAGTGACGTCTCTGACCTCAGGAAACCCTCCTTGTCTGCATCGAGTATTGCGACCAGTGACACCTCCGGAAGGTCGAGGCCCTCCCTGAGGAGGTTAACACCCACCAGGCAGTCGAATTCTCCCCTCCTGAGGTCGTCTATGATCTCAACACGCTCGAGGGTGTCTATCTCTGAGTGGAGGTACCTGACCTTCACGCCGACCCTCGAGTAGTAGTCTGTGAGGTCCTCGGCCATCCTCTTTGTGAGGGTGGTTACAAGGACCCTCTCACCCCGCTCAACCCGCTTCCTTATCTCGGAGAGGAGGTCATCCACCTGGCCCTTCACCGGCCTTATCCTGACCTCAGGGTCCACCAGACCTGTGGGCCTTATGATCTGTTCAACGATGTTCTGGCTCCTTGAGAGTTCATACCTTCCAGGAGTTGCAGAGACATAGATCACCTGGTTCACGCTCTCCTGGAACTCGTCGAAACGGAGGGGCCTGTTCTCCCGGGCACTGGGTAATCTGAAGCCGTACTCCACCAGGGTGTCCTTCCTTGCCCTGTCACCGTTGTACATGCCCCTTATCTGGGGTACCGTCACATGGGATTCGTCGATGACTGTGAGGAAGTCCTCAGGGAAGTAGTCCAGGAGTGTGTTTGGTTTCTCACCCCACTTCCTCCCGCTGAGGTGCATTGAGTAGTTCTCTATGCCCTGGCAGTAGCCCATCTCCCTAAGCATCTCCATGTCGAACCTTGTCCTCTGTTCGAGCCTCTGGGCCTCCAGAAGTTTGTTCTGGGATCTAAGTTCAGTTAATCTCTCCTCAAGTTCAGCCTCTATTGACTCTATCGCCCTCTGGAGCCGGTCCTCGGGTATCACGAAGTGCTTGGCCGGGAATATGGTTACACGGTCCAGTTTCTGTATCCTCCTGCCGGTGACCCTGTGAACCGTTGATATGGAGTCTATCTCGTCGCCGAAGAATTCTATCCTTATGGGGGGTGTTCCATGGATGGGGTTGATCTCCACCGTGTCGCCCCGGACCCTGAACTGTCCCCTGTCGAATTCGACATCGTTTCGCTCATACTGCATGTTTATGAGGCCCTCCAGCACCTCCTCCCTGCCGGGGCCGGATCCGACCTCGAGGTGGAGGGTGAATTCACCGTAGTCTGCCGGTGCACCTATACCGTAGATGCAGGAGACACTGGATACCACGATGACGTCGTCCCTGGAGAGGAGGGACTGGGTTGCCGAGTGCCTCATCCTGTCTATCTCGTCGTTTATGGATGCCTCCTTGTCTATGTAGGTGTCTGTCTGGGGTATGTATGCCTCTGGCTGGTAGAAGTCATAGTAACTCACGAAGTACTCCACGGCGTTCTCAGGGAAGAACTCCCTGAACTCCTCGTAGAGCTGTGCAGCCAGGGTCTTGTTGTGTGATATTACCAGCGTCGGCTTCTGGACCTCTGCGATCACATTGGCCACTGTGAAGGTCTTACCTGAACCCGTGACCCCCAGGAGTGTCTGCTCCCTCATCCCGGCCTTTATACCGTTAACAAGGGACCTTATCGCCTTTGGCTGATCCCCGAGGGGTCTGTAATCTGATACCAGTTTAAACTTCATCACAAATCACTTAAAATAAGAACCTCATTCTATTGTGGGACTATATTTCAGGGTCAACTTATATATACCTTTGCCAGGATACATAAAGTTGAGTCTGGAGTCTCATATCTGACAGGGTATCCCACGTGTTCCATAATCCTGTGATGATACCCCCACTGAACTTGTTTTAAACATAAATCAGAGGATGGTAATGATAAATTGACGAGGGTTAAGGATCCAGAGAAGCTTCCTGATGCTACCGGTGTCTACATATTCCGCGACAGGGACGACAGGGTCCTCTATGTTGGCAAGTCCATCTCCATAAGGAAGAGGGTCTCGTCCTACTTCAGGGAACAGGAGAACCCGCGTCTGAGGATCATGATGAGGCACCTTGAGAGCATAGAGTACATTCTGACCCAGAACGAGAAGGAGGCCCTCATCCTTGAGTCCAACCTCATAAAGAGGTACAGACCCCCATACAATGTCCGTCTGAAGGACGATAAGAGGTACCCCTTCATCAAGATAACGGATGAGGAGTACCCCCGGGTCCTCATAGTGAGGACCATAGGGAGGGACAGTGCAAGGTATTACGGACCCTTCACAGACACCGGGGCTGTGCGCAGGACACTGAAACTCATAAAGTCACTCTTCAGGATAAGGAGCTGCAGGCGGATGGACGGGCCATGCCTCAACAGCCAGATAGACCTCTGTTACGCCCCATGTGATGGGAGAATCAGCAGGGAGGATTACCGGGAGATCATAGAGAAGGTTGACCTCTTCTTCCAGGGACGCTACCAGGAAGTCATTGAGGTGCTTGAGGAGGAGATGAAGGAGGCTTCGGAAAGACTTGAATTTGAGAGGGCTGCCAGGATAAGGGATCAGATTGAATCCATACGGGAGGTTATGGAGAGACAGCACGCATCCTTCACGGACTCCATTGACCAGGATATAGTGGCCCTCGAGAGGGGAGGGGATACATCTGCGGTTGTGGTCCTCCAGATACGTGACGGCAAGATCACCGGGAAGGACGACTTCATTCTCAGGGGCTCAGCCCCCCGGACAGAGATCCTTGAGGCCTTCCTCAAGCAGTACTACGCCATACCCCGGAGGGTGCCATCGGAGATACTGACCCAGTACCCTGTGGAGGACGGGGTCATAGCAGAGTGGCTCTCTGAGCTCAGGGGCGAAGAGGTGAAGATACACTCACCTGAGGGGGGCGCCGGACGCAGGCTCCTCAACATCGCCTGGAAGAATGCTTCTGTGATACTGAAACAGAAGGGAAGGGTCAGGGACGCCCTCCTTCAGCTCAAGGATGACCTCAAGCTCCCCGAAATACCCCGAAGAATGGAGGGCCTTGACATCTCAAACATTGCAGGTGAATCTGCAACCGGCTCGGTTGCCGTTTTCATCGATGGTAAACCATCCTCTGGATCCTACCGGAGGTACCGGATTTCAGCCCAGGGGCCCGACGACTATGCAATGATGAGGGAACTGGTTGAGAGGAGGTACTCCAGCCCTGAACTCAGGAAGCCCGACCTCGTGCTCATCGACGGAGGGAAGGGTCAGCTGGGAGTGGCCCTCGAGGCCCTCAAAAACTGCGGGGTTCATGTGCCGGTTGTTGGCATAGCCAAGAAGAGGGAGGAGGTTTACCTTCCAGGCCTATCCGAGCCCGTGGATGTGGATGATGGTGCACTGCAGATCCTCAGGCACCTCCGCGACGAGGCCCACAGGTTTGCTGTTAAGTATCACAGGACGATCAGGGACAGGGATTCCCTTGAATCGGAACTTGACGGTATAAGGGGTGTTGGTCCGGTAAGGAAAAGGGCCCTCCTTGAGCACTTTGGAAGCCTTGATGGTGTGAGGGATGCAAGTGTGGAGGAGCTGGCCTCCATCCCCGGAATGACCCGTGAGGTCGCAGAGAGGATACACAGGCACTTCAGTGGGGACCTGGCTGGCTGAATCCCTTCACCTGATCCTTCAATGAGCTAAAATTTTCCTAAAGACTGAATGGGGGTTTTAGAAAATTATTTATAACAACTGGCCACATATTAATATCTGGATAATGTGTGGGTCTTAATATCCCGATGTGGAGGATTAACGTCCTAACGCCTCTTTGATCCCATGGGATCTGTGAAAATGATGGTTTGGAGGATTAAATGTCGCCTACAAGTTTGCTTGTTGTTGAGGATGAGAGCATAGTGGCCATGGACATCAAGCACAGGGCTGAGGGCCTTGGCTACCGGGTTGTGGGGATCGCTGCTTCAGGTGAAGACGCTATAAAGCTTGCGCGTGAGGAGAAACCGGACCTTGTCCTCATGGAGATCGTCCTGAAGGGCGAAATGGATGGTATAGAGGCTGCAGAGGTTATAAGGGAGGAGATGGACATCCCTGTGGTCTACCTCACAGCCTACTCAGATGAAAAAACCCTCAGCCGTGCCAAGCTCACCGGGCCCTTCGGTTACATCATAAAGCCCTTCGAGGACCGTGAACTCCACAGCGCCATTGAGGTCGCCCTTTACAAACACAAGATGGACAGCAAACTCCGTGAAAGTGAGGAAAGATACAGGGCCCTCCTTGAATCATCCCCGGATCCCATAATCCTCATGGACTCCAGTTCAAGAATAGTTTTTGTGAACAGGGCCGTCGAGGAACTCACAGGACTCAAAAGGGAGCGTTTGAAGGGTAAAAAACTTTCAGTCCTCGAGAAGAGGGGTTTAATATCTGAGAGTGCGCTTAAAAGCATCCTCGACCTTTTCAATTCAGAGCATGAGGTCTTTGAAATTGAATTCACCGACCACAGGGGAGACAGGCACTTCCTTGAGATACATTCGACCAGGATTGAAACAACCTCAGAGAAGAACCTCCTCCAGATAATAGGCCACGACATCACAGGCCGTGTGGAGGCTGAGAGGCGCAGGGAGGAACTGATCAGGGAAAGGTCAAAGGCCGAACTCTACGGCTTTGTTGTCTCGGCTGTGCCTGTATTCGCATCATCAATTCCACCTCAGCTCAGAAATGCCATAATAAAGAACTTCGCTGACAGATTCGAGAAGAACCTCAAACCAAACTTCCAGAGGACCATGAAAAAACTGGGTGTTCTGGATGATATCATGGCCAGGAGGGAATCCCTGAGGGTCTTTGATGCCTATATAAAGTGGCTTTCAGGCTTCCTCAGGAACCTTGGTATTGAAACCGAGCTCAGGGGAGAAAAGCCGAGGTACATTCTCGAATTCAAGACATTTCCATGGATCAATGAGGCAAGGCAGAATCCAATCTTCTCCCTCATATTCAGGGCCATGCTGATGAGGAGCTTCACCTGGACAGGTATAAAGGGTAGCGTCATACAGACCTCAAGCCTCAGAAGCAGGGACGAAAACCTCACCTTCGAATTTCACCTGGTATAAAACCCGGAAGCAGGGGGACGAAGAACTCACCGGTAAGATCATTTCCCATAAATGGGGGGTTAACCATGGAAAGGAGAATATCGCGTACAGGTACGGGGATTAAGGGGCTTGATGATATAATAGGGGGCTACCCGCAGGGTAGGAGCATTCTTGTGACCGGTGACCCTGGATCCGGTAAGACCATAATGGGACTCCAGTTCGCCATTCAGAGCGCCAGAAGCGGCCTTAAGACAATATACATAACGACAGAGGAGGATGAAACTGACCTCAGGATCCAGTGCGCATCCCTTGGGTGGGACATCACTGATCTCCTTGAATCTGGTAAGCTGAGTATTATCGGCTTATCCGCAATGAGGGCCCGGCTTACAGAGGCGGAAATATCTATTGGGATAGAATCCGTCAAGGGAAACCTGAGGAAGATACTCGCCGAGATTCCAGATGACACCGAGGTCCTCATAATCGACAGTATAGGCAGCCACACAGAGAAGCTCACAACGGATGAGTTCAGGGATCAGTTCGACCTCCTGATCTATGAACTCAAAAAGAGGGACATCACTGCGATGATAATCCTTGACAGTGCAACCTCAGAGGAGTTCAATGATATAGCCCTCTACTCGGTTTACGGGGCCATAAGGCTGATAAAGAGGGAGAACCCCTACACGGGAAGGAGAGAGAGGGTCATGGACATCATCAAGATGAGGAGTACAAGAACACCGATTGAGTTCATACCCTACATTATATCAGACAGCGGCCTTGAAGTTATTGAAAACCCTGAGGAATAATCTTCTACAGGTTTCAGCCGGTGCCCTCATGGAGAGAGGGGTCCACGGGAATAAATAACTGATCTAAGTTCCACCGAATGCATAGAAATAACAGAATTGATTCCTTTTACTAATTCACCCCCAGATACATAAAAATAACAGAATTAATTACCTTATCTTAAAGGAGATTCATAATAATCAGATAAATTTATATATTATATTATTACATTAATTTTTATGGTTATTATTAGATGGAGGTTTTAACCTTGAATAAAAGGAAAGTCGTAATAAGGGTGTTCGAAATGAAAAGAGAGTGCGAATTTCCTTGGAAAACACGGGTCTCCGATGAGAACATCAATGAACTGCTCAGGGATATTATATACCCTGAAAACTTCGGGAATGGGGCTAAATATGTTGTTGAGGTCTATGACCGCTGGAGTGACAGCCCCTACATATTCTACTTCGACGGAAAAACGAAGCTGATGTCCAGCTAAAAAAATTATTGAGGGGAGTTACAATCTTTCAATTGCCTTAACAAGGAGATCAACGGTCATCTCGATGTCCTTCATGCTTGCCATGCTCACCGTTGTATGGATGTACCTTGTAGGCACAGAGACCACGCCTGCGGGTATCCCCTCCCTTGTGAGATGAATGGCGGTTGCATCGGTTGTACCCCCCTCACTCACCTCTATCTGGACAGGTATGTCCTCCTCACTTGCAGTCTCAAGTAGCCAGTCCTTCACACGTGGATGGGTTATTATACCCCTGCCACTGGCATCGGTGAGGATTATGGCGGGTCCGCCGTCGAGCTTCGCAGGGGCCTCCTCCTCCTTCATCCCTGGATGATCCCCGGCTATTGTAACATCCAGGGCCAGGGCCATGTCCGGGTTGAGCCTGAATGCTGAGGTCTTGGCACCCTTGAGACCAACCTCCTCCTGGACCGTTCCAACACCATAAACGGTTACACCGGTTTCAACCCTCTTTAGGACCTCAACCATTACAAGGCAGCCTATACGGTTGTCAAGGGCCTTCCCTGTGAAGCGGGAGTTGGCGAGTTCACTGTAGGGCGCATGGAAGGTTATGGGGTCCCCCACAGCCACCAGTTCCTCTGCATCCTCCCTTGAAGAGGCGCCTATGTCTATGAACATGTTATCATGGGTGGTGACCTTCTTCCTCTCAGAGGCCTTCATCCTGTGGGGTGGCTTTGAGCCGATGACACCCATCACGGGTCCGTTTTCCCCGTGGATCCAGACCGCCTGGTTGAGTATCATCTGGTCACTGATTCCGCCTATCTTTGAAAACCTTATGAAGCCCTTCTTATCGATGTGCCTCACCATGAGGCCTATCTCATCCATGTGGGCTGCCAGCATGATTGAGGGACCGGACCCCCTCTTCACGGCGATGATGTTACCGAGGCTGTCCTCCTCAATCTCATCGACATGTCCCTCGAGTTCAGATCTTATGATATCCCTTACCTCACCTTCAAATCCAGAGATTCCACTTGCAACTGAAAGACGCTTCATGAGTTCCTTCATGATTACCACCGGATCATCTAGCTGACTTTATGATTATCAGAATTCCGAGAATAACCAGGAGGGCCTGGGGCCAGAACCTTGAATACTGTGGGGGTATGATCCCTGCAGCGAAGGCAAACCACAGCATCCCTATTATCACCATTATAGCTCCAAGATAGACCCCCCAGAGCCTCCCTCCATCTGAAGGCCTTCTGGGTTTTCGCTTGATTTCCACTTCATCTTCCATGATTTATTCCTCCGGCTCTATTTATCTTCAAGGTGGATATAAAACCTTACTTGAAGAGATCACATCAGTAGGAGGCCCACATCCTGGACTTAAATAAACTTATTAAAGTATCCGGTACAATACATTAACATGATTTCAAGGGACCATCCACGTTACCATTCACTGATACAGAGAGAGATGATAACAGAGGCCTGGCGTAAGGGTATACTCGCAGATTCAGGCATGATCGCCCATGGCAGGGGTGAGGCCTTCGACTACCTGCTGGGTGAAAGGACCACAGAACCCGCTGCGAGGGCCATAAGAGCTGCTGCTGCAGCACTCCTCCTTGCAAAAAACCCTGTTATATCGGTTAACGGCAACACCGCCGCCCTTGTCCCGGGAGCTGTGGTTGAACTTGCAGATGCAATCGGGGGAAAGATCGAGATAAACCTCTTCCACCGGACAGAGAAGAGGGTCAGACTAATAGAGGAGGTCCTCCTGGAAAATGGTGCCAGGGAGGTCCTCGGAACAGACGAACTGCTCTACATCGATGATATAAAGAGTCCGAGGGCAACAGCAAGCCCTGATGGGATCTACAGTGCCGACGTGGTCCTGGTTCCCCTCGAGGACGGGGACAGGACAGAGATACTACGTAAGTCAGGTAAGACTGTTATAACCATTGACCTGAACCCGCTGTCAAGGACATCCCGGAAGGCAAGTATAAGCATAACAGATAACATTGTAAGGGCCATACCAGCCCTCATAGAAGCGGTAAGGGAACTTGAGGACCTATCCCGGGATGAACTTGAGCTTATCGTCGAGGAATTCGATAACCCTGAGAACATCAGGGAGACCCTAAAACTTATAGACCTCCGGAGATACAATCCAGAACTGTGAACCTGTGCAGTTGTAGAGTATTCGCAGTATCCATATATGGTATGGCACAATAGAATAACTGCAGAGAAAAAAAGAATCTGATTTCTGGAAGGATTTCACCAGAGGGGAATCCTCAAGCAGATCAAGAATCCTGAGCGTGTGAATATGGTGGTTATTGGAGTTACAGGGATGCCCGGCGCAGGGAAGGGCGTTGTATCAAGGATAGCTGAGTCGATGGGTTTCAGGGTTATAAGGATGGGTGACGTAATAAGGGATGAAGCCCGGAAGCGAGGTGAGGACCCCGGTGTGACGGCCGTTCGCCTCAGGGAGGAATACGGTAAGTACGTGGTTGCCGAAAAGTGCGTTGAAAGGATTCAGGAGTCAGAATCAGAAATGTTCCTGATAGAGGGAATAAGGAGCCCCCATGAGGTCGAGATATTCAGAAAAAGGTTCCCTGGCTTCAGGGTCATATCAGTATTCTCAACAAGAAAGACCCGCTTCAGGAGGCTCCGGAAGAGGCAGAGGGAGGACGACTCTCAGAGGTATGCAGAATTCGTTGAAAGAGACGAAAGAGAACTTGGATTCGGCATAGGCGACGTCATAGCGACCTCAGATTATATGATAGTCAATGAGGGCCCGATATGGAAGATAAAAAAACAGGCAAAGCAGATACTCAGGAAACTTGCAGAGAAGGGTGAGGAGAGCAGCAGAGGAGGACAAGAGGATGGATAAAGTTAAAGTTGAAGCCCCGGTCAGGGCGACAGAGGATCCAGAGAAGGTTGGGGAGGCTGTTCTCAACGTCTTCCCTGAACTTGAAATTGAGGTTGAAGATGACGCCGTGAGGGGCACCGGTGATAGCGGGAGCCTCAGGAACCTCCAGGAGGCCCTTGAAAAGAGGAGGATAAGGCTCACGGCAAGGAATATACTCAAAAAACACCTCAGGGGCAATTCAACATGGTTTTACATTAACAAACAGGCCGCCCTTATGAACCGGGTGAACGTCCTTGAGGAGTCCATCTCCGCACTGGGTGACATACTTGTGGAGATTGAATCAGACGATATAATGGGTTTAATAGACTGGCTGGCACCCGATGTCTCAGTCCCTGAAGACGTTGCTGATTGAGCTCACAGTCAGACCTTAACCTAATCCTTATCAACCAGCACAGCCCTCTTTATGTCCAGGAAGCCATTATCAAAGAACCACTTCTTTTCGTATTCAAGTATCTCGAGTCGCTTCTTAAATATTGGACCGTCAAGGACCAGTGATTCGGCTTCACCACCCTCAAATGCAGGGTTTATACCGTACCTCTCACTCAGATCCGCCAGTTCATCTATCATCTTTCTGTCAACTATCCTCCCAAGCCATGACTCATCAAGACCCTCAGCTGCAACAGCCGTCACCATGACCCTGAATCCAAGGTCAACTATCTCCTCCATGTAATCCAGGGGGTCCCTGTGCCAGAGGGGTGCCACTGACCTTAAACCCAGCCTCCTGCAGATGGAGTCTATCCTTGACTTCTGATACTCGGAGTAGAGAGCCCCGGAGTAGACAGCCTCCACACCCCTCTCCCTCAGGGTCTTAAGTGTGCCGGCGAGGTCCTCAACCTCCTCCTCCTCAACCCCTGCGGTCCTGGATTCTATGAGGGGTATTCCAACGGCCTCTGCAAGGAGGGCTGTCAGGTGTATGTTGGGCACATGGTACATATGGGATTCAGGGTTATCTGAGATCACAGATACCAGAAATTCGACCTCAGATTCCTGCAGTGCATGGTAAAGGGCCATCGTGCTGTCCTTACCACCTGAATATAGAACTGCAGACCTCATCAGACACCCCTGTATCTCTGGTATATACCCCTCACAAAGCCGAAGATGGAGTCAATGAAAACACCTGCAAGTCCTGTTAGCATTCCGAGGACACCGCAGAAGAGTACTATGTTGGATTTATCCGGGAGTGATCTCTTCAATGCAGCCACCTTCTCCTCGGCTGGACCCTTCACCCCGGTAACAACTATCTCCCTTGCCTGGAGGTAGGATACCACCTGGTCAACATTCTGGGGCTTCACCTCCACCACCAGGTGGACGGTGCTGTACCTTGTTTTTATGCCTCCAGTGTACATTAACCACTCTGCAAGGTTTTCAAGGGCTTTTACAGGATTGTAGCCCTTTTTAACCTGTAAAATTATTGTGCCGTTTGTGTAAACCTTCCCTGATGTTATGTTGGAGTCTATTATCGATACCTTCTCCTCTATTATCCTTTTACGGTTCTCTGAAAATCTGTCAGTCCTTATCACTATCCCCTCTGAATGGACATCCACAACCCCCTCCTGGGCTGCGAGTTCCTCTGTGAGCTTCATTATATCCGTGGCTGTTGAAACATCAGCCGTTACATTCTCTGTGCCACCTTCAGTGGAGATGTATACCCCCCTCGCGATCTCGGGGATCTCATCATAGACAGGGGATATTAAGAAGGCCCCGCCGACCGTCCCTGCAATGAAGCCTATGAAAACCACAAATAGCAGGTTCTTCTTCCCGATTATTGGTGTCATGAGACCTGTAGAGAATATGAATGCAAGCAGTAGAATAAAGAGGGCCAGCATTACAGTTACACCTAGAACGTCCATTGTATTCACCGCAGATCCTTATAGAAGGCTTTTTAACAGTTTATCAATAGTATTTCATGGGAACTTAAATATCTTGTGATCAGATGGCTCACTGGAATTCCCTCTTGCCAACTATCTGGCCGCCCTCAATACTGACATAGACCTCCCTGACGGTCCTGCCACCCCTCTGAAGCGGAACAACCCAGACAGGAACATCGGTACCGTTTATAGTGATTGAACCCCTCGATGGCTGGCCCGCAGTGTAACCCGATTCACCGGCTATCTGCCTTGCCTCCTCGGCTGTTACATTCTCTGTGCTGCTGCTGGTGTTCTCTGATGTCATGTTGGGGATGTTGATGGGCACCGGCTGGGGCTGAGGCTCAACAGGGCTGGAATCTGAAATCCGCTCCCTTTCACCTGAATTGAAGGAGCTGTATGAGTAGATTACTATTGAAATTGTGACTATGCCGATAAGTATGAGGGCCTTATATTCCCATCTAAGATCATCAAGCAAGGTATTTCCTCCTTAAATCTCATAATGTCAGCTCATTGGCGTATCAGGATCTCAGTATCTTCATTACCGTTATTGTACCGGTTCCTCACAGTGCTCAGGTTATCTTCGTTACGGTTATTGTACCGTTCTGGTTCCTCACAGTGTATTTTCCAGGGGTCATGTTGGTTGTGGTCACATTCACCTTCGGTATGATACTCAGTTTGATCCTCTGGGATTTGTAGAACACGGTGACCTGCCCGTTCCTCACCTCAACGGTGTAGGGAAAATCAGAGGGTAGTGTAAGGTTAACGGCAAACCCTGGACCATTGGTGTATGCTGCATTGACGGCACCTGCAACACGTTCACCCATCATCCTTGCCTGGCCCAGTTCACCGGCCTGTGTCCTTGAGAGTTCACTGTCCACCATGCTGACCATACCCGCAATTATTATGAGGGCTATCAGTGTTGCAAAGAGGAAATCTATACTTAAAACTCCACCTTCATCCATTGGATCACCTTTAACTGCTGACTCAAAACATTAATTGTAGTTGTTTGCAGCAAGACCTAGGAGGTTCTTGTAGGTTGCTGAGAGACAGAAGGGTGCCCCCAGCGGGTCGTACATGTCATTTTTCCTGACCTTTATGGTTGTACCTGCGATTCCAAGGAAGTATTCCCTGTCGACCTTCGATATGTACTGGTTGCCGTTGTGGTCCTCAAGTAGTGGATCCCCTATTATGAAGGTGCTCATCCTTGCGTAGGCAGGATCAGCGGAGCTTGAACGGTTCTCAAGCCGGTCAAAGAAGGAGAGTCCGTTGGGGTCCACGAAGTAATAGGGCCTCGGGGTGATGTTACTGGGGTTATCTGTCCCGTTAAGACAGTACCACAGGTTCTGAAGGCGGCCCGCATTATCAATACTCTCATTCAGGCGGTAATCGGCGTAGGTACCGTTAGTTGCATAGTATGGGTACTTGTATATGACGTTACTTGTACGGAACTTCGTGTTTATCCATATGTAGGGGTCCTCTATACCCTCAAGGCTCACATATGATGAGACCGGCGGGAGTGTGAACTCATAGACCTGGTCCTGCTGGACAATCTTCAGGGGTATGCCCCTCCTTATCTCAACCCTGAACCCGAAGGGGTCGTCCTGTGTAAGGGTCACGTCGGAGGTTGTGAATGTGGCGCTGGTGTAATTGTTTATGGGTACATTGTTGATGTAGATCTGGCGACCGGTCTGCCTTTCAAGTTCCAGGGACGTGTTTATGATGTTGTCATTCAGGGCATTCACAACGTTCTCTGTTATATTCGCCTTGCTTGTCCCCTGCGGGAAGAACTCTGCATTGTCTATGACATTCCTTGATGCATTGTAGGCCGCGTTACGTCCGGCGTCAGCCGCAGCCTTCTCCACAGTTGAATATATTGAACCCACAACGGTTATGGTGACATCACCACCCGTTGAGAGTGCTGCCAGCATGTTGGCCTCGTTGACGATGTCCCCGTATGATATGGCTATTATGATGACCGGTATGAAGAGGAGCACTGCGAGGGGTGTGAATGCGTATCCATCCTCATCGCCAATTATCCCCATAATCAATCCCTCCATAGTGTTAATCTAACCGGCAGGGAGTTCGGTATATCCCCGGTGTAGAGTGCCTCTGTCCTTATCAGTGAGGGGTCAATGCTGTAACCTGATGCCTGGAGCATGGCTATGAGCTCCTGCCTGGCAAGGGCCTGGGCCGTGTATGCATCATTGGCGTATTCTGTGGCCCACATGTTGGCCAGGAATTTCGGGTAGATCACGGCCACCCGTGTACCGGAGTATATCTCGGCGTTGGAGTCCCCTGACTCCCATCCAGCACCTGAGTTTATGGTTACACGGATATTGTATGTGCCGGGCCTTGTGCTGTAGTTGCCGGGGTTTCCGCCTGTCGTGAATATCCTGCTCCCGGCCACATCGATGGCCCCGATATCCAGGGAGAATGGCACCGGCCCGCTGTAGAGCTGGGTCCAGGCACTGGTTGAGTTTTTAACCTCAACCTTAATCGACTTAGTATCCAGGCCTGCCCCAACAAAGAGGAGGACCTTCTTGGCGTCTGATCCTATGGTGAACTGTCTAACAGGTGCTGATACATTTGTTGAGTTCTGGTAACTGTTGAAGGGATAGTTGTGCCACTGGATCGGGAGTGATGTGTATGATACCGTGGAGTAGGAGTCAACAAGACCCACGAGGTCGTAGTCCTGTCCCGGAACGTTGTCCCATATTGTGACGCGGACCCTGTTTGTCTGGCCAGCCCGGAGGTAGTCCCTGATGTAGACTATCCCCGGCACGTTACCGTATCCGTCACTGACTGTACTGTAATCCACGCCTCCGTAATCAAATGAACAGAAGGCCACATTCCATGCTGTGCCGTTCCAGACCTCCACCAGGGCATCGTCAACACCACCGTATGGGTTCACGACGGTGTAGGCGTCAAGTATCCTTGAACCGGGAGGTATCGGTATGTCCTGGGTGACGCTCACCGCGGAACCATCAGCAGTCCAACCATTAACGCTATCAATTACAAAGGGGAGACCGTCTGAGTAGGCATGATTCTGTCTGACCATGCTGTTCCAGGTTATTACCCTCCTGGTGTTGAGGCTGGTGACTGTGCCCGTGTTCAGGTCATATATACGTCCGTAACCTAGGGTCCCATTCGTATCTAACCTTGTGAGGCTTGGCACCGCCAGTCCCGCAGCATCATTGAACTGGAAGGTCCGGGTGATGATACCCTTCGGGACCTTTATGGTGGTTGTGTAGTTGGCTATTATTGAGAACCAGGGAAGGTCATAGTCGCTGCTCCCTGTTGTGGTCATGTTTGTGAACTGGACATAGAAGTTGTTGCTTCCGCCGGTGAGGGATGTGATGTTACCCTGATAGTTGTACATGAGCTCCCTCGTGGTCCCGGGACGGAGGTTGAGGAAGGTGAAACTGTCGTTTCTCACGATATGCGGCACATTGTTTATAACAACATTCGCCCCGTAGGATGACCGGTTCCGCCGGTTGCAGGACCCCAGGAGAAACCTTCCCCAGTTGATACTGGTTGATGGGACAGAGAAGCTGATGTTTCTGGGGGCTGTCTGGTAACCCCAGTATGGTCTATAATAGAGACTGCTCCAGTAGTTACTAAGCCAGTTATGGAAGTTCCAGACCGTTGTTGTTGAGTTTATCTCCTGGTCCTCGAGGGTGACCTCCTCCATCTTGTACCATGCGCGTCCGAGCCAGCCCTCCTCAGGTCCTGAAATAACGATGGCCCTTGATGCAGTGTCCCTTGAGACGAGTATGCCGCTATCGTTCCTCAGGGTCGGATATGGCCCCATCTTGAACTCATAACCAACCCCTGGAGGTAGCAGGGACTGTAACTCGGACTCTATGAGGTTCTCTGCCCCCGCGGTGTTGTTGCGTGAGTACATGGCGGCTGCAGAGTAGAGGGTCCCGTCCTGCCTCATAATATCCAGTGCATCCGCTGCGAGGGCCTCAAGGTGCTGGTGGTCAGCCCCCATGTAACTGGGCAGGGCGAAGTAGGTTACGATTGACGCTGTGAATATGAATACAACTATGAGTGCCAGTACTGCGTCCGTTGTGAATATGAATCCACCCTCATCATCATTGAAACCACGGATCATTTCATCACCTTTCAATCACTTTAACCAGAGATACAGGACGAACCTTGCGGGTCTTACCCTCACATTGTCCAGTGTTATCTGCCCTGGGGGTGTCCCCTTCGGCGCTGCAAGGATGTATACATCCATGGAAGCCCCGGGGTTACTCTGGGTCCTGACACTCAGTATGTTGTCCCTGAACTCTGTGTAATTGTAGAGGTAGGTCTCATTTATCTGCTTCTTTATCTCGGTTATATGCCTGTTTATCTCATTTGGTGGCACGACACGGTTGTTGTTAACATCCACGAAGGCAGAATCGTACCCCCTGTTTATAACAAGGACCCAGTAGTCATATATCCTCAGATAGGCATCATTGGTGGGGAAGTTGGTTGTGTATGTCCTTGGCTGCCCGGCGTCCCTTATGAGGCCCTCCAGTGAACCAACACGCTCCACCTTTGTTGTGAGGACGTAGCGTTCAACCCTTGCAATGTCAGGGGCGCTGGTGTTGAGTGTCCCCAGGGTCCTCACTGTGAGGCCCTCGGTGGTGCTTATGTTGATGTAGTATCCATACTCGGGACCCACCAGTTCCCCCATATTCGTTGTGTTAATCCCTGCGATCTTGGCAGGGGAGAGGTAGTTCTTCTGGGGAATTTTTCTGACCGGGTCGTACCTTGCAAGTCCTATGCTATCAGGGTTTCCCTTCTGTTCCCAGTCAGGTGGGGTCCCGGATGATTCCACCAGGGCGTCGGCTACATCAGATGCCTGACGGTCAAGGGAGCTCTGATAGACGGTGCTCTGGGTGAGATACATGATGTTGTCCATGTCAGCTGCCAGCATACCGAGCAGTATGGTTAATGGTATTATGGCCAGGAGTACATCAAGTGAAAATGCGAATCCCCTTCTATCAGACAGTAAATCCCTCAATCTTATCCCCTTCCATTTTATAACATAATCTATGACAGTAACTATTATTATATATTTATCCATATATCAACGTGAGGGATGTATTATGGACTTCAGGGGACAGATATCAGCCGAGTTTCTTTTGATCGTTTCATTCATAGTGGTAATTGTACTTGTTTTCTCATCAATCGCAGGCCCCCAGTCACAGGAAAACAGCATCGCAACCGCTGCCAGGGAGGGCGCGACCGGCGCCATATCTGAGATGTCCTATACGAATGTATCGATGAAACCCATGAGGGTCACCGGCATAAAGATCACCGGCGGGAGCAACAGGGTGATAAGCATCTCCTTTGAAAGGCCGGTTCCCCCTGAGTACCGTGCCCTGGTCATCAACAGGACTGTGGAGTCACTCCTCACCGTCAGCGGTGTGAAACCGGTTAACAGCACCACCGTCAGACTTGGGGACAGGACATACACGGTCCAGATATAGGCGATATCCCTGATATTTGATTTTTCAGTGCAACATTAAGGTTCCGCATAGAATCTGAAAAATTAAGGGTTATTAATCAGCGGAGGCCTTCCACTCCTATTATCCTCACCGGCCTGTTACCCCTCATGCTCATGACCGAGCCCTCAACTGCAAGCTTCACAGTATCATGGACATCAACATGGAAGCCATTATTCTCAACTATGTAAACATCGGGTTTGACGTTGCTCCTTATATCATAGTCAACACGTACATAGGAGGTGTTCTCACCCACCTCTATAACCTCACCGAAGGTGTAGTCACGCACATACCTCACCCTGAATATCAGGAAGACCGCTGCAACCGCGATCACCGCGAAGAGGAGCGTTGTGAGGGCAGGGAAGAATACGAATGGAAACGCCATTGTCAGGGCCGAGTTGCCTGAGACAAGGATTATAACCACACCCACAGCCACGTACATGAGGAAGAAGTCCCTGTAGGCCTCAAAGTCCCCGGGGTACATTACCCTTATCTGTCTGTAGAGTATGTAAAGGAGGAGAGCTAGGAGCAGAAGGGCAGCCGGAAGGAACACAAGGATGGATATGAAGTTGAAGACATAGACTATGGATATTATGATGAAGAGTGAGGCTGCAATCTGGAGTTTGAGGACAGCATTCTCCTTCTCTGCCGGGTCAAATTGCGGGGTCCTGATTATTATGGGTGCATCGTCCTCAGGTATCCTGATGTCATGGTTCCGTGCCTCCTCAAGGATCTCCCTGACCTCCTCATCACGCTGCACCGGTATTCGCTCCCCTATCGTCCTTGTTTTGTCATGAATTTTATCCCGTATTTCATCCACCTCGACCCTGGAGAGTCCCTCCCGCAGACCTGAGGCAGCCCTCCTCATCCTCCCGGGGAGCCTTACCAGTTCAAATATGACGGTTCCCATGATGTTAAATAGAGCTATCACTGCACTGCCGAGTCTTGAGAAGAAATCCATTCAATCACCTACTTCCTTGTCACATTCGTTACAACAACGTTGTTTGAATCCAGTGGCCAGTATATCACAGCTGTGTACCATCCCCTCTGCACCTCCACGGACTGTGATGTCACGTTGTACTGTGTCGGTGCAGTTATATTTGATACCGTGCCGTTGGTGTAGGTGACTGTGAATATGACGCTGTTATTGCCGGTGATGAGGACTCCATCAACCGGTATGTAGAAGCTCACCGTCCTCTTTGCACCCGGCCCGTTGGCGTATACTATGTCAGCCGCATTTGCAATGGTCTGAACAGCCACCTTGGCATCTGATGCCCTTGAAACATCAGTGCTTGCCTCAATTGAACTTCCTATGAGGGGTATCGTTACTCCTCCAAGGATGAGGAGGACCACGAGTATCAGCAGAAGGTACTCCAGGGAGACCTGTCCCCTGCTATCCATATAGATCACCTTTAAACATCTCTGTATTAGATTCTGTAGGGCTACACTTATATATTTGGTGAAGATCCGGGGAGATCATGGCAGTGCCCACCCCGTTACCATTATCTGGCTCACCAGACCGGTAACCCTCACCAACTGAACTAGAATATGATGTCAAATAACCTGAAGAGTATCATTGCAAGGTCCCCTATGAGGAGTGAAACCAGAAGCCCTATGAAGATTGCAGGGGCAAAGGGCATGCCGCGTCTTATCCGGAACTCATCCTTTATCCTGCCCCTGGATACAAGGTCCCTGAGGGTCTCAATCTCCTCCTCCCGGAGACCGGCCGCCATGGCAGATACCACAGGTTCACCCCTGTAGGTCAGTGCAGATACATCACCGGTCCTCGCAGCTGTCCGGAACCTGTCCAGGAGTGAACTGTCATCGAAGTAGTATTCATCACCCTTCCTGTAGAGGGTGCTTGCAAGTATCATGCCCTCCTTCAGTTCATCCACCCCCATGGTGTCCTGGAGGGCCTCCCTCGTGATGGATGTGAGGAGCTTCCTTATGAGCTGTATAACCGTTATGGAGACCCAGAGAATTACAACTCCACTCACGGTCAGCTCAAAGTTCGTGTAGAGCGAGTAGACTATGATCACCGATACTATAACCGCCTTAACCCTTGGCGGTAGGCGTGATATGACCATGGTGAGGAGGTAGACAAGGATCAGGGAAAGTACTATGATCTGGAAGGGGAGGAAGTCTGTTATGATGAATGTCAGGGTAACGGCGGATGTTATAACCAGGGCCAAGACCATGCTGGTCCTGTACTGACGCAGGGGCTCCATGAACTCATCCATGAGGTGCCTCCGGGATGTGTAGATGATGAAGAACACATAGACCAGGAGGAAGGGGAGGAGCGCCAGTATACTGTTTATTATGACCGTGAGTGGAAAGGGGTAGGATGCTGTGACAGGGAAGGCTGTTCCTAGGAAGCTGTAGCTTACCAGTGACGGCTGGAATGGTAGCAGGGAGGTTACCGCTGTGAAGAGCTTCACATCACCACCTGCCCAGGCCCCCATCCTCCAGAGGATGTATCCCAGGGCGAATATCCCGGCTGTGAAGATGGCTGTGTAAATGAATATCCAGGGATCCGATTCCATGAGGGCCCTCGCACCATTCAGGAGAAGACCGAGCCCGATAACAGGAAATGTCAGACGGTTGGGTATTATACCCCTTTTTATATCACTGTATGAAGCATAGAAACAGGCCAGAAGTGCTATGAATACCGAGAGTAACTCTATGACCATTAATATCACTCCTTGAAGCTTAGAGATGGATATTACAGAAAATCATGATTTATTAATTAATTCTCAGTGATCTCTATTTAAGTTTTTGTGGTTGATTTCTCCGGGTGCAGCACCGGCAATCCCCGTATCAGAGGGGACACACTCCGGGCTGCAGACTGACAGATAAATCCATGATACAGGGACACCGAAATATGCAGCATTTAACCAAAAATCTATGCTCACAGAACACTGCAGCACTGATATGAGTAAAGGCAATAAAGCATATTAACCCGGGACCAGAGATCTATGGTAAAGGGAAGGTAAGGATGTGATTATCTGTCCTTCAGTATCAGGGAATGGATTGCTGGCGCAGACAGGAGGGCTGTTTTACTGATGCTCATAATATTCGCTTCAGGTTTCGCCCTGAGAGCAGGCACGGTGACTGTGGCTGGAATATACAGCGAGGCCCACTCCCAGCCCCTCATGTATGATATGGACTCCTACTACAACCTCAGGCTCGCCAGCAACCTCTTAAATGAGGGTGAACTCTCAGAGGGCGGGTGGGACAGGTACTCCTATTACCCTCCCGGGGTCCCCCTCGATTACCCCCCCTCTGCTCCCCCACCTCACCGTCACCCTTTACCTGCTATTCACCTGGTTACTTCCAGGTCTCACCGACACCGCATTCTGGCTTCCAGCCATCATTGCACCCCTCGCAGGGGTCGCTGTCTTTGCAGTTGCAAGGTCCCTTGACTGTGATGACGTATCAGCCACCACAGCAGGCCTCCTTGCCACTGCAGCCCCCTTCTACTTCATGAGGACCGTCCCTGGTTTCTATGACACCGACATGTTCAACCTCGTCCTCCCCCTTGCCATCCTCTTAACACTCCACCTTTCTCTCAGGGATGGTGACTGGAGGATGGCCGTACTCTCGGGGGCCCTCATGGCTGTCTTCGCCGCAGCCTGGAATGGGTGGCAGCTCATCTACTCGATTATGACCCTGTCGGTGATAGTCCACTCGCTCCTGTATCGTAGAAGAGAACCCCTCATATTCCTCATCACCTCCACGCTTCTCATTGTGCTGATGGATCCGCGGGCCATTCCATCCATCCCGGTGGGGCTGATGAAGATACCCCTTGCCAGAGCAGATCCATTCCCTGACCCCTATGCAAACATAACAGAGCTCCAGCGGCCAGGTTTTGATGACGTGCTGATGGCCCTTGGACCCGGCCTCCTCCTGGCGGGTCTGGCTGGTTTCAGGCCTCTCTTCCGTGACTGGAGGGATAGCATGGTGCTCCCGGTAATCATCCTCTGGACCCTCACAGGTGCCGCCTCACTACTCTGGGGTATAAGGTTCTCTGAGCTCCTCACTGCACCCCTTCTCATAACCTCCGCGCTATTCCTTGCAGATCTGGGGACCGCCTCCAGGGTATCCCCCGGTTTCAGGAGGAAGCTTCAGGTTGCAGTCGCCATCATGGTGGTCCTTCCATCCATCATCATCTGTACGGGTCAGTACAGCGCCCTCCACCCCCGGGTGGATGACAGCCTTCTGGATGCTGCAGACTACATAAGAGCCAAAACCCCGCCTGATACTGTGGTGATCTCTAACTGGGTCCACGGACACTTCTTTGCATTCATGGCCAACAGGCCGGTGAACTTCGATGGCAGACTGGCCTACATTGAAACTGCGGCGAAGAGGGGGCCTGGATACCCCCTTGACCCCCGTATCCCTGGAGTTTACAGGGAGTACTGGCAGGACCGGGCCCTTGCAACGACGGACCCCCACCTGGCAGATGAGATACTATCCATGCTGGCATCCTCAGGTGATGAAGCCTACCTTGAGGTACTGAACGCCACCGGGGACCCGGCTGGCTCTGCAGTCATTCTGGGGGATGTGCTGGCTGTTGATGGGTCCTCAAGGGCAGAGTACCTGCAGGATAGGGGACTTGACCCTGTTGCTTCAGGGAGAGTTGCCTCAACCCTCAGCAGGAGATCCGGCTACGTCCTTGTGACCTGTGACCGGCTCATTGATAAGGGGTACTGGATACTCTATTATGGTAACTGGAACTTCACAGGAAAAACCAGGAAGCCGGTGTACTCCACAGGGAGTATAGTTCAGGGCTGGCCCCTGAGAACCAGTGACGGTCTGCTCTGGGATGGTGAGAGGATCTCATTCAATGGTTTGAGGGTCTCAGAACTGTACCTCGTGGATGCTGGTGTCAGGAAGGTGGAGGGCGACCCCCAGGGGGGTCTCGTTGCATTTGTACTCTATGACAGGAACCGGACCGTGGTCCTGGAGCGTGGATATGAGGATTCCATGTTCGCCAGGCTGGTGCTCCTTGGTGATGGTGGAGGCGTCTTCAGGGTAGCCATGAGGAGCAGGGATGTCACGGTATGGGAGCCCATCAGGGATTGGAATACTGGATAAAAAGGAGTTGGGCTGTTTTTCCTGCTAAAGATGTAGCGGTAGATAAAAAAGATTTTGCCGCTTTATTAACGGCTTTTTTCAAGGGCGGCCCTGAGGAAGGATACAAAGAGTGGATGGGCCCTGTTTGGTCTTGACCTGAACTCTGGGTGGAACTGGCATCCGAGGAACCATGGGTGATCCTCTATCTCAACCATCTCCACGAGGAAGTCGTCCGGAGATGTTCCTGAGATTATAAGACCCTTACTCTCCAGTTCCTCCCTGAACTCGTTGTTGAGTTCAAACCTGTGCCTGTGCCTCTCACCCACGAGTTCGGTGCCGTAGGCCTCATGTGCCAGTGTACCCTCCCTTATCCTGCACTGGTAGGAGCCAAGGCGCATGGTACCCCCCATGTTCTTTATCCTCTTCTGCTCCTCCATCATGTCTATGACAGGGTAGGGGGTTTCCGGGTCGAACTCTGTACTGTTGGCACCCTCCATGCCGTTGAGCCTTGCGAATTCTATGACCATGCACTGCATGCCCAGGCATATGCCGAAGATGGGAACCCTGTTTTCAAGGGCGAACCTGACCGCCTCAAGTTTTCCTGCGATTCCCCTCTCACCAAATCCACCAGGGATGAGTATGGAGTCGAGACGTGAAAGGTCCTCCTCATTTACTGCATCATCGGCACTTATCCACTCAATATCAACCCTTATCCGTAGGTGTGCCGCTGCATGTTTGAGGGCTTCCCTTATACTTATGTATGAGTCCTCAAGCTCCACGTACTTGCCGACTATTCCAACGGTAACCACCGGCTCATCTATCATGAGTGACTCAACTATCCCTGCCCATTCACTGAGGTCTGCTTCACCATCAACATCCAGTTCTATCCTCCGGACTATGTAGTCCCCCACCCGCTCACTGTCAAGTACCAGGGGGACCTCATAGATTGATGATGCGTCGGGGGCATTCACAACAGCCTCCTCCTCAACGTCACAGAAGTGGGCTATCTTCCTCTTGAGTGAGGAGTCTATGGGCATCTCACTCCGGCAGATGATCATATCAGGGTTTATACCTGTACTTCTGAGCTCCTTTGTACTATGCTGTGTCGGTTTGGTCTTAAATTCCCCTGCAGCCCTCAGATATGGGACGTAGGTCACATGGACGAACATGACGTTCTCATGACCCTCCTCGTTCCTCAGCTGCCTGAGGGCCTCCAAGAAGGGCTGACCCTCTATGTCACCCACCGTACCCCCGACCTCCACCAGTACCACCTCAGCACCGCTTTTATCAGCGATTTTCCTTATCATTGACTTGATCTCGTCGGTTATGTGTGGTATTATCTGTACACAGGAGCCCAGGTAATCCCCTGACCGCTCCTTATTTATGACGGACATGTAGACCTTCCCGGTTGTTATGTTGGCCTCACCAGGGAGATCAGAGTCCAGGAACCTCTCATAGTGGCCCAGGTCAAGGTCTGTCTCCATTCCATCATCGGTTACAAAGACCTCACCGTGCTGGTAGGGGTTGAGGGTCCCTGAGTCCCAGTTCAGGTAGGGGTCTATCTTTATGGCTGTCACAGATAATCCATATGATCTGAGTATCCTGCCTATTGATGCTGCTGTTATTCCCTTTCCAATAGAGCTTACAACTCCTCCCGTTACAACGATGTACTTGGCCAGATGAACCAACTCCTCAGATTAGTTTGATGGGTCAATATATGTGATTAGGATGTTAAAAACTCATTGCCTTAACCGGGCAGCCGGGTCCATCATGATTTCCATGAGCCTGTGGGCCTCCCATGTGCCCAGGGACCCCTCCCTGACTGTGAACTCGTCATAGGATTTCACCTGATCAGCATCCACTCCGTCACCTGCAAGGATGCATGGTACGGGGTCGGGTACATGGGTCCTGATCTCAATGGGTGTGGGGTGATCCGGGAGGACCGCTATCCTGTGCTCATGGTCTGAGAGCGCATCAAGTAACCTTCCGAGGACGAAGCGGTCTATATTCTCTATGGCCCTTATCTTCTCTTCAGCGTCACCGGCATGCCCTGCCTCATCGGGTGCCTCAACATGGACGTAGAGGAAGTCGTATTCCTCGAGGGCCCCGGCAGCGTATCTGCCCTTGGCCCTGTAGTCTGTGTCCAGGTAACCTGTGGCGCCCGGGACATGGATGTTTTCAAGACCCGCATATACGCCCAGGCCCTTTATCAGGTCCACCGCAGTTATTGTGGCACCTCTAATACCGTACCTTTCACTGAAGGGCTCCATCGATGGTCTTAAACCCTGTCCCCAGAGCCAGATCATGGTGGCCGGTCTCTTACCCATGGATTCCCTTTTGAGGTTCACCTCATGGGATCTGAGGACGCCTGCTGATTCCAGCATTAGCTCCCTTATATGGTCTGCCTCCTCTGAGCCTGAGGGGAGGTGTGCGGCCACAGACTCTCCCACTATGTCGTGGGGTGGCTCAACCCTCACCGAGGTGTAGCCCCTCCCCTCTATAACAAAGAGGTTTCTGTAGCTCACACCGGCATAGAACCTCCCGCTGGTTTCAAGTTCATGATTGAGGGCATCTATGAGCCTTGACGCCTCGGCTGTTTCTATGTGCCCGGCGTTGAAGTCCACGATCATCTCATCAGCGTTTATGAGGTTGCATCTGAATGCCACATCATCATCGCCCAGCTCAACACCTATGCTTGCAGCCTCAAGGGGGCCCCTCCCGGTGTAGTACCTGCGGGGGTCGTAGCCCATTATACTGAGGTTTGCAACATCTGAACCCGCCTCCATCCCCTCCGGGACTGTCCTTAGAAGACCGCACGCACCCATCCCTGCAAGCTGGTCCATGTTGGGCTTATCTGCCACCTGCAGTGGTGTTTTACCGTCGAGTTCATCAAGGGGGTAATCCGCCATTCCATCTCCAACAAGAATAACATGTTTCATGGTTATCACTGAAAAGAACCGTAAAGGCGTTTAACGCCCTCCAGACTTCCTCCATATGGTGATGGTGTCTGTGAGCATGGCCGAGGCCGTCTCAAGGGATCCTGCGCCACGTCCAACAGCTGTCACCTCACCTGCAAGGTCTGTCCTGAGGGTGGCCATGTTCAGTGTCCCGTCCACGGCGTAGGGTGACCCCATTCTCACCAGCCTGGGTCCGACCTCCAGCCTGTCCCCTGAGATCTCTGCAATGAGTTTTATGAGGTACCCCTCCTGGGCTGCCAGTTCAATGGCCCCCTGGGTTATACCGGTGATCCCCTCGACCCTGACATCCCTGAGGGTGCATGGCCTTCCGAGGATTGAATTGGCGATTATCACAGCCTTGCAGGCCGCATCAGTACCTTCAACGTCCTGGGCAGGATTTGTCTCTGCAATGCCCAGCTCCTGGGCCTCAATGAGGGCCTGCCTGTAGGATGATCCCTCAGAGGCCATCCTGGAGAGTATGAAGTTGGTGGTACCGTTCAGGATACCTATCACAGATTCTATGGTGCATGATGCGAGGGTCTCCCTTGCAAGGTTTATTATGGGCATGGCACCCCCCACAGATGCCTCGAACATGAACTCAACACCTGCCTCAGAGGCCGCCTCCATGAGTTCAGAGTAGAAAAGGGCCAGGTGCCCCTTGTTTGATGTTACAACGTGCTTCCCGTCACCCATGGCCTTCAGGACCAGTGACCTGCCGGGTTCGCCGTCCTCTATATTTGTTGGTGTTGCCTCCACCATGCAGTCATATTCGGCCTCATCAAGGAGTTCATCTCCGGTCATCCCCTCGTATCCTGAGGGATGTGACCCCAGGCCGGCCCGCTTCTTGTGCTCGAGTATCCCCCTGATGTCAAGGCCATCCGGGTCGTGGAGGGCTCCTGATGAATCCGCGACTCCTGTGAACCTTATGTCGAGGCCATACCTTTCCCTCAGATACTCGCCCTTCATCTGAACGGCCCTGAGGAATCCCTGACCAACAGCTCCCAGTCCAACAAGACATATCCTCATAACCCTCACCTAGACCTCGCTTACAAGCAGGAGGTTCCTCTCCATGGCGGCTTCATTGATCCTCCTCAGGACCTCATCCCTGCTGCCGTGTTCTGCTTCAACGGTTATCCTGGCTGCTGATCTACCCTCTGACATTCTGAGGGAGAGGTCCAGTACACTGGCTCCCTGGACGCTGTTCACGGCCTCCACCGTCTCCTGAAGGTCGCCCTCTGCAATGTCACCTATGAGTATGGTGGTGAATTTCTCCCTCAGGGGGGCGCCGTCCATCTCAATGATGTTAACACCCTGCTCCTGGAGCCTGCCTATGGCTGCGTCAAGTGTTTCCCTGTCACCCTCCACCGTGAGCTGCACGGGCACCACCGGGCCGTATTCACGGTCTCTCTCATGTATAACCGTCACTATATTCACGCCGGTACTTCCCAGGGGTTCAAGCACTGACACCAGCTGCCCCGGGGCGTCTCTGAGTTCAATAACCAGGTTTAACCGCATCTGAAACACCTACTGGGTCCATTCACCCCTCTCAACGACTATGTTACCGTCATCATCGACCGGGGCGTTTCTGAGGATCTTCCCGGGTTCTGTTTTTTCTTCCTCATCCTCCCTGGTCCTGTTAAGATTATCCACTATGTAGTATGTTTCCTCGAGTTCAGGGACCTCCTCAAGGGCCCTTGAGAATTCCTCAAGGATCTTCTCAGCCTCTTTCTCTATCTTCATATCAGACTCCTCTCAACTTGATGGATAAATGTGAAACACATAGAGTGTATGGTCCTGCCCTGATATAAGGCTTAGCCAAAGTGGTTCAAAAGGTAACAGAATCAGCTGTCAGACATGGCCCCGCCATGATATTGGGCTTAGCCACGGAAACCCCAACAACCCCCTACTCAGGCAGAACAAAAAAAAGAGAAAAGATAATATGCCATGCCCCGTCCGCTGCAGATTATCGATTAAATATGACAGTCCTCCACATGAATGCTGCAGGGCCACCTGCACCGGGGCCCCCAGCTTAAATTATAGAGGTGCTCCTGATCAGGGCCGTGGAATTATTCATATGGTTCCATGAGCCTCCTCATGAAGGCCTCATGATCAAAACCAGGGATGACCTTCCTCCGCAGGACCTTATCGATACCTGAACCGTACTGTGCCGCCTTCTTGGGCCTCATGGCAATGTAGTCAGGGACCCCCATCTCAAGGGCCGCCTCCCTGAGTATGCGTTTTCTGAGTTCATCCTCCGGGCCATATATCTTGAGGTGTGCCGGTATGCTCATTGCCACCCCTATCACCTGGAGGTCGAGGAAGGGGACCCGCAGCTCCACCGAGTTTGCCATTGTAACCGCGTCATCCCTTTCAAGGTTAACATGGTGGATGTTTTCAAGGTCGTGCCGGAGGGCTTCCTCGAGTTTTCCCTCAGCCAGGAGGCGCCTGTACCTGTGGTATCCTGCGAAGAGTTCGTCTGCGCCCTGCCCAGAGAACATGACCCTGTATCCTTCTGCAGATGCAGCTTCTGATGCCAGGTAGAGGGGCATTGCAACGCCGATCTTCATCAGATTGTACTCCTCTATCGCCCCCAGCACAGGGGGGAGGGCCTCCCTGATGGTATCCTCTGTAACCTCCAGGACCTCAAGTTCCATTCCAAGGTCAGCTGAAGCCCTGGATGCGAAGTGAGGGTCGCTGGAACCAGTGAGCCCCACGGTGTAGAGCCTGACATCAATGTGTTCATCAAGGAGTACCGCCAGCAGTGTGCTGTCAACGCCGCCCGAGAATACCAGGGCAGCCTCATCCAGACCTCTAACTCTCCTCTCCACTGATTCCCTCAGGGCTGATTTGAGATTCTCCCTCAGCTCCCCTGGTTCTGCGTCGGAGGGTTTCATCGTGGGGATTCCCCTCAGTTTCACCCTAACGCCGTTTATTATTGCATGTCCCGGTGGCAGGGTCTCCAGATCCCTCAGACCTATCCTCCAGAGGGCCTTCCTCTCGGATGCGAAGGCCTCCCCTGAATGGTAGAGGGGTTTGACACCGACAGGGTCCCTGACGACTGCAAGGTTCTCTCCGTCTGTATAGGCGAAGACATAGTCCCCGTCTATCCTGTTAACGGTGGCGCGCAGTGCATCCTCCAGGTCCCCGCCGTGGCCCTCTATGAGGTTCAGGATGAGTTCAGAGTCGCTGCCAGTCCAGTTCAGTTCCTCCTGGTTGTATATCTCGCCGTTGAATACCAGGACGCCCTCTCCTCTTACTGGCTGGGGGCCCCCCACGATTGAGAGGAGGTTATGGCCCAATGCAATCTCATCTGATGGCGGCGCATCCCTTATGTACTCCCCCGTCGCTGTCCTTACCATTATCCTGCTGTCGTGGTAGATCCCTGTGGCGTCGGGGCCCCGGTGTCTGAGGGCATCTAACATCTTCTGCACCTTCACCGGGGCGTCCTCACCCCTGAACCCTGCTATGGCGCACATCACGGTCACTTCTGTGAAATCAGGCCACCTTTTCACCGGCCTCAGGTCCCGGTTTCACTGAATATATCTCCTCCACGGTCATGAGTATGGCTGATTTTGGTTCAAGTTCTGTCATGACGTTCTGTGCCCACTCAACAACCATGTCAAAGTATTTTCCGGATTTAAATATTTCAACTGTTCCCTTGAACTGGTAGGGGCATTCCCTTGCGTTCTGTGTTATCAGGGCTATTTTTGGGTTCTCGTGGAGGTTCCTTATGGTTTTTTTCATGTAGTTATCTGCGATGAGGATTGTCCTCTCATCCAGGGGCCTTGCGAAGCCTATTGGAACAACATTGGGCGTTCCTTCCTCATCTGCGGTTGCAACAAAAACCAGATTCTTTTCAATTGCATCCATCATCTCGGGTGTCATCATATCATATCACCGTTTATCTATTACCATGGAGGAGTAATAAATTTAACCCGGATCTTCTGGGTGATTCATGCAGGGAAAGTGAGGGGAAAACAGTGTATTTAACCCCTCTGCATACAGATTCGATACCACCTGTAAAAACCGGGGCGAGGGGATCCTGCCGAAAACTGGCTTTCAATCCCTGATTCTGTGACTAGGCCCCTTTGGACTCTGGAGGTCTGTATATCCTCTAAAAACCCTTAAATTTGTGTTCAGAGGGCTCTGGTTCCTTAATGGATACCATGAATTATTCGTGTAAGCCCATTCTTGTCTGGCCATCTCCCAGCCCATCCTTAAATCCCCTTAAAGAGGCTTTTATATTTAAAATGGGATTCCTTTGAAATCAGATTGTCACTAAAGATTTTATATGTGCCCATAGATTTGATATGGGATTGTAGGTTGCCTCTTATCCCATGAGGGGCAAGGATAAAGCATATTCATTTATCTCAAAAATAAAAAGCTCTGTGGTGGTCTATTTTAATTTAAAAAGCTCAAATATGTCTTTTTTTCGTCTGATAAACCGCAATGTTTATATATGATTGGATATTCAAGTTTTTAATGTCACAGTGACCCTACCGGGCACTGTGGATTGGAGGCGGTAAAATTTCGGTTGGCATGAGATATGTGTGCATGCTACTTGCATGCATACTCCTCATGAATACAGCAGGTTATGCAGTGGCAGCTGATAACACAGCATCCATGGCTGGATACACGGTGGAGGAACAGTGCTCAGAGAACAATCAATGTGAACTCATGAATGAAAGTGAAACAGGATCTGCAGATAGAGGGGATCAGAGCACACCCTCTGATCCAGGAGAGAACTGCAATGAATCCTGTACTCAAGATGCAGATGAAAGCAGGGCCACAGAATCTGGAGGTCCGCTGAATGTTAATGGCAGCAGCAATTCCTCAGCTTCAGTGGCTGTGAACATGGAGAACTCCACCGGCACAGTGAGGGCTGCAGGTGACAGCGCAGGCATAACGTCTGTGACCATCAGGGAAGCTGCAGCAGACCTGGTGAGGTACATCGAAACCTGCGGTAAACTCCCGGCGACAGTTTCAGTGGGAGGCCAGAAACTGGGTACTGCTCAGTTCCTCGACCTCATGCTGAAGGACCTTCTGAAACTTGGAGGGTCCAGGATCTCACTGACGCTGCGCACAGTTGGCAACGCACCGAACCCTTCAGGTTCAGCCACAGGACAGCTTTCAAAGTCAGCGTATCTCAAAGTGGCATCCAGTGTACTTAAATTCATAGACAGCAACAGGAGAGCACCCAACTACGTGAGTTCGGCCATAGGAAAGATATCCTATGACAACCTCGTCTACGCAGTTGCAAGGATCCTCAAATTCCAGAGTGACAACAATAGATTACCAAACTATGTCATCATCAAGAAGATCAGTGCATCAACAGCACCCACAGCATCACTCAGGAACAGAGCCGAGAACGATCCCTACACTGGTGAGAGCACCTCCCGGTACCTTGCTGCAACAGCAAACTGTCAGGTTAATGATCCATCGATTAAATCACTTGCAGCAAACCTGACAGCAGGATTAACCGGTGCATGGGATAAGGCAACAGCCATCTTTAACTGGGTGCGTGACAGGATAAGCTACAGCTTCTACTACAACACAAGGTACGGTGCCACGGGTACACTCAAATACAGGACAGGTAACTGTGTGGATCACTCGCACCTCCTGGTTGCCCTCTTCAGGGCTGCGGGTCTTGCTGCAAGGTACGTGCATGGAACATGTACCTTCACATCAGGTAACACCTATGGCCATGTGTGGGTACAGGTGCTTGTGGGTGACACATGGTACGCTGCAGATGCCACGAGCTCAAAAAACAGCCTCGGTGCTGTGAACAGCTGGAACACTGCAACAGCAAATATCAAGGGAATATACGCCAGCCTTCCCTTTTAATGGTGGTCCAGCACCACCATTTTATTTTTTTTGAGACTCAAAATTTAAAGTAGGGTTCTGCCTGACAGGATGCTAGACCCCTGCAATAAGAAGACTGCTTGTTATGACAAAGAGTGAAAGGCCCATATCACCCACTGCAACAGCAACCCAGAGGGGTACAAGGCCAGTGACAGAGAGGGCGGCCAGGGACAGCTTCACTGCAGCGGTTAACCCTGTGTTAACCTTTATGGTCCCCATTGTTCTCCTGCTGATGTCAATGAGTTCATCTATCCTCTCAAGGTCGTCCTCCACCAGGGTTATATCTGCGGTTTCAAGGGCCACATCTGATCCCCTGACACCCATGGCTATGCCCACATCCGCCGCTGCCAGTGCCGGGGCATCGTTAACACCATCCCCCACCATCACCGTAACTCCCACAGAGCTCAGTTCACCTATTATCCTCATCTTATCCTCTGGTAACAGGTTTCCACGGTATCTGTCAGCGCCGATCTCAGCTGCCACCGCGGCTGCAGCGTCCTCACTGTCACCTGTGAGCATCATGGTCCCGATACCCCGCTCCCTGAGGCTTTCTGTGATCCTCCCTGCAGATCTCCTTATACGGTCCCTGAGTCTTATGATGCCGATGACACCTTCGGGTCCTGCGAGGTGGACCTCTGTACCTCCCATGGATTCTCCACCTGCAAGTTCAGGGCTTCCAAGGGTGTACCTCACTCCATCTATGTAACCTGACACACCCCTACCCGGGATGGACCTGAAGTCTGTCACATCAAGGGTCCTGCCACCGTAGGATTCCACTATGGCCTCTGCAATGGGGTGCCCGGATTTCATCTCAAGGGACGCTGCTATTCTGAGTATCTCATCTCTCCTCTCCTCTGGCTCGACAGCGATCACCTCAGGTTTTCCCTCGGTGAGGGTCCCTGTTTTATCGAATATGATGCATCCTGCCGAGGCCATCTTCTCAAGGAACTCTGAACCCTTGACAAGGATCCCCCTGCGTGCTGCAGCGGTCATCCCGGAGACCATTGCGACCGGCGTTGATATGAGGAGGGCGCAGGGGCATGAGATGACAAGGAGCACCAGGGCCCGGTATATCCAGGTGAACGGGTCAGCTCCTGCGATTACCGGTATAATTGCTGTGAGGGCTGCAAGACCAATGACTGTGGGTGTGTAGATTGAGGCGAAACGTTCAATGAATCGTTCCCTGCGGGATCTCCTGAGGGCGGATCTCCTGACGGTTTCAATGACCCCTGCAAGGACGGTTGCCCCCGCGGTCCTTGTAACCCTGACCTCCAGGTACCCGTCAATGTTCTGCGTACCTGCGAATACCTCGTCACCCTCCCCCACGGTAACCGGGATGGACTCACCTGTTATGCTGGACTGGTCGACATTTGAGGTCCCCCTGGTAACGGTTCCATCGAGGGGTACAGTCTCCCCTGGTTTCACACCTATGGTGCTTCCCTCCTCAACATCCTCAACCCCCATGATCCTCTCCCCTCCATCAAGGACCCTTGCGGTTCTGGGTCTGAGTTTTATGAGGGACTCCACGGATCTATGTGATCTTCTGTGGGCGTACTCCTCGAGGTACTCTGCAATCTGGTACAGGACTGTTACAAGGGCTGCTTCAGTGTAGTCACCCAGTGCTATGGCGCCGGTGACTGCGATGAGTATTAGAAGGTGCACCGTGAAGTGGCCCCTGAGTACTGACCTGACTGCTGCCGGAAATATCCTGTATCCTGCTGCTACAATCGCGGCAAAAAGGAGGAGAATTGATATCATGCTTCCATGGATACCAGGGAGTATCCCTGCTGCAAGAAGTGAGGCTGATGCTACCATAACCAGTATTTCGTTACCATCATCTGATGAACATGAGCTGCATTCACATCCCATAAGATTCACCTGAACATATGAATAGACATTCATGTGTGTTCATATTATATAAGTGTTCCTTAATAATTCTGCCGGGATATTACTCAGGTAAGACTCATTGCATGACGGACCTCCAGGTATAAAGGTGCCGGTTTCTGGTCGAAGGTAGAGTGAGAAAGAGATGATAAAGGTATGGCATCAGATGGCTAAGCCCTAATGGAATCATCATTACAAGGAGAAATATGGTGAGAAAAGGAAAGCAGCAATGCCCCTGTTTCATGATTTTTTAAGGTATTCTGCGATGAACCTTGCAAAATTGTTTATATCATCCAGGTTGTTTTGCAGGTATCCATAGACCCTTTCAATGTCTATTTCTGCGTACATATGAACCAGTATGTTTCTGAAACCTGCAGCTGGGGCGAATTTGTCCACAAAATCCTCTGGTAAAACTCCTATCTCCCCGAGTATCTCTATTACCTCTCTGTAGGTTTCTGGTTTTCTGGCTCTTTCTTTTGATATGATCATTTCTCCAATATCAAGGCAGGATTCTATGGAAACCTCCAGGTATCTTTCAACAGCTCCCCTTAACGTGACATCATTTTTCAGATCTTCCAGGGTATGGGATTGATAACCCTTCAATATTTTCAGGTATTCTCCCAATCTTTCCAATTTTGATGAGATCTCATTTTTCATATTAATCCCTGGCGGGCTATCCCATTGATGGCTATTCTCGCATGCCTGTCCATATAATACTTCCTATCCAGATATTCTGACATGATATTTTTCTCAAACCTTATCCTTTTTTCCTCATCATCTTTCAGGAGTATTCCCTCCTTTATGATATTATAATTTAAGGATAGTGGCGCATCATTCATGATAATCAGATCAACCTTATCTGCTTTAAGCAGGGATACAAGATCATCAAGCAATTTCAAGTGAAACTGTAACCTCCCGTGTTCTTGGGGGGGTTCTTGTAGTAGAACTCCAATGTCAAAATCGCCCAGTTTCCCCTTATCCCCTCTGGAAGTGGAGCCAAAAAGGTAGGCCAAATCCACCTCCTCCTTCTCTACAAAAAATTCCACGAGTTTTTCGAACACTTTAATCTCCATTGCCCCGAACCACAAACTTTTGATTATCAGACTCTAAAATACCGCTAGGAGAGTGGCTCCTCAAGGGTATTATGGTGAAAGAGGGTAATAAACCTTACAGGATCATGGTGGTTAAGAAGACTTCAAAGTCTATTCAACCACAAGATCAGGGATTAAATAGAACTCAGCACCACCATATGATCTTGAAGAAGCGATTAGAGACTCAGGTTCATGGATCAATAGGGTATCAAAAAGAATAAATAGGGACAGGACCCATTCCGCAAGGGCAGGAAAAAGAAAGTCAAAAACTGGGTGGAGGCACCTAAAAAACAGACAGAAGATGACCACTGCAGGTCATCATAAAACATGATCTCCAAAAAGCTATAGGGGTGGGTGATTATTTCCTTGCCCTTGCAATCTTCCTTGCAATGACAAGTTCACCTATAGCTATCAGACCTACAAAGAATTTTTCAAGGCCCCCTGTTGCCCATATAGCCTCACCGAAGGTCGAATTCCGGATCCTCTCCTCATACTCCTTCGGTTTTATCCTCTTACCGGTGCGCCTCCTCGTTATTATGGCAGCGGCCTCCATGAGTTCATCCCAGCTCACACCCTTGAGCTCCTCGTTCATGGCCTCAAATATCTTGTAGACCTTGATCTCATAGAGCTGGGAGAGGGTCTCAACGATGTCAAAGGACCTGACAACCCCCACAACCCTTCCATCATCATCCAGGACAGGGATGCTCACCAGTTTGTGATGGGCTGTCTTGAGGACGGCGAGCCTGGCCGGGTCGTTCTCATTTACATGAACTATCCTCTCCGGTGGCTGCATGATGTCAGAGACAAGTTCAAGTCCATCCCGGAGTCCCCTCATCACGTCAAAGCTTGTAACCCATCCAACGAGCTTTCCATCCCCATCAACAACGGGTGTTGTGAACTTACGTGTCTCCTCCATCTTCAATGAGACATCAACAACCCGATCCTCAGGGGAGACTGCTATAAACTCCTTATCCATAATCTCCTTAACTTTCATCTGCCAACCTCTCCAGTTTCAGTGCTGCCACAGGACACCTTGTGGAACAAACCTCACATAGAATGCATTTATCCTTATCAACCACAACCTCTCCATCCTCAATCCTTATGGCCCCGGTGGGACAGTTCTCCTCACAGACAAGGCACTCGACGCATGCATCCTGATCAACCAGGAGCCGCCTGGTCTCAATCACAGGACCCAGTTCCCTCTCAAGTTCCACCGCATCTGAGGGGCAGACGTTGACGCAGGCCCCGCAGCCAATGCAGATGGATTCATCGACCACCGCAGTCTGCTGATCCAGCTGAATTGCGCCTGTGGGGCAGAACCTGGTGCAGGTCCCGCATGCGGTGCATCTATCTGTGACCTCTATGTTCTTCATCCGGAGTAGACGGTGGGGGATCCTGACGTATTCCAGGTTGTAGGTCACGTCCTCATCACCGATGGTGGCTGTGCTCTCAACAACGTTTATGCACCTCACAGGGCAGGTCTGGGCGCATATCTCACATTTAACACAGTTTTCAAGTATCCTTGCAGGTTTTGATGCTGATGATCCTGATATGGCATCCACAGGGCACTCCTCGAAACAGAGATTGCACCTTACACACTTCGGTGTTATGTCTATGAATTTGTCCAGAACCCTGCAGCTTTCAAGTTCCACATCAACGTCCCCAGGGCTCTCCTCAAGGTCCATCGACTTTAATGCAACATCCCTCCGGAGGTCCTCCAGTTTCTTCTTAAAGATGATATCCATGATACAACCCCTGCATCCTTTCAAGCTTCAAGATTTAACACAACCCTTTATTACCCTTTAAACGTATTTACTTAAATTTTTTTCCAGATTATCCACCTTAAACAAACCTCAGCACACATAACTTCCCTCATCCTTTTTCCAGATTATCCACCTTAAACAAACCTCAGCACACATAACTTCCCTTATTCATCACAGGAATCATCAACCTCAGCGTAGCTCCTGAGGACATCAAGGGCCTCAGCCCCGGGGAGAGAAGCTGTGGCACCGTATCCCCCGATGCAACGTGATGCTATGTAGTTCCCAAAGCGGCATGAAACCTCAAGGCCAAAGCCCTTGAGCCAGGCGTAGAGGAAACCGGCATTGAAGGCGTCACCGGCCCCTGTCGTATCAACACATTCGGTGCTCAGTGCATCCACCATCACAGACTCGCCGTCCCATGCCATGACGCCTCGGGCCCCCATCTTAACCACAACCACCCCTATCCCCAGGAGTGATGCTGCCTCCTCAGGGTCACCTGTCCCTGTCATCAGCTCAAGTTCCCTCTGGTTTGTGAGGAGGATTTCAGTGCGCTCAAGGATATCTGAAAGCTCAGATACTCCCCTTGAGGCGTATAGGTGCCCTGGATCCAGGCTGACGGTCACGGATCTGTCCAGTGCCTCAATCACGTCCACCTGGACATTTATGCCATTACCTGCAAAGGATGTGAGGTGCAGCAGTTCAGTGTTGAGGGCCTCTTCAGCCACCTCATCCACCCTGAGTGTGTCGTTGACCCCTGGATCAACGTAGAGGGCCCTGTTACCCTCTGGGTCGACGAAACCCATCACACGGCCGCTTCTACCTGTATCCGACACGACGGTGAAATCCGTGACCCCCTCAGATGAGAGGTTACTCCTGAGGAGTCCTCCCTCCCTGTCATCGGCGACCTTGCCTATGTGGGCTGTCCTGAGACCGAGCCTTGAGAGCCCTATCATGGTGTTGGCTGCTGAGCCCCCACATGATTCGACCAGACCCCTCACGAAGGTCTCCTCATCAGGGCCTGCTATCCTCTCAACCATGTGGAGCTGGTCCATGTTGAGGGCTCCAAGGCCCACCGCATCGAACCTCATCCAAGAACACCGTGGAGTTCTATCCTGTGGTCCCCCAGTTTACCGCCATAGTTACCTGCTGATACCCTCAGGACCCCATCGTACCTGCAGACAGCCTCTATCCCGACCCTCATGGCCTCCTCAAGGGCCTCGATTGTCAGGCCGTTTATGACTATCTCTGGTATGTACCCGACGCCCTCAGGGACCCTGGACTCGTCACCGAGCACCTCCTTCAGGCTGGGGCAGTAGGGGTGGTTTGTGGTGGGTCCTATCCAGGGGTAATTTGTCTCTGGCTTTGATGCCGCGGAGCAGATGTCGAAGGGTGTCACAACACCCTCAACCCCCTCTATGGCCCTTATGGCGGCCCTCCCAGCCTCCAGTACCGTGTCGGGGTCCCTGCACATGTACCAGAAGTTGGCCCCCATGATGGCCTCCCTGTACCCCATCCTTGATTCTATTTTGAAGTCAGGGACGGCTACTGGTACGTTGATCATTTCACGGCCATTGAAGTCCTCCACCCATTCATAGCCATCACCGCAGTGTCCCACATGCTTCATCATATCCATGTATCCATCAGGGTCGGGTGTGGAGCTGTAGAGGGCTGTGAAGGGCTTCACCAGTATGTCCTGCCTTATCCTGTAGGACAGTTCCACCTGGAATTTCTCCATGTCATCCAGGGCATAGTAGAACTGGACCATGGCTCCGGGTCTGCCGTCGGGTGTTTCATCCCCTGTCAGGAAGGATTCAACACCACCCTCAACCCGCCCTATGACTGCACCCGGGGTTGCGGTTGCATCAAGGGCCGCCCTCCTCACGGTCTCCATGTCACGGGCGGTTATGGTGGCCCTCACACATCTCCCTGTGAAGGCCTCAGAGAATGTATCCTCAATCAGTGTTCCATTAATCTCCATTGAGCATCACAACCATGCTGAATGTACACATCCAGGGCTTCAGCCGAGGGATCCGACGTCCTCCCCCCGGATGTTCTTTCTGACCTCCATGCTTGCGTCCAGGAGGTCTTCGGGGTCATCGATGAGAGTTATGATGGGGTATTCCTCCCTGAACACCCTCCTGAACTCATCCACCACTCTGAAGTCTATCCTGAATGATTCAAGGGCCCTTTCAGGGTTTTCAGAGTAGGCCCTGATGAATTCCAAGATGTAGTTCCTCCCGAACCTTGAGTGGAGGTCTATCAGTGGGGTCAGGGCCCTTGAGTCGGTGGAGATGACCGCCACCTCTGCCTCCCTGAGGGCGTAGCGGTTACCGTTGAAGGACACCGCAAGGCCCCTCCCATTGAGTTCCCTGAGTGGTTCAACATCGGTTATGCTGTCACCCACGTACATGGCGGATTCAGGGGGTAGTTCAAGTTCAGAGAGGATCTCCATGAGGGCAACCCTCTTACCGTCCCCTCCAACGGTCTTCACCCCATGGAGTATCTTCCCGGCCTCCATACCGGGTATGATGTGGAAGAATATCTCATCCAGGTCCTCAAAGTCCCCCTCGATCACATCCTCAGTGAGCCTCATGAGCATCTCCCTCTCCTCAGGGGGGATCTCAACATCAAGGGTGAGGGTGGTGTGCCTGGTGTTCTCCAGGGAAAAGTCAAGGTGCCTGCAGAGGGCCTCGATGTAGTGTCTGTAGCTTGTGCTCACGATGTAGGATGGCATGAGCCTCCCTGCAAGTTTCAGGGTTTCATCAGCCCCCGGAACCAGCCTGAGGGTCCTCTCTGAGAACTCCCTAAGCTTCTCATCGGTGACTCCGTGGGCTATGAGGAATGGTACTATCAGTTTGAGGGTGTCCCCTGCATTGTAGCCAGGCCTCCTGATCTCGTCGGCCAGTATATCATCAAATTCGCTCACCTTCCTGAAGAACCTGTCACCGTCGGGGATGAAGTGGGCTGCGGCTTCAAAGGCGTTATCGTTGAGGGAGATGGGACCCTCGCAGTCTGTTACGAAAACCCTATTCAAGGCTATCATCCTCCAGGTTCAGCTTCACCGCAGTGACGGGGCATATGTCCTGGCATTCACCGCAGAGTATGCATCTATCAGCGTCAACCTCTACCTCATCATTGAGGGTCATGGCGTCAACCGGGCAGTGGTTAACGCATACACCGCACCTCTGGCAGACCAGGTGGTCAACCTCAACAGAACCACTCCTTGGACCTGTCAGGACCCTCCTCTCAAGGTATATCCGACCATCCCTGGCCCTGAATCCCTCCTCTGTGATCTCAATGGCATCTACGGGGCATACACCACGGCATCTCCCGCAGAATACGCATCCATCAAGTATCTTTACGGGGGCCGGGATCTCCGGTTCTATGACACCCACAGGGCACTCATCCACGCAGAGCCCGCACCCTATACACCTGTCCTCAAGTACCCTTATCCTCCTTGCGGGTTTGGTGAAGTCTATTATGTGGTTGAGTTCATGTATCTGGAGGTTGGAGTCCACGAGTTCCTCTATACCATCCCTTATTTCATCGGTGACATCCACACTGTATTCTGGGCTGTCAGATGAGAACCTTCTCTTCACACTCCTCAGAACCGAGTCTATCCTCCCAAGGTTTTTCACGAGTTTCTCTGATTCCCTCTCAAGTATCTCCCCTGCTATCTCCATGTTGTTGAGTTTTGAGAAGTTTTCGTAGGCCCTTTTCCTTGAGGAGTACTTGATGGCTGCTGAGGGGCATACGTCCATGCATTCCTCGCACCTTGCACAGTAGGATGGGTCTATGTAGGGTAACCTGTTTATCTTACCAACCTTTATGGCCCCCCTTGAGGGGCAGACCCTGGTGCAGGTCATGCAGCCTATGCAGTCCCTATGGTTAATCACCACGGCCTTACCCCCCACCACTGACCTGGGGAGGATCTCCCCGTACTTTATGGCCTCTGTGGGGCATGCCCTTGCACAGTACCCGCAGCGGACACATTTATCCTCGTCTATCTCACTGTGGACCCCTGTTTCACCCGATGATGCCAGGTGTATGGCCCCTGTCCTGCAGGCTGAGACACAGGCACCGCAGCCTCTGCAGATCCGGGGGTTTATAACGGGCACGTTCTCCCTGACAGGCTCTGCCATGGTTGTTCTCATCTTTATGGCGTTGTAGGGGCAGGCCTCCCTGCAGAGGACGCACCCAAAGCATTTGTCGTCTATCTCAACCTTCCCGGTGTCCTGGTCCAGGTGTATCGCGTCCACCGGGCATGAGCTGAGGCACGGCTTATCAGGGCATTCCCTGCACTTCCCACTGTCAATATCATAGTCAACGTCAACTTCCCTCAGGGGCTTCACGGGTTTTGCTGCAGCTGGAATTTTATCATCTCCTCATCACTTTACAGGAAGAGCCGCCGGTTTTATGGTTATCCTTATCATCTCTTCTCCATTGGATTCATCTATGAGGAACCTGGCAACGTAGTACCCTGCAACACCGAAGGGGCATGTCTGGTAGCATGTGCTGCACCTGAGACACTTATCAGGGTCCCTCACGATTCCTTCATCCTCTGAGTAGGTTATGGCTCCTGATGGGCATTCATCCACACATAAACGGCACTGCACACATTTTTCGGGGCTCCATGTTATGATGCGCATCTTGAGGCGGTCGGTTACCTTCTCGAGGATGTCCCTGACTATTTCCTCATCTGGGAGGACCTCAAGGGCCCTCTCGAGGAGGGGTTTCAGTGGGTAGTTCATCCTGTAGACTTTGCCTGCTTCGAGTTTCTTTATATCCTCGCTCTTCTCCTCGATGGCTGACTCCAGTTCATTGACCGCCAGGTTTATGACCATCTTCTGTTCCTCGACGTAGGCGACGTGTATCACCTTGAGGGCGCCCTTGACAGGACATTTCTCAAGGCATTCACCGCAGGCTATGCACCTTCCCTGGTCAACCTCGACCCTGCCGTCCTTCTCGGTTATTGCATCCACCGGGCAGGCCTTCATGCACTTCTTGCAGCGTATGCAGAGGTAGTCGTCTATGACATAGAGCTTCTCTGAGGGTACTATGGTGAACTCTTCCCTTATGAGGTGGTTCTCTCCGCATTCAATTGTCTTGGGGTCTGTGGGGCAGACCTCGGCGCAGAAGCCGCACCTGATGCACGCACCCCTGACTATGACAGGGTAGGTCTGACCCTCCTCCTCGGCCGTGTCGGTGTCACGGACCAGTTTTATTGCGCCGGGGGCAGGGCAGGCTGTTGTGCAGGCCCCGCAGCCTATGCAGTACTCCCTGTTAACTGTGGGGAAATCCCTGAATCTCTCTGGTTTTTCAAGGATCTCGTGTTCTGTGTGTGCATTGGCGAATTTCTCTGCCCAGGACTTACGGGCAAACTCGTAGAGGTACCATATTACAGAGGACATAGGACATCAACATCACGCATTTATTAGAGGAGTATCTCCCTCTCCCCGCTCTCTTCATCAACAACCATGACCCTCTCTGCGCATGCTATGCATGGATCAGCGCTTGCATATGTTGCAACGGCGTCTGCAACGGTTGCAACGTCCCTCAACATGTACTTTGCGCAGGCGTCAATGTTCATTATGCTGGGGGTCCTTATGGATATGTTCTTTATGAGGTTACCGTTGGTTTCAATCATGTAGGCCACCTCTCCCCGGGGGGCCTCGTTTCTCCACTCACCGTAACCGGCCTTCACGTCAACCTTCGTCCTGACGGGTCCCCCTGGCATGTTATCTATGACCTGCTTTATGAGGTCAATTGAGACCCTGATCTCGTCGAAACGGTTCATGACCCTTGCAAAGTTGTCGCCATCATCCCTCCAGATGGTCCTGAAGTCCAGGTGGTCCCTGTAGGTGGGGTGGTCCTCCCTGAAGTCATACCTTATACCTGAGGCTCTCCCTGTGGGTCCAACGGCCCTTGCCTTCTCTGCCTCCTCCTGGCTCATGTAACCTACCTCCCTTGACCTGAGGCCTATGAGTGGGCCGTGTTCGAACATCTCAACGTAGCGGTCGAATTCTCTTTCAAGGTCAACTATGATCTCCCTTATCCTTGACAGGTGGCTCTCTGAGGCGTCCATCCTCACACCACCCACCACGTTCCAGCCCATGTTGACCCTGTTACCTGTCAGGAGCTCGATGGCGTCCATTACAGGCTCCCTGAGGGCCAGCATGTACATGAACATGGTCTCATGGTCCAGGGCCTTGAAGTAGGTTGAATTTGCGATGAGGTGACTCTGTATCCTGTCAAGCTCGTTTGTTAATGCGCGTAGGAACTGTGCCCTTGGCGGTGCCTCGGCCTCTGATATGGCCTCAAAGGCCTCTGCAAAGGTCTGTGTGTGTATGTAGGAGCATATCCCGCAGACGCGTTCAGAGAGGTAGATGGCCTTCTGCCAGGTCTTGTTCCTCATAACCCTCTCTATTCCCCTGTGAACGTATCCGTATTCTATTTCGGCTTTGAGAACCTTTTCGCCCCGGGTCTTCACCTTGAGCCTTATGGGCTCCTTGTATCCCGGGTGCATGGGTCCAAGTGGCAGTATCATCTCTTCTTCCCCCTCTCTGCTATGGCCCCGGGCGCCACCGACAGTATCGCCTCAAGTATCTCTGATGGCCTGGGCGGGCATCCGGGTACCTCTGCATCCACCGGTATGAATTCGGAGACCGGTGCATAGACGCTTCCACCCTCCTGGTTGAATACGTCACCGGATATTGGACAGTTACCCAGGGCCACGACTATCTTTGGCTCAGGTGCCTTGCGGTAGATCCTCTGGAGTTTCTCCCTCCACTGCTCTGTAACTGCACCGGTTACAAGTATGACATCGGCCTCCCTGGGGTTCTGGTGGACGTATATACCGTACTGTTCAAGGTCATATCTTGGTGAGAGGAGTGCGAGGACCTCTATATCGCAGCCGTTGCACCCCCCTGTATTTACAAGGCATACATGGATTGACGTTTTCCTCAGAATACTTTTAAGGGCATCCAACATTTCTTTACCTCAACATTTGCTCTTTATTGATTGAAGTTCATCATGATCTCAGTATCTCATGGAGCCTCCTCCTGCCCTCACTGAGGGCCTCGGAGTACTCCATCCCTGCCAGGACCAGCTCTGTGATCTCATCCTTGAGGGCCTCGGCATCATCCACACCTATGATCTCCATGACATCAACGAGCCAGCAGAGCTGGAGGTCACTGTGGAGCCTCTCCCTGATGCACCTCGGCCTTGCCGACTCGAACCTGGGGTGCAGGGCCTCGAGACTCGACATGTCGAGTCTGTCCATGAGTATGTCCTGGAATTCCTCAACGTCAATTTCAAGTTCCCTGGATAGTGGCTTTACAACATCCTCCTGCCAGCGGTAACTCTCAAGTATCCTCCTCTTCATCAGCCTCATTAGTTCTCCTTCATCCATCCATTACCACCCCAGAGTCCCTGAAATCAGCCAGATCAGGAGTCCCAGGAGAGCCCCGGTGAGGGTCTCGTATCTACCGTAGCCTGGCCTCATCCCTGCAACCAGGGCCACCATGAAGAGCCCGGCCGTCCTCATGAGATCTGTGAGGGGCAGAAGCCCTGCATTCACAAGGACGGTCCAGCCTGCCACTGCAACCACAAGGGCCAGGGGATCAATTTTCTTATCAACGAAGGGCTCCCTGTACTTCCTGTAACTGAGAAGCAGGCCTATGATTGATCCTGCGATAAAGGAAACCGTGTATACCAGGTATATTTCATACAAGATTATCACCAGCAAACTCCACTTATAATGGTCTGTAAAGTATTATGAATGAAACTATAAACATTGCAAGGACCAGGAAGAATGATGCCCTCTCGAGGTCCTCTGAGAACCTGGAGAACCCTTCACGGCCAGCCATGAGCAGCAGGACCGTGAACAGGACTCCGAGGATGGTTATAACAGCCAAGGACATTCTCTGCATGATGGCTGCAAGGAGGCTCACAACTATAACGCCCCCTGCAACCAGTGCCGTGAGTAAGGTAAGATCCCTTTCCATTAAATCCCCTCTCTTCTGATTAAATCCCTTACATTTCCATTCCACATCATGTCTCCTACATTACAAGCATGAGGACTATCGAACCTGCTATACCCACGAAGGCCAGGATGACCTGTATGGCCACCGAGTGGTTCGGGTTCAGCATGGGTGTTGTCGCATTTATGAAGGCCGTTATGGTTGTGATTATCACCATCCCGAGTATGTAGAGCGGCAGACTCAGACCGCCGATGAAGACTGTTAGGAATATCCAGAGCAGCATGTACCATGCTATGGACTCCGAGATCATCAGGTAACCCCTGAGGACCCCGAAGTGCTCTGTCTCATACCCTGATATTATGTCCTTCCCCTTGGTGATGGAGAAGGGTGAGTAGGGTGCCTTTGAGAGGATGAGGACGAAGAACATCATGGCTGCAAGGGGCAGCTTCAGCAGCAGGGGCCCGTGGATGCTCTGGTAACCTATGATGTCTGATATTATCATTGTCCTTGTCTGGAGGTATATGATTGCAAGGACAGCGAAGAGCGGCATTTCGGCTGCAGCTGAGAACACCGCACGGACGCAGCTGAGCTTACCGTAGGGTGACCCTGATGATGACCCTGCATTGTGTTCAACTATCTTGTGGAGGGCGTAGATCCCGAAGAACAGCAGCAGGGACCCCTCAAGCACCGGTCCGACGATAACCGCACTTATCCATATACCGCAGAGTGTCGCTGCTATTGCAATGTAGAATGGCATGGCAGCTGTCCTCGGGAAGGAGGACTCCTTTATGTAGAACTTCAGGGTGTGGAGGAGGTGCTGTATCACAGGGGGCCCCGGCCTTCTCTGTATCCTTGCCATGACCTTCCTCTGGAAGCCCAGAAGGAGGCTTCCTATGAGAAATGCTATAAGAACATTCACTATGATGTTTCCCATCAGATTCATCTCATCACCATTAACACCGGAATGATTCCATTATCATAAATTCAGTACCCTATGAATGGTTCATCGACCCTGTCCTCTGCCTCTTCCTCCTCTGGACTGGCCATGGAGAGTATGCCCAGGGAGAGTATGAAGACGGGTATCAGGAATATGGCCACACCGTATACAACCCATGATGGTGGGTTGAATATCAGGGCGTAGATTATCCCTGCAGCTGAAAGTATGAGTGCAGTTAAACTTCCCAATCTGAGCCTGTTCATTGATCTCACCTACAGTGAAACTATCAGCAAAACCTCTATGGCCCTCACAATCACCAGGAGGGAGCTGAGGTGTATTATGAGTATGAAGGGTGAACCGGGTGTGCGGAACATCTCGGCCTTGGTCGCATAGAAGGGTGCGACACCCGTCTCCCCGACAACTCCCATGAGGAGGAGGATGGATGCGAAGACTATCATCGGGTTCCCGGCCATCCCTGATAGTTCAAGGAGGCTCAGTGTACCTGATGATCCCAGCACCAGGGCAGCGCCGCCGAAGAGTGGCAGTGAGGCCATCATGGCTATCAGTCCATACTGGAAGGCGGCGTCAAGGACCTCCACCTGCCTCACAGCCGAGACTATACCTATGTTCACGATACCTATGAGTGCCACGAAGAGGGTGAAGTTGAAGAGGTCACCTGTCACCATCGCACCGGCAGTTGCAAGTCCACAGACAACTGCAAGGAACCGCCTGATCCTGAACTCGGCTGTGTCGACCTCCACGCGCCTGTTGCCCAGTGTCCCGAACTCGGTTTCAACCTGGGTCTCTGTCCTGCTTATGGCTATGAGGAGGGTGAATATGAGTACTGATGCGAACATGAAGAGGTTGAAGGGTGTCATGTAGAGTACGATGTCACCGAAGGGTATCTGGCCGAGGAGTTCACCTCCCAGGGACGCTATATCCATCACTCTTCACCCCCTGCTTCCCTGATCTCCTCCCTTGCAAGGACCCCGATGAGGCCCATCTTGCTGGCGACCTTTATTAGTATGCCGCATCCTGACATGAATAGTGCCGGGAGCCAGAGCTGTGGCGCTGTGAAGAATATCAGGAAACCTGCAAGCCAGAGGCACCATGTTACACCGGATATACCTGCGATTCCATCCCACTCCACTGCTGGAAGGCCCCTGGCCCTCCTTGTAGCAATGTAGAAGAGTATCCCTGCCCCTGCAACTGCGCCCCCTGTGAATCCTGTCAGGAATACACCGTAGGCGATCAGGATAAGGGCCATGAAGTTCGGTGCGGTCCTGAAGACCTCAAGTTCCATGGGTCTGTGTTCAACCACCGGCACCTCACCAAGTATCCTCATCTCCCTTGATATGAGTATCTCTGATATGGCCATTATCTCAGCCAGTTCGACCACGAGACCCGGGAGTATGAGGGCCTCTGCAAGGTCGGTTCCAACGGCTGCAACGATTACGAGCATTGCTATTCCAACTATATCCGTGATTATCAGTGCGCTCAGGTCCTTCTTCTGGAAGGATATGCCGAGCAGCGCTATGAATCCTGCTATGAGGCCCGTGTAGATGGCGGGCTGGAAGAGTGAAAGGGTGAATTCCGGGACCATCATAAATGTGCCTCCATCTGCTTCTCTGAGATCATGATCTGCGCCTCCTCATAGTGAAGTTAAGGGCCACCCATGAGGCGATGGTGAAGGCCATCATGAGTATGCTTGACTCAAGGACCGTGTCAAGGCCCCTGGTGTAGTAGAGTATCTCATCTATCAGCCCACCCGGGGATGAGTATATGGATGTACCGAAGTAGAAGGTGAGGCCCTTAACAGCTATGGCCAGGGGTGAGAGGTAGGCTGTTATCTTACCCAGGTTAACCTCAAAGTGGGGGTACTGTGACTTCACATTACCTGGCTTCTCCAGGGGTACTCCCCCGCGGTCATAGGGTGCCAGGGGGTCCTTGCTGTTTATCTGCTCCTGGGGCATTGGCCTCGGGTAGAGCTGGTCAGGGTTCAGCGCCATGGGCACAAGGAACCCGACGAGCAGTATCAGACCAAGTGAGAAGGCGAAGAGCCTGGGTATCCTCTTCGGGTTTGCAAGTTCATTGAGGATCCTTCCAAGGCTCATACCTCCACCCCCATCTCCAGGTCATTGAGGATCCTTCCAAGGCTCATACCTCCACCCCCATCTCCTCAAGCCTTATAACTGCCCTGAGGAGCACCAGTGTCATTATGGTTGTTGCCGCTATGAAGGTCAGGAGGGCGAGGGTGTGGTTGTAGGTGAGGAATATGAGTGAAACACCAACCGCAGGTATCTCGGTGTTGAGGATCCTCACAATGGGGTCCCTCACACCAGGACCTGCCACGGTTGCAAGTGAACCTATCACCACAAGGGCTGCCCCTGCATAGAACCAGATCTGGGTCTCAAGCAAGTTCCTCACCCCCGCAAATCATCCTGAATGAGAACATGGAAGCCTCAGACAACTTCCTCACCCCTCGAAGTCCTTATGTCATTTATCCTCATAACGGCCATCAGCAGTATTATTGTTGATATCGGGTCAAAGAGGGCCGCTGCCATGGCAACGTCAAGGTACCTTGCAGCTGCAAGGACCATCACAAAGCCCCCCTGGAGGAGTGAAAACATTATTATCTTATCAAGGGGCTTTGAGAGGAGTATGATGCCTGCGGCTCCAGTGAATATGACAGAGACGCCAACGTTTGTAATGTTAAGGAGATCCAGCGGATTCATAAACATTCACCAGTTATCATCTATATTCCTAATCCTCGATAACTATTTCCTCTCCAACACGGTCAAGGGTGTGGGCGATTGCATTGGATGTTACGGTTGATGCGATGAAGTAGACCGCTGCAAGGACAGCGCCAAAGGCGGTTCCAACGTATAGGGCTATCATTGCAGATATTCCGAAGCTCAGGGCATTGAGGTACAGGAGCCTCTCAGCCCTGTCCTGGGCAAGGAGGGTCCTCAAGGCCATGAGCACCACTATTATCCCTGTTATCTGGATCAGCATGATTAACACCTTCTATTTGATTTCAGTGTACCTGTCCATCCTCCTGGCTATGGCGCCAAGGAGCCTTGATGATCTTGAGTGGCTCACACCCTGTATGGTGGTTATTGCAATGACCATCCCGGCGACGAAGTGACCTGGCTCCATCCCGGCGAGGGATGCCAGCCCTATTATGACTGTTATGGAGAGGGCCCCAAGTGTCCCGGCATACCCGGGGTCGGCGCATAGCCGGTTCCCTATGAACACCAGGAGGGCGGCCACGAGGCCTCCCTCAGGCACGCCCATGAGGTAGCATCCAATGGCGCCGAGGAGGGTGCCGGCTGATGCGTCAGGTGAGCATACAATGTTTCCCTGGAAGAAGCCACCCGCAAGGTCGCCTCCCCTTTTCTCTATGTCCCTTCCAATGTAGTCGGCCCCCCGCACACCCGGCTTCTCTGGGAGACCCATCCATGTGTCTATCACAACGAAGTTCAGCCAGGATATGGCTGCTGCGGCTGTAACTCCAACCAGTTCATTCATCATGAGTCCTCCGGTCTGGGGAATATATCCTCAAGGAAGTATGCAGTCATTATTGCTGATAGGACCCCTGCCACGGCTCCGAGGTCAGCCCCGTAGAGGCCTGTGACACCCAGTTTTATGGATATGGCTGTGAGGCCCAGTGCAATTACGGGTGTCGGGAAGATGGCTGACGGCGTCCAGGAGTGCCTGGCCGGCCTTTCAGGTGTCAGGGGAAGTCCCAGTATCGCTGAAAGGATTATCGATGAAATAATGGCTGCTAGGTAACCTGAAAGATATGTAACATGAATAATCATGATAAAAGAATGATAATCCAACATATATAAATCTTTTTAAAAAACTGAGTTAGACCTAAAAGAGCCTTTTTAATACAATTCAAGGGTTTTTTACTAAAATCCTCAGGGTTCTCCAACAAAAAATTTAGTAATAAATATTCCATGTTCAGATAGCCATTTTTGTGATTAATTTCACTAAAACCTGTAAGTGTATGTGAAGCCATAGAACCCCTCAGAGACCCTGCGGGGGTGGATAGTTATGGGCATCCCTATAAAATTCATGATTCCTGCACTTATCCTGTTTTTAATTATAAGCCCTGCAGCAGGTGCCACGGCTGTGCAGGAGGTTAAAGTCACGGTACCCGAGAGTGTTGAGATAATGGTCCTATGGCAGGGAAGAGAAGCAGGGAACTCCTTCACACTCACAGCCACAGTGGAACCAGGAAAAGAATACCACTGGCCAGGAGGACCCCAGGGACTCCAGATAAAGGACCTATCCAACGTACCCATCGACCTCTACAAAGGGCTGAAGGAGACCTCCAGGGCCCAGAAACCATACCCATACAAAACCTCAAATACGCCAACTACGGCATCGGACTCCCCGAAACACCACTAACAACAACCTACACACCAGTAAGAAAGAACTGGGCAGCGGAACGGGAGATCGATGCGGTGGTACCCGTTGATCTCAGTCTCAGAGTGCCACCATTCACAGAACCCGGTGAATACAGGGTGAAGGTCTACCATATAGCCATAAGATCACCCGGTACCTGATTCTGTCTAAATTCCATGCCAGAAGTGTTCAGACCCGATATATCCACCAGAACCTCATCTATTCCAATTTTATTATGTTCCAGTCAGAGAGACATTGATGGTAAATATTTATCAGTCCAGAATTGATAATAATCTACTTAATCAATTGCAGTGACAGGAGAATCCCATGTGAAGTTCAAAGCAAAAATCCTACTCCTCATAACAGGTATAGTCTCAGCTCTTCTGATAGCAGCACCCCAGTTCCACCTGAGGGTGGCAGGGCTCATCCTCTGTGTGCTGGTAACAGGGTACAGTTTCCTAAGACTGACCTGTCTGGGGGACACCATCATTACACCCATACCTGGCCTGCTCATACTCACCTTCAACGCATTAATCCTTAACTACACACCCCTGCGGCATTCAAGGGTCCTCTACGCCCTCCCCGCTGTACTCATACCCATCATCCTGCTCCTTAAACGCCCCGAAAAGGATGCTGATCCTGGAAGTGCCAGAATGAACACCAGTGAACCTGAGGGAAGGGATCATCCAGCGAAAAGCACCCATATTAAAACCGCCAGAGAACTCGCAAAAAGAGACCATCAAGTGGAAAGCCAGGCTGACTCCTCTGAAAGAAAGGGGGATTCAGAGGAAACCCATGGGGGAGAACATGCACCATTAAGGGACATCCTGATTTCAGCCATCCTTTCTGGTGCCACACCCCTCCTTATAGCACTCATCCACGTGAACCAGGTAAGGTTTGTGCTTATCATAGTACTTATAGCCGCCTCATCCTATAACCTTGCAGCCGCCATTCTACTTAGATTACAGGGCTATGGCAGGTCCAGGAGGGCCGCGTTAACCATGGCGTTTGCACCCATACTCACACTGATGGCTGGCACCGCAGGCAGGTATGGGATGGTGGTCCTTGGTACAGCAGGTATACTATCAGCCCTTGTGGCCTACATCAGGAGGACCCGGCAGAGGATAGGGGAGATAGAGTCACTGCAGATGTCAGAGAGGGACGTCCTGGAAAGGTACGGGCTCATCGAGGATGATCTGGTAGTGGAGGTCCCTGAGATAAATGAAAGGGACCTCAGGGCAGTTGACCCCTCAGGGATAAGGAAGAAGGCCCTCAGGATGGTTAAAGAGAGGGACCTTGATGGTGAGCTCAGGAGGGCATTCCCAGGGGATGAGTTCTGGGAAGAAAAGGAAGCCGGGAGAAACATGGCAGGTTTCAGTGACCTTCTGGTTATGGTGCTCCTGAGTATCTTTACCATCACTGCAATCAATTCATCTCCGCGGGGGGTTGTGGAAGCCCTCTTCTACCTCCAGGTGCTCCTTATACCTGGCTACATTTTAACCTCAGCCATAGCACCCCTCAGATACCAGATCAGCGTCCCTGAGAGGCTCTTCCTGGGGTTCTCAATAAGCATAATCATATCATCTGTGATAGCACTCCTGATGGGTGGTCATGTTACATTCAAGCCGCTTCTTGCAAGGAGCATATCTGCAGTAAGCCTGATAATGACACCCGCAGCCTTTATAAGGCGTTACAGGGCCAGGGGCCTTGCATACTCAGTTGATTTGAGGCGTATACCATCACCCCGAAGTCTCTCAAGGGATGGCAAGGTATCCCTCATCCTCTCGGCTGTACTAGTGGCCCTCATTGCAGTCACTGTCTACATAACCCTCAACCCGGCACCGTCTGAGCGGTTCACCGAGTTCTACATACTGGGCCCTGGTGGTAAGGCCTACGGTTACCCTGAGAACGTTACCGCCGGGGAGAGTGTTGAGGTAATTGTTGGTGTGGTGAACAGGGAGTACCGGAACGAAACCTACCGGATGGTTGTCAGGATCGGCGGAGATATTTTAAGGAATGAAACCATAAAACTGGGTAACGGTGAGAGGTGGGAGAAGAGGGTGAATTTCACAGTAACAGAGGCGGGAGAGGATCAGAAACTTGAATTCCTTCTCTACAGGTTACCTGATACAGAAAAGCCCTACAGGTCCCTCCATCTCTTCATAAACTTCACATGATGTGATCCGCCATCAAGGATTAACTGGATAGTGATCCTGTAGGCACAAACTGAATCATCTAGATCATGAGATCATACAATAAGCCATGCTGATAAAACACGTACTGATATCAAACTTCATAGCCGGACAGGGATTAATATGAGAGATATGGATGTAGCTGTAACCGGAGGACTTGGATTTATAGGTTCACACCTCACAGATAAACTCCTTGAGATGGGAAACCGTGTCACCGTAATCGATGACGTCTCAACCGGGAGCCCTGATAACCTGAGGGACCCCCACCATGAGGACCTGGAGATAATTAAGGGGAGCATAAATGACCTGGACCTTGAGCCGGTATTTCAGGGCAAGGACTACGTCTTCCACCAGGCAGCCCTGGCCAGCGTTCCTGAGAGTGTGAGGGACCCCCTCAGGTGTCACCGTGTCAATGCCACAGGGACCCTCAGGGTGCTGATGGCCTCCTGGAGGGCGGGTGTACGGAAGGTTGTGAACGCATCAACCTCCGCTGTCTATGGGAACAACCTGGAGATGCCCCTGAGGGAGGACGCCAGACCAATGCCCCTATCACCCTACGCAGTGTCCAAGGTGGCAGGTGAGTACTACTGTCAGGTTTTCGAGGATTACGGCCTTGAAACCGTATCCCTCAGGTATTTCAATGTCTACGGGCCCCGCCAGAGGCCTGATTCACAGTATGCAGCGGTTATCCCGAGGTTCATCGACGCCCTCCTCAGCGGCAGGTCACCTCAGATCTACGGTGACGGAGAGCAGAGCAGGGACTTCATATACGTTGGTGACGTTGTGAGGGCCAACATCTTCCTGGCAGAGTCCAGTGGATCCGGTGTCTACAACGTGGCCGGTGGGAGTTCCGTTACAGTCAACAGACTCTTCGATATAATCTCAGGGATCCTTGAATCAGATGCAGAACCAGAATACCTTGATGAGAGGCCCGGAGATGTGAGGCACTCCCTTGCTGATACGTCCCGTCTCACTGCAGCAGGTTTCAGGCCAGAGGTTGGACTCGAGGAGGGGCTTATGAGGACCATTGAGTGGTTCAAAAAAGCCAGCAAATCTTTGACTTGTGAGGACCGTTAAGTGGTTCAGAAAAGTAGATCATGGAATCCTCATATCAGTGGTTGAGATGAGTCATGCAAGAATCCTCGCAAGGAACACAGTATTCCTCCTGGTGGCCACACTCTTCACAAACCTGGCGGCCTTCGTATGGAACGTCTACCTTGCAAGGTACCTTGGAACCGCCGGTTTCGGTATACTATCAACTGCACTTGCCCTTACCGGCATATTCAGTATACTTGCAGATCTTGGTATAGGGACCTACATCACCCGGGAGATTGCAAGGAACCCCGCAGGGGCCGGGGAGCTTGTGGCGGCGGGTCTCGGTAACCGTATCATCCTCTCATGCATAGTATTTGTGCTGATACTCCTCTTCCCCCTCATAGGGCTGTACAGTGGGACTGCAGCTACAGTAATCGTTTTCATAGCCGGGTACATGCTTCTGAGTTCCTTCAGCTCATTCTTCAACAGCATATTCCAGGGCTTCCAGAGGATGGAGTACCAGACAGTATGGAACATCCTCAACAGCATCTTCATACTTGTGGGTGTCCTTGCCGTTATCTGGCTGGGTGGGAGTGTTGTGCATGTTGCAATTGCATATCTCATTGCAGCCGCCCTCTCACTTGTATACTCCACTTTAATATTCACCCGTCGTTTCTTCACCCCCGGTTTAAGTTTCAGTCGCGGAATGATCAGGGAGGCCATCCCCTTCGGGATAACGAGTGTATTCTCTCTGATATACTTCTGGATAGACTCCGTGATGCTCTCCCTCATGAAGGGTGACGTCTCTGTGGGTCTTTACAATGCACCCTACAGGCTCCTCACGGTCATCACATCACTTTACGGTGTCTACCTCACCGCTGTATTCCCTGTGATGTCCAGGTTCCACGTTGAAAGTGAGGATTCACTGCGGTTCACCTACATGAGGTCCCTGAAGTACCTCATAATCCTGGCCGTCCCCCTGATCTTCACGGTATTCGCAGTTGCAGGACCCATCATAGAGCTCATTTTCTCTGCAGAGTACCTCGAGTCAGTCCCGGCCCTCAGGGTGCTCATAACCGCAACCGCCTTCATGTTTGTGAATGGCTTAAGCTCCAGCCTCCTGGGGTCAGCCAACAGGCAGATCACGGTCACCAGGATCACAGGCCTTGCAGCCCTCTTCAATGTGATCCTGAACCTCATCCTCATCCCCCGCTTTGACTTTATGGGTGCAAGTGTTGCCACAGTAATGACGGAGGCCCTCATGACGATCCTCTTCCTGCGGGCTGTGCGGGATCTCGGTTTTGGTCCGGCATGGAGGGACCTGCATGTCGCCTGGAGGATCCTCCTCCCTGCCTCGGTTTCAATCGTCCTCCTTCTAATACCCGCAGGTACAATCTTCAGGGTCCCCCTTGCCCTGGGCGCCTATATGGCAGGGATACTCCTGACGGGGGCCCTGGACTCTGTGGACAGGGATATACTGAGGTCAATCATCAGGGGCTAAAAATTCTAAAAGATGAGTAAATCAGGACCTCACATCCAGAACATATACCAGACAAACCACAAACAAAGAATCAGGCCCTCACATCCCAGAACATACACCAGACAAACCACAAACAAAGAATCAGGCCCTCACATCCAGAATATATGATCTAACCTCATCAAATATCTCAGCTGCATAGCAGGACGAGAATATGGCTCCCAGTGCTGTTACCACCCAGAAGGATATTATACGGTCCACCAGGGCGATGCTCCCGGCCAGGAAGTCCGGGACCCCGAATATTACAAATAATCCCGTCATGGAGACCTCCATTGAGCCCATACCACCGGGCAGGGCAGATAGTATACCCACAAGGTTTGCCAGGAGGAATATTATTATAACCGCGTAGAAGGCGATCTCCACCCCGAAGGCCATGAAGACCAGGTAGAGTCTGAGACACTCCATGAGCCAGGAGAGGAGTGAGAGGATGAATATGACTCCAAGGGAGGTGAAATTTGAGTATGATCTGGTGTAACCTATCATGCCCCTTATCCCGGAGGTTAACCTTGCATAGAGGTTTTCAAGTGTCTCCTCGGAGATGGGGAGTCTCTCAATGACCCTGTGTATCCTCCAGTAGATCCTTAACCCCTTCTCCTCCCTCCAGTTAACAAGGTAGATGAGGTAGGTTATGAGGACAGATAGAATCGCCCCGAAGAGTGCGATTATCCTTATCATGGGGACCATCACTGCCGCCAGTAGAAGCAGGGCACCACCTATCCCGAGATCAAAGAACCTCTCAGTTAAACCTGCTGAGAGGCCCTCTGAGAGTTCAACACCATTCAGCTTTTTACCTGCAAGGGCATTCATAACCTCGCCAGCACTCCTCATGGGGCTGAGGTTACCTGCGAAGAGGCCGATGGTCTTCACCATGAAGTTGACCCGCATCCTCCAGGGCTGGCCTATAATGAAACCCCAGCGGAGGGCCCGCACAGCCAGAACCCCGAGGTGGATGAGGAGTGCAATGGCCATGATCATCCAGTTGGCCATGCAGACTGCCCCGATGATCCTTGAGGGGCCCATCCATATTATGAGGGCCAGGATGAGAAGGATACTCAGTGCAAAGAAATAAAACCTTTTCATGGAGTCCATCTCCTGATGTGTTAAGGTGATGGGAAGCAGCTCTCCCCCATCAGCCCCTGACGCCGGATACCCTTCTGATGAAGAGCCTCACTATGAACCTGATGTACTGGAGGACGTCCCCGACACCGATGTAGGACTTCTCATCACCATAGGTGCAGGTGATGGGGACCTCGGCTATCCTCAGCCTGTGCCTTGAGGTCTCACATATTGCCTCTGATTCATAGACATAGTCATCGTAGGGTATTTCAAGTATCAGGTGGGCGTACCTGGCTGATATGGCCCTGAAGCCGCTCTGACTGTCTGTGATCCGGTACCCTGTGGCCAGTCTCAGTATCCATGTGGTTATCCTGTTCGATAGCTGCCTGTGGAGGGGCATGGTGTCATGGTTATTCCTTATGAACCTCGACCCTATGATGAAGTCACCGCCGTTAACTGCAGATGCAAGTTCAGGTATCAGGGAGGGGTCGTGCTGGCCATCGGCGTCCATGAATACTATGACGTCGTAGTCTCCCTTAAGGGCCTCCCCTATACCCGTCTTGAGGGCTGCCCCCTTCCCGAGATTTTTGGGGTGGCTGATGACCCTTGCACCTGCTTCCTCACCAAGGGCTGCAGTCCTGTCTGTGCTGCCATCATCCACCAGGATCACGTCACCATGTTCAAGGGCGCCCCTCACAACGGATTCAACTGTCCTCTCCTCATTGAATGCCGGTATCACTGTCACTACCCTCAACTCAAACACCCTCCAGCGAAGCACATGCTCATTCATCTCGCTCCACAAGTTCTCTGAGGGTCTCCTCAAACCTGTCGGTGATGGTCTCCCAGTCATTTGACTCCACGAAGCGCCTTCCCCTCTGGCCCTCCTCCCTGAGCCTATCTGCAAGTTCCACTGCAACGTCAAGGGTCTCCTCTGGCCTCTCTATGTAGTGGATGCCGTTGCCCTCACCGAACTCCATGTATATGCCCGGCAGCCTTGTGGCTATGACCGGCTTTGCCATTGCAAGGTACTCGTAGAGCTTTATGGGGACTATGTCCTGCATTATCTCCTCGTCTATGTGGGCGGGGAGTATGCAGATGTCAGAAGCCGCTACAAATTCAGGTATCTCACTGTAGGGCTGTCTCCCTGTCAGTATGAGGCTGTCCAGGTTGTTATCATCCCTTATCCCTTTAAGGTCCTCGTATGCGTCTCCATCCCCTACAACCATAAGCTTGATGTTCGGGTATTCCCCACGCCTCTCTGCCATTGCTGCTGCAAGTTCCCTGAGACCGGAGAAGTTGTAGAGGAATCCCATGAAGAAGAGGAGGATGTCATCATCCCCGACACCGTACCTCTCCCTTATGCGTGAACCGTCAAGGTCCGGGTCGAATTCTGCAAGGTCTATGCCCGCGTCTATGACCTCCGTCCTCCTGGCCCCCAGTTCAGCTGCCAGCTGGTCGAGCTTCCTGTTGATGGTGAGGACAAGGTCTGACCTCTCGATGGTCTTCCTCATGAGCAGCTTCCCCAGACCCTGAAAGGCCCTCTCTGGTATCAGGGTGTAGAGTACGTCGATGAGGTAATATACGAAGGGTATGCCCTGCCTCCCTGCTTCGATTGATGCTATGAAGGAGTTTATGAGACCAAATCCGACCACAAGGTCTGGTCTGAACTCCCTTATCTGCCTCCTTATCTCCCTCCCATGGGTGAAGGGTATTGAGAGGTAATCCAGTACCGGGACCCTGAGGTGGGCTGGTCTTATCACGTCCACACCGGCGTCCTCCCGGACCTTCTGGACCCCCAGGTAGACCCGGCGGGGGTTCAGGATGCTTCCCCCCTCCTCCTTCCTCCAGTCTATGGGGTAGTCTATGACCCTCACCTCATGACCCCTCGCAGATAACCTGTCAAAGAGGTGGTGCTGCTGGTGGGGGTTCCTTTCTATCCAGTCCGATTCCTGTACAACCAGTATCCTCATATGCGATCAGAAAAAGAAGGTTTTTTGATTAGAACTCTGCGCTCTTCCTTATGAGCTCCCAGTTCTCTGTGAACCACCTGTGGGTCCTCTCAAGTCCCTCCCTGAAGGATACCTGTGGCTCGTAGTCCAGGAGTCTTCTGGCCTTATCGATTGATGACAGGAGCCTTGTCTTGGCGTCCCAGTCCCTCCTCGGCCTGTAGACCACACCTGCAGGGTTTTCTGTGAGCTCGTTTATGATACCCGCCATCTCTATGACCTGGTGCTCGGTCCCTGAGCCAAGGTTGATGGCCTCGCCTATGGCCTCCCTTCTGACACCCATGGCCATGAGCCCCCTGACTATGTCCTCCACGAAGGTCCAGTCCCTGGTCTCTGAGCCGTCCCCGGTTATGGGTAATGGTTGCTGGTTCATGGCCCAGTAGAAGAAGTTGGGGATGACGTTACGGTACTTCCCTGGCACCTCACCCGGGCCGAAGACGTTGAAGAACCTTGCATTGACTATGGGCATCTCGTAGAGGTTGTGGAAGTAGTTGGTGTACAGTTCACCGAGGAGCTTGGTGACCTGGTAGGGGGTGTGCAGTGATATTGAGATGTCGTGTTCCTCAAAGGGTATCTTTGAGTCCAGGCCGTAGACACCGCACCCTGATGATGAGTAAACGAAGCGCTCAACACCCACAAGCTGTGCATACTCAAGGACCTTCAGTATGCCCAGCCCGTTGACCAGGAGGTCCTTCTCCGGGTTGTCAACACTGTTCTGGTTTGCAAAGTGGGCTGCGAGGTGGAAGACGTAGTCCGGCCTCTCCTTGAATACCCGTTTAAGGACCTCATCGTCGAGTATGTCGCCCTTAACGAATTCTATGTTCTCATATTCCGGGATGTTCCACTCATAGCTTGATGAGAGATTATCCAGTATGATCACATTGGCCCCTGCCTTTGCAAGGTTCCCTGTGAGATTGCTTCCAACGCATCCAGCTCCACCTGTTACAAGAACACATTTACCATCATAAGCCCTGAATTCATCCATAATCAATCACCTTCCATCAGTAGATTCTGCAGTCACCTTCCATAGTGGATGATCATCCTCCTCATGGAGTCGAGGATGATGCCTGTGAATATGAAGAAGGTCCCGAAGAGTGTGAGCATCACCGCCACGATGGTGGGACCCATGTTCACACTTAAACCCGTTATGTAGTCCCTTATGAACATTAAACTTAGGATTGCCCCTGTAATCCCTATTATGAGGCCCGGGAGTGTGAAGTAGTAGAGGGGGCGCTTGAGTTCAAGGTCCCCTATGATCCTAAGGAGCACCGATACACCGTGGCTTATGGGGTTCCTGGTGGACCCATCCACATCATACCTCACTCCGACCTCCACCTCCACTATCCTGAGGCCGGCCTCGGCGGCGTCTGCAAGCATCTCGCTTTCAACCACGAAGCCCGGGTCCCTGAACCTGAAGTGGGGTATGCTGGCTGATGAGAAGGCCCTGAAGCCGCTCTGGGTATCGGTTATGTCCAGGCCCGTTGATATGTTGGTGGCCCTGTCAAGTATCTTCTGGCCCACCCTGCGGTACCTTGGGGTGTTCTCGTCCCTTCCATGGAGGTAGCGGCTCCCGTTCACAACGTCGGCCTCCCCCCTCAGTATGGGCTCCACGAGTTTAGGTATCTCTGCAGGGTTGTGCTGTGCATCAGCGTCAAGGGTGACTATTACATCTGCATCTGCAGCCTCAAACCCTGTTTTGAGGGCTGCACCCTTTCCCAGGTTCCTGTGGTGCCTTATAACCCTTGCGCCTGCCATCTCAGCCACGTGGGCTGTCCTGTCAGCCGACCCATCATCAACAACGATAACCTCATCAACGTGTTCCCCTGTGAGGAGCACAACTGAACCTATGGCAACCTCCTCGTTGAAGGCAGGGATGACCGCGACTATCCTCATTTTCAGTCCTCTATCCTGTAGTACCACTTCATCCACTCGACTGTACGCCTGATACCCTCCTCGGGGGGTACCTGTGGGTCATGTTTGAGGTCCCTTATGGCCTTTGAGAAGTCCATGGTCTTCACCTTTGTGGTGAAGGGCTCTGACTCCCTGTAGGTGACTATGGAGTCATCTATCCCCACAGCCTCAAGGACCATGTCTGAGTACTCCTTGATGTCATGCTCCCACTCGGTTCGCCCGCCGACATTGTAGACCTCCCCGGGGATGAAGTTATCCACGATATTGGCGAAGGTCCTCACGGAGTCCTCCACGTAGTCGATTATCCTCTTATGGCCCTTATAGACGGTGTAGGGCTTCCTGTGTAGTGCATGGTAGATGAATATGGGTATGAAGCCCTTGTAGGGTGAGTACTTCTCATGGGGGCCGTAACAGTTCACCGGCCTCACACGGACAGTCTCTGTGCCGAACATCTCTGCAGAGTTCATGCACATGAGTTCACCGGCCCACTTGGTTATGGCGTAGTCATTCATCTGGTAGGTGTCGCTTATGGGGTTTTTGACCATCACATCCTCACTCATCAAACCACTGTAGTCCCCGTAGACCTCTGCTGAGGAGAAGAATATCATCCTGAAGCCAAGCTTCTCCTGCATCCTCAGCATGTGCTTTGTACCTATGACGTTGGTCTTCCAGAGGTTCTCATAGTAGTCCTCACCGTTCCATCTCCCGTACTCTGCGGCCAGGTGGTATACGTAGTCGAATTTATCTTCCTCAAAGATCCTCTCAACCTGCCTGTACTCCCTGACATCGGCCCTCATGTAGTCCTCGCGTTCTGTGTGCATGAGGTCAACCGCAAGGACCTCATGGCCCCTGTTCCTCAGTTCATTGACAAGGTTTGTACCTATGAATCCGGCGCCACCGGTCACGAGTATTCTCTGAGTTTCCATATTAGCATCACTCCCTATTTTGGATGATTTCCTGTAAGAATAAGGGTTTTCCTGGTAACATTATTCATGATATGAATGAATAAAGATTTCCTTCCCACAATATACGATTCAGAGTATATCCTAGTTTAACTCAAACTAGTTATTGAACTCGCCATATAAATAGTTTCAATCTGTTAAGCGAATCCATCCCTCGCCAGAGAGAATCACCTCAACATCCACTGAATCCTGTACCGGAGGGGAAGGATCCCGGCATATCTACTGAATCTTCCTGGCAATGGAACCCCATCCCTTGAATATATGACCCTGTAACCTTCAGGCAACTCTGTTTTACCCGTCCAGAATATATAGTAGTCAGGGTTCACTTCATAGAAGTACTTGAGGCTTAACTCCCTACGCTGTGGGTGGATTATCCTTGTGAATACATAGTCTCCAAGGTACCATGTGAAGGCAGGGCCCCTGTCAGCAGCTATGACCCTGTCCCTGTAGGAGGGATCATGGTTCATGAGCCAGGCGGCCGCCTCCCTCTCACCCTTAACTATCCCATATTCCTGGGGCATCCCTGCAGTGTAATGGATTGCCGAAGAGACCATCAGAAGGGTGACTGCAATGGACAGAACCGTCGATGCCCTCCTGGATCTCATCAAAGCAGATAAATTGTTCAGTGAAAGGGATATGGCATAGGCAAGGGCTGGCAGGACTGTTATGATGTACCTGTCAGCCTTTACAGGGTGAAAGCTGTGCATGTAGAGGTAGGCCAGGACCCAGGCAGCCATCGCAAGGTTCATCTCAATGTTATCAGTGTTCCCCTTATCCAGAGGATTGAAAGTGCCCAGAGGAATATGAGGACCTCGCTAAGTGCAAAGGATATCCTTCCAAAGGTGAATATGAGTGCTGCAGATATTACAATGAATATAATCTTTCCCCTGAGGTTATCGGTTGATATGAGGTCCCTGTTCCTCCATATAATAATCAGTAAACCTGCTGATATGAGGGCCAGTATTATGAAGGCGATTGGTGTCTGTCCTGAAAGTGAGGGGTTCAGTACCCTGAGGTAATCCTGTGAAGGCATTGCTGAGATGTACTCTGGAAGGTGCTTGAGGTAGTAGAGGCTGTCTGTGCTGTAGCCAGGATTTATGGATGTGGCTGAACCGGTGACTGTGGATGAAACCTGTTTTGTGAAGGGTAGGGGTGTTCCGATGTTTCTGTAAAAAAGTACCCGAATGGGATGTAGAGGAGGACCCCAAGGCCAATTCCCCTGCCTATGTCTGGCAGCTTTAACCTGAGGGATGGGTCAGTGAGTATTATCACTGCAAGTGGGAGCAGCATAGACCCGATGTATATCTTGTGAGAAATGCTGCCATTGCAACCGGAAATGCAAGGTAGTAGAATCGGCTGTCACGCCTCCTTGCGATGAGTGCAAGGTAAACGGCCCATATAGAGAGGGAGATGGCCGGGACATCCAGGGCCCCTGTGGCTGCCCATGAAAGGACCAGGCTGAAGGATGCGAATGACAGGGCCCCTGCAAGGCTCTCCATTTCACTGAATCTCAGCTGGAGGAGGAGGTACATCCCGATGATACCTGCAACATAGAATGCCGCTGCAAATACAGTTATTTCACCTCCGAATCCTAGTCTGAAAAGGAAGGCCAGCACCGCAGGGAAGAATGTCACCTGTGAACCCGACTCTGAAAAGTAAGGCCAGTACCGCAGGGAAGAATGGTGCTAGGTAGAGGGCGTCGCCGGGTCCAAGGTGGGCCATTTTCATGGCATTGTTAACATACAGGAAAATGTCCCAGTAATAGATCCCTATACTGCTCTGGATAAGGACAAGGATAACGGCCATGAAGACCGAGAAGATGGCAACAACTGAAATGAACCTTCTATCATATGACATGATCGATACCCCTTGCACCAAATAACTTCAATCAACTTCCATCAGTGCATATCATTAATTGGCTGGACCCATATAAACCTCTGCATAGGTGCTCCACCGGTTTCAGTGTCTGGAAGCCTTATGGGTGACCTCCAGGTAAATGTCCTCAAATGTCTCTGATATTGATTCAAGGTCAAACTTCTCTGCCGATGGATTGAAGGAGTCGCGTTCCTTCAGGACCCTGATTATGGCATCCCTCAGGTCCCTGGCTGAGGGCCTCGCTATGATGCCATCACCGGGATCCATCCACTCAGATATCCCGCAACTTGAAGTTACGACAACCGGGGTGCCGCAGGCAATGGCCTCTGCAGCGGAGTTCCCGAAGGATTCATACCTTGATGCCGATGGCAGCACAAACACATCGGCGTCCACATAGGCCTCAAGTTTATCCATTTCATAGAGGGGACCTGTCAGGAGAACCCTTTCACCGATTCCCAGTTCATCTATGAGGCCCATGAGCCTTTCCAGGTAGTGGTCATCAGGTCCCGTTATGACCAGAACTGTGTCTTCATCCATGTCCCTGAAGGCCCTGAGGAGTATGTCGAGACCCTTTCTTTCATGGATCCTGCCCAGGTAGAGTATGATCCGCGCATCTTCAAGACCCCATTTCTTCCTGAAGAGCCCCCTGGATGGTCTGTGAGGGATATCGACCGGGTTAGGTACCTTCACTATGGCCTCAGCGTCGAGTTTAGGGTAAACCTTCCGGTAGAAACCTGACTCCACAGTGGATGTTGCTACTATCCGGGACGCCCCGTACATTATCCGGTTACCTGCAATGAAATCGAATACTTCCTTGAGGGTAGCCCTCGACATGGTCGGGACGGAGCCGTGGGGCTGTACAATGTAGGGTACACCTGCACGTGATGCCAGTGTGGCTACAACGGCTGCAAGGAAGGTTCTGTGCTCATGGATATGAACAACATCAAATTCCCGGATCTCCCTCCAGGCAACATAGGGGAGTTTAAGTGGTACCGGGAGGTTCATATTCCCTGCCAGGTACATTGAAAGGTTCCTGAAATAGTAGGTCCTTATGCCATCAACATCGAGGGGCCTGTTAACCTCGACGTCAAGTCGCCTCTTGAACCCATCTGTTGTGTAGACCGTGACCTCATGTCCAGCAGACACCTGCCTCGATGCCAGGTCATAGACTGAACGGGGAGGACCACCTGCCTCCCATGAGGGTTTGAAGTATGGTGTTACATGAAGTATCCTCAATCTTATAAACCTCCTTTTCCGGGGCCCGCTTACCAATTACAATTAAATAGTATGCAACATAAATCTGGTCTAGAATTGTTCTTATCTACATTTAAAGGTGATTCTTATTAGGGTTATTATTCTTGCTGCAGGAACCGGAAGCAGACTTGGGCATGGAATACCCAAGGCACTCGTGGAACTCGGAGATGGAAAAACGATAATGGATCAACAGCTCGAAAATATAGCACAGATAACGTCAACAGAAAACGTGAGGGTCGTGCTGGGCTACAGGGGCCATCTCATAGAGGAGAGGTACCCCAACCTTGAATTCGTCTACAACCATCGCTACAGCGAAACAAACACCTCCAAAAGCCTTCTAATAGGGCTGGAGGACATGGATGAGGATGTGATCTGGATGAACGGGGACGTGGTCTTCGACCCATCCATCCTCAAAATGATATGTGAGAAGCCGGGCGAAAACCTCATCTGCGTTGACAACAAGAAGGTGGGGGAGGAAGAGGTTAAATACAGCCTCGACAGTCAGGGATTCATAAGGGAACTGTCCAAGAATGTCACGGACCCCCTCGGGGAGGCTGTGGGAATAAATCAGGTCTCCAGAGAAACCATTCCCATGTTGAGGAATGCCCTCAGGGAATGCCAGGATCAGGACTACTTTGAGAGGGGAGTTGAAATTCTCATAGAGAACGGGGAAACCTTCAGACCACTCAACATAGGCGAAAGGTTCTGCATAGAGGTGGACTTCCCTGAGGACCTCGTGGAAGCCAGAAAATATTTCATGGAGAACCATAAATGATGGTCACAGTCATTGGAGCAGGGAGCTTCGGAACAGCGATAGCACAGGTCCTATCATGGAATGCTGAGAGGGTCCGCCTCATGGCCCGGAGGTTCGAAGTTGTGGAGAACATCAACAGGATGCGCGAAAACAGCGCTTATCATCCTGGAGTGAAACTGAGGGGTAACATAGAGGCGACACTCATGGACGGTTCCGTGCTGGAGGAATCCGAGTACGTATTCATGGCCGTGCCATCAGGGAACCTCAGGAGCATCGTAAGGTCAATGAACAGCAGCCTTGAGGATAAGAAGATAGTATCCTGCATAAAGGGAATAGAGCACCCAGGCCTCAAAACCATGAGCTCTGTTATAAGGGAGGAAACAGGGTCCAGGACAGTATTCAGCATATCCGGTCCCAACTTCGCCGACGAACTCATAAGGGGCATGACGTCCGGGATAACAGTGGGTGCCAGCACCAGATATGCGAGGGAAATTGCAGGGCTTCTGAAGTCTCCCCGCATAATCCTCGACCACTCAGAGAACGTTGAGGGTGTTGAATTCTGCGGGATACTCAAGAACGTCTACGCCGTGGCCATGGGTATACTCGACGGACAGATAACAGGCGAGAATCACCGCCACTCCCTCCTGACCCTATGCTTCAGGGAGATGAACCTGATACTCAATGAGATGGGGTACGGTGAACTCCATGACAGGTTCTGTGGATTTGGAGACTTTCTCCTCACATCAACAACCGATAAGAGCCGTAACCGCACCCTGGGGCTCATGCTGGGTAAGAAGATGAGACTCAGCGAGGACTCCACCATAACCATAGAGAGCCTCAGGGCCATAAGGGCCATAAGGGAGCTGACAGAGGGTCTTGAGCTGCCGGTCCTTGAAATGGTATACCGGACCATGCAGGAACCTGAAAACGTCAACCTCTACATAAAGGAATTCCAGAACAGGATATCCAGACCCGAATTTTAGGTAATCAGGAGTTTATTTCGATGAGTATCCGGGATCTCATGGGACTTATCAGGTCAGAGGAGTACAGGGTTCTCGCCGAGAACTTCCTCTCACTTTCAACCCTCCAGGTGCTTGTCTACATAATACCCTTCATCACCCTCCCATACCTCACCAGGGTTCTGGGTGTCTACAACTATGGCCTTGTGAACTTTGCCATCGCATTCAACACCTACTTCATCATCATCACCGATTACGGTTTCAACCTTTCTGCTGTGAGGGAGATATCGGTGAACAGGGAGGATCCGCACCGTGTATCCGAGATATTCAGCTCCGTCATGTTAATCAAGGGGATCCTTGCAACCCTGAGTTTCTGCCTGCTCCTGCTCGTCATCCTTAACATTCCCCGTTTCTCGGTTAACTGGCAGGTCTATATCTTTGCCTTTGGACTTGTTATCGGGAATGTGATCTTCCCGACCTGGTTCTATCAGGGCATGGAGCGGATGAAGTACATAACCGTCCTTAATGTCCTCACGAACCTCATATTCCTTGCAGCCATATTCATATTCATAAGACGTCCATCCGATTACCTCTACGTACCCCTTCTCCAGTCCATGGGGACCCTAACCGCCGGTGTGATTTCTCAGTGGATTATAAGGGCCCGCTTCAATGTAAGGTTCCATTTACCACCCCTGAGGACGGTTTACGAGACCTTCAGGGACAGCACCCAGTTCTTCCTGTCAAGGGTCTCTGTTTCGATCTACACCAGTAGTAACTCATTCTTCCTGGGTTTATTCGCGGGTAACACCGCAGTGGGGTACTACTCCGCTGCTGAGAAACTCTACACTGCTGCTCAGGGCCTCTACAGCCCTCTGATGCAGGTAACCTATCCCTATATGGCCAAGACACGTAACAGGGCATTCCACAGGAAGGTCCTGCGCTACTCCCTCATCCTCAACACCATCCTCTGTGGTGGGATAATCCTCTTCGCGCCCACCATAATAGGAATACTCTTTGGCCCGCAGTACATGCCAAGTGTCAACGTCCTCAGGTTACTTGCCGTGGCCCTCATGGTGGTAATCCCCTCGATACTCCTGGGCTACCCCTTCCTCGCCGTTCTTGGACAGCAGAGGTACGCCAACGGCAGCGTGATAATAGGTTCAATTGTGCACCTGATAATGCTCCTTGCAGTATCGGCATTCATGAACATATACATCGTTGCATGTCTCGTGATAATAACCGAAACCATAGTCCTGGCAATAAGGGTCTACGGGATCAAAAAACATGACCTCTGGTAGATGACTCCCGCAGAGAACCGTCAGAGAAAAGGAGGGGTGCCAGCAAAACTCTATAAAAAAATAAAATTACATGCATTTCCTATTTTTCATCCCCAGACCAGTTCATAGACTCTCCTGGATGACTCCCCATCCTGGTGCTGGTTCACGAGGCTGTTCACGATCCTCCTCTCCCTCCTGTAATAGTCATCATCCTCAAGACACCTTTCAAGTTCCTCCAGGAAATCACTGAAGGTTTCAACACGGGGACCCGGGGCCCAGAACTCGAAGGGCTCCAGGACAAAACCCCTCACCCTCCGGTACTCCTCCAGGTCAGGGACAGCAAAGATCACAGGCCTGTCAAGGAGCAGAAAGTCAAAGTAGACCGATGAGTAATCGGTTACAAGGACATCAACCCCTGGGAGGACGTCATAGAGGTCCATGCATCTCTTTGCAAGGTCATCGCTACCTATCAGCACCACGTTGTCCATTTCACTGAAGAATCTTCTTGCCTCCTCCTCTTCGAGTGGATGGAACTTCACAAGGAAAAGTATGTTCTTTTCCTTCAGGAACCCTGAGAAGGCCTCGGCATCAAAGTCCGGGAGATTGAGGTGGTGGGATATGAGTCTCCCATCACTTATGTAATCTGATGCCCTGAATGTTGGTGCGAAGAGCACCACCTTATTGTAGGAACTGGTATCAATACCTGTAATCTCAGGGATCCTTCCATCTGATCTGAAGAGTTTATCGTTCCTTGGCTGACCTGTTATGTGTACCCTGCGGGCGTCCTGGTTGAAGCATGCCGTCATGGCATTCCTCATTATGGTGGAAGTTGCGATGAGGTAGTAGTTCTCATCATCGAACCTTACGGGTTCCTTAAACTCCCTTTCGCCGGTTTCAGCGTAGCCCATGGCCTTCAGGGGCATCCCATGCCAGAGGTTAACATACTTCTGTCGCCTTACACGGATCTCACTCATCCTCCCATGTGTGGAGACCAGGGAACCAGCACGTAAAATGGTGAGGAGGGCCCTCAGCGAGTGTCTCCTCTCCTGTATCACACCCTCAATGTCGAGGGGCTCTTCAACGATCCATACCGCTTCAGGTTCACCCATGTCCCTCATGAATTCAAACAGAGCCTGGCTGTTTCCTGAAAAATCAGGTACACTGTCAAATACAGCCAGCCCATCGTCCTTTGGTAAAATCCAGTTGATAAACTTGAGTAAACGTGTTAACATGAAACAGGCCTCCAGTTTCGCATTTATGGATTGCTCAATCACATTATGGCAAAGGCCCATATATAGATCCATCCATCTGCCAGACAAAAAAACGCAAGAACATCATGAACAGAGGATAAGATCATGAGAGGATCATGGATGCAGGAAAGAACTTGCATCACAAATTAGATTAACCGGCAGAAACAATAGGATCCCCCAGTGGAACACCTGGAAAATCATGTGATCAGACACTTTGTTCAGGAAACTGAAAGCGAGGGAGTTTATGAAGATAATGATGATAATACCCTTCGACCCATCCACAAGGGGTGGTGTCATGAGGGCTATTAAATCTCAGGAAACCGTTTACAGGATGCTTGGAGCCAGCACCGAAACAGTCCATGCATCAGAACTTGACAGGGTCGACCTCAGGAACTATGACCTCATACACGTCCATGGCCCCCTCATCATCGGGGGCCTTATGATGATCCGCAGAAGCGGGGTGCCCGCAATCCTCACAGTACATGGCTGGGTTATGGATGAGGCAATAACCGCCCTCAGGATGAACCCCAGGGGGAACTTCCACTACATTTTCAGGATAATAAACTGGATACTGCACAGGCTGATATTCATCCCACTGATTTATAGTCGTGTTACTGCAATTGCTAGGATAAAACTAGAAAAAAATGGAATTAATGGTGTTGTCATACCAAATGCTTTCATATCAGCAGACGTAGACAAGAAAGTGGCCAGCTGCAAAAATTTATCATTTGACGATTTCACCCTTGTAACATATGTTAGTGTAGGAGGATCACTAATTAAAGGGATGGAGAGACTTTCAAGGATAATTACAGAGGTGAATAAAAGAACAGATAGAAAAATTCAACTTTTAGTTTTTGGCAATCCCGTAGAAATAGACAATCCCCATATTAAAATGATGGGTTACCGCGACGACTTCTTATGCTATCTCAAATCAGCAGACATGATGATCCTTGGATATGAAATGATTGAACTTGGATATGCTGCAATGGAGGCAGGCTACCTGTCAGTCCCAATAGCCAAGTTTAAAAGTGAATTCGAGGAACTCGAGGATGGAGTCCATGGTATAATAGCAGAAAACGAAGAAGACATGATCAAAAAACTCGTAAAAACTATTGAAGATCCTTCGTTGGTTCGTGAATGGGGTGAGAACCTGAGGGCCCACGTACTGAAAACCAGGTCCCCCCAGGTTATCGGGGAGAAGTGGAGGCGTCTGATCCGGGAGGTCACAGGGATGAACCCCGACGCCACCGGCAAAGGCTGATATCCATCCCATCAAACATTTTATCCCTGATCTACCACGGCATCAAGGAAATCCAGCCACCTCCTCCTGATGGCATCAGGGCTGAACTGGAGGGCCCTCTCCCTGGCCCACTCAGAATATGAGTCAAGGACCTTCCTGTCTGTGATGATCTCGTGGAGTGTATCGACCCATAACTTTTCCTCCCTACACAGTTCATCATCTGCAGCCCTCATTTCACCATCAAAGGGAGGTAGAAGGACCCCGTAATCTGCGAATTCCATCTTTTCTGTTTTGAATGATGGATCTGAACTGGGGGCAAGTATCTCCCTTGGACCCCCACAGTCTGCGGCTGCAACAGGCGTCCCCAGAGCCATGGCCTCCATCAGGGCAAGTGGGAGTGCCTCCCTCAGTGATGGCAGGACAAAGAGGTCTGAATGTGCCATGAAACCATAGGGGTTACTCTGGAATCCAGCAAAGTAAACGTCATATTCACCTGGCTCGCCACCGGTGAAGGTTTTAAGACCAAGGTCCTCTGATAGTCCCTGCAGGTATTCCCTCAGGTCCCCGTCACCCAGTATGACCAGTTTGAGGTCGGGTATGAGTTCTTTTAGCCTGGCGAACACCCTGATAAGGTGCCACTGGCCCTTGGCATGTGTCAACCTTCCAGTGGTCAGGATCACAGGTGAGGTGAACACATCCTTCCACCTTGCCGGTAGAACAGCAGCCCCCTCAATGGCATCGACGTCTATGTGGTTTGGTATCACCGATACCTGCCGGGGGTCGATACCGTACGCATCAGTGAGGTCAATGGCCGAATCTATGGATACACAGATTATTCCAGCCGCCCTGGGATAGATGAGCCTCACGAGGGCCTTCACACCCCTCCCATAGATATCGTCAAGGTTCTCATTCCTTGAGAGTACAGTGTGATGACTTACAACTGGTCTGTCAGAGCCGGCTGTGAGTATGTTCTGTATGCTGAGGGCCTCTGAGAAGGATACCGAGACATCAAGTTCAAGTTCAGCCTTAATGCGTCGCAGTGCAAGTATCCTCCTTATGAAAAGTCCAAGCCTCCGGGGCAGTCCATCCCCTGGAGAGGCAGGGGGGACGTCCAGGACATGGAAACTGCCACTCCACTCCTGCAGGGGTTCATGTCTGTAAACTGTGATCACGTGCACCTCATGGTGCTCTGATAGAAGAGATGATAGACTGGCGGCAGCCCTGGCGACTCCACTATCATCAAGGGATGGTAATATGAGTCCAATCCTCATTCAATCACCCCAAACCAGTTCATAGACTCTCCTTGATGACTCCCCATCCTGGTGCTGGTTCACGAGGCTGTTCACGATCCTCCTCTCCCTCCTGTAATAGTCATCATCCTCAAGACACCTTTCAAGTTCCTCCAGGAAATCACTGAAGGTTTCAACACGGGGACCCGGGGCCCAGAACTCGAAGGGCTCCAGGACAAAACCCCTCACCCTCCGGTACTCCTCCAGGTCAGGGACAGCAAAGATCACAGGCCTGTCAAGGAGCAGAAAGTCAAAGTAGACCGATGAGTAATCGGTTACAAGGACATCAACCCCCTGCAGGATGTCGTAGAGATCCTCTGACGGGTCAAGGGCCCTGATATTACCCCCGGACCTCTGCCTGATCCCTGAATCGAGTGGGTGGAGCTTCATGAGGAAGACTGCGTCATGTTCCCTGAGAAAGTCCTGAAATTTCTCCTCACTGTAGTCCGGCATGCTGAATATGGACTCGTCCCTGCCAGTATCCCTGTAGGTTGGTGTGTACAGAATTATGGTCCTGGAATCATCCATGGTTCTGCCCTCTGTGAGGAGTTTATCGTTCCTTGGCTGACCTGTTATGTGTATCCTGCGGGCGTCCTGGTTGAAGCAGGCCGCCAGGGCATTCCTCATTATGGTGGAAGTTGCGATGAGGTAGTAGTTCTCATCACATACCCCCGGGAGCAGTATGGATGGCTCCCTTTCTGTGTAGCCCATTGCCTTCAGGGGCATCCCATGCCAGAGGTTGAGGTAGACCTGATTACCCGCCCTTATCATGAGGTGATAGCCGTGGGAGCTGACTATGTACCTTGACCTCAGGAACTGCCAGAATTCTGATGGAGTGTTCCTCAGATACTGTGGGGCGTCGAGGTCATCCCTGATACTGTCAACCACCCATATCATCCTGTAATCTGTTCCAAGGGATTTAATGTAACTGTAAAGCTGGGAAGGGTTATCTGAAAAATCTGGTATGCTTTCAAAGAGTATCTGATTGTCCCTCTTGGGTACAAGACGATTTATGGCAACCATGATAAGGTTAAGGGCTCTTCCAATCCATGAATTCAGCAGGAACCTGACGAATGAATCATGCAATGACATTATGATCCTCCATGAATTAATACCTGGTGGGCCTCCGGTAGATACACACCCTCATGACCGTAAAGGTATTTAATGGTAACCAGGATATAAACAGTATACCACCTCATTTTATGTATACTTTAAGAGATGTGGGAGGATGGACATCTACATAACCCTATCGGTACTGGCATCGGTATTCTATCTGGGGGCCGGGATGTACCCCCTCAAGCTGAGGAGGTGTAATCTGGAGTGGAGCTTCCTTCTCATAGCCATAGCACTGGCCCTGTGGGCACTGACATCCACACTCCTCCACACCACCTCAGGCGTGTACGGTCTGATACTCTACATGATCTCGGGCCTCTCCATCATCCTGCTGCCAGCCCTATTCCTGAACTTTGCCTTGGTACTCTCTGCAGATGATGAAAGGCTCACTAAGTTCACTGTTATACCCATAATACCCTCCTTCCTCTTCATTTACCTGCTGCTTGTGGACTCCCTCCTTAAACCGGGGGACATCCATGACCTCCTCTCATGGACCGGCGACTTCCGGGAATTATTTGAGGCCTACATGGTGGGTTATCTTGCCGTCGCAGTCTCACTCATATGGAACCATGCCAGGGTGGCACCATCCCACCGTGAGAGGAATATGACCACCCTGATATTCATCGCATCGTCCTTCAGCCTCATTGCAGCCATGATCCTGACCACCTTCATCCCGTCAAGTCCCCAGAACATGAACACCCTGGGACAGATCGTGGGGATGATCGGAGCCGCAGGTATCGTCCATGCGATGGTCAATTACCATCCACCATCCATGAGCCCATCCCTTGCAGGTGAGAGCATAATAGATAAGGTCACCGACCTCGTCGTCCTACTGGATGCAGAGGGAGGGGTGATAAAGCTCAACCACAGGGCAGAAAGTGAACTGGGTGTGAATTCTCCAGGTAACTGGAGGGATATCGTTGCACCCGAACACCACGGCAAACTGGAGAGGGAATTTGAGGACATCAGGGAGAGGGCTTCATCCTCCAGGGGTGACTATCATCACAGGCCGCTATCCATTGAGTACCTGAGGTTAGATGGTGAGCGGCTCCCTGTGAAGCTCTTCATATCACTCATAAGGGAGGGTGCCGATGTGGTGGGCTACTCCATGGTGGCCGAGGACCTCCGCCACACACTCAGGCTGAGGGACAGGATAGAGGAAACAGAGAAGTCAGAGAAACTTACCAGGATGCGCCTCCATGAATTCAGGACACTCAATGAAGCCATAGTCAGGATAAATCATAGCAACAGCCCTGATGAGCTCTTCAAGAATATCATGGGGCTCCTGAATGAGCATCTGGGCCTATCTGATGGTGCTCTTTATCTCATGAGGGATGGTGTCCTGAGGCCCATGGGAGACGGCTTCAGCATTGATGACCCTGAGGAGATCCTTGGAGAACTGGATGATGCCGTGCTGGTGAGGGATGGGCTGATAGCGGTGGCACTGAGGCATGACGAGAAGACCCTCGGCTTCATGGTCTTCAGGAACGGGCATGAACCGGATGAATATGAGCTTAAACTGCTTGAGACTATGGGTGGAGAGGCTGCCTCGACACTGAAGAGGATATTCTATGAGAAGAGGCTGGTGGAATCCCTTGAGGAGAAGGAGCTGCTATTGAGGGAGATCCACCACCGTGTCAAGAACAACCTGCAGGTGATCTCAAGCCTCCTTAACCTTCAGAGCAGCTACATAGATGACCCTGGAATCACCGGTGTGCTGAGGGACAGCCAGGGGCGCATCATGAGCATGTCAATGATACATGAGAAGCTCTACCGTTCAGGAAACCTTGCGGATGTGGATGTGCGGGGCTACATTGAGGGCCTTGCAAGGAGCATAATGTTCTCCTACCTGAGGCCTGATCAGCAGGTTGACCTCAGATTTGAAATAGAGGACATCAAGCTCAACGTTGACACCATAATTCCCCTGGGACTCATAGTGAATGAACTTGTGACAAACGCCTTCAAGTATGCGTTCCCTGATGGTGGCGGTGAGGTGCGTGTTTCACTGGGCCGTGACGGTGATGGGTTTCTGCTTACCGTTGCAGATGATGGCGTGGGACTCCCTGATGACTTCAACCTGGACAGCCTCAGGAGCCTTGGGATGCTCCTTGTGAGGAACCTGACCGATCAGCTGAACGGTGAACTGGAGTACACCTCCAGTGGGGGCACAGAGTTCAGGGTGAGGTTCTCGGAGATACAGTACAAAAAGAGATTCTAAGAACCATGAAAAAACAGGATACACAACAAAATAGGGGCGTGTTTCTTCTAATTTTACCACAACCTCCAGAAACCAGCCAGCAAAAGATCACAATTTATAAATAAAATCAGGGGCAGAAATATAGCTGCAGGATTCCGTCCTGCATTCTGGAGGCGATAGTATATCCCGTGGTATGCAACTGCTGTGCATGCTGTTTGCATGCATGGTGTTACTTAATACCGGAGAGATCTATGCCCAGAACACACAAGGTGAAGAAGCACTGCTTCCTGATAACATGACAGCAAAAACCTGCAGTACAGTGATGGAGTCAAACTCCACAGTTGCAGTGGTTAATGCGAGTGCAGAGGCTAACAGGACTCTGGACTCTGCAGCGGGCCCATCCGTTTCACGGGCCGATGTTGAGGACGCCGCAGTCCGTGTCAACACCTTCATAGCAAAGAACAAACGCCTCCCCCTCACAGTTGAGGTTGGAAGCGTTAAGGTGAACATGGCACAGTTCCTGCAGCTTGAATCATACTACGTCCTCAACAGGACACCCACAGTGAATCAGGTTCAGTTGCCGGCTAAAACATCAGGGACCATGCTCAAAGGCTCAATTTACCTGAAGGATTACCTTGAAGTTGCAGGCAGGGTCCTCTCATCAGGAGGGGCGCCCGGATACATAGGCTTCAGGGACCAGAACATAAGATTCGAATCACTTGTGTGGCTATTTGCAAGGGCAATTAATTTTAAAGTTACAAATCAGCGACTTCCAAACTACATCAAACTTGACGAACTCAACTCTGTGAAATCCTCCACCCCCACCAGTAATAATTCCGGCAGCAGCGATGCTGCCAGTGGCAATTCAGGTTTCACCAGGGAACAGATACTTGCAGCGGCCAATTCACTGAAGAACTACATTGACAGGAGTCAGAGCCTACCCGGGTATGTGCAGGTGGCAAACCAGCGGCTTGGTATAGCCCAGTTCCTGCATCTAATGGTTAAATGCCTCAACCAGATAAATCTGGGTAAGAACACCCCGATAGCACCGGTAACTGCCGGTGAGGCAACGAAGCCTGCAGGCGATGCCAGGGGTACCCTCACAAGGTCAGAGTACCTCAAGGTGGCATCCGGCGTTCAGGGGTTCATGGAGAAGAACCATAGGGCCCCAAATTATGCAGGATCAAGTAAAGGTAGAATCTCGTATGAGAGCCTTGTATACTCCATTTCAAGGGTCCTGAGCTTCTACAGCAGCAACAAGAGACTTCCGAACACCGTGACCGTAACGAGGCTGGCGTCCTCCCTGAAGAACAGGCCAGAGAATGACCCCTACAATGGTGAGAGCACCGCAAGGTACCTCACCTCATCAGCCAGCTGTCCCGTGGACAGTCCTGATATCAGATCCCTTGCATCTGAGATAAGAAGGGGGCTGACCTCGACGTTTTCCAGGGCGGAGGCCGTCTTCAGCTGGGTGCGTGACAACATAAACTACAGCTTCTACTACAACACGAAGTACGGCGCAGTGGGCACACTCAAAAACAGGACAGGTAACTGTGTGGATCACACACACCTCCTGGTTGCCCTGGCAAGGGCTTCAGGGATACCTGCCAGGTATGTGCACGGGACCTGTAACTTCACATCAGGTAACGTCTATGGACATGTCTGGGCCCAGCTCCTTGTTGGCGATACATGGTACGCTGCAGATGCAACAAGCTCAAGGAACAGCCTTGGAGTTGTGAACAACTGGAACACTTCCAGCGCAGTGATAAAGGGCATATACGCGAGTTTACCGTTTTAGAGGTTAATAAACCTCATTTTTTCTTTTTCATGGTTCTTCTTGTGAGAGAACATCGGATATAAAAGCCAGAATAACAGGAATCATTGTCAGCAGATCAGAGTCCCGGAATAAAAACCATACAATACTCAGAATAAGGATAATGAACACCGGATACAAAAGCTAATTAGACACCGGTCAGAGACAGTTAAATGGTGCTAACATGGACGTTCCACTCATGAGGGAGATTGTCATAATATTCAGCCTGGCACTCATGGTCCTCCTTCTGCTCAACCGGGCCAGGATCCCCGCCATTCTGGGCTTCTTTGTGACCGGGGTGATAGCCGGTCCATCTGTTCTCGGGGCTGTGTCATCAGGGAGTATTGAGAGCCTCGCTGAAATTGGTGTCATACTGCTTCTCTTCACAATTGGACTTGAAATGTCAGCTGAAAGGTTCGGGGAGTTCAGGAGAACCGCCCTTATAGGTGGAACCCTCCAGATATGTCTAACGGTCTCGGTGGTGGCCATCCTCACCCTGGTGCTGGGTCTGGACCCTGCTAAGGCCGTATTCATGGGTTTCCTCATATCCCTCAGCAGTACAGCGGTGGTTCTCAAGGTCCTGCAGGACTTCCACGAGACCGAGGCACCCCATGGACAGGCTTCCCTGGCCATCCTCATATTCCAGGACGTTGCAGCCGTTCCCATGATCCTCACAGTGCCCTTCCTGGCCGGTGTGGTGGGTGACCCCTCATCGGCGCTGGTAACCCTCCTCACAGCTGGAGCTGTGCTCCTCGGGACCCTGGTATCGGCAAGGTGGCTTGTACCAGGACTCTTTGATGTGGTTGCAGCCACCGGGAGCCGGGAGATATTCCTCCTGACCGTCATACTTGTATGTGCATCCGTCACCTGGCTCACAGGGGAGGTGGGGCTCTCACCAGCCCTAGGGGCCTTCCTGGCGGGCCTCATCGTTGCAAACACAGACTACGCCCACAGGGCCCAGGGGACTGTGCTCCCCTTCCAGGAGGTCTTCCTTAGCTTCTTCTTCGTCTCCCTGGGAATGCTGCTGGATCTGAGGTTCTTCCTGAGCCATCTCTACCTCATAGTCCTGGCGGTGCTCGGGGTTCTCCTCATAAAGGTGGTCCTGAACACCCTCGTTGGATTCGTCCTGGGCTACTCCGCGAGGGTCGTGGTCCTTCTGGGCCTTGTCCTTGCACAGATCGGTGAGTTCTCCTTCATACTCTCTGAGACCGGGCTACGTTACGGCCTCATGGACCGTTTAACATTCCAGGCCTTCCTCTCGGTTTCACTGATAACCATGGCCATCACCCCCTTCCTCATATCACTCTCACCCAGGATCTCAGAGAGGATAGTCCGCGCGGACATCCACCCCTGGATAAAGAATGGAAGGGTCTACAGGAGGCCCTCTGTGGACCTCAGGGACCACCTGATAATCATAGGTATGGGTATAACCGGGAGGAGGCTTGCAGATACCTGTGAGGACCATGGTATACCATACATAGGTCTGGATGTCAACCCTGAAGCCGTGAAAAGGGCCCGTGGTGAGGGTCTCAATGTCTACTATGGAGATGGGACGCACCTGACCGTGCTGAGGCACTTCAATGTCCCGGAGGCCGCGGTGATGGTGGTTGCCATTGCAGACTACCGGTCCACGATCCATGCCATCCATGAAGCCAGGGCGCTGAATGAGGGTATGAAGATAATAGCGAGGATAAGGGGATTTGAGAATACTGAGATGCTCTACACAGCAGGGGCCGATGTGGTGGTTTCAGAGAAGCGTGAGGCTACCAGGAGGATCTCAGATGAGATATTCAGCTGTTACAGTGGGGTCTGTGAGCTTGAGGAGTGAGGTAGTTATGTTGAGAGTTGATCAAACATTGTATTACCCCCTTAATCTGACATGCACAGACCTCCTCCTCTGAAAATCGGTTATATGGTGGCTCTGAATTCAGATCCAGAGCGCGAATGCTCTTATCTTTGTAGGAGCTGTTATCCAGACTCACGTAGCATAATGAAAACCGTGAAAGACTCTAATATTGTCTTATTTGATTTAAAAAGTTCTAATAACGTCTTTTTTCAATTTTTAAACCGCAATGTTTATATATAAAGGCCTTTTTAAGAGTCTACATGGGGTTTTTAGCCCCAGTGGAGGCGGTAAAATTTCGAGAAAGTTGAACATTCTAATAGCCCTTGTTCTGGCGCTTTCTTTCATGGGCTCAAATGTGGCGTCTGCCGTTGAAATGGCAGACAGCAGCACAGAGGATATGGAAGCCCAGAACACAACACAAACACAGGAAAACACAACAACAGAACAGAACACGACAGACACAGCAGCGAAAAACACAACACAAACACAGGAAAACACAACAACAGAACAGGCACACGGCGCCATCTGGGTCAAGGCCTATGACATGGGAAAGGTCAACCTCAGTGAACTCAAAGATAAGGGTATATCTGATGTTTTCCTTGAGCAGCTGGCCTTCAATGATGAACGCTTCAGATCAAACCTCACCTCATTCCTCGGTAACGCTTCAGCCCAGGGTATAAGGGTGAGTGCCTGGGTCATCTGCCTCAAGGATTCCAGCGGAAAATGGGTTGACCCAACCGGCAGGTACGCCTACAATGTTACAACCACCAGCAAGGTCACAGTCCAGGAACCCTACAGGTACTATTACACTGTAACAGTGAAGAAGGCCTACACAACCTATGTGAAGAAGTGGTACAAGTCATGGTACAAGTACAGGGGTAAGTGGAGATACACTTGGAAGTACCGCTACGTTAAGAAAACCTCCTATAGGTACGTTAAGGAGACACGTTACACCATAAAGTACAGGACAGTTACAAAGACTGTTACCAGTACAGAGACAAGATACGGCTACAACACAACCCATGCAGAGCGGTTCATTAATAACCTCACCCAGAGGATACTCTCCTACACGAACATATCGGGTGTGGGTGGGGTTCACCTCGACTACATCAGGTACCCTGGAAACGCATACCAGGTCCCCAATGCAACAAATACCATAACAGAAATCGTCAAAAGGATAAGTGAAGCCGTCAGGGCAGTTAATCCTGGACTACTTCTATCAGCAGCACTGATGCCAGAGAAGTCATCGAATGCCCACTACTACGGACAGAACTACACTCAGCTAGCCGAATACCTGGACGTCCTCATACCAATGGCCTACAAGGGCAACTACAGGGAAGACAGTGCATGGATACAGAATGTAACAGCTTACATTAAGGCTAAGAGTCTCAACGCAGAGGTCTGGACAGGACTTCAGACATACCGGTCAGACTCCAATGTGACACCCATCCCTGAAGATGAACTGATGGGGGATATAAACGCCGCCCTAAGTGGAGGGGCAGATGGGTACGCACTCTTCAGGTACGGCTTGATTGACACTGACTTTATAGCTGGAATACCATCCGCTGCCAATTCAATAACTGCAGAGCTCATAATGGACGCCGCCAGCAGGTTCAAGTCATTCGTGGAGTCAAACTACAGGCTCCCATCCTATGTCACCGTGGGGGAAAGACAGGTTACACCTGCAGAATTCCTCTACCTGCTGGCAGAGTTGCTCACAGGAGGTGACCTGAAAACCGGGTCATTCAGTGAGGGATCAAACACAACACTATCAGCATCAGGGACAATCCAGAAGGACGAGTACCTGAGAATAGCATCCCAGGTTATAAGCTATATGTCAGTGAATGGCCGCCCACCAACCAGTGTACCGTCCAGTGCAGGGAACCTGAGCTTCAACGTCCTGACCTATATCCTCTCAAAGATCGCTGCATTCAAAGAGGCTAACGGCAGACTTCCAAATTATGTTACAGTGGAGAGTTCAGTATTCTCAGGAGGTTACCTTTCATCAACAGCCAACTGCCAGGTCAGCGCCCCTGAAATACAGTCCCTCGCAGCAAGCATAACAAGGGGTCTCACATCAGCGCTATCAAAGGCAACAGCGATTTTCAACTGGGTGCGTGACCATATAGACTACAGCTTCTACTACAACACCAGGTACGGGGCTCTGGGGACGCTTAAAAACAGGACAGGTAACTGTGTGGACATGACGCACCTCCTTGTTGCTCTCTCAAGGGCAGCCGGGATAAAGGCAAGGTATGTGCATGCCACCTGTACATTCATCTCAGGCAACGTCTATGGACATGTATGGGCCCAGTTCTACCTCAATGGTTCATGGGTAAATGCCGATGCATCAAGCAGCATGAACTCCCTTGGAGTCATAAAAAACTGGAAGAGTGCAACCATAAAGGGCTACTACGAAAGTTTACCATTCTAAATCCATTTTTTATTTTTTTATTATTTGTGAAGGCATCCTACAGGAAAAAGTGGGGCATGCTTTGAGTAAGAGCAACCCTAACAATCCACCCTGCCCTGAATAAAACCAAGACCTAGAACCTGCTTTTATATTCAAGTTCCCTGAAATGCAGGGACACCACAGTACCATTATCAGAGATCAGCTCAAATTCTCCATCGAGCTGATCTGCCAGGGCACGCATTAGTGAGATGCCCACGGTACCGGCGGGTGGGTTTTCGATACCGACACCATCATCTGCAGCTGTCAGGTGAAGATGGTCATTGGAGGTGATGCGAACATCAATCATGCCCTCTCCCTCAGGGAAGGCATGTCTTATGGAGTTTGTGAGGGCCTCGTTGATGAAGAGTGCCAGTGGTATGGCTGTTTCAAGGTTCAGGCGGACATCAGCATCCACCCTGAAGTGCACCCCGTGGGCTGAGTGCACCGTTATCAGTCTCTCCATTAGCCTGGTTATGAATGAATCCATCAGAACACCTGAAAAGTCCCCGCTGTCATAGAGGGTCTCGTGGATGATTGCCATTGCCCTCACCCTGCTCTGGGTATCCATCAGGATCCTGCGGGTATCATCATCTGCATTCATGGCCTGGATGTTAAGGAGGCTTATTATGATCTGGAGGTTATTCTTGACCCTGTGATGGACCTCAGCAAGAAGGGCGTCCCTCTCCATGAGTGTATCCTCAAGGGACCTCTTGGCCAGTATGAGGTCTGTTATGTCTGTTAGTGAGACTATGAACCCGGCATATTCATCACCCTGAAACCTCGGGACCATCCAGCCGGTGTAGTGCCTACCCTTGAGGTCCGTCCTGTCAATTATCACCGGCCTCCTTTCGCCGCTGTACTCAGGAAAATCCACAACTCCCAGCCTCTTCATTGCCGTGTTCTGGTATAAGATGTTCCCCTCAGCGTCGAACACTGCAACGGCCTCTGCCAGGTTCTCAAGGACGTCCCTGAAGAATCGCTGGGTCCTCCTGAGGTCCCTCCTGTAGGTTTTCCTTTTAAGATCAATCCTGTTGAGTTCCGCCGCGACGATTATGACGGAGACTATTATGAGGGATACTGTCATGCCCATGAGGAAGACCTCACCGAAACCCGGGAACATGTGATACCTCATCTTAAGCGTCAGAAGGCCCAGGACGGTTATACTGGCTATCATCACTGGAAGTATGAGCCTGACTATGTGGCCACCAACAAATGATGCGTGGAGGGGCGCCATAACCCCCCTCTCGGGAAAGAGGGAGAGTATGGATACGGCTATGAGTATGTGGAGCACCGCAGTGTAGAGTGCCATGAGGAAGTACTCTCCATAGACACCGATACCCGCCACGTAGCCCACCAGGACGCAGTAGGAGATCACACCAGCCGGGAAGGTGATTATCTGGGCCACGCTGAACCTTGATGTTGAGAAGAGAAACAGGACAGCGGCGTATATCAGGAAGAGAACGGATGTTATGAGCCTCGAGTTATACCCGTATTCAGCACCCTGGATGTAAGCGGAAATTGTCAGGAGGTAGAATACCAGGAGAAATGTCCCTGTAAGTATCGCAGGACCCCTGAAACCCCTTGCGAGGGCTATGAGGGAAGCTGCCAGGGGTATGAAGAGGATGGCGGTCACCGGCTGTGTGGGTGGGGATCCCAGGACACTGCCCATGAGATGCTGGTTACCGGCTGCCCAGCCTGCAAGTATAAGTGATGATATCACAATCACGGTTGCTGAGGCAGAAACTGAGATCCTCCTTGCAAAAAGAACAGAATCAGACCACTCCATCTTCAATCCCATGGAACGTTATATCCCCCATTATTAATAAAATCTTCGAAATGAGTTATTAACTGGGTTGAGTATCAGTGAAAAGGTTCTGGTTCGAAGTGAATTACTGATTGAGACGGGCATTTATTAACATTCACTGTTCTGCTTCTAAGTGAATTACAGTGGGGGTAAGCATTTATTAACATTCACTCAGAAAATTATATTCAATGAGTTTTCCAGCACTTTATGTGGTTGGGGGTTGATGTATGAAACGTTTCCTCTGCCCTCTCTGCAGGGCCAATGTATCATCCGAACTTCATGGGAGCCACCGGGAACGGTTTTACTATCTTGTATGCCCATCATGCGGTGCAAGGGTGTGCCTGGACAGTGAAAGGATCCTCTGAGGTCTGATGAAGGGGACTGAAAAGTCAGATGCGGCTTGAGATCCGGTCCGTGAAAAAACTGTCATGGGCAGGAGAACATGTGAAGGGAACCCATGCAGTTATTTAACCAATGAGTAACAGAAGGTCAACCGGTGAAGATCCATGAAAATATGGACAGCTATCCTCCTCTCCATGATCCTGATGATCCCCTCAAGCACAGCCCTCAGCGGCGGGGTCACTGATGAACCGGGTTACGGGATGATAACCGAGAGCCACGGTGAGGGAAGCCAGAGGTACTGGATCTTCAAACCATCAGAACCAGGGAGTTACCCTGTCGTGGTATTCATCCATGGCTGGGCCGCCACGGAGCCCCTCTTCTACATGGCCTGGATAAGGCACCTTGTGAGGGAGGGGAACATCGTAATCTACCCGCGCTACCAGAACCTTCTGGATACAGCATCAGATGCCTTCACCGATAATGCCGCGGATGCGATTGGGGAGGCCCTCAGGAGAGTGGGGGGTGAATGGAACGGTGAACTCTTCCTTGCAGGCCACTCAGCCGGGGGCATAATAGCCCTCAACCTGGCATCCCGGGAGGATATACCGGACCCTGATGGTATCCTGGTGGTGCAGACAGGGGACTCTGAGGGGGGCAGGAAATTCGAGAACCTCAGCGGTGTCCCCCCAGACACACTGCTTGTGGTTATGGCCGGGGACAGGGATAATATAACAGGGACGGCGGACTCCTACAGGATAATGAGGTCCACACCCCAGATACCCGGGGACAGGAAGCTGTTCCTCCTTGTGCGCTCAGACCGCAACCTGGTGGCTGACCACATCTCACCACTTGCAGTTTCAGATGAATTCGGGTTACTGGTTGACAACCTGGACTACAGTGGCTACTGGAAGGTCCTGGATATGATGATGGAACTTGCACGTGAAAATAAAACACTCGCGGACGCCGATACCGGGAGGCTCCTTGGCATGGGCAGCTGGGGTGATGGAAGAACCGTCAGGAGGATGGAGATTGTTAAATACCGATGACAGGATGGAGGTTTCCCATGGATAGGAGGATTCTGATAGTTGCAGGTGTTATAGCTGGACTCATAATAGTCACGGTACTTGCGGTTGAGGTCTTCGATGATGCAATATTCGCACAGATACCCTACAGTTACACATCATACACATCAATCCCGGCAAATAAGCCGGGTGAGGGTTCCCTGGGTGGCTACTACTCAATAAATGGTAGGGGGAGGGACTTCAGGTTCCAGATAGTGCTCCCCGGTGCAGAGAACCTTGACACCCATGAGGTCAACGGTACCAGGATATGCTACAATGAGAGCGGGTTGAGTGGAACGGGCCACATAGACCACATCGACGTCACCTGGGATACAGTTCTATCACTCCTGAGTGGTGACCTGAAGTCTGCAATGTTCAGCACACCCCTCCGGGGACACTACAGCATGACCTGTGCCGCCTGGACTGGAGGTGGGAGTTTCATGAATGATGGAAGAAACTTCACCGGTGACTTCAGGATAAACGGTGTTGAGACCTTCTTCGGCGGGAACTTCACCCTGAGAGAAGGGAATGGCCGCATAGTCCTCAGTGCAGATTACATTTACCACCCCCAGGGAAAGCCAGAAGAGGCCAGGCGGGTTAAGAAGGACTTCTACATGTGATTCCTGACTGGTGATGGTTTATCTGAATGTTGGCTAAGAAGGACTACATGTGCTGACCGATGATGGTTTATCTGAATGTTGGCTAAGAAGGACTACATGTGCTGACCGATGATGGTTTATCTGAATGTTGGCTAAGAAGGACTACATGTGATTCCTGACTGGTGATGGTTTATCTGAATGTTAAGAACCCTCCTGGCCGCGAATATGAGAGGGTCCCGGATGCTACCCTGCTCTCTGGGATCCTCCACCCGAAGAATGACCCTCTGAGATGAACTTCAGCCTCGCCCATGCCCTGCTGAGAGAAGGTGAGGCATCACTGCCCCCACCGCCTGAGGGGGTCCATGGAGGTCCACTACATCCCTGAGGGTGAGGCCATCATGCAGATTGATGATGAGGCAAGGGTGGTGAAGGTGGGTGATGCTGTATACACATCAGTGCAGTACATTGAGAACATAGGGAAATTGCTCTCATTCCTCTGTGCATTATTTCTCCATGGTAGAGAGATGATGAGGAAGTCCTGAGTAACAAGCGTAAACCGGATCATCCCATGCACAGATCCCGAATAAACTTACCAACAGAAGCCAGTAATCTGCTTCATGTGAACCTGACATCAATAAATGAACATCACTTAAAAAAAATATGTGGGGGTGGGATTCATTTTCTTCCAGGGCCAAAGAAGTATCCAAGCCCTAAAAGAGCCACTATCGCCACGATACCCACTATTGCATAGACCGGTATTCCAGTCCTTAAGTTCACTGAATCTGAGGCTCTGCTAACCTCATAGGCCTTAGCTGATGTTTCACCAGGTTTAGAGTATGTAGCTGCCTCCATTCCAGGTGTTAATGTTGAAACAGCTGAACTATGTGATCCACGCTGCTGCTGTGATCCCATATCATCAGAGGATGTGCCTGGTGACTGTGGATTTCCTGGATTTGAGGGTACTGTCGGTGTGGATCCACCATCAGATGATGGTGTGAAGGCTGCGCTCTTTGTGGCAGCATACAGCTTCTCCTTGACCCTTGAGAGAAGATCAGGATTCACATACTGCATGGCCCACTGCATCATTGCAATGTTACCGCAGCTGCAGTCACAGCATGCGACACCGTTTTCTGCTGTTAGTGATGCCCATGTGGATGCCAGCAGCCTGAGTGTTCCCTCATCAGGCTTCCAGTAGCCTTCATGGGCGGCTGTGAGCATTGTACCTGTAATGGATATCATTGCATAGGAGTTCCTGCCTGAAAGCCAGTCTCTAATACCCAGTCCATTAACATCCCTGACGTAGGTGTCCATGAGTTCATCCCAGGTCCATGATGGAACACTTCCAGGGGCTGTGCTCTGCCACAACCAGAGGGACCTCACAGCGGATGATAATCTGTTGGCCCCTGCGTAGCCCTCAGAGATGAGTGACCTCACGTACTCAGGGTTGAGGTACCTTGTCCTCATATCAAGGGCCAGTGCCCCCTGAAGTGAAATGATCTCGCTGGTTCCTCCTGCGGATGTTATTATGTTAACCGCGGGTGAACTGCCTGTGAGCTTCCTTATCGCAAGTGATAGTCCTCCAAGGTAGTCTGCCATGTCATCGTTCTCCGCCACACCCACAAGGTAGGTGCTTCTTCCCTGGTAGACCGCTGAGACATCCTTAAGGAGATCTGCAAAGAGGTCAGTGTTCTTAACACCCCACCCGGCCTCTGAGTAGGATGTTCCCATGCGGCTCATGAATAAGTCGGCGAGTTCATCTGTACTGTTGTAGGTCCAGGACATTTCACCTGCCTCCTTAACCCCTGTACCGTAGGATCCGAGGGGTGGGGCGAATATCCTGTAGATGGCCATGTTACCTGCTGTGGATGCATTCATCCCTGCGTTCATGTACTTGATGACGAGTTCAAGCCAGTGCTCCGCCACCCTGTTCATCTCGATGGGGTCATTTCCCGCCTGGAAGAGTTTTATGGTCCTGAGAGGTTTAACTGCAGCCTCCAGAGCCTCGGATACACCGGGCTGTTCTGAGAGTATGGTGTTGTAAGATGCTGCGAGGGCCAGCCTGAAGGCCCTGTCCATTGTTATGGCTGCCTGTCCATAGACATCCCTGAAGAGTCCGCTCACTGTGACAACAGCGTCTATCCTTGGTCTTCCAAGTTCACTCAGGGGTATTAGGGTCACCCCGGTCACCGTTCCTGAACTGCTCCACACCGGTTTAACACCCAGAAGGTTCAGGACGAAGCCCACCATTGCACCATCGTCCCTTGCTGTGTCCACTCCCCAGATCACAACTGCCAGCTTCTCTGGAAGCTCGGTGTAGGTGGCGAGGACCTTCCTGACGATCTCGGAGCCGAGTTTGTATGCTGCTGATGTGGGTACTATGCTTGGATCGATGGTGTAGAAGTTCCTGCCGGTGGGGAGGACTGATGGATTCATGAGGGGCTCCTTTCCGAGTCCAGGTTCCACGTAGCCGCCCCTGAGGGCGTTTAGAAGTGATGACATCTCCATCTCTGTGCTCTTTCTGATGAGTGATATGTATTCAGCTGCACTCCTTAGGACTGCAAGGATGTCCGGTGAGGATGTCAGGTTCTCTGGTTCTGATCCATTGAGGAGTGCCTGGACCATTCCAAGTGTCCGGTTCTCAAGTATGGAGAGCTGATCAGGTGTGAGTTCCTCGTATATCCATCCGTATTCTGCTGCCAGTATCCTGTAGAATGATCCATCCTGTGTTATCATTGATGTGACCATGTAGCCTATTGCATCGTTGCTCCACTCCCTTCCAAAGGTGTGGAGGCCGTAGGGTATGAGGGTGCCCTCTATCCTGAGGAGATAGGCGGACAGTGCGGGTATGAGCTTATCTGCTGTCGAGTTTTCAATGCTGAGGCCGATTTCCTCTTCAAGCTTTGCCCCGACTGCCGTGGTTCTTATCTCGGAGAGGTACCTCTCTTTGAGCTGCTCATCCTGTGCGTTCTTGTATCCCTCTATGAGGTTTTTGAGCTGTAGCAGTTCTCCGTAGAGGGTTGTTGATTTCATTGCGGGTGTCAGGTGGTCAATTATAACTGCAAGGCCTCTTCTCTTGGCTGCAAGGCCATCAGCTGCGTTATCAACGCGGTAGATGTAGATTGAAGGTGTCTCATCCACCACAATATCAGGGAAGTCGAAGCCTGCGAGCATGACCTCCTTGCCAGGGAGCCACTCGTAGCTTCCCATGGTACCCATGTGTATCATTGCGCTGGCATTGAAGACCGTGTTTATCCATGCATAGTAGGCCAGGTACTGGTGGTGTGGTGGGAGTACACCCACGTTGTAGAGCATCTCAGGGCTGGCTTCCCATCCCCGCTGGGGCTGGGGTCCGATGAAGACGTTTCCCATCATGAATCCAGGTATTACGATGTACTTTCTGCCATTCCTTGTAACGGTCATGACATTTCCAGGGGGTTCTCCCCAGCCACAGAGGCCCGGTATTGCAAGGAGCATGAAGGAGTTCCTTGCAGCCTGGAAAGTGTCCCATAGACTTGAGTTGCCGTTTATAACTCCCCTGAGCGCCGTGTACATGACTTCAAGTAATTGCAACCCCTCAGAGGCTTTATCTGATGACTTTATGTTGTCCTTCATCTCAGCGTACCATGAGTTCAGGGCATTCATGAGGGTCTCCGCCCCAGCATTCCTCTGGAGGCCCATTTTCAGGAGTTCCTCCATGTATGCTGTTGGTCCCTCTGTGACGTATCTTCGTGCGATGGGGTTGAGGCCCTGGAACCATCTGAGGTATTCCTCGGCATCCCAGAGTATAACACCGGGGGTGTCTGCCAGTCTCTCGAGTTCACCGGGTGCCCAGTTTGCAATGTTTATTCCCCTCTCAACCATGAGGGTTACGAGTTCATCTGCTCCTGTGATGTTCCCGACCATGTATCCATCTCTCTTCAGGTTGAGGAGTATCTCATAGATGCTCTGAGGGACATTTAGGTAGCTTGCTCCTATCTCTGATTTGCCCGGCGGGTAGTTGTAGTATATTATGGCTATCTTCTTCTCTGATGCGGGTTTCACCCTGAGGTTAACCCAGTTTGTGAGTCTCTCTGCCAGTTTCTCTATCCTGTCGGGTAGTGGTGAGTAGGAGTAGGTGTAGGCCCCTGTGGTGTTGTCTGACTGGAATTCTGATGCAGCGATTATTATGGGCTCTATGAGGCCCTGTGTTTCAGGGAATCCTGCCTGTCCCATTATGTCGTCCATGCTCCAGGGTGTGACACCGTCACTGGATACAAGCCAGTCCTCAACTGTCCTGGTGTTCACTATAACTCCCCTCAGTACAGGGACATTCAGGAACCTTAGGAGTTCTGTGACCTTATCTGAGGATGTCCCCCCGAGAAGGTAGGTGCTGAAGGATACTATGGCATCCACACGTGGAGTGTAGAGTGTCCTGTTGGCCTCGAAAGAGGCTGTATCCGGTGCTGTGGTGAAGAATCTGACCATGGCTGAGTATGTGTTATCACCGTACCTTGCAACTGCTGAGATTATATTGTACCTGTCCCTGAGTTTCTCTATCAGGCTGTCTATGTGTGCTGTTCCACCACCCAGCATGTTGCTCTCTGACTCTATGAGTCCGATGGTTGGTCTGGAGGGATCCTGGGGGTAGTCCCTGAGGTAGTCTGTGAGGTTCACGTACAGTCTGCCGTCACGGTAGAGCAGTTCCCTTGGAGCTGCCCTTGGAGGGTCATAGCTCACATTGAGGTTAATGCTCCTTCCCCTGGCCCATATGTCAGCTGCCCAGAGTATCTGGTTCCTGTAGCTTTCCACGTTCCTGTAGCAGTAGTAGCCCTCTCCCTGTGCCCAGAGTGCTATCTGGGGGTACTGGTTGACGTAGCCCTCCAGGAATGGGAGGGGTTCAAGTACCCTGAGGGCCCTGCTCACTGCTGTCACAACGGTATCAGGGACGCCGTTGAAGACCGTCTCATCATTTATCCTGCTCATCTTAACAAGTTCTATTCCACTTGCCCCGTCAAATACTGCGAAGAATCTGCCGTTGAGGATCCCGGGTTTATCTGTGAGGACCCTCAGTATCCTTGTGTAGTCCTCTGTCCCCAGGTAGTTGCATATTATAACGTCAGAGGAGTTGAGTAGAGCCTCTATCTCCTCGGGTGTGGAGTTAACTATCTGGGGTGTGCTTCTGACCCTCACTGTGATGTTCCTGTCAGGGTAGTCCTGGAGGACCCTGTGGGCTGCATCATTCACAACCCTTGTCCCCTCAATGGAGTGTATAACAAGGACGTCGATGGTTCCATTGTCTGATGCGTTCTCTGCACTCGCTGTCCCCGGCAGTACCATGAGGAAAACCAGTGCCATAAATATTACCCGGGTATCAAATATTCAATCACCTCCCTGAATTATAAGCAGTGAAAGTATTATTATTTTAATTATATTAATTTTATTATTACTGAAATGAAGTTTTTTTCTGTTACTGTATTACAGTACAGGGTGTGGAGCCGTCAGTCATCCGGGTAATCAACGACTGTATTACAGTACAGGGTGTGGAGCCGTCAGTCATCCGGGTAGTCCACGAGGACACACTCAGACCCGTTGGTATGGTGAGCAGTCACATTGACGTCCCTGTCAGCATCAACCTGTATGTCCACGGTGAGGGTCCTGGTCCCTGACTCCCCCTTGCTGTTCTGCATGCTGCTGTTTATTTCATCGTCAAAGGCACCCACAGATAGGAGGGATGCGACAACCGTGACGACAAGAAGGAATGAAAGGATGGCCCACTCGCCGGCTGTCCCTGTCCTTATCCTCCTGTTCCTGCGGAGGCAGTGGTAGGGTGTGTCATTGAGGGGGTATAGCAGGGGGCATCCGCGGACCGTGAAGAGGTCCAGGGTCAGGTGGGATGATACCCCAACAAGCAGAGGCACCCCGATCCCTGGACTCCTCAGTGATAGAAGTAGAAGGGGTGGTAGAATTAGAAGTGTGTGTCCGATGCCCCTGTGCCTCCCGGCAAGGAAGTCCAGGATGTCAGGGAGCACTGATCCAGTACCGGCGAGGAGGGCCCCGTTGATCAGAGAATTTACAGGGTGGATGAGGTTTACCATGAGGAAGAGTGCCACTGCAGCTGTTATGTGTGTTCTGAACCTCAAGGGTTATCACCTTAAGATGTAGTTCATTGTCCTGAAGCCCATGAGGGCAAACCAGAGCGCCCCTGTTATGAGGATCCCGTATTCAAGGCCCACCTTGAAGTATCCCAGTGCCATGAGTATGGACATCAGTGCCATGAATGCCCCTGTGACGTCAATGGCCTCGTCGTCCAGGCACTCATGGGGGTTGAGCCTCTGGAAGGTTGAGTAGAATGACCTCACATCACTTCTCATGGTGCCGTTGAGGGCCGCCATGTAGTTCACGTTCCCGTTTTCATGTAGCCAGAGGTACTTCAGTGCGGCCTTCTCTGTGAGGTCCTCGAAGTGGTCCATGAAGACCCAGGTTTCGCCCCGGGTTGATGCTATCTCATTCATTATCTCGGTTATGGTTAGCTTCTCACTGGCGCCTGGTTTATGGGCCCTGAGTATCTGGAGGAGCCCCGCCTTGAGGGGCATGGGTGTTACCAGGTATACCGGTGTGGCCCGAGTGGTGATTTCACCCTCCTTAATGGCCTCCAGTATCCCCTGGTAGGCCTCGAGGGCATTTCCACCACACTCAATAACGTTGCCATCCTCAAGGCAGGAGACAATGTTTATGAGTTTCATAAAATAAAGTATTAAGTAATATTATTTAAATTTTTCGTATGAGATGGTTTTATACGATGGGTTTACAGAGAGAATATGAAATAACAGATTCGATGGATGTGCCTTACTGGGCGTGTCAAGTTCTATATTCAGGAGAATGGATTTGATGGTGAATGGATGATCCGGCGGATACTTGATAACAGTGAATACCGGAGGGTGCTGGACAACATAGTGTCGCTCACCGGGATACAGATGGTGCAGTATCTCCTCCCCCTTGTAACGTTCCCCTACCTCACCAGGGTCCTTGGCCCGGCCAACTTCGGGAAGGTGGCCTTTGCAGTGGCATTCATAACCTACTTCCAGCTCCTCACAGACTACGGCTTCAACCTCTCGGCAACCAGGGAGATCTCCATAAACCGTGAGGATCCCCGGAAGGTCTCGTGCATATACAGCTCGGTGATGGTAACCAAGACCATACTCATGTGCATCACATTTATTCTCATGCTCATTGTGGTCCTCTCAATTGGGAGGTTCAGGTCAGACCTTCTCCTCTACCTTTTCACCTATGGCCTCGTCCTGGGGAACCTCCTCTTCCCGGTCTGGTTCTTCCAGGGCGTTGAGAGGATGCGCTACATAAGTATACTGCGGATCGTAAGCTCCCTCATCTACACGGCACTCATATTCATCGTGGTGAGGTCCCCATCGGATTACCTCTACGTGCCCCTCCTAACATCCGCAGGTTACATTGCAGTGGGGGTCTACAGCCAGAGGATAGTTACCAGGGAGTTCGATGTTAAATTCACCCTACCAGGGATCAGTGATATAAGGAGGCAGCTGGAGGAGGGCTGGCACCTCTTCATATCAACACTTGCAATCAGCCTCTACACGACATCCAACAGGTTCATACTGGGCCTCCTAACCGGGCCTGCCGTTGTGGGTTACTATGCTGTGGCCGAGGATATCACAAAGGCCCTTCAGGGGCTCGTATCACCCATAAGCCAGGCCATATACCCCTACTTTGCAAAGGTCCACAGTGAGGATAAGAAACGTGCCCGCCTTGAACTCAGAAAGATGCTCCTTATAATGGGTGTTCTGACCTTCATTGCATCCCTGGTAATCGCATTACTCGCCCCCCTCATAGTTGGTATCCTTGCAGGTCCAAAATATGCTGAGAGTATACACCTCCTCCAGATACTCGTCTTCATAATATTTGCGGTGGGGGTCAACAACATCCTGGGTATCCAGGGGCTTGTCTCATTCGGCTACAAGGAGAAGTTCACCTGGATAGTCCTGGTTGCAGGGGTGCTTCACCTGGCTCTACTCGTGGGCCTTGTATTTCTCATTGGGTCAACAGGGGCAGCAATCGCGGTTGTACTCACAGAAATTGTTATCGGGGTGATTGAATATATTATTCTGAGGAGGATGGGTATCCTATGAAGGAGCACGTTATAAATGTTATGAGGAGGACGCCGCTCTTCCCCTATATGAGAGCATACTATACAGTCTATCAGAGAGGTGGTATTGGATCTCTCCTTAGAACCAGACTCATAGGGGGGAGTGGTGATATCCTTGAGAGGAGGATCCAGCAGTTCGAGGATGTCTGCAGAGTTGCCCGCATAACCCCCTCCCCTGGTAGATTTCTCTACAGCATAGATACAACCCTACATGTTATGGAGTACCCTGGTTACAGGAGACTCGGGAACCTCACCCCTGACTACAGGTTCCTGCTTGAAAACGGGGTTGATGGAATCGGTAGGATCCTTGAGGATAAGTTAAGGGAGGACTCAACAGGATACGCCCAGGTACTCATGAGGACACTAAGGGCGGTGAGTGGTTACCTTGAAAGGTGCAGTTCTGAAGCAGGGGTGGATATACCATCAGGGGCACCTGAAACCCTTGAGGATGCCATCCAGCTACTTTTAACCTTCAATTCACTGCTCTGGACCTATGGTCATCCACTGATAGGTCTTGGAAGACTTGACAGGACCCTTGATGGCTACCCATCCAGTGAGGACACCCACAGCATCATTGAGGACCTCATAAGGGCACTTTCCCTTTATCCTGACTTCAAGAGTAACACCCTACCCGGGGATACAGGGCAGGTTATAGTCCTTGGGGGTGAATGCAATGACCTCACCAGGATCTTCCTTGATGTTATGATGGAACTGGGCCTCCCTGACCCCAAGATCGTGCTCAGGGTGAACCGGGATACACCTGAGGATGTATGGGAGCTCGCCCTTGACTGTATTGAGCGTGGACTCGGCTATCCCCTCATTGCAAATGATGAGGTGATTGTGGACGCCCTCAGGGAGTACTATGGTGATGATGCAGAGAACTACGGGACCTCCGCCTGCTGGGAGCCCCTCATCCCCGGGAGATCCTCAGACCAGAACAACCTTGCAACCCTTAACCTCCTCATCCCACTGGCTGATGCCCTCAGATCTGGGGCTCGAAGCTTCGAGGAACTCCTGGATGCCTACCGCTCCGCCCTCAGGGCGTACATTGAGGGGGTTATCAGGGAGGTTGAGTCACTGAAATTTGAGCCATCACCACCACTTTCACTCCTCTTCCCTGACTGCATCAAAAGCTGCAGGGACATAGCCGAGGGTGGTGCCGCCTACAGCTACAATGGTGTTCTGACTGTGGGCATGGGGAACCTCGTGAACTCACTCATTAACATCAAGAGGCTATCCTTTGATAAGGGAAGGATGAACCTGGATGATATAATTGGGGTTCTTGATGATAACTTCAGCTCCAGCGAGGCCCTCCGATCCGAACTGGAAAACAGGGGCCCCAAGTACGGGATGGATGAACCTGAGGTCATGGATTTAACAAACAGGATCATAGATATGATCCATGATGAACTTGCTGGCAGGTACAGGTTTGGTCTAAGCTCCCCATCCTATATCTGGCATGGAGAGGAGACAGGGGCCTCCTTTGATGGTAGGCGTGCCAGGGAGCCCCTGGGCGTCCATATATCCCCTGTGAGGCTCCTTGAGGGGATGTCCTACACTGGGATACTGAACTTCGCCTCAGGCCTTGATTACAGCAAGGCATGCAACGGTGGCGTGGTGGACCTAATGATCGATAGGAGCTTCCTTGAACGTGCACGGGGCGAATTCATGGGCCTCATCAAGACAGGAATCCGGAGGGGCATCATGCAGCTCCAGGTGAACGTAGTTGACCCTGAGGTTATACTTGAGGCTGCAAGGGACCCTGAACTCCACCCTGACCTCATAGTGAGGGTCTGGGGGTTCAGCGCCTACTTCAGGGACCTCCCTGAGGAGTACCGTGAACTCATAGTGAGGAGGGCCCTTGAGTACTCAGAGCACGGGGGTTGGCATGGTTAGGCTGAGGGTAACAGGTGTTCAGAGGTTCAGTGTCCATGACGGGCCAGGGATACGGACCACCGTATTCCTGAAGGGCTGCACTTTAAGGTGCCCCTGGTGCTGCAACCCCGAGAACATGAAGCCTGAACGGGAGGTCTACTTCAGGGCAGATAGGTGCAAAGGGTGCCTGGAGTGTTTAAGGGGGTGTGAGTTCCTTGAAAGACCCGATGACATATTCAGGTACCCTGAACATCTGGAGTGTGCCGAGAAGTGTCCATCAGGGGCTATGGGTGTCTACGGTGATGATCTATCACCGGAGGAACTTGCAGATCTCATACTGAGGGACCTGGACTACTATGAGGCAACCGGGGGTGGTGTGACCTTCTCAGGCGGAGAGCCGCTACTGCAGGCGGATGGTATCCTTGCGGTGCTTGAGAAACTCGATGGTATCCACACGGCGGTTGAAACATCCCTCCATGTCCAGCCTGAGAATCTGGAGGTCCTCCTGGACAGGGTGGACCTCTTCATCGTTGATGTCAAGATACTGACAGGAGATGTTAACGTTATAGGTGGGGATACCAGGCTTTTCAAGAGGAACTTCAGGTTACTGTCTGACTGTGACATCATACTCCGCTTTCCTGCTGTGAAACCATACACATTTAACAGTGAAAACATAGATAAGTTGATTGAATTCATGAGAAATAACAGTATAGATGAGATAGAGGTGCTCGGTGCGCATAGACTCGCCACCGAGAAGTACAGAAGCCTCAACCTTGAAATGGGAGAATTTGAGGCTCCAGATGATGCCGAGATAGAGGACCTCAGGGTTCTCCTGGAGAGGGAATCCCTAAAAATGGTTTACATGAAGATCTGAGGGTTTATAGATGTTCGACTATATCATAGTAGGGGCTGGTCTTGCTGGTTCTGTGATGGCTGAACGGATAGCATGTGAGCTCAACCGGAAGGTCCTGGTGGTTGAGGAGAGGAACCACATCGCTGGTAACTGTTACGATGAAATGGACCCCACCGGTATCCTGGTGCACCGGTACGGTCCCCATATATTCCACACTGACCACGAGGACGTCTTCAGGTACCTATCAGGGTTCACAGAGTGGAGGGACTACCAGCACCATGTACTGGGATTCATCGATGGGGTGAAGGTGCCGCTGCCATTCAATTTCAACAGCATGGAGAAGCTACTCCCGGAGGGTCTCTCCAGGAGGATCCAGGATAAGCTCCTTGAACGCTACAACTATGGATCAAGGGTCCCCATACTGGAACTCCTCAATGATAAGGACCCCGATGTGAGGTTCCTGGCGGATTACGTCTACAGGAAGGTCTTCCTCAACTACACCGTGAAGCAGTGGGGTTTGAGGCCTGAGGAGATCGACCCTGAGGTCACAGCCAGGGTCCCGGTGGTCCTATCAAGGGATGACCGGTACTTCACAGACACCTACCAGGGAGTGCCCAGAGAGGGCTACACCAGGATGATCCAGAGGATGCTCAACCATGAAAACATAAAGGTCCTCCTAAACACCAGGCACAGTGAGGTCCTGGAGTTAAGGGATGATAAGTTCAACTTCATGGGAAGGGAGTTCCAGGGGAGGGTGATATTCACAGGTAAGATAGATGAACTCTTCAACTACTCCCATGGAAGGCTCCCCTACCGTTCACTGGACCTCCAATTCGAGAGGCTGGATACAGAGTGGTTCCAGGAGGCTGCAACCGTGAACTACCCCAACGACTACGACTTCACCAGGATAACCGAATTCAAACACCTCCACCCCGCTGAATCAGAAAAGACCGTTACACTCAGGGAGTACCCCTGCAAACATGATGAGGGAAACGACCCCTACTACCCAGTATTCACAGATGAATCCCGGATGATGTACGGGAAATACAGGGAACTCGCAGAGAAAATCGAGAACCTCACACTCCTTGGTAGGCTCGCAGAGTACCGCTACTATGACATGGACGACGTTGTAAAGAGGGCCCTTGAGGTATTTGAGGAGGAGGTGAGATGATGGCCTCCAGGGATGTTTCCGGTGATGTGAAGGTTGCTGCAGTGGTGGTAACCTACAACCGTAAGGAGCTGCTCATGGAATGCCTGGAGGCACTCATGAAGCAGACAAGACCCCTCCAGGCGATATACATCATAGACAACGCCTCAACCGATGGAACACCAGAACTCCTCCACCAGGAGGGCTACAGCCCCAGCCCAGAGGGAGGAACACTCACACTGAAAACCCCAGAAAACCAGGAAGAAATCAGAGTCACCCACATAAGACTACCCGAAAACACCGGCGGAGCAGGAGGATTCCACGAAGGAGTCAAAAGAGCCTACCAGGACGGATACGACTGGATCTGGCTAATGGACGACGATGCGGAACCACTACCAGATAGCCTTGAAAAGTTACTTGTATATGCTTCAGATGACCTTTCGGCGATTTGCTGTGCAGTTCTAGATTCTAAAAATAATATCTCTGTTAATCACAGAGGATATGCAAACCTTGAGAGAATTTTCCCACTCATCCAAACACCCCTCAGTAAAGAAATGTATGAAAAGAAGTGGGTATCCATTGATACTGCTTCATTTGTCGGTATACTCATAAACAGTAACAAGATCAAAAAGGTGGGCCTTCCAAGAGAGGAATTTTTCATTCATCATGATGATATAGAATACTGTCTCAGGCTTGGCACTCAAGGTAAATTGATACTTGTACCTGGAAGTGTGATTATCCATAAAGAGGACTCCAAGAAAGATCTCAGTGAAAAAACATTTTTAGGTAAACCCATTTACACAGTTTCCCTGGATAAGCTCTGGATAACTTATTACGGTACTCGAAACCTGGCTTATATTGGCAGGAATTATTCAAAAAATAAATTAAGGTTTTATATGCTCCTTTTTAAGAATCTGATTTTATCATTAGCGGCGAATATGTTGTTAAGGGATAACAAATATAGAAGAATAAAGTTTACAATTTGCTCATATCTCGATGGTATAAGGGGCGTATTTGATAATGAAAAACCAAAAAGGATACTTTACAGTGATTAGATGGAAGGAAAGATCTTTGCTGTGACTGTAACGTATGGTAACAGGTTCCACTTACTCAAAAAGGTTATAGAAGCCGCTCTGAGGGAGGGAGTCCATAAGGTAATAGTTGTTGATAATAATTCAGATAAGCAGAGTAGAGAAAAATTGATGGAATATCACGCGAAAAACAGGACAAATGTTGAAGTTCTTTATCTACCAGAGAATCTTGGTTCTGCTGGTGGATTCAAGAGAGGACTTGAACTCGCATACAGTGACCCTGAATGCGAATTCATATGGCTCCTAGATGATGATAACATGCCATGTCCCGGATCACTCAGAATTCTTACAGAATACTGGGATAAAATGGAAACTAATTATGGAAAACCCCTTGCCCTTTTGTCTTACAGAAAAAAAGAAATTTATACAAAATCGCTTTTATTAGGCGATCCAAAAATTATTATGGGTAGAGAAAACAGTTTTTTTAATTTCCACATATGCGAAATTCCTAATTATATAAAAAATAGACTCACTAAAAAAAGAAATAGGAAATATAAAACCGATCAAAAATTTGTAGAACTCTCTGTCGCACCATACGGAGGTCTTTTTTTTAAGAAGGAAATTGTTAAGATTATTGGTTACCCTAACGAAAAATTCTATTTATATTCTGATGACTACGACTGGACCTACAGGATCACGAAAATGGGAGGTCATATAATCCTTCTTAAATGTAGTTACATAAAAGATTTAGATAAATGGCAGGAAAAAACACTTCTATCATCGTTCACACCTTTAAATGCGCATAGAATGTACTATCTAATGCGAAATCAAGTTTATTTTGAAAATAAGTACCTTAAAAAAAATGAATTTATTTATACAATTAACTATCTTGTATTTATCACATTAATTCTATTAAAAAGCATATTTTCCTTTAAGACATTATATGTATTTAGAATTGCATTAAAAGCCAGTGCAGACGGTAGAAAAGGAAAATTGGGAATTCGTTCTTCAATAGATCTATAAATGTAGCTAGTATATGAAACCACTCTTTTATGAATACAGACCCTTTGTCTATCATTTATGTAATATCTCATGTTCTACATATTCAAAAACACGTTCCGAATTTTTACCATCACTGTATCTATGGAATAACCTTTTTATAGCCCTTCTTTCTTCGAGAAACAAGGAAGGGTTTTCCTTAAACTTTTCTATCCATCTAATGACCTCAGACCAATCTTTACATTTAGGTCCTGGTGTAACTCTATTGTAATCATGATATAATTCCCTATCATTCTCAATATAATCTTCATAGTCAAACGGAAAAAATATAATAGGTTTTTCGGTCAGCAAAAAATCTATATATATGCTAGAATAGTCAGTTATTAAAATATCAAAATTATTGATTACAGAATGAATGTCATCTACCTCCAAAGGTTTAATTTGTTTATATGAGTTCAAACTTAAATGTGAATCTCCATGATAAAAATGAAACTTTATGAAAAGTTTAGCTTTTAATTTTTCTAAGTCTTTATCAACGAATTTTAGATCATCTACAAAAAAATTAAAAAAGTTATTTGAACCTTCCTTTCTATGAGTAGGAAGGTAAACTATTTTAAGATTATCTGATTCATACGACCTAAGATTTGATCTCATGAAAAAAACATCATTCCTTGGTAATCCAAGTATTAGAATATCAGCCATGTTTTTTCTAAAAGCTGATGCAAGCGTCGTCGCATCAACATTAGATGAAGCTAAGATGTAATCATAATCATTCATGTTTCTTAAAAATGGAAACAGAAGCTTGAGTAATTTGCCTGTAAAACGCCTTCCATCTGAAAAGTTGATTGAGTCATCATAACCTATTTTCTTTAGAGGGATGCCATGTCCAAGGTAGAAAATAATGGGAGTCGGTACAAAACGATTAACATCTTTAAAATCAGTAGAGACAAAGCTTATTGTACTTCTGCTGGAGATGTAGTATCCATAAATGCTATACGTATAATAAACCTCATAACCTTTTTTTCTTAGATAATTAAATGTTTCTTTGTCTTCAGTTAACCATACTGCCCTTATAAAAGGTTTATTCTCATTTATGAATTCAAAAAGGTATCTGCTGTTGTCTGCATATTTATGTCCAAACCAGGAACCAAAGACCCATATATCCTTAGTTTTTGGAATAATTTTAGAGACAATATAAAGTGGTAAGTTAAGAATATTTATTATTAATCTTTTTATGATATTAAATGTCACATTATCCCTCCCTAGTAGTTCCAGCCAAAATCATGCTCTCACCATTGTCGTATACTTCAAAAGTAGAATTCATTAAGGAAAGAACAGGAATTTTCTCCAATGTTGGGTTTACTCCTATAAACTTATATACTATGAGATTAGAAGTTTTAATGTTGTATTTTCCGAGGTAAACATAGGAAAGATCAAAGTTTCTATCAAAAACTTTCGTTCTTTCAGGTATGTAACCTAAAAATATTAATCTTCGATATTCGTCAGCGTAGACTGTTTTATTACCACTCTTGTTTATAATCCATTTTGCTCCTTGGAGTTCGGCATAATCAAAATAAGGGTAATCGACTCTCTGATCGATAGCAAATGAAGAAACTGACGGCGCATCATTAGAAACTGTGTAAATCCATCCTGTGTTAAATAAGATAAAAACAGTTAATAGAATTGAAAAACAACCAAATATGTGCTCTTCGGTTTTTAAAATCGTTTTTGACAGGTAGATGCTACCAATAACAGCGAATGGTGCTAAAAAGAAAAGAGTGATATGATAAATTCTTGTAGTGTTTAAAGCACTTGAAAAATATGGGAGTGTGATAGCCAGTATACAAACAATTAATGCAACATAAGAAAAGAAAGCATAATCAATATTAAAGTTAAATTTTTTAGTCCGTAAGAAAATGAACATTCCTACAATAATTAGAAACTGAAATAAGAAATGTAAATATTTCCCTATCTCATGTAATAGACTTTGAGATTCCATTGAAATTATCGCAAGTCCTTGAGCTGTAGATGGATTAAGGAATTCAGTGAAAATACTGCTTATGATTTGGTGTCCTATACCTACTATAGCAACAAATATTGATGAACCTGAAGTATACATGTACCATGTTGTGGCAAATGTAAAAAATAAAGCTACAAAACTGAATCTTACAAGATTTAGGTCATTCTCTACATCATTCTTTACTTTAGGGATATTTAAACTAATTTCAATGGCGTGCCCACCTAGCCCACCTATTCTAAGTTTACTTAATGGAATACGGATCATGACCATTAATAAACTCATAAAGAGCATCAAAATAAAAACATAAGAGAGACCATAGTGTGAAACCACAAGTGAAAAGGAGAATATAACAAATAATAAAGACATTTCCATTTTTCCTATATTTTCATCCGTCATGACAAGAAGGATTAAGGATAAAAAGAGTTCAGCTATCTGCTGTCTTGCTAATGCTATCAATTCTGTAAAAAATACAAATACAGACATGAAGAAGAATACAGAAAAAAAAGCTACCCTGGAATCTGTCTGTCTCTCAAAAAATCTGAATAAAATAACAGGTACAAAAGAAAATATAAATGGGTAAACAACCTTAAAGACCCATATAAGATTAATTCTGCAGAAAATTGAAATCAAAGGGGCAAAAAGTGTGATACTCAACATTGCATTATAATTATCAGGAAGAGAAACATTCCAAAAACCCGTCTTTAGAACCGCATTTGCCAGATAATATTCTTTCTGGATATCCCATCCTACTAGGTAGTTGCTAATCAATGAAGTATGCATTAAAAGTGAAAAAGAAATAACAAAGACGGCAAGTTTGTACGAATCTATAGGAATTTTTCTATAAGCTACTAAAATCGGTAGAAGAGCTATGATAAAAATGGAAAAAAGAAGTGGAACATTATTTCCATAAACATTTCTTGAATAAACTGATATCAACACAAAAAACGGGATGATTAATAATACCAAATTATATTTGTTTATGTATTTATATGGGTCATTTGGTATATTCAAATCATATGTATTCTTAGCATACACTTTATACAGAATTAATAAGATGAAGACTGTTATTATAAATATTAGATAAACATAAAACTCATCGAAGGCATTCTTAATTCCAAAGAAAGAATGTAAACTATTGATAAAAAAGCCCGCCAGAAATATGAAGGATACACTTATTCCTATCGAATAAAGTAGCTTATCAAAGCTTTTGGAATTTATTCCAATAATCTCAATGAAGAGAAACCCAGGAACTAACAGCAGAAATAGAAGACCCATTAATTCAGTGACTATTGGAAATTTTAAGACTGCTGAATTAAGAACTATTGTGATAAGAGATATTGCTATAAATGTTATAATTTTCATTTTGGACTCCATAGTATCACATCAACAACACAATCATATCACAAGTTCTCATAAATCGCTAAAAGTCTTTTTTCCATTATTTCCCAATTATAACTATTCTCATAAGCTTTTTTGCCGTTTTTACCTAATTTTTTTCTTAAATTAGGAGATTCTTTCAGCAAATTTAACACTTCTTTTAATTTTTCAACATTGCCATATGGAACGATTAAACCACATTTTTCCTCACGGACAATATTGGCCATAGTAGTGTTATCACTAACTATTATAGGTTTAGAACACATCATTGCTTCATAAAGCTTGTTTGGACTTGCATATCTGTTGTTAGGAACATTTGGGTCATATAATGCAAAGGTAACATCAGCATTCATTGTCTCGTTGATTATTGTCTCATGTGGAACCGCTTTTAAATGCAAATCTATATTTTTACAATTATTATAAGTTGCATACAAGAATTTCCTGTAGGCATAAGGGGCAGGGCCTATTACCCTTAGATAGAATTCTTGAGATTCTTTTACGGCTTCACATAAAAAATCTATACCTCTCTCTGGGGAGACACCTCCACCAAAAAACAAATTTAATTTACGATCCTCCCTCTTGAAGTTATAGTTGATAGATAGATCTTTATATTCTTTGGAAGATGGAGAATTTACTATGAAATATACTTTACTTTCATCGCTAAGTCCGACTTGTTCAAGACGAGCCTTGTCCGGTAAAATAATTGCATCAGCAAAGTTCATTAAAAATTTATCGATAGTGGCCACCACAAAACTTAGGACTCTGCTGAAATATAACACTGTATCACTATAAAAATCAACTATATCATATATTATGGGGATTTTCCTCAGCTTACAAATAAAAATTGCCGGGAAAAAAGTGTCAAAATCAGCAGCATGCACATAATCCCATTTTTCACCTATTAAATTAAATACTATAAAAAGCCACCATAGAGGCATGTAAATTGTCGTTTTCTTTTTTGTGGATGTTTCCAATGGAAATCTCTTTATTTTTAAGTTTTCTATATCTGAATCTTTCAGCGATCCATCTCGATCCCACATTATAACAGAAACATCATAGAAACTCCTTAAACTCAAAGCTTCCTTTTTTATGCGGATATCCCTTGTGAATGGTAAAGAACGAATTAAAACTATTTTTTTCATTTTTATAAACACCTTACCAATATTATGTAAAATATCATGCATAATTTTATTATTCTCACTTATAACTTATCAAAAGCATCCTTATTTAACCGAAAAAAGCTTTTTTGTATTCTGCTATAATTTTTGTCCATTCATACTTATTTATAGACCTTAAAAAAGCCTTTTTTTTGTATTCATATGCCTCATTTAAACTATCGATATAATCTACAAGATTTCCCAGTTCTTCAGTATTCATAAAGTAAAAGGCTGTGTCTCCACAAACTTCACGGTTAAATTCATTATCATGGGCAACTATAACATTCTTCATGCTCATGGCCTCAATCAGAGATGGATTGGTTCCGCCAACAGAGTGTCCATGAATATATGCAAAGCAATGCTGCCTTAACATATTCAGGAGATCATTATCATAAATTGCGCCAACCATCATTACCCTATTGTTAAGATCCTCTTTCAGGATTTTTTCCAGCTTTTTTCTGTATTTTTCACTAGTAGGATCTCCAACAATAACTAAAGGTCTCCTTGAGTTACTCTTCAGGAACCCCTCAATAATAACATGTATGTTGTTCTCAGGTTCGAGTCTGGCCACGACAAGCCAATACTCATTCCTTTTTATTTTCTCCAGGACAATGTTACTATAGTTCAACATCCTAAGTTTCTGGGGATCCCACGGAACCTTTTCAATCTCCTCAATACCATAGGGTATGAAAACCGCTTTTTTCTTTCTCGCTTCACTTACATAATTTCCCATACTCTCCGCATCAAGTATAATTTTATCAGCGAATATCGTGGCAAATATATGATTAACTTTGAGGAGCCACCTCTCAATGATATTAAATTTTGTCCTCTTCCACATGACGCCATCGATATTGACAATCAAAAAGAGATTCCTGTTTAAAAGTTTGGGTATGAAAAGAAAGAGGCCCACTTCAATTCCAAGAAAATATATTATGTCAAACTTACGGGCCAGTTTTATAAGGAAGTATATGTCAGATAGGTTCTCATAGAATTTCCTTAAAAAGTAATTTCCTGGAGGCTTTAAAGGGAAATGTATAAGCTTAACGCCATTATAATTTTCAATTCTTGATTCTGGCGGTTCATATTCGCACGTTACTGTTATATCATAACCATCAGCAGCCAGCCTTGTTGATAACCCTTCAGCAAATGTTTCAAACCCTCCATACTTCGCCGGTATCCCTCTGGAACCAATCAAAACTATTCTCTTATCATTAACCAAATTATCTTCTCCCCTGCTACCTTAACCTTTCAACAATAAGCGTCCTGAAGATTTTGAAGCCGTCAGTCAGTGATGAAAGTTTGGGTTCATTGGACCTCCTCCTGTAGGAGATGGGGACCTCAACTATCCTGAGGTCTGACCTTGCAAGTTTTGAGAACATCTCGGCCTCCAGTTCGAATCCAGGATACCTAAGCCCCACATCTATAAGGTAATCTATCGCCCTCCTCCTGAAGGCCCAGTGCCCTGTGCAGACATCACTCACAGGACGGTAAAGGATTGTGGCGGTGAGGCTCAGTATACAGTTCCCGATCCTGTTGAGGCGGGATATTGCACCATCCTCCACGTCCCCCTTCAGCCTTGAACCGAGGACCACATCAGCCCCCTCACCCTTGAGCACATCTATCAGGTGCGCCGAGTCCTCGGGTGGGTAGGTGCAGTCGGCGTCCATCATGATGGCATACTCCGTCCTCACATTCCTGAAGGCTGCGAGCATGGCATTAGTTTTTCCCTGTCTCCCCTCAAAGATGACCCTGACACCACGTGATGCTGCAATCTCAGCGGTCCTGTCAGAGGAGTTATTATCAACAACGATGATCTCGGCGTCAGGGTAGAGCATCATTATCCTGTCAAGAAGTGCCCCTATGGACTCCTCCTCATTGTAGGCCGGTATCATAAATGTTACATAAATGTTACATCATCCAGTTAGGACACCCCACATGGTGGTAATACTGACATCAACATGACAACACCATTATTACAAGTGTGAATAATTTTTCTATAATATGGCCATTTCAATTATAAAAAGTTTTCCGGGGCTTCCAGAATATGTAACCTTACATTATATATTCAAAGCCACCAAATTATTAATGGTGATATTCATGAAAAGGGTTTTTCCAGTGATCCTTGGCTTAATTTTCATCCTTGCATGCAACCCATCCCATGCAGTGGATAACACCACAGACTGCAACGGGACACCCAACCACCTGAACCGCTCATATTACCTGGACAATTACCAGGAACTCCTCAAGGGGGCCGTTAAAAATAACACGAGGATAAGAAACCACCTTTATACACGGTACACCTCAACAGGTGATAGAAGGTACTATCAGGCATACGTAGATGCTGGGTATGCCGTTAAAATCTTCTCAGGCATCAAAAGTAAGAGGGCCTTGAGGAGCGATGAGAAGATAATTGAGATCAAGACCATACAGGCCAATAACGCCTACTACTCCAGGAAACTTTCACCATCAGACACGACGGTGATTGTATTCAACAGCAGGGCCTGCCAGTTCAGGAACATGCCTGTCCCGGAGTTCAAGAGCAACCTCCCCTTTGTCTACTACAAAAACAGGGGATGGCACATTTACCCTGTAACAACATCCAACCTTGCAAGTGGCTGCAGAAACACCACAGACTTCCTTGAAGTGCTGGATGAACAGAAACTCACCGCAAACTTCAGGACGTACAGGGGTATGCGCTACGCGGTATTCCCCATGTACTTTGACTACCATGGCTCAGGTACCGGCTGGCTTGACAGCTTCGCCCAGGGCAACCTTGCAGGCCACTACGCCAGGGCATACAACCTCACAGGTAAAAGGGAGTACCTTGACATCTCAAATTCCCTCGTAAACAGTTTTTATGCCCCAACAAACCTTGTGAAAACCACGAAATACGGTAACTTCTACCTCCACTACAACTTTCTGAGGGAACACTACATCCTCAACGCCCACCTCATCTGCACACTGGGAATCAACAACGTCCACAGGTACACAGGAAACTCAAGAGCGCTTAACCTATTCCGAAATGGCGTATCAACCTTCAGGAGGATGAACTGGAGGTTCGACAGTGGGCGATGGACATATTATGCTGTGAGCGGCAGGTACTACAGGCCGGCATGGCTAGCCAGTGAGAGCTACCACAGACTCCACGTACAGCTTGCAAACCAGGTCTGGAAAGCAACGGGGGACAGCTACTACCGCAGCATTGCCTTAAGGTGGAACGGTTACCTGAAAAGGAAGGGACTCAGACCCGAGAGGATCTGAGCTGATCCAGAGGAAACACCAACTATAGCCTCATGAGGAACTCCTTCAGCCTCCTCTGGAGTCCAAGGGGGAGGTATGGTGTGGAGAACCCGAGGGAGGTCCACACCACGGGGACCCTGTGCTTTTTCATTATTGCCCCCATTGTGGTGTAGTATTCAGGGGACATGGAGTAACCCGGTGACCTGTGGTAGGCCTCCACAGGGACCGCGTAGATACTGTAACCCTTCTTCCCTTTAAGGGCGTCCCACTCCCCTTGGGGGCTCTTGTGAGACCGCGTAGATACTGTAACCCTTCTTCCTGAGGGCGAGGCACCGTTCAACCGCGTAGAGGTGCCAGTGGCTGCATGTCTCTTCATCAAAGGGGTGCCTCCTCCAGACCTCAGAGGGTAGGGCAAAGAGGCACTCATCAACGGTCTGAACCCTCACCGGAGCCCCAATTCTCCTCCCAACATCCACTGGTGGGTCGCCCTGTTTCATGCATGAGAACAGCCTGAAGGGGCCGGCCACTCCGGCAGCACCCAGGACCCCCGCATCCTCCAGTGCCGATGTATATGAGGCCATCCGTCTGATGGCCTCCGGTTTTACCTGCACGTCCTGGTGGGCGAATATGAGGGTGTCACCTGTGGCCATCTCCGCCCCGTGGTTGAGGGCCTCGGCCGCTGAACTGAATCTACCGGTGGTGTTATCAAGGAGTATGAGTTCATAATCGTCCCCTTCACGGAGGTCCCTGAGCAGGAACCTTCTGAGGGTTTCCCTATCATTGTAGACACATATTACTGATATCATCCAGTAGCATTATGTTCCCGATAAAGATAAAATTAATTTTTTCAGGTGGGGGTGCATTTGCGGCCCATCCCTCTGGTACCTTCCCATAAATTAATTTTTTCAGGCCGGAAACCTGTCACGGGTTGCATTGGCTATCCTCACCAGCGTGAGCATGACCGGGACCTCCACCAGGACCCCAACAACCGTGGCGAGGGCCGCCCCTGACTGGAGGCCGAAGAGTGATATGGCCACCGCAACCGCCAGTTCAAAGAAGTTGCTTGCACCTATTAGGGCTGCCGGTGCAGCCACCGCATGCCTCAGCCTCCAGATGCGGGCCCAGAGGTAGGCCACCGTGAAGATCAGGAAGGTCTGTATTATTAGGGGCACCGCAATCAGGCCAATGTGGAGGGGGTTCTCAATTATGACCCTCCCCTGGAATGAGAATATTATGATGAGGGTTAGGAGGAGTCCCATGACCGTTATGTTCTCGAATTTCCCCAGGAACTCCTGGAAGTACTCTGGCCCCCTTGAGGTGATGAGCCTCCTCCTTGTGAGGTACCCTGCAAGTAGCGGTACCACCACGAAGAGCACCACCGAGAGTATGAGGGTGTCGTAGGGTACCTGGATGTTACCTATCCCCAGGAGGAAAGCCACTATGGGGGCGTAGGCGAAGAGGAGTATTATGTCGTTCACCGCCACCTGCACCAGTGTGTAGGCCGGGTCGCCCCGTGTGAGGCTGCTCCAGACGAATACCATTGCCGTGCATGGTGCCGCCCCGAGGAGTACCGCGCCTGCAAGGTATTCCCTCCCGAGTTCAGGTGGTATCAGATTTGAGAAAACTCCGAGGAGGAAGAATGATGCCACGATGTACATGGTGAATGGTTTTATGAGCCAGTTGGTCCCGCAGGTAACGGCAAGTCCTTTGATTTCCCTGGTGGCCCGTATTATGCTTGAGAAGTCTATCCTGAGCATCATGGGGTATATCATGAGCCATATCAGCACCGCCACAGGGAGGGATACCTGGGCGTACTGTAACCTGTTGAGGAGGGCCGGGAAGGCTGGTATGAACTGTCCGATCCCAACCCCTGTGATTATGCAGAGGATCACCCAGACTGTGAGGTACCTTTCGAATATTCCCATCTCTTCACTTTCCATGATATCACCGGTTACATATCAGTAAATTTAGATATGTTGATTTATTATTAGTAGTTTTCCCTGAACCGGAAAGGTTTTATGAAGTAAAAAACATGAATGTAATTATTAAGTGTTTATGGTGGTAAATTTGAGACTCAATGTAAATACAAATGGTGAACCACTGCTGAAGTGGCTGAACAGTAAGCTGAATGTTTTAAGCTCGGTATTGGGGATACTTGTGGGTGCAGTTGCCGGGACACTCACCGCTGTAATCCTTGGCGGTGCCCTCATGGGTGGATCCGTGGACCCCATATTCTTTGTATTCATTGTGGCCTTCGTCTTCCTCCTTGTGGAATCCTTTGTTGCGGGTCTGGGTGCTGAAACCTACAGTGAATCCCTGGTGAACTCAGGGTTCCTGGTACTCATCTACCTCGCCGTCGGTGTGCTTGGTCTCATGGCAACAACCACCGGTGGCATGATGGCACTCATGGCCATATCACAGATATTCCCTGACACCGGCGGGGACATGACAGGTGCAGCAGCGCCCATGGGACTGGCATCTGAACCCACATACGCACCAGCAGACTACCTTCAGCTCATATCAGGGATACTCATGGTCATTTCACTGGTGCTTGCAGCATTCGTGGGGGGCCTCCTGGCGGTCTACATAAGGAAGAAGATGGGGAGAGGTTCACCCATCAGTGAATAGGGGTCTTCTCCCTGACCATTCATTTTTTTGAGGGCTAAAAGTCCATACTGAAATCCATAAAATAACAATTTAATTAGAATAGCAGCAGAATACGCATATCCGGAAAGTTTCGCCTCTGAAATTCTTCTTTGAGTTTCCTTGCAACCAGAAATCCGAGCTTTGTAGTTGCAAAATTGTCTGGTTTTCTGTAATACCTTATAAGACCCTTTCTCCTCAGTGAATCAATTGCCCTATCGGCCTCAGGAAGTGTATCATCCCTCAGCTTCTTCCTGATTGTCTGTCTTGTGAAGTTCCTGTTGGCGGATCCACCTATACGGCCCACAACGGTCATGACCTCCCTTTCAGCAGGATCCATTGAATCTATAATCAGCTCAACCTCATCCATGAGGACTGTTATCATAATTCAATATGTATATATATTATCGTATGTGTTCTGAATATTGGTTTCAGTAAATGAAATAAATTTAGATAAATTTATACATAAATTCCGTGATATATGTGTAGTGAATGATAAATTGAAAATAAATTACTGAAGGTGATTTTCAGTGACCTGTGTGCTCAGGGAAATATTCGGGGATACAAACAGAGTATCCATACTTGAGGAGCTCCTGGAAAACTGGGGCCACTACCTGAAGGTCCCGGAGATCGCAAGGATGATTGACGCGACCGAAAAGACCGTCTACAACCATGTGAATGAACTCATGGAGATTGGATTACTTGAAAAGAGGGAGGGAAAGGCTGCAGCCTACAGACTGAAGATGGATGATAGGAGGGCCGTGTGCCTTGCAATCCTTGAAAGTGAGGAGTATATCAGGAAAATCGATGAGATTACCGGGAAAATGAATGAAGAACCCATGGAGACAACTGCCGGAAGAACGTCCCCTGCACATTACAGCCTTAATGAGTCAGGAAAACACACACTGACCATCTCATCAAGCGGCCAGGGTGGGAAATGTGGTTGAAGTCCCCATTGTGATATCCTCAGAACTCAATACCATCTACATAACAGGTGCCCTTGGGGGGTTTTCATCAAATGAATTCCGCGTCCTCCTCTTCTCTGAGGAGTTATTCCCCAGGGACGAGGAAACAGAAATCTCGAAGATCAGTGCCTGCCGGGTCGTGGAGAATGAGGTGAGGATGTCACCGGAAACAGCGAAGGAACTTGCAGTGTGGCTCATGGAGCAGGTTGAGGAATACGAGAGGACCTTCGGGAAAATCAGGGCCCACCACTCCAAGGGGCCGCAGCCCTAGAAGAGGCTGGATGCCAGACTCCATGAGCACCATGATGGGTTCATAAAGGGGGAATCAGTCCCCGTACCTCCTGAGCCTCCCTATAAAGAGCCTTGCCCAGAGGTAGGCTATGAGGCTTCCCCCGATGTCACCTGCAACCACACCCCACCAGACTCCAACCTCACCGAATCCCAGGATCACACCAAGGAGGTAGGCGAATACCGCAACCAGGAGGACCTGCCTTATAACCGAGAGTGTGAGGGATGTGAGTCCCCTCCCTGCCCCCTGGAAGATGGAACCTGACATTATACCCGGTGGTAGGAAGAGGTAGAAGAGGCAGATGACCCTCAGGAACCAGGTTATCCTTGGTGCCAGGTCCGCAGATGCCTGGGAGTAGGAGAATACCCATGAGATCCAGGGGGCAAGTACGAATGTGAGAAGTGCAGTGGCAGCGGCTATTACAAGTCCCAGCCTTATGGAGTAACCATGGACCACCTCAAGGTTTCTGAAGTTCCTTGAACCATAGGCAACCCCCGAGACGCTCACAAGGGCAGTTGCAACCGATATCACCGGGACGATGGCCATCATGACTATCCTCCACCCGGCCGAGTACACTGCAACTGCACTGGTACCCCCCACTTTCGTAAGTATCCCGTTGAGTACCGCTGTTACCAGGGACATGACAAAGAACTCTGCACTTGCAGGTACAGTCACAGAGAGTATTGAGAGTGCAACCCCACGGTCGGGTCTGAAGTGCTTCATCCCGATGGAGGTGTAGGTCCCTCCCCCCATGAACCAGTAGATTACAATGAGTGAGACCACAAGCTGGGATATCACCGTTGCCCAGGCCGCCCCAGCTATACCCCACCCTGCAGTGTATATGAGGAGGGGGTCAAGGACCATGTTGAGGACCGCTGAGATTCCCATGGCATACATTGGCCTCTTTGCATCACCCTCGGATCTGAGTATCCCGTAGGCGGCCCCTGTGAAGAGTGTGAATATGGTACCCGCGAATACCACACTACCGTACTGGAAGGCTGGTTTGAGGGCATCCCCTGCCCCCAGGGAGAGGAGTATATCTCCGAGGAGGAGTTCAAGGATCACCGTGATGATAACTGAAACCGCAACTGTTATTATAACCGTGTGGGTTGCGCTGTTGTTGACGCCCTCGGGGTCACCTGCACCAAGGTACCTTGAGACCGATGATGCCGCCCCGGCCCCGAGGCCATTGGATAGCCCCACGAGTACCATGTAGAGGGGTGTCACGAACCCTATGGCTGCCAGTGCCTCGCCACCGAGACCAGCCACCCATATGGCGTCCACCAGGTTGTAGATGGATGTGAGCAGCATCGCGATTATCATCGGCCCTGAGAGTTTCAGGAGGGCCCTCCTCGGGTCCCCCCTCATTATCTTAACGCCCTCTGTCATCTTCCACGCCCCTTATCTTCATTGCATCCTCTGCGAGTCTCCTGCACATTTCCATTAGAGTATCCCTCTCCTCATCTGTGAGGTTCTCAAAGAGGAGGTCCGTCCACCTATCCTCAACCTCCATTATGAGGGGTATGAGTTCCTCCCCCTGAGCTGTGAGGCTAAGCATGTACCTCCTCCTGTTCTGGGGGTCCTGTTTTCTCATGATGAGTCCCCGCTCCTCCAGGCGCCTTGTGATCCTGGCTATGGTTCCCTTGTCCACCTGGAAGAACCAGGAGAGTTCATCCTGGGTAACCCCTGGTTGCCTGTGGATCCTGAAGAGGCAGGCCACCTGTGCGTCTGTGAGTTTCAGGCTGGATAACTCCCTTGCCACAAATACGCGGTGGCTTCTGAGTATGATTGATAGGAGCCCCTTGAATGGTATGTCACTGTCGATCATCACTTCATCCTCAATGTTCTGATGCTGAAGTTATCTGGATGGCACCATATAAATGTTGTCATAGCAACTGTTGCAGCTGCAACATAAATATATATTAAGCCATCAATTCATATCAAATAATGCAGAAATAGTTATCTGTGAACTTCAGGTGAGATGGGATGGCCTCAGTTAAACTTGAGCTTCCAGTAAAGATTGAAAAAGAGGGAAAACTGTTCGTGGCGATATGCGAGCCCTTCAACATAGCCAGTCAGGGCATCAGCAAAGAAATTGCCCTTGAGAACATCCAGGAGGCGCTTGAACTCTTCCTTAGCGACGAGGATGTTCTTGAAATGTATCAGGACCTTATAAGCAGATTCACTGTACCTGAAAAAGAGGAACATGTGAGCGTTAAGATAGATGGCTGGCAAAAAAGGAAAACTGTCAGGAGTGAAGCTCTGTAAGATCCTCCAGAAAGAGGGATTTACGTATTCTGGAGGAAAGGGTAGTCATGTGAAACTCAAAAAGATAGATGAAAATGGGAAGAAACTCATTGTGATCATACCTCTTCATGATGAAATCGCCCCCGGAACCCTGAAATCAATTCTTAAACAGGCTGAGCTCACATATCCAGAATTCATGAAGCTCATGAATTCCAGAAAAAGAACATGAATGTCTATTTCTCAGAACCATGAAAAACCTGAATCCTGAAGCCCTCCACCTCAACAGGTCTGCTGGCCTCAAGCAGCCCCATGAGCTCATCCGGCCTGTAGAGGATGCTGTACTTTATATGGGCCGCCACATCCTCAGGGAGGTGCTCTATGAACTTGTTCTTAACCATCCTGTCAAGCCTGTCATGGAGCCTGAGGGGGAAGTCCTCCTCAGAGATGATGGATGGGATCTCATTCAGAGTAGATACCACATCATCGTAGTCTACCTTTGCGCTGAAGCGCGCCGCGAAGGCATCATCCATGACACGGTATGCATCATGCTCCATCCTGAATATATCAGAGATGAGGCCGTTAACCCTCTCCCCCCCAAAGGTGTGGATCTCCACATCCGACCCGACACTCACAGGGATAACATCCCTGGTTAAACCTGCGGCAGAGGCCCTTGCCATCTCAGATAGGACCCTCTCCCTTGATGCGTCATCTAGCCACCTGAGGAGGTCCCGGTTGAAGTTTCCAAGGAGGATGTCATAGGCGTGCCTTGCAACCTCAAAGCTCACAGGGGCACCGCCACCACTCCAGTCAGGTATATTCGCCTTCCTTGAGCATGGCTTAACCTTAACGATGAATTTTTCATGGTCTATCTCCCTCACAATCCAGTTTTCACCACCAAGCACGAATCCCCTACCCTCCTCAAGGTATTTTACAGCGAAGAATGCGTCAAGGGTTCCTACTGTCTTTGTGCCGTGCTTAACAGTGAACTCATAGGTGGGGTAGAACACAGAGTAGAACTCCAGGAAGTTCATCTTACCGAAGACCTTCTCAAAGTTGAAGCCATGGTAGAGGTAGCTTCCATGTTTCCTTATAAAATCACTCTCACCCATGAAGTCAAGGAGGTGCCTGAAGTCCCCTTGATTTATATCAGAGAATACATGGGCCCTCCCCAGGCCCCTGTATATCTCGGCGGGCCCCGGTTTTTCAATCTCAAACACCGAGCTCAGGATCTGGTGGAAGTATATGTCAAGGGGCCGGCGGGGTATCCTGAGCATCTCAAGTTTACCTGAAAGTGCCAGCGAGACAACCGAGAGGGCGAGGAGCACCTCACCCTCATGGAATATGATGGTCCTCTGGTTGCCGCTCCTCCTGCCGCTCCTCCCTGTCCTCTGGAGGAACTGGTTCACGGTTGTTGGACTCCGCAGGTGTACCACCACGTCGATGTCACCCACATCTATACCAAGCTCCAGTGTACTGGTGCTCACCATGAAGGCCGCTGAGATGGATTTGAATTTCTCCTCTGCCTCCTCCCGTGACTCCCTGTTCAGGGAGGAGTGGTGTATGAAGACGTCCACATCCAGGCACCTTCTTATGATGTTGTAGTACCTCTCGGCCTCCCTCCTTGATGGGACGAAGATGAGGACCTTCCTGCCGGTTAACCTCCTTAAAACATCAATGACCCCCGCTTCTCCACCAGAGAATATCCTGTACTGGAGTCTCCTATCAGAGCTCTCCTTTACAACAACCCCCGAGGGGCTCATCCACTCAAGGACGTCTTCGGGGTTTCCAACCGTCGCAGAGAGCCCTATCCTCTGGGGCCTCACAGCGGTGTACCTCTCAAGCCTTGCAAGGAGGGAGTTCAGCTGGACACCCCTGTCTGACTCTATGAAGTAGTGGATCTCATCCACTATGATGTAGCGGAGGTTTCTGAAGATCCTCTCCCTCTCATCCCGGCTCCTGTTCACCATGATGACCTCAAGGGACTCTGGTGTTATTAGGAGGATGTCCGCGGGGTTCCTGATGAACCTCCGCTTGGTGTCTGGCGGGACATCCCCGTGCCACTTCATGACCTCAAGGTTGAAGTGGTTGCCCCAGTACTCCAGTCTGCTGTGCATGTCATTTATGAGTGCCTTGAGGGGTGAGACATAGAGCAGACTGACAGGTGGGAGGCCCTCTGTGAGTATGGAGTTGAAGACAGGTATCATGGCTGCCTCGGTCTTACCAGAGGCTGTGGGTGCAACTATGAGGGTGTCCTCCCCCCTCCCTATGGCTTCAATGGCGGATTTCTGCACCTCCCTCAGGCTCCTCCATCCCAGCCTGTTGGCGAGGAAGTGCCTGAGGCGGGGGTTGAGTGATTCGGAGGACATCAGATTACACCCTGACTAAACCCAGTCCTCGTCCTCGAACTCCTCAAACTCCATCTCCTTCTCCTCGAAGAGGTCAAGGATCTCCTCCTCGCTTCGGAGTTCAGGGTTCTGCTGGACAACATCAAGGACACTTATGAATGATTTAACAAAGTTTCTCGGTGAAATGTAACCTGTGAGTTCCGCGTTGGCCTCATGCCTTGCTATTATACCATCAAGGGACTCCCTGACAGGTTTTGCCTCCCATTCATAGACCTCCTCGTGCATACCTATGAGGCGATCTGACAGCTCCATGAGGTTGTCCTTCTTGAAGCCGTCAAGCCTTATTATGGGTTTCCTGAGGTCCTTGAATTCCGTGTTGAGGACGTCCTCTATCCTCTCATTCAGTGCGGTGTAGGATGGCACACCCATCTTGGGGTCCTCAAAGAACTCGGGGGTCCCTGCAAATATGAAGAGGGTGTTGTGGAATCTGCCAAGGCTGCACTCATCGTATATGAACCTCATGTAGTCGTAGGCTGTGTCCCTCAGCTTCTTTGTGTGTAGGGTCATTATGTGCTCTGCCTCGTCTATGAGTATTATGAGCCCTGAGTACTTGAGTGCCCTGAGGAATGAGGAGAGGGCCTCAAGGTACTTGAAGGCGTTTTCCCGGTCAATGTCACCCTTGACACCGAACTGTCTCTTTATGGTGTAGGGTATGTTCTTCTCACCGCTGAGCCATGCCATTGCATACTTTGCTGTCTCCTGGTCACCCCGTGCAGAGAGCTTGTAGTAGTTCTCTATTGCAGCAGCGAAGGTTGTGGCGTGTTTACGGACCTCCTTGAGGTCATTGTTTATGTTGTCTATCACTATCCTCTCCTGCTGGTAGGGGTCCGAAGTTTCCATTAGGGCCATCATGCGGAGCTGTGTGGTCCACTTTTCAATTATGTGCTCAAGGGATGTGCCTGTCTTGCAGCGGAGTGAGGCAACGATGCTCCTGTAGACGACCTCGAACTTGTTGAAGGGGACGTCCCTGCTGAGTGTCACCTTGGCGACGACGAAGTTGTCTGCAAGGGCCCTTTCCTCCAGGAGTTTCAGGAAGAAGGACTTCCCCGACCCGAATTCACCGTTGAGGAACCTTGTTACCGCAGCCCCATCCTTAACCTTACTGAATATCTTGTCGAACTCCTCCAGTTCCCTCTCACGCCCGACACATATCTCGCCCACCCCCTCAGGGGGGACGTTGCCATTTTTAAGGGCATTTATGATACTCTCTGCATTCATATTAAGCCTCCTATTCCAGGGATATCAATCCAAAGTCTCTTCCAGCCCCTCTGCTGTTGTAGAGTGTTACTATCCTCTCGGGATCCCGTGAAGGGTAGTGTTTTATACCGGTCCTCCAGGCGTTGATTGAGTAGAATTCCTCGAGTTCATCATATGATTTGTTAATCCCGTAGGACTGGATGAATTCATCAAGGAGTTTTATGAAGGATTTTATCTCCATCTGCTTCCGGCCATCGGCCTTTCTGAGCATGCTGTGGAGGCCCATGATGGAGTTCAGAATGAATTCATCCATGCTGAAGGATACCTCCTCAAGGTAGGCGGGGAATTTCTCTATGAACTTTGCCCTGGACCTTATGGTCCTGAAATCAGCCTCATCTATCTTTCTGTACTCAGATTTCGTTGCTGATGACCATTTTTTAGAATCAAAGGAAACAAGTTTATCCTTGAATTTAACTAATGGTATGGGTGGGTTGAAGAACTTTATACCCTTGAGCTTCAGCTTCCGGGGGGATTCGTAGTAATCATAGAGGGTTTCAGGGTCACTGTACACACTTTCAACCATGGTGTATGCAACAAATGAGAGTGTCCTCCGGCCATTGAGGGGGATGGGCTTGAAGAGGAATATCCTGTCACCTGATCGGATTTCATTTATAAGTTTACCTCTCTTCCTCACGGAGCCAATCACGAGGTTCTCAGATATATCTTCAAGGACATCATCATCTATTCTGTGAAGCCAGTATCTGGACTTACCCCTGGGGACCAGTCTTTTCTGTTTTATTATGTAAAAACCCCCTTTTATGGCATTAAAGTCATTTAAATGTTTCTAAAAATTGATAGATAAATTTTTTTATAACCCTGTAAATGTTAATGATTTAAGTAGCTGTAAAAACATTAAATTATACTGTATTGAGGGGAGTATGCCATATGAATAACTGCGTCCTCTGCTGTAGAGAATCAGATAAACTTTTATGCCTATCCTGCGGCAGTAAATCATCTTCTTCATCCTGTGAAAACTGCGGCGCTGAGAACCTGGGCGTCTGCAGGGAATGCTACGATAAATATCGAATTTTAAAGGCCATTGAAACACTTCAGGGAAGGGAACCCTTCAACTTCGATGACTTTAAGGATGATGAGGAACTCGGCTCCCTGCTATTCTGGATTCTCCTAAGGGAGGGATTCATAAAGAAGCATGTCAGCAGTGAAGGGAACGGGTTCATAAAGAATCAGGGCCTCAATAGCTTCAGAACCCTTTACGTGTTATCTGAAAAATGCGATGACTTCATGGAACTCAACCTGGGCTTCAAATCTGCAGCCGAATCACTTCTCAGGGCCGCAGTGAGACCTGAAGAATTCATGAATGAACCTTATGATTCAGCCGGGGATGAACATAATCCTGAAAACCTGAATGATGACCTATGGACCCAGGAAGCCGGATCTGATGGTGACCCGAACGCCCTGAAAACAGGGGGGATACTGGAGAATGAACCCGGGACCCCCTCCAGAGCAGAGGAAACGGATCAAACAATAGATGAAGAAGCTCCAGCGGTAGAATCCCATCAGCGAAAAGATTTATTACCTGAAGTACCCGTCAGTGGCCTTGAACTCTGTTCTGGCTGCCAGAAAGAGCTTGAAACCGAAACTGAGAGGTCCCAGGGGATCTGCAGGGAATGCTCAAGGAGACTCTATGCCCTTGAATCCCTTGAAAGAATCCTCAGAACATTTAAAGCCGGGGATGAGATTAAAGTTGCCGTTTACACAGCCGGGATGGATGACGTGGAGAGAACAGAATTCACAGCCATGATCTGGATACTCGAAGAGTTCAACCTCCTTGAGCAGGACGGGGAATCAGGTACCTGCAGGTTAAAACCCGAAGAGGAGGTCCAGAAGTTCATCATAGAGAACGTGGGGCTTAAAGGGCTCAGATCAGTATCTGGTGAGCCAGCCCAGACAGGAAGCACCGCGGCACCTGAAAAGGGTGAACTTGAGTGCTCAGTGTGCGGGGAGGTAAAACCCGCCACAGAATTCAATTCATCCGATGGAACCTCCCCCATGTGCAGGGAATGCTCAAGGAGGCGCTGCGCTGCAGATGCCCTCGCTGAGATAAGAAAGCTTGTTGAACCAGGGGTTGAATTTGCTGTTGACGACATCATAGAAAGTGAGGATGAGAGGGTTATCATCACTGGCCATATCTGGCTGCTGCAGGACTTTGACCTCATCGAGAGCAACCCGGCCTTCGAAACCTACACCCTTAAACCGGACGAGGAACTCAGAGTCTTCCACGAGGCCTATGGTGAAGGGGAACTTGTTACAGAATCAGACATGATCAGAACCTGCCCCATCTGCGGCAGGAAACTCAAGAAATCCAGCTTCTACAGTACAGTTGACGGAAAACGGGATGAGTGCCGGGAATGCTATGACCGGATACTGGCATGGGACATATTCAGGGACATCAGGGAGATCGTGGGTAAAGGGCCCTTCAAAAGGGAGGAACTGGCTGAACACTTTGATGAACCCGGGACCCTGGATGCCAGGATCTGGACCCTCCAGGAGCATGACCTCATTGAGGAGAGTCCCGAAGGATTCCTTCTTAAACACAACCCTGAAATTGAGGAGATCTACCTCCGGTACCATGGATCAGATGCTGAAGAAACCCTGGACACACTGACTGTGAAGCCAGAAGAAACCCCGGTTACAGGAATAGAACAAGAAATAACAGCAGAACCTGTCCCCGCAGGGGACACTACCCACAGAAAGGAGATAATCTACATAAACCCCGCCGGTGAAAGCCTCAACCTCATGATGAACGGACTTGTGAGTGGTAACGGTCTCATGGATACCATGAATGAACTGGGGGACCTCCTGCCATCAATGAAGAAGTGCATGATCCTGAGGAATGATGAGTGTTTTGAACTACTCATTGAACTGACTGTGGAGAAGGAATCACTTGATGACATCCTTGGGGTCCTTGAGGCCAGGAACTGGGAGAACAGAGTCCGGGAAAACAGCTGATCAGATCAAACCCACATATTCCAGCACATCGGTTGTCTTCTCCCTGAGGACCTCCTTTGACCTCTCATAGCAGAGTTCAACAACCTCCTCAAGGTCTTCCTCTCCCTCCCAGTACTCTGAGAGGAACTCGTAGCCATAGACGTCCGCCAGGATCCTTATGACGTAGGCTGTTATGAAGATGTCGTCAATGTACCCGTAGGCACCGTAGACCGTCTCGGGGATGACATCCATGGGTACAACATAGTAGGCTATTGCCGCGCTTATTTTGAGTTTGAGCTGGCTCTTGAGGTGCTCATAGCCCAGAAAGTCCGCGAGGAGCTTGAAGAGTTTCGGGCCATGGTCTATGAAGGATGCATATTCCCCGTTGAAGGACTCAAGGTTCTCAACCAGCACATCATAGAAATCCTTAAAATCTGCCTCTGTCATGGAAACCACTGTAATTCTCTTGGCCATGATGATACTTATCCTTTACCCCTCATCCCACGCCAGATTGACTCCACGTCCGGGTCTCCACCAGACAGCTTGCCTGTGAATTCACCTATCTTCACCATTGCAGGGACCGGTACCATGAGTCCAGCCACGACAGCCTTACCGATATTCAGGGACGGTAGATTTGAGTTCCCACTTTGCCTCAGTGGCCCTCTGAACATGGATCTGATCATTTCAATCAGCAGCATTATTATCTGGCTGTGAAAGTACATGACCAGCAATTTAAGATATAGAATGACTATAGTAACCATATGAATGAATCTATCAGAACCCGCATTGATGAGTTCCTCAGTGTGATAAGGAGTTTCAAGGACGCTGACAGGGTCAGGTTCATAATACTCTATGGCTCAGCCCTCAGGGGGGAGGGGTGGTCTGATATAGACCTTGCAGTGTACTATGATGGAACCCCTGATGAGGCAGCGGATTTCAGGCTGAGAGTCCTCTGTGAGGTGGATGAAATATTCGATGTCCAGATATTCCAGCAGCTCCCACTCTATGTGAGGGTCCAGGTACTCAGGGGTGAGGTCATATACTGTGACAGTGAAAGATTCCTCCATGACATTGCATGGGAGACAGTGAAGGAATTCGATGACTTCAAACACCGCTTCTATGATTACATCGGCATGGCCCCCATGAGGTGAATATCATGATAAGAAAGTCCATCATACTCACGAAGATAAGTGAGATTGAGGAAAGCGTAAATCTTATAGATGATAACCTTCCTGAAACCTTTGAGGAGTTCCGGGGTCTTGGCCTTGTAAGGGATGGGATGTACAAGAGGCTTGAGTTTGCTGTTGAAAATGTCTTTGACATATGTTCCATCCTCAACTCCGACCTGAAACTCGGTGTCCTGGATCAGATGGTGATGTGCTTGAGAACCTTCTGGGAGCCGGAATAATAGACAAGGAAACCTTCAGGAAAGTAAAGGCAATGAGGGGATTCAGAAACATCGTGGTCCACAGGTATGGTAAGATAGATGACCGTATAACATTCAGGATCCTCAGGGAACACCTCAGGGATTTTCATGAATTCACCGAAAAGATCAGAAAAACCCTTGAGACCCTTGAGAATAAATGAAGAGGTTATCATTGAAGACAAAAAATAAATAAAGGGTTTTAAATTGTTATATCACCCGGTAACCTACCATTTGCACCGTAGAACGCCAGTACCCTGCTGTATACGTATACCAGGCGAACAAAGCTCACCTGCCCGTATGATGTTGAGGCATACCTGGGTGCCCTTCCCTGGCTGTTTATGAAGTTCCTGATACTGACTGCCACTGACACGTAGGCTGGCCTTGAGAGTTTACCTGACCTCCATGTGCCTGTGCTACCAAGGTAACCAACAGCACGTGGTTTCAGTGGATTCTGGTTTCCTGAGTTGAGCTGTACCGTGGCGCGTGCAAGTAAATCCAGGAACTGAGGCATGCTGTAAGCCTTACCGGCCACTGTTACAGATGCTGGTAGTTTACGGTAGCGTGCATAGTGGTTCCTCACACTCAGAGCGGCAGCTGCAATCTGTTTAACAGTTAAACCCTGGGATTTAACCGTAACCGTCCTTGCAGGAAGGCCCCCCACTGTCACCAGGTACACACCATCCCTGGTGATGGTGTGGTTGAACCTCACATCCCCTGATTCGCCGGCGGCAAGTGAAATCACCACTGATGCAACCGGGGCCGAATTCACAAGGAGCTCTGCACGGTAATCACCCGGGGCCTCACCGGTATTCCTGACCCTGGCAGAGACACTGATCCTGAGGGGAGCTGCCCCTGAGAGTGGAACTACGGTGAGGTTTGAGAGTTCAAATGCCGCCTTCCTGAGGATCCTGAGGTCTGCCCGGGATGAACTGTTATTGAGGAGTTCATCACCCTGGAACTCTGCAGTCACATTGTAGAGACCTGGCGGGAATACTCCTGGAAGGTTGAGGGTTGCCCATCCATCTGAACCTGTGGTTGAACCCCCCATCTGAACCCCATTTATCCTGAAAATGATGACCTTACCTGGGATTGGGTTCTGTGCCATTAAACGTGCCCTTAAATTGAATGCATCGCCCTCAACAGTTTCAGTGTCTTCCACTGTGATGGCTGATGGAACCTTGAGGACATTCACATCCACTGAGGCGCTTTCATCGTCAAGGGCCCCGTTCACTGTCACTGTACCCGGTGCTGCCAGATCTGTGAGTGTTGAGGATGCAGTTCCATGGGACATCACAGCATCATCGATGCTCCCTGCGGTGGCCGAGAAGTCCACATTATCTGTGTAGGGGACGAAGAATGTGTCATGGTATCCCCCGGCACTGTCATGCCTCAGGTCGGCTGTTATGACTGAGGTGGCCCCGGCAGCAACAGCCGCTGGATTTGCGGTTAATGTGAGGACCATCCATGGTGCTGCAGCAACATCACCTGCTGTGAGTTCGGTGAAGTCCGGTGTGTTACAGCCCCACCAGTTGAACCTGGCATCCACTCCCGGGCCGTCCTCACAGAATACATCGACACCAGGGTTATCCAGGATGCGGCAGAAGCCTATCACTGTAACCGTGAAGTAGCTGAGGACCGCTGATCCTGTATTCCATGACTCTGCAGTGTTACCTGTGAAAGTGGATTCTGTGATATTTGCAAGCACCGCAAGGAAAGAACTTACACCGCCACCAGCGTATGCTGCCCTGTTATCTGTGAATGTGCTTCTGCTAACGGTGATGTTGCCGTAGTTGTTCCTGATTCCGCCGCCGTGTGCTGATGCCACGTTCTCCTCAAAGGTGCACCCTGATACTGTGGTGTTAACATTTTCTGCATGGATACCGGCACCGTAATCTGCAAGGTTTGACCTGAAGAGGGAGTTCGAAACCTGTAAATTCAGTAATGAATCATCAGGGTTTCTGAATCCTGAGATTCCCCCACCATAGCTTGCATTGTTGTAGAGAAACATGGAGTTGGTCACAGTAACCGTGATTTCCGTGGCGTCTGCTGCCCACACATATAACCCGCCACCATGGCTGTCTGCGGTGTTCATTGCAATGGTGGAGTCGCATATGGTTGTATCTCCTCCAGTGTAAATCGCGCCACCAGTCCCTGCACGGCCAAGTACAAATGATGAGTCTCTGATGTTAAGGGATGAGTATGGGGCGCTGTATATGGACCCCCCACACCCTGAGGCCTCATTACCGTTGAAGATTGATTCTGTAACCTCAAGGACCCCCTTACTGTATACTGCACCACCATCCTCTGCGCTGTTCTCCATGAGGTAGCCTTCAGTTAGTTTCACTGTACCGTCACTGTAGATGGCGCCGCCCCCGGCTGCGGTGTTGCAGGTGAGGATGCAGTTCTCCACCTGGAGCTCGCCGTGGTTCATCACCGCCCCGCCCTCAAATGCACTGCCATTTCTCAGCGTGAGGTTCCTGAGGACCAGGACCGTACCCGAGGACACATTGAAGGCCCTGCCCATTGCTTCACAATCAATCACTGTACCGGTGGTTGACTGTCCGGTGATGGTGAGGTTCCTGTCTATCAGCACGTCCCTGTTACCAACACCCCTGTATTCACCATCCGCGAGCCAGATCCTGTCACCTGAGGCCGCGGAGAGGGTCGCGTTTCCAATGGTTGCCTTGGCAGCCGCCCATGAGAGCCCATCATTATCATCGGACCCCCCAGTGGCGTTGACATAGATATCGGCTGCGCTGACACATCCAGGGATAAGCATTATCCCCACAAGAAACAGAAAGAGCCATGTAATTATCTTTATCATGTAAACCCCCTTGAGTATATATAATGATTATAGGATAAAAAATTTTCACTGAACTCCCATGAAACAGGGTTCATGTTTAAGTGATGCGGAAAATAAGGTTAGACCTCTACTGAGATTCAAAAAAAAAGTTAAAAAATAAAGGGTTGGGTTTTAGATTATCAGGTAGTTTGGAAGCCTCCCCCTGTTACCGTAGAACCTCAGTACCTCACTGTATCTGTACACGAGGCCCACAAAGCTCACCCTGCCATAGACAGTTGAGGCATACCTGGGTGCCCTTCCCTGGCTGTTTATGAAGTTCCTGATACTGACTGCCACTGACACGTAGGCTGGCCTTGAGAGTTTACCTGACCTCCAGATGCCAGTGCTACCGGCGTAACCAACAGCACGTGGTTTCAGTGGATTCTGGTTTCCTGAGTTGAGCTGCACAGTTGCACGTGCAAGTAAATCCAGGAACTGGGCCATGGAGTACCTCTTTGATGCAATTGTGACAGAGGCTGGCAGTTTACGGTAGCGCAGGTAGTGGTTCCTGACGTTCACGGCTGCTGCGACAAGCTGGTTGATGGTTATACCCGCTGGTGGAGCTGGTCTAACAGTTACCTGGGTGTTAACCACCTGGTTATCAAGAACCGCAGACACCACTGCAACCCCCGGTGCATTGAGGTTCCTGAGGGTTGAGGATGCAACCCCACCGCTCATCAGAGCATCGGTGATTGTACCATAGGTTGTTTCGAAGCCCACAACACCCGTGTATGGTACACTGGTTGCATGGAGTGTGCCGGTACTGTCATGGAGAAGGTCCGCCCTTATGAGGGAGGTGCCCCCCACGGTAACGGTTGATGGATTTGCAACCAGTGTGAGGACGATCCATGGCGTTGCAGCAACGTCACCTGCTGTGAGTTCAGTGAAGTCCGGTGTGTTGGACCCCCACCAGTTGAATCTGGCATCCACCTGTGGGCCGTCCTCACAGAATACATCGGCGCCGGGGTTGTTCAGGATGCGGCAGAAGTTGACCAGTGCAATGGTGAAGTAGCTGAGGACCGCTGATCCCTGACTCCAGGTCTCTGCAAGGTTACCTGTGAACGTGGACTCTGTGATATTTGCCAGGGCGGCCCGGACATTGCTTATACCTCCACCGGCGAAGCCTGCACTGTTATCTGTGAATGTGCTTCTTCTAACTGTGAGGTTGCCGTAGTTGTTCCTGATTGCGCCGCCGTGTGCTGATGCCACGTTCTCCTCAAAGGTGCATCCCTCAACGGTTGCATTGGCATTGTCTGCAAGGAATCCGCCGCCGTACCATGCTGTGTTGCCTGAGAACGTGCTTCCCCTCAGTAGAACATTTAGGGTACCGGTGTAATCTGTTGCAACTGCCCCACCATACTTTGCGTCGTTTGATGTGAATGATGAGTCTATGACCACTGCAGAATCTGAGGGCTGATATCCCGATACATGAAGAGCACCCCCAGTTTCAGAAGCACTGTTATCATGGAATGTTGCTGAGGTAATATGGATGTTACCGAGGCTGTAAATTGCCCCGCCCCTGTATCCCATGTTCTCAAGGAACCTGCATCCCTCGACAGTTAGGTTACCCTGGTTCAGGATGGCTCCACCATGGTTTTCGTTTCCCCTCTTCACTGTGAGGTTTCTGAGGGTGAAACTGACACCCTGCTGGACTCTGAAGGCCCTGCCCAGGCCCTCGCAGTCAATCACTGTGCCAGTGGTTGACTGGCCGGTGATGGTGAGGTTCCTGTCTATCAGTACGTTCCTGTTACCAACACCCCTGTATTCACCATCCGCGAGCCAGATCCAGTCGCCTGAGGCCGCGGAGAGGGTCGCGTTTCCAATGGTTGCCTTGGCAGCCGCCCATGAGAGCCCATCATTATCATCAGACCCCCCAGTCGCATTAACATAGATGTCAGCTGCAGAGGCGGTTCCTGATAAAATGAGGAACGCTGCAATGGCAGCTATTAAATACAGATGTTTCATCATTTACCTATCTCCTGCTATCTGCACATTGAATGTGCATATATATACTATGGTTTAATCTGGTTAAAGGTTTTTTCAAAAAAGCAAGCTGAAAATTTTAAATGATGGAAATACATAACATAATATGGTTAAATAATTTTGAAGAGCAGTTAACTGATCCTCCAGATAACAAATAATGGATGCTTAATCAGTCGGTCCCCTCCAGATACCTGGCAACCATTACAGCAAACTTCTCTATATCCTCCAGGTCCCGTTGAAGGTAGAGATAAACCCTCTCAACATCTATTTCCGCATACATATGAACCAGTATGTTCCTGAAACCTGCTGCTGGTGCAAATTTATCTGCAAAATCCCCTGGAAGAACCCCTATTTCTCCAAGTATCTCTATGACTTCCCTGTATGTCTCAGGTTTTCTCGCCCTCTCCCATGATATGATCATCTCACCAATATCCAGACAGCACTCTATGGAAACCTCAAGGTACCTTTCAACTGCCCCCCTGAGGGTGACGTCCTTTTTAAGGTCCTCAAGTGAATGTGATCTGTAATTCCTGAGTATCCTCAGGTACTCCTGGAGTTTCTCGAGTTTCGATAGTACCTCATCCCTCACTTCAAACCCTCACGTGCCATCATCCTGAGCGCCAGTCTGGTGTGCCTGTCGTTATGGTACCTTCTATCAAGGTACTCTGACATGATACGTCCCTCGAACCTCACCCTCTCTTCCTCACTGTCCTTCAGGAGTATTCCATCCCTGATTATGCTGTAATTCAGGGAAAGTGGCGCCCGGTTCATTATGACAAGGTCCACCCTGTCTGTTCGGAGTGCGGATACAAGTTCATCTATGAGCTCCAGCTGAAAATTGAGGTCATCGTATCCCTTCAGGGGTTCCTTCAGGAGAACACCGATGTCAAAGTCCCCGAGGGGTCCCTTATCCCCCCTTGCAGTGGAGCCAAAGAGGTATGCAATGCTGACCTCATCCCTTTTTTCCAGAACTTCCAAAAGTTTTTCCATTTTCTGGTCGTCAATACCCATCATGGTTCCACTTGATAATTCTGAATCACATCATATATAAGGTACCGGCCAGGGATTAACTTCGTAATAGAGAACTATTACGCAGATCCATCTGCTCTTCTGTCCCGCCATGATTAATGATAACAATTAAGCCAGCAGATCCTTTTTACTAATAAAAGAAACTTCAAAACATATCCCTGACATCTAAAAAAATTAGTGCATGTTTAACCCATCACCGGAATAAACTTAGAAATATTTCTAGAAGACCCCTGATTTTTTCAAATGGCCCCCCAGATTTTTCACTTGAATAGATAAATTTACCACCATCATTCTCAGTTACCTCCCCATGGGTAGTGTAATCTTCTGAATTAACTTCAGGTGAATTATCGGTTTTACTAAAAACTTCAATTAAATCAATCCAGTCCCTCAATAAATCATTACCTTCAAAATCATCCCATACATCATAATTCAGAAGAAGGCCTGTTTTAATCAGATATATGATTATATCACACTGCTCCTCAGGTTCAAGTGCCCCAAAATCATCAGAGACATCCACACCATGCCAGATTCTCTGGATGATATCCAGAATTTTGCTTCTGGAGGTGATCTCTGTGGGCAAATTTATCTCTTCATCTATCAGAGAATTGTCAATAACCAGTGACTCAACGGTCTTTACTATGGAAGCAGAGTAAACGCCCTCAATAATAAATTCCAACATAACTTCCGGTGAAACTCCACAGACCTCCAAACCAAACGTATCAAGAAATTTCTCATTGAACAAACTCTCCACCAGACCCATATTAACCTGAGCAAAACTCCTCAGAACTGGCATAGAATCTCCAATGGGCACCTTTTCTTCCCCTTCAAGTAAAAGTGATAATCTGTAGGCTGCTTCTACATCCTCCTTTGAGAGTGTTTCATTGCAACTTTCAAGCCATTTCTCATAGGCAGATTCCGGATGGAAAAGGTGGCTTAATGCAGAGGGATAATCTATCTTCCCGGTGCTCAGGTCAACTAGAATCTGTTCTCCACCATAAGGTCGTTCCTCATAAAATCCAACTATTTTAAGGGGGTAATTATAAAGGGTTCCCCCGTCAAAGGCTGAATCCCATCCAAGGTTAACTTTGAGTTCATCGGGAATGTAAAAGAACAGCTCATCAAGTAACCCTGAGATATCGTCGGAACAGCCATATAAAATCAGATTAGGAAGTTCATGATACCCTCTGGCCGCCTTAAACAGGTAAAACACCAGTTTTAATTTAAATCTGTCTGATAATGGGGGCCAATCCATCTTTGATTGGGAATAATTTCCAATGCATATTGGCCTTATGCTGCCTTTATTTTTGTCAACCATTTTTGAATCAAGTAGAACTTCTAGGCCTGTGAAAACACGATCCTCCACAAGATGAAACAGTGAAAGGGGTGTTTGAGCCTCCATCCACAATTCAGGGGGAAATAAGAACCCATGACATAAAAACAATCCCCCCCTCCCAAAAACGTCTCTATCATCAGGGAGATCAATAATGTAGAGGAGAGCGAGATAGTTTTTACCACTTATTTCCTTAAAAAAAACCGTGAATTTCTCTTTAAAACCATCCACCTGAGGTTTATGTATCATTTTTTCTATATCATTAACGTCTCCCCCTGAAATAACGTCTACCGGATAGAAAACAGTGTGAAAATCCATTATATTCCAGGGGGACTCCCCGGGCGGCACCTTAGTATACACAAGCTGGTACACATTATGCTGCATAAAACCATCACCTAATCTCTAATTCTGGAAATGAATCTTTCTATTCCTGATTTAGGAGGATTAAAGTTAGAAGACTGGTTCCTCATTGCAAATACAAGGGGATCTATCACCCTCTTTGGATGATCATATTCAAGATTAGTTATTAGGGTATCGCCAACAGGTTTGGCACCTGTTGATGATATAAGAGTATAATTAACACTTTTAAAATTATTTTCAGCAAGATTAACAAATCCTCCGCAATCCTCACTTATAAGCCATTTTTTTATCTTTTTAGAGTAATCATCAAGCTCCTCAAACCTTCTTTTCAGATCAGCTGCTCCCTTAGTTATCCACCAGTTACATGATCCCTTGTTTAAAAAAATTTCAAGGTCCTCAGGCAAAGTGTTGAGCTCATCCGCCTTGGTTAGTAGTACAACCATCTCCTGTTTAGAGAGGTCCGCATCCAGTTTCTCATATACACCCCGTATATATGTATCAAGAAGGCGCTCCATCTCAAACCCGGCGTCATAACCATCTTTACCAAAACCACTCTCATTTAAGCTTATTATGAAAAAAACATTATCTGAGTGGGCAACAAATCTTCCCATATCTGTTATTTTATCAGTGCTTTCATAAACCCTTCCTGCAGTGTCATAAAAGCTTAGAAAAATGTCTCCAATGGCGGGCACATTCTGTAAATGTAGAAGGGCTGGTCTTGGAAAATTTTCAGGGGTGCTCTTTGGAAGCTTTGATTTCTCAAAATTCCTGACATCTGAATATTTTATTTTGTGGGTATAATCATCACATGTGCGCCAGGAAAAATTTTTCCATATGTTCTTGTTTGAGAGAACCCTCAGAGTATAAAACAGGCTTGTGAGGTAGACCGTCTTTCCATGTCCCGTGAATCCTATAAGCCCTATCCTAACCTTTAAATTACGGGGGTCAATATAGTCCTTTGGAAGACCCTCGCCACAACCTTTAACAGTACAGCAGTAACCTACCCCTTTTTTAATCTGGGGACTGACTTCATTCAAACAGTAAGGACATATTACATTCATTTAATTAACCTCCCTCTTGAATTCCTCCCAGAAATCCCAGTCAAACATTCCCGTAATGTAAACACCATCGTCACATATTTTGAGTTCCACCTCCCTTAAAGAGCATTCATTAACTGTGCCCTCAAGATGGGCATAGCGATCTGTTAGAAAATGGACTCTTTGATTTTTGCTACCGCGCCATAGAAGGGGCGCGCTTTCTTCTTCAACATACCTGCCATCTATGAGTATATCTATAAACTCAAGAAGTTCTTTCCCCCCTATTTTGCCTTCGAGAATCTCTTCAATCTCATATCCAGTAAAACATACCAGTGTAAGGCCCATGGACTTAACGGCAGAAGCGAGATTTACCAGCTCCTCAGCCTGAGCCATCGGCTCGCCACCAGTGAATGTAACACCCTCTATTTTATCCTTAATACTGAAGATGGTTTCAATCAAAGTATCAGTTTCTAATAAAACACCCCCACATTCCTCCTGGAATTCCGGGTTGAAGCAACCCCTGCAACGAAGTGGACAACCCTGAAACCATATAACAAACCTTTTTCCAGGTCCATTGACATTGGTGGAAATCAGGCACCTGCCAATCCTTAACTTTCCCATCCTCACACCATCCTAAACGTTAAAATCCTCATTGACACTACCATAAACCTCATTCCCTTACAACCCTGAAGCCAATCATTCCCATTCCCTTCTCAATGTTAACCTTTTTAGGTTCTTTCGGATCCCAGGTATTCGGGAGAAGCCCATGGAAGGGTTTGCCAACAAATGATGCATTATTTTCATGAATCCTTTCAAAAATCCCTTCGTTCACAAGAGGACAGAGACCCCGTTCAATCCAAAGAAGAACTGGCTCCGGAGACCTGTCAGAGCAGAGCTTTTTGAGATAAGAAGACGATTTTTCTATAAGATCTGAAACTTCACAAAGAGCCTTCCACTCATCAAGAGTGGGTAATCTGTAATTAGAGCCAAGATAATTGAGAAAATCATCAATAACATCCAGATCCAGTCCCGTCATAAAAAGTTTCCATATTTCACCATAGGCCATTCTCCAGCTCCTTCTGGGGTTTAATTTAAGAATATTCCGATACCACTCATCAGTATACCTTGATCCCCCCTCTTCCGCCAGAAAACGTTCGAATTGATATTTACTGACAGGGAATAAGCCGATGAAGTGTTTCCATCCCTCAAATTGAATTAATGGAAAACCTGTCCTGTCAAATTCTATATAATAATCCCCATAGACCATCATCAACCCTCTCATAAGGCTCTAAATCCTTCAGATATTCCCATAAACATTCATCATTCAATTTGTAAATTTTACCATCCCCTGTCAGCAGCCTGGAATTTCCAAGAGGATATGAGGAGGATTCCATCAGGAAAAAATATTCATCTTCACTGAAGATCAGACACCCTCCTACAGGAAGCCCCCTCAAAATCGGGCCTCCTTCAGGGCAGGTAAGAGTATCTGATTCATGTTTTCTCTTGCATTGAGGGCATATGAAATGCTCTGAACTGATACATGATCTTATTATACTCCTTAAATTGTCAGGGATTTTATTCCATTTCTCTTTGAACCAGGGATTTTCAGGTTTAAAAGCTATTTTTTCTATTTTAAAACTCTTCTGACGCTTTATATTGAGTTCTGGATATGATTTATCATCGCAGATAGCTGCAAGATGGATTTTGAGATTTTCAGAGGATGGTTCGATCTTGATAACAAATTTACCCTCCTCAAATAGTACACTTGATGATTTACATGATTCTATGCTGTAACAAACAGGTGCAAATCCATCTCCAGAAACAAAAACTTCTAAGGGATCATTTTTTACCAGAGAAGGTATTTGAACACTTACATCTGAAAGATTAACCACATTGTATTTGCCATAAATTTCACCACTCCCCATGTCAATAAAAATAATCCTTTCAATAATATCGGTATCCTCCCAGTCATCCAGGTCAATTGGAAGCTTTGATGAAAGCAAAAGAATAACGCCATTAAAATCTTCACCGCCCAGGTCCTCCAGAACAGGGTTTATCAACAGGGGCCTGCCAGCATTTTCCTTGATCCAGCCGGGACCGCCTTTTCTTATATCTCCCTGTGTCCTAACGGGGTACCTTTCATTCCTGCCAAGGAAGTATAATCTCCTAACCCTTCCTGGAAGTGCATCAATAATTTCTGTTGAAACCCTGAGTATGTCCTTCCAGTTATCCTCTGATGGCTCAACTACAAGTACAGCTGGAACTGCAAAGCTTACCTCACAGTAAAAATTCATGATCTCCGACATTCAATTGCCCCACCGTTAACATATACGCTGAATTCTATATCCCTGAGCCCCTTATCTTCAGCAAAGAGTAATTGGTCCGCCAGTATATGCCCCACTTCATCTTCAAGTGCATTGACAAGTCCTCTGCCACCAAATTCTGATATTGAATCCGCATGTTTCTTAAGGAAATAATCAACCACCTCTTCCTGGAAATTAAGTCTATAACCCTTATTGGAAAACTTGTCACGGAAGTTATCTGAAAGATCTTCAAGTTTGCTTTGAATGATACCCCTCTGAAAATTCGCCTTATCCAGATAATTAAATGCAATTATGTGTGAACCTATTCTGTTTAGAAGCTCTCTTCTTGATATTTCATGTGTAAAAAATTCTCTTACGGCCCTGGTAAAGTGTTCCCTTACTCGCCTATCCCTTTCGGACTCAGAAAGGCTTCTGTCGTTTATTATATCATCAAGTTCATTCTGTTCGGATACTGGATTCCCCCTGCTGTCTACAGTCCTTGTCCCTATATTGGATGTAAATATTATCACACTTTCTGTAAAGAATACCGTCTGTCCCCTGCTGTCAGTTAGACGACCATCATCAAGGATCTGAAGGAATATATCCAGAATCTTTGGGTGTGCCTTTTCAATCTCATCAAAAAGTATCACAGAAAATGGTCTGTTCTTTATGGCCTTTGTTAACTGTCCGCCCTCATCGTAACCAATATAACCAGGAGGGGAACCTATGAGCTTTGATACTGTATGTTCCTCTTTGAATTCACTCATGTCAAATCTAAGAAACGCTTCTTCGGTATCAAAAAGATACTCTGCAAGTTTTTTTGCCAGAAATGTTTTTCCAACACCTGTGGGTCCCGCAAAGAAAAATGCTGCTTTTGGTTTCGATTGTCCTCCTGATGCAAGCCCCACAACGCCTGCACGGGCTTTCTTTATGGCATTCACTATTTCTCTTACAGCATGGTCCTGCCCGATAACCCTCTCAAGAAACCAGTTTTCAGCCGAATCTATGAGCCCTTTGGGTGGTCCAATGAGAGGTATTCTGCTCCATGGATCTTCTTCCGTCCCTATACGGTACCTGTTTACTATTTTTTTAAGTGTTGAGGATGATAATTCCCCATTTTCATCTATTTCTGCCAAAACATCACTTAGGATGTTTTCGAGGTCCTTCATGTAGAGGCCCTCTGTTATGTTAGAGAGAAGATCGATCTGGTCTGACTGGACATTGTTTAAGGAGAGTGATGTGGAGTAGTAAAGGTGCCTTTCTGTTTTATCAGGAAGCGGTATCTCCATGACTGCAACTCTGGGGGAGTTGGTGTAATATTCAACAGGGACCATTGTGTCTCTGAGTGATACCATTATGAGGCGGTTATTTTCAGAAATATTCTCTATTATTTTCTGTATAATCGTTACAAGCTCTGCTGTATCCTGCGAATACATCCCATCAGGGCAGTACCCTGTAATTTTATCGATATAGTTTATGACGAATATTGTTCTTTCGTCAATGGATTTCACTTCATCTTCCAGCCACCTGTGGAGGACGTCACTGACCCTGTCCTGGCTTTCGGTTTCACGTATATCAGGTTGACCTCCCTTTAGCGGCGTTATCCTCTCAAGGGACCATATTGGTGAGTGCCCCCGTTCCTCATGGTCAAAAAAAGTTCCCCAGCTGACCGTTCTGTCATAACCCAGTTCCGCCCCGATACTGTTTATTAGATCCGTCAGACCCCTTATCAGGCTTCCATCATCTTTTATGTAAGCCGTATCCCTTATATTACCGTGAAGGATGAGTACCTCCTTCTGGTTCAGTAATCTTTTGAGATTTTCCTGCCATACCGCCATCAAAAAACATCTCCTGTATTAAATGTTTCTTCGATGGGTTCTGGGAAGAAGTTTTGCCCTTTTTTCTTTGAGGATGGGTTTTTTCTGTGGCCTTTTTTCTTCTCCCTTAAATTTGGTCATGATGCCATATTCATTAAGTTTTTCTGAGAATCTGTCGAACTGTTCATAGCATGCCCCATCCTCGCTTGAAAATGGAGATTTGACTTCTATTCTCTCAAGTGTCAGGGAGAATCGCATTTTTCCTGCGGAATATGATTTCAGCTCATAGATGATCGGGCTTGAAGGGTCATTTTCGTCCTGTAGATGGGGTTCTGCCACCTCTTTCCACCCCATTTTATCAGCTACCCTCTTTATTGAGGATAGGACCTTTTTTCGCATTAAATCCTGTGATTCAAGTTTTCTTGCCTCTTCACTGAGATCCTTTAATCTTTCACGCAGAATTTTAATTCTGTATTTGGCTTCCTCAAGGTTTCCCTTTTTTATTTCATCTAGAACCATATTGATTGCACTGGCTAATTTCTGAGAATCTGATGGCTTCCATTTAAAAATGAGTTTTTCTGTCCCTTTAAATTCGGCTTCCAGTTTCTCAAACTGAGATATGAGTCTTTTTTCCTTTAGAACTTTAGATTTTATTTCTATAACAGCCTTCAGGTTGTTTTCTCCAGCATCCTCTGCAGCCTTCAGAGAATCAGCAATCCTTTGAAGTTCAAAGCTATCCATTGAATCATCAAAATAAACATTCAATGGTTTTCTGGCCCATGAATTTATTTCTTTAAGTTGTGGAAAACTCTTCCATGAATCAGAAGGGATCTGATCCATTACTTCCAGCACCTTACCCTTTAAACCATCAATACGACCCCTTGAAAATATTATGCTGGATATGGCTAACTGACGGGCCTCCAGCTCCCTTTCAAACTGGATATCTGAAAACTTGAGTCCACTCATTTAATTCACCGCCACCCATGACAATTAATTACTTGCACTTGACGTATATGTTACAATGGCCTTTAATATAGCTTTGTATCAAATAATTTAATTATATAATTGAAACATTAATAGAGAACTGATTAAAACTGGTTTATATCAGGAGAGGATATAGATGTCTAATACCGATAATGATGGATGTGGAGGATGTATACTTCTAACAATATTCCTTATTGTCTCCTATTTAATTATATCAGCAATAGGTTTAGAAGGTTATGGTGTACTGATGGGGATCCTGATTCTATTGTACATAATTTTTAGACCCAGAGAGACCAGTTCAAAGACAAAATATGTACCCAAAAAGACCAGTTCAAACCCGAGATCTGTAAATAAAGATTATGTTGGATACAATAATGAAAAAAATTCTGTCCAAACAATAAACGAATCAGTACAATACAATGTAATTCCACCAAAATATTTACCTGGAGATTTCACAATAAACGAATCAGTAGAATCCGATGCACATCCACCACACATTCCATATTTGCCAGAGGATTTAATAGCTGCTCTTGATTCTGAAAACAGAGAAAGTTACAGTGAAGCCGTAAATAGACTTATAGATATACTCAATGATTCAGAAGAAGCATATTATAAATCAATGGCGGCAAGTTACCTTGGGGAAACAGAAGATACAATAGCCGTGAGGGCACTTATAGATGCAAAGGATGATCCCGACGAAAATGTTAGAGAATCTGCCACAAGAGCCCTGAAAAAAATTAAAAGCGCACAAAAAGACCTTATAAAAAACTATGAAACACTTATATGTGAAAACGACTTCTTCAGACCATATAAGATCTATCTGTCTGAAGGGGAATTTGTAGAGTGCAGAGTGTGTGGACACTCCAAATTCTTGCAGAGCGGAGTAGAAGAAGTCATAGGGTTCATAGGAGATCAGGAATATCCTCAAAGAGATGGAAAAAGGTTATTCATCGATCTATGGGATCAGGAAAACAAAAAAGCTAAAAATGCGGACATAGACGCCCTATGGATAATACAATCAGAAAACATAGATTACGGATGGGCAATAAGCGCAGTAATCCAGACACTCAAAAACGATATAACAAGACAGAAAGAACTGAATGAAATACCGGTTACAATAAAGGGAACCCCAGAAATACCAGAAGAAGAAGCAGAAATCCTTGAGGAACTCTTCGCAGAAATAAGATTTGAAATCTAACCATCCCAACTTATTTTTAATTAATATCTTTCCTCTAAAGAGTGTATATGCATCACATAAGTCAGAGAACAAAGGTTTTGGTCAAAATAATTCTTATGAGATGTGTGTACCAATAAATATATAAAAATACAAAATACTTAATTGTCCATATTTAGGATATAGTATTTAGTTATAAGGTGGTTAAATGTCGATAGATTCCAATGGTAGTGATAAGAAAACTGGAAAGTTTGCCGGCTGGTGGAACCGCAGGGGACCCCTAACAAGGGTGGCCATCATTGTCCTTGGGATAATCATCTGGTCCGCCGCCGCCTATTCCTATGGTTACGATAAGGGTCTTGCTGGAGCCATAGAATACGAAAAGGACTCCTTCCAGGTGAGCATTGTGAACTACACAATCCAGAAGGGCGAAGGCGGATTATATGAGATCCAGGGGGAAATCCAGAACAGCTATGATAAACCCATACTGCTCAACCCAAGCCTGGAAGTGAAGGGCTTTGACTCCAGTGGTGAAATGGTACTGTACGCCCCCCTATTCATAACCGGTTCAGGGGAAATCAGGCCAGGTGAGAAAGTGAAGTTCAGGGGAGATTGCCCCATCCTTGAGGGTTACAGCCCCAATGATATCCTCATTGGGATTAAAACAGAATGTTCCGGTTATTCATGGGCATAGAAAGGTGATCTGAATGGCTGAGGATTTCCGTGAAGAGAATAATGGAAACTTTTTCATACGCTGGTGGAGGAGGAGGGGGACCTTCACAAAGGCAGGTATAGTGGTATCCCTCGTCATAATATGGGGGTTGTTGATGTTCATGATGGGTCACAGCGATGGCTCATCCTATTTCTACAACCTCCACATGGGGGATGTCCAGGCAGAGGTGCTCAACTACACAGTGCTGGTTGATCCCAGCGAAGGCTACGTGGTGGAGGGTGTGGTCCAGAACAGGTACAGGTCCACACTCCTACTGGACTGTGTGTGGGTCAAGGGCTATAACTCAGATGGAGAGGTCATTGCCCTTGGAATGGCTCCGGTCTTCACCAATTCATCCACGGTAAAGACTCTGAGGCCTGGAGAAACCGCCTACTTTAAAACAACAGATTGGGCATTTGAGGATGGATACTACCCTGAGGATATAGCCTCCTTTGGTTTAACAGCCAGGGGTAACCTCTTAACACCCTCAGGGACTTTATGTGGGGTGAAGATAGAGTGATGGTCTGATGTACCCCTTTCCATCATGTGAAGAGCAGGGTGAGAAAGAGGGATATCGCCAGGCACATGAGGAAAAAAATTCCAACTGTACAGCAGCATGCAGAGATATCCTTTGCCTCCTCAGGAACAGGCATTCATACACACCCCCATCTTCTAATTTTTTTAGGGAACTGGAGATTCATGAAACCTTCTGATTTCATTGTACTGAGGCTGTCAAATTTCTGAAAGATTAAAATTCCTAACATGACACTCCAGTAGCTTTCCTTTTTCATGTCATTTATTATTTATTTGATTATAATATTTTTCATGAACATATATATAATATCTGTTGAATGGATGAGCTTATTGTAAAGTCAGGTTCCAGAGGATTAAAGATAGAACACACGATAAGATGGAAGATACAGATCTAATCAGCTGAAAAACTGCTCTGAACCTAACATAACATCCCTGTATTCCCTGAAAGGATAAGTGGTTCGGGTCAGAATCAAATTCAGAACCCTGCAGTTATCCAACTCTTAACCATTCACCTCTCATATTCCGCCTCCTCTTCAGCTGAGACACTGGTAAGTCTCACGTGTTCAACTCCCCGTAGACCCATCATCCTCTCTGTGAGTTCACGTATCTCTGCAACATCACCCCTCACCACGAGGACCTCAAGGCGATGTTTTTCTGTGAGGTGAACCCTCATGACAGCGTCTATGTACTCCCTGTAGTGGTGCTGTATGTCGGCTATTTCCTCCATTGCCCCTGTGTGGTGGTTGTAGATCACCGAGACTATCCCTGTCCTCTCACCCTCCATCTCACTCATCCACCTGTACCTGACAATGTAGTCCTTTATGGCGTCCCTTATACCCTTGGACCTTGACTGGTATCCCCGGTTCCTCAGTACCTCATCAAATTCCTCAAGAAGTTTAGCTGGAAGAGACATGCTTATCCTGGTCATTGTGGTCATGGTATCACCCCTGATCTGTGACACCCTAAAATCTGTGTATGAAGTATAAATAATTAAATATTATTAAATGGCATAATAATGCAACGTATGTATTACTATATTGCATCTAGTCTTATAACAGCATTTATAGAGGTGTCTGGAGGTTCTGTAACATCCTCCTGGTTTGAAAGATAGGATAATCACGGTCAGATTACCCCATTAAAAATGAAATACTCTCCTTAGAGGTTCCTCCCTGCCCTGCGGGCCCTCATGAGGTTTATCTCCCTGCGGGAGTCATCCCCGGGCACCATGCCCCCAAGGATCTCCATGGTGACATTCTTAACACCCACCCCCAGCAGCCTGTCACCTAACATGACACTGCGCATGCTCTCTGCAATGCCTGTACCCTCAAGGTGTTCCTCTGTGTGGCCTGCAGAGCAGAGCACCACAGCCTTTTCAATATCAATCCTCGTACCCCGCTCTCCATCCTCATAGAAGTAGGCGTAGCCGTAGGTCCAGACCCGGTCAAACCATCCCTTGAGTTTTGCGGGGCAGTCACTCCACCAGAGGGGATAGATGAACGCAAGGGCATCGGCCCTTCCGATCTTCTCATGCTCCTCCATAACATCCTCTGGTAATGGTGACCCCGCCTCCTGGCTGATCTCCCTGAGGTACTCCTCCTGACTCAGCTCCGACCTGAAGTTCATCCTGTAGAGGTCCCCGACCTCATATGTGTGTCCGGCTTCACTGAGGCCCTCTGTAAATGCCTCCAGAACCTCCCCTGAAAAGGACGTCCTGGATGGATGTGCAAAGAGAATATAGACGTGCATATGAATCCCCTGCCATGTTATGTTGCAGGACACATTTATAATCCTCAGGACGTGCAGAAATCAATGTTACAGAGCACACCTATTAAAGTCTCCTCCTGTAGTGAAGCTGCCTAAAGGGTACCGTGACCTCTGTACCCCCTCCATCCTCCCTGAGGAGTATCCTCAGGTCTCCCTCTATCTGCCTGGCAAGATTCAGTGCAAGTTGGAGGCCCATCCTCTTTTCACCTGAAAACCCCACACCATCATCCATTACCCTCAGACAGTACTCTGAGTTCATTCTGCTGATTTCAACCTTCACGGTGCCTCTGCCCTGAGGAAACGCATGCTGAAGGGAGTTGGATACCAGTTCATTTACTATGAGGGCCAGTGGCATGGCTGTCTCAACGTTGAAGGTATGCCGGGCGTCTATGTGGAATTCAACATCCAGTGCATCAAATACTGATCTGAGGTTTTCTGATATCCTCATTATGCACTCATGCATCTTAACCTCTGCAAGGCTCCCCAGCCCATACACGGATTCATGGATGGCGGCCAGTGTCTGGACTCTGGTTGATGTCCTGATGAGAGCCTCCCTTGCATCCTCACCGGCGGATCTTATCTGCATGTTTATGAGGCTCAGGATGATCTGGAGGTTATTCTTCACCCGGTGATGGAGTTCCCGGAGCAGCGCATCCTTCTCCATGATGTTCCGCTGGAGTTCCTCCTGTGCCCTCATGAGGTCTGTTATGTCGGTGAGGGAGATTATTGCCCCCTCATCCAGGGGAATGTACCAGCCGGTGAAGTTTCTATCCCCCGCTTTAAGGCTTCTGATGTATGAGGGTGCCCTGGCATCCATGAACCTATCATGAATGGACCTGCAGTCAATTCCAAGTTTCTTCATTGCCCTGTTGAGGTGCAGTGGATTGCCATCTTCATCGATGACTGCAACGGCCTCCTCAAGGTTCTCAACCACATCCCTGAAGAATCTGCGTGCCCTCCTGAGCCCCCTTTCATTCATGAGGCGTTCATGGTCAACTGTGTTGAGCCTGTAGGCTGTGAAGGTTATGGTAACTATGATGAGCGCCACTGTCAGTGAAAGGAGGAATATCTCTGCGGGGAATGGCAGCTGGTCCCGGCCCCTCAGGATCAGGACTCCTGTGACCGTTATGGCTGTGAGCATGGTTGCAAGGAGCACCCGTGCCGTGTATCCCCCCATCATTCCTGAGAAGAGTGGTTCAGTGACTCCCCTCTGGGGATAGAGGCCCAGTAACCCCACAGCGGCCATGAAGAGCTCAGCTGAAATGATGGGGTCCACCCTGAGTGCCTCAACAACCTCCACCACACCTGTGAGGTGGGTCATCACCAGGGCATAGGCTATGATCCCTGTGATGTATGCCAGTGTCTGCCCTGCATGATAGTGTCTGCGGATAAGGAGAATCAGACTGGTCGAATAGGCCGCCAGCAGGGGTGGAGGTAGAACTGTATGCAGACCCTGAAATCCCAGAATGAACTGGAGTGGGATTATCAGGACTGATAGGGATAGTGCTGTTCTTCTATGGGAGAAGCCGGCGAGAATTATCGATGCACCAAGCAGCACAAGAGACATGTGGAGAATGGGGAGGTCCCGGGGGGACCATCCACCTCCAGCCATCATGAGGAGTGCCGCGGATGAGAAGAGAATCAGAAAGAACCCCATCAGATGGGGTACAGTATTTTTCATGTTCATATCCTTTTTAAAGGGAACAGAGTCCATCTGAATACCTCATACCTATCTGAGGAGGTTAAACATAAAAATTTTTTGAAAAAACAATAAAAATGTGGTTATTAAATCACTGAAACCGCATCCATCATTGCAATGAACAAAAAGAGTCATTTTACAGGTTACATGTGTCCCTGACCCTTCATCCGATTCATCTGTGTAACGTGAGGACACAAAGCTTATATACTGTTTACCACACAGTAATGTGCACAACACATAACAGTGTAGTATGAGGGTCATGAGATGGGTGGCATATGTGAAAGATTCGAAAAGGAAATCAGACGCGGGGCCATACAGCTCGCAGTGGTCTGCCTCCTTGAAAGGGAACTTTACGGCTATGAAATTGTTAGAAAACTCAAAGAATCAGGGTTCAGGGTCGAGGAGGGAACCATCTACCCCCTCCTGAGGAGACTCGAGGGGGAGGGAATCCTCAAAAGCAGCTGGATGACAGGTGAGGCAAGGCCCAGAAAATATTACAGAATCACAGATTACGGTAAAAAGGTCAGAAAGAAATGGCTTGAATTTTTCAGGGCAGTGAACCAGGCCCTCAATGAAATTGAAACCACAATGGAGGAATATCAATGAATAAACTTGATGAATTCATAGAAAGGGCAACCCTGAGACTACCCCCAGAGGAAAGGGAGGAGGTTGCCCGTGAACTCAAAACCCACATACTTGACAGTGCAGAGGCAATAGCCGCATCAAGAAAAACCGATGTCACCGAGGAGGTGATAGCCGAGGCCCTGGAGAGGATGGGTCCAGCAGAGAAAATAGCAGAGATGTACCCCTCAGAGAGGAAATGGAAACCTGGAAAGATCGTGGAGTCAGGAATCTGCGCAAGGTGCGGTACCTGTGCCGTTATATGCCCCAACAATATCATATCATTCGACGGACGCCCAGAGCTCCGGGAGGAGTGCCTCAGAAACGGCCACGGTATGTGCTTCGAGGTATGCCCCAGGGTCTCCTCAGACGCTTACCAGATCAGCATAAGGGAGAAGTTCCAGGAGAAGGTCTACCATGGGAGGGGACCCATCAGGGGCCAGGACGGGGGCGTGGTGACATCATTCCTCAGACACCTCCTTGAGAAGGGTGAAATCGACGGCGCCATAGTCGTGGGTGACGAACACTGGAAACCTGTATCACTCCTTGTGCAGACCGCAGAGGACCTTGAGGAAACAAGCGGGTCAAAGTACAGCATATCCACCCTTGAAGCACTGAGAACAGCAGGAGACCTTGGAATTGAGAGGGTGGCAGTTGTTGGACTTCCCTGCCAGATAAACGGTCTCAGGAAACTCCAGTACTTCCCCTACCTTGCAAAGCATGACCTGGAACTTGGAAGAAAGGGCAAACCCGTGAAACTCCCTGAGATACGTTACCTCATAGGCCTCTTCTGCACCGAGAAATTCGAATATGGCGACCTCAGAAAGGTGCTGAGGGAAAATGGTATCAGAATGGAGGAGGTTGAAAAATTCAGCATCCGGAGGGGTAAGCTTGAGGTTGACCTCGGCGATAGGAGGGAAACCCTTAACCTCGGGGACATCAGGATCTCAGAGGGCTGCAGATCCTGCAGGGACTTTGACGCTCACCTTGCAGACGTCTCTGTGGGCTCCGCTGGAAGCCCCGAAGGCTACTCAACCATCATAGTGAGAACCAGGAGGGGCGCTGAAATAGCCGGTGCAGTTGAACTCATGGAGGGTGCAGACACCGCAAAAATAGAGAAGATGAGGGACCTTAAACTCAGAAGATTCCAGAGGGAACTTGAGAGAAGGAGAAAGAGTGGTGAATACATCTCCTTCTACTGGACCTCAGATTACCCTGGTGTATCCAGGAGGGCCGATGGCACCTACTTCATAAGGGTCAGGGCCCGGCCATCAGGCTGGTACAGCCCCCCAGAGGTGAAGGAACTTGTCAGGATCGCCGAAAAATACGGTGCAAGGATCAAGGTCACCAACAGGGGATCCTATGAGCTCCATGATGTGAGTGGCTTTGATGTTGAGGAGGCAGTGGCTGAACTCAACTCCGCAGGGCTACTCACAGGCTCAGAGGGCCCCCTTGTAAGGGCCACACTTGCCTGTCCAGGTAGGGAGAACTGTGGAAGCGGGATCATAGACACCACAGCAATCTGCAGTGCCATAGAGGATAGGTTCAGGGAGATGCCAGCACCCTACAAGTTCAAGATAGCGGTGAGTGGCTGTCCAAACAGGTGCATGAGGCCCCAGATCCACGATGTGGGTGTCGCGGGTGTTGAATTCCCTGAGACAGTTGAGGAAATCTGTAACGGTTGCGGCAGGTGCTTCGAGGTCTGCAAGGTTGAGGCCATCAGCGTGCGTGGTGAGACATCCTACACCAACCATGACCTCTGCGTTGGCTGCGGTAAATGCATAAAGGAGTGTCCACACACTGCAAGGAGGGCCAGTGAAGAGGGTTACATACTCTACATAGGCGGTAAGGCTGGTAGAGAACTGGTTGAGGGTATAAAGACCCGTGTTGACACTGTTGATGAGATACTGGAGTACATAGACGCTGTTATAAGGGTCTACACCAGGTACGCCAGCAAGCCGCAGAGGGAGAGGCTTGCATCAACCATGAAACGTGTCGGTGAGGAAAAATTCATGGGTGAGGTGAGGAGGCTCATAAAGGAGAGACCACATTAAGCAGTGAGAAATCTAATAAAAAAAGGAGGGATCCCCAGGGATCACTCTAACTTCACAGTCTCAAGTAGGGAGTCAAATGTTGCGTCATTCTTTGGTCCGCTGTACATGAATGCATAGCCACTTGTCCTGTTGAGTTTCAGGTACACGAAGACCGTCTGGGTCGTTGAATCGGTGGCCTTCACCATTGCTGCGTTACGCCCGGCGACCTTTATTATGCTGGATGATACAACACCCTCATTGCTGGCCATCTCCCTCCTGACGGTTTCAGGATCCTTCAGGTAGTAACCGGCACCTGCACTTACCTCTGCAACTGCAAGCTCTGAGGTGCTGTTACCAAGGTAAACTATGACGTCCTTGGAGATTCCCACCTCCTTCTTGAAGGCCCCCTGCGCCCCTGCAGGGTCAAGGGTCTCCCATGATGCGGGATATGTGAAGTTCAGTTTTCCGTCAGAGAAGCTCTTACTGGGGCTCCTCACTCACACAACCAGATACAAGGACCGTTGCGGCCACAAGAAACAGAAATAAAATTTTCTTCATATTCAACCTCCCATAATAATTGTTGTCATGGATATGATTTATAATTTATCCCGGAGCCCATCAACATATAAATAGAGGGCCATTGAAAGATCAGGAACTATGGTGTGGGCCATGTGGCAGCCAGGTCAGGGTTTTTGGGAACTATATATATACTTCCTCCCCAAAGTATAAATACCCGCATGATTAAAGATTCATGATCTGTAGAATTGATTTTAGGTTGATAACCATGAAGGTGAAGGAATGGTGTATGTTCTGTGGGGAATGTGCAGGTGTGTGCCCACGGAACCTCATAGAGGTCAGGGAGAATTCCCTGAAATTTTCAGAGGACCAGTGTAGGGAATGCAACATATGCATACAGGTGTGCCCTGTTAGGGCCCTTGAGAGGTGATTGACATGGTGACTGAAGTTGATGTCCTTGTGATTGGCGCTGGACCAGCCGGTTCAACAGCAGCAAAACACGCCGCCATGGGCGGTGCAAGTGTACTCCTCATTGACAAGAAATCAGAGATAGGGGCCCCGAAGAGGTGCGCCGAGGGGGTCTCTGTTGGAGGCCTAGAGTCCCTGGGGATAGAGCCAAACCCCCGCTGGATCACAAAGAAACTTGATGGTGTGCGTCTGGTCTCCCCCAACGGCACAGATGTATGGCTGACCTCAGATAAGGTGGAGCTGCCAGAGGCAGGATACATACTTGAGAGGAAGGTCTTTGACAAGCACATGGCAATGGACGCTGCAAGGGCAGGGTCACGGATCATGGTGAAGACCCTTGCAACCGGGATGGAGAAAACCGGTGACGGGTACCTTGTCAGCGCAGAGTGCATGGGCAGGGAGTTTGAGATAAAGGCCAGGATAGTCATCGCAGCCGACGGCCCCGAGTCAAGGGTTGCAAGGTGGGCCGGCCTAAACACAGCCACGAGGCCCAAGGACATGGAGTCAGCGGCCCAGTTCGAGATGGTCGGAGTGGAGATGGAGGACAATAACTGCATCGAATTCTACTTTGGAAGCGTGGCCCCCGGTGGATACGCCTGGATCTTCCCAAAGGGTGACGATATCGCCAACGTGGGCCTGGGGGTTCTCTCAACAGAGACCGATAAGAGCGCCTATGAACACCTGGTTGAATTCGTTGAGTCATGCCCTGCAACAAAAAACGCTCAGCCTGTTGAACTCAACATAGGTGGGGACCCAGTTGGTGGCATGCCAAAGGAACTTGTGGCCGACAGCCTCATGGTTGTTGGGGACGCTGCAGGTCAGGTGAACCCCCTCACAGGTGGCGGAATAATAAGCGGCATGACCGGTGGTATGCTGGCAGGAAGGGTTGCTGCTGCAGCGGTCAGTGAGGGTGATGTCAGCAAAAAGAGGCTCAGTGAGTACGAAAGGCTCTGCCGTGAGGAGATCGGGAAGGAGATAGACAGGTACCTCAAGGTCAAGGACTACATGCTTACACTCAGTGACAGTGAACTAGATTCAATCGCAGAGGCATTCCAGGATGTCGAGTTTGAGAAGGTGAGCACCACAGAACTCGTTAAGAAGCTCATAAAGGTCTCACCAAAGGCCCTCATTAAACTGGGCAAACTCTTCTAATTTTATATTTGGGTGGCAGTGAAGAACCCATTAACTGAAACCTATCCCTTTAATCTATTTCCAGAAAATTTAGTTAAACTTATCTGATCTGATTTTTTAGAATTCTCCACTGTAAAAAGAAAAGAGCATCTAACCCACCAGAAGCACCGCTATGCATACCAGGTAGAATGCCACAAGAACCCTGTGGTAAAGCAGATCAGCCACCTCCACCATCCGCTCCCTTTCTGTGAAGTTGGATAGATAAAGTGGTACAGTGGCTATGAAGGGCGGGACTATCACAAGGAGGATCTGCAGCATGCTGATGTAACCTCCAGTGTAGCTCCAGGCAAGGAGGACACAGAACAGAACAGAAACCAGGGTTGTCGGAACCTTTCTCTCCTTGTACATGAGGTATGTGCCCATACCTGCAAGGTACATTAAAATGTAGACCGGGACCGGGACAATGAGGATACCCCCCAGGAGGACAGCGGCGGATGCCAGTCTCAGAACCGTGTTTGTGGCGGTACTCGCTAGTGGTGCGAGGGGGGTGTCCTTCAGTCTGAGGGGTGGGAGTGTGTAGATGAACTGGTTGAGGACCATGAGAAGGAGTATCAGGCAGAATAGCGGATGAATGATATATGCGAGTGCAGTGGATGCCACAAGAAGTACGCCTATAAAAAGCAGGACATCCCTGGGTTCAACATGGTTCTCTATGAAGGGTCTTCCCCTCTTCATGCGGTCGTTCCTGTCAGTTTCAATGTCAGTGAAGTCGTTAAGTGAATAGAGAGCCCCCCAGAGGAGCGTCACGGTGAAGAGTCCTGAAATGAATCTGATGGGGTCTGCATCTGAGGCATAGGTGAGTGCCAGAAGGTACATGTGGATGTTCTTGGCACACCAGCTCATTCTCGTTGAACGTAGGAGTGTACTCAGCATGATCTCATCTTCTCCAGAACGGTTCTTGGTCTGCATCCATATAATTCTATGTAACGCCTTATCTCTTCCTCATCAGCACCTGAATGGGCCTTTATTATATTTAAGGTTTCAGTTACGGTGTAATCTATCCTTACAGCTGTGAAGGGGATCCTGAGGGTGTGGAAGAGCACTGACGAGAGGATGGGTATGTCAGTGAAGATGTCCAGCTTTTTACCCCTGAAGTAGAACCTCCAGGCTGTCTGGAAGATTATGTTCATGTTCCTGAATGCCCCCCTGTTTCCCATGTACTCACGAATGCATCTCAGGTAGAACTTCAGTGTTTCAGATCCCGCCGTGGCTGTCCACTGGCTGAAACCCATGAACTCTGAGAAATCGTGGCTGTCATGGAATCTGTCAGCAAAGACCACAGCATCAAATTCAGCAAGTTTCCTGTAAAGATCCCTCCTGTTATCTGCACCGAGCTCCGCCTTCATCTCATCTAAGAGGTGCCTGAACACATAATCTGCGTCCACATCCGATGACTCAAGGTTACATGGCACTTCATATACATCAAGCCCCACCTCCTGGATACCCCTGTAGAGGTTGGCTGATTTACCTGTCCCTGGGGCGCCCACAACATGGAGTATGTTGCCGCGGGACTCCCTGATAACCTCAAGGGCTTCAAGAAGCCTTCTGTAGGACTCCGTCTCAACGAAGACACTGTTATCAGATGCCGAGTTCACCTTGTAGTCCATAATAATAATTAATGACAGGGAACATATAATCTGTTAGGTGATACCATGAACCTCAAGACCCGTGCATTCAATGATGGTGGAAGGATACCCTCAAGGTACACGTGTGATGGTGAAAACATATCGCCACCCCTCTCCTGGGATGGTGTACCTGAGGAGGCCCAATCCCTTGCACTCATATGTGATGACCCCGATGCACCCTCAAAGGTGTGGACCCACTGGGTTATATTCAACATACCCCCCACCTCAGGGGGGCTTGATGAGAATGTTCCAGCGATGGGGAGGCTACCTGATGGGTCAGTCCAGGGCTACAACGACTCTGGAACCATAGGCTACAGGGGCCCCTGCCCTCCATCCGGTGTGCACAGGTACTTCTTCAGACTCTACGCCCTTGACACCATGCTGGACCTTGAACCCGGGGCTGGTAAGGAGGATGTCCTTGAGGCAATGGAGGGCCATGTACTGGCTGAGGCAAGGATAGTGGGGCTCTACAGGAGAGAATAGCTACTTCAATCACTAGAAGTCACTGCAGACCGGAAAGCTGGTTAATACAAAGAAACAAAACTAAATATTGTTAGGAACCCTAAGCTTGGCAGGAAGGGCCTTTATACGGGCAGGTGCACCGATTGCCAGTGACCATGGGGGCACGTTCCTTGTTACAACCGCACCTGCCGCCACCATTGCACCCTCACCCACCTCGATCCTGGAGAGGAAGGTGGAGTTTGCACCTATGGATGCCCCCTGCCTTATTATGGGACCCCTCAGTTTGTACTTGACCCTTATGGGGTAACGGTCGTTGGTGAAGCAGGCACAGGGTCCTATGAAGACATTGTCCTCTATGTAACTGTTCTTTGGCAGATACACATTTGACTGGATGCTGACATTGCTCCCTATCTTTGAGTGGCCCTCAATGACCGTGTTTGTACCTATGAGTACATCATCACCTATGGTTGTCTTCTCCCTTATCAGGACGTTGTGGCCGGTTCTGAGGTTATCACCTATGGTAACATCATTGTATATCACGGTATTTGAGCGCAGAAGAGGGTTTTTACCTATAACAGGAGGTTTACTGAACTTCTTGTAGCCATAACCCACTATTATATTCTCACTTTCCCTTTTATAACCCCATTCCTCTTCCTGATCGCCAAAAAGAAGGCTTTTAATGTTTGGCATTTGCCTATGCATCCCCCAACACGGTTTTATTAAAGTTCAGGTACCACCTGGAGATGAAATCCATATCCACTCTTTATATTAAATATTGGCCGTATCTATAATATACTTTACTTCATGCAGATCATCCATCATTTAATCAGACCATAAAAAAAGGGTACTTCAATTCAGGTGAATAATTCCGGGAAGGATTCTATGGATCCAGATGAACTTGCGGTTCTCATAAGGGAGGTCAGATCCGATATAGGCCATGAGGATACAGAGGTGCGGATAGCCGAGGCCATATTCAATGGGGAAAGGGACGAGCTCCTCATAGTCGCACCTGACCGTTCAGATAAGTCCATCATAATAGGGAAGGGTGGATGGGTTGTGGGCAGGCTACGGGAGAGACTTGGTATCAGGAGGATCCACGTTGAATCAGAGATTGACCTCATAATGAGGAGGGAACGGGTTAAATTTGCACTTGAGCGTCTGGCTGAACTCAGGGGATCCTTCAGGGTGCTCTCCCTGCTTGAGGAACCGCTGAGGAAACGGCTTGAATACCCTGCAGGGCTTGACTTTCTCACAGAAAGTGACAGTGCACCCCGCAACTCCATCAGAGAGCCCGACACTGCTGTGGCACTATCAGGGGGTACTGACAGTTCATTTTCACTCATAGCGGCCTTTAATCTTGGTTTAAACTCCGTGGCATTCACTGCTGACCCCGGCACCATCGTACTGCCAGGGCACGTCAGGAGGGTGGTGGATGAACTCACAGCTTCCCTTGGGGTGAGGCACGAGTACATCAGCATGGATTTCAGTGAACTTCAGAGGGATGCCCTCGAGGGGAGGTTCCACCCCTGCGGCAGGTGCTCATCCATGATCGAGGAAATCGTCATGGAGAAAATAAAGAATGAGGGAATTGATACTGTGATATTCGGCGATCTCCTCTCAACAGGATACGGTTCCCTCCAGGTGCGCGATGATGTTCTCCGTGTTAATCTGCCGGCGCTCTTTGCAGCCTCAAAGCAGGAGCTGAAGTCCGCTGTATCCTCTTATGGTCTCAGGGTCACTTCAGGGTTTGGCTGTCCCCTCCTTGGGGAGGTTCACCGCAGGTATCCGTATATGAGGCGCTACTCAATCCAGAGGGTCCTCAGGGAGACCCGTGCCGGTGTTCTTGAACCCGGTGAGGCCCTGGAACTCGTATGGAGTATCTGCGGCTCCCGGCGAACTAACTGAATATCTTCAGAAGACCGTAGGCTATGAGGAACACACCAACCAGATACCCGACAAGCTGCGGGTATATTATCATCAGTATACCGATGAGTACCGCCAGAAGTCCAACAACCCTTGTTTCAGTTTCAGATTTCATGTAATAATTATATGTCAAAAATGATATATAAAATTTCTGCCCACTGAGAAAAAAATAACCCTTAAGTTGTCCTCTCAGACTCCACAAAGGCTCTGATATCATCAATGGCCGCCCTGACCATCTCAGGGGCTGGTCCGCCTGGAACCATCCTCATCCTGACATTCTCAAGTGGATCAAGGGCCCTTCTCACAAGTTCCTGGTCAAGTCCAAGTCTCTTCCCGGTAACCTCAAGGCTCACCTCATCAAGGTACTCTGAATCTATGTCAGAGGGCCTGAGTCCATCGGCGATCGCCCTTGTGACCAGCCTTCCAACTATCCTGTGGGCCACCCTGAAGGGTATGCCGCGCTCCCTGACAAGGATATCTGCAAGGTCCGTTGCGGTTGCAAAGTTGGCCCCTGCAAGTTCAAGTGCACGCTCATGGTTAACCCTGATGCCCAGGAGCATCCCCCTCACGACACGGATCATTGACAGTGCCGTGTCGGTGGCCCTCCAGAGGTGGGGTGTGATCTCCTGGAGGTCCCTGTTGTAGGTGTAGGGGAGGGCCTTCATGATTCCAAGTACAGAGAAGAGTGCCCCCTGGATCGTGGAGGTCTTTGCCCTGGCTATCTCGGCCACGTCAGGGTTCTTCTTCTGGGGCATTATCGATGATGTTGATGAGAATTCATCAGGGATCTCTATCATGCCAAACTCGTAGGTGCTCCAGAGTATCATCTCCTCTGAGATCCTGCTGAGGTTCACCGCCAGCACTGATAGGTCAAATATCGCCTCTGCTATGAAGTCCCTTGCACTCACCGCGTCCATGGAGTTCCTCATGTAATCAGAGAACCCCAGAAGTTCCGTTGTGAGTTCCCTGTTTATCGGGAAGGTTGTGGTTGTCATGGCCGCGGAACCCAGCGGGTTGATGTCAATCCTCTTAAGGGCGTCCTGGAGCCTCTCATAGTCCCTCTTGAGGGAGTGGGCATAGGCCATGAGGTGGTGGGCCAGGGTTGTTGGCTGGGCATGCTGGAGGTGGGTGTAGCCAACCATGACAGTCCCTGTGTGCTCAAGTGCCATTTCAGCTACCTTATCAATAAAATCAAGGAGTTCGTGGCTGATTATTTTTATCCTCTCCCTCAGGGCCAGGCGAAGGTCAGTTGCAACCTGATCGTTCCTGGATTTACCTGTGTGCATGAACCCTGCTTCCTCACCTATCCTGGCTGTCACATAGTTCTCAACAGCCATGTGGATATCCTCCACCGATGGGTCCATGTCAAGGGCCTCGACACCCTCCTCCCTGAGGGTTTCAAGGGCTTCTATGATCTTATCCGCCACTTCCTCAGGTATTATACCCTCATGGGCCAGCATCGTTGTGTGTGCAATGTTACATTCAACATCCGCCTCGAATATGTGGTGGTCGAATGTGAGGGATGAGGTGAACTCTGCTGCCTCATCCTCCATACCCCTCTTTAATCTGCCAGCCCTCAGGTTCAAGTTTCCACCTATTCCCTGTTTTTCCATTCGGTGTATCCGCACTTACCGCAGGCGTACCTGTCCCCATGGTCAGCCATGAAGACACCGTTTGAGCATCTCACACAGAAGGGGTTCTTCCTTACGAGTTTATCCCCCTTTACCTCGTAGAGTTCGAACTTCTTCATCTATTCCTCCTCCTCTTCCTCTTGTGCCTCTGTGTTCTTCTTTATGACGTGTTCAGGTTCTATCTCGGTGAGTTTATCCATTGAATCATATATCTTGGCGTACCCTGAGGCCCTTGGCTCGCCGAATCCCTGGTCGATCTTGTCGACCACAAGGAGGTCCTTATCGGCGTCGAGCATTGCGACGAGTTTGTTCTTAACATCAAGGACCTTTGGTGTTGATTCACCCTCATATAAGCATTCGAACCTTATCTCCTTTCTGTTTAAGAGTGGGTTTTCCTTTTCCTCGATTATTCTGATCTCCATTCTATGCCTCCTCAAAGTTTTTTATGAGTTCTTCAGCTCTTTTCCGTGTTTCGATGGCCCTCACCAGCACAACACCCTCATCTGGCTGTCCATAAAGGATGACGGTGTCTGCCGGGGCCATTAAGATTGATGGTAAAACAGCCAGGTCCTCCTCTCCATCAACGACTATCATGAAGCGTTCACCGGCTCTGGCCCCATCTATGGCCTTTTTGATGGAGTTCCAGAGGTCCTCTGTTATGGTGCCTGGCGGGTTTGTGGATCTGATAATGGTTGCTGTGTCATTGAATTCATGGTCAGAATCCCTTCTCTGGATCCTGTTATCTATTATGCTGATGTCCGGTTTCAGGCCATGCTCCAGTGCATTGCGTGTTGTGACATCACCAACCGTTATGAGAAACGAATCCCCCACGTCAATGTTTCTGAAGGATTCGTGGAGCTCTCCAAGGGGTTTCTTGAGCTCTGCCCTGAGTTTTTCCGGTAGAACGTACACTATCTGACCCTCAGTGCGTATTCACCAGGAAGTTTTATATCCAGTTCCCTGGCTATGTCTGATTTCTCTGGATCTATGATTATGAGCAGTCCGCTCCAGTTGGTGGATGCTGGAACATTGCAGACCGGGCAGCGTTCGTCGCTGGTGATTCTCTTACACCTTGTGCATGCCTTCTCAGTCATTTTTTACTCTTCCTCTTCTCTTCTTCAATCCATTCGAATTTACCAAGACCGGGCTGCCTCATGGTGAGCCCAACCTTCACGCCCTCTCTTCGGCCCTTGAGGCTCAGGGCGACTATCCTTGCCCTTACAAGGTCGCCCTCATCCAGGCGTTTACCCGTCTCCTTACCTGTGAGGGAGCCCTTCTTGGCATCATAGGTTATGTAATCGTCTGTAACCTGTGAAACGTGCACAAGACCGTCCACCGGTCCAATGCGCACGAATGCTCCGAACTCTGCAATCTCTATTACCTCGCCCTCAACGATCTCATGGAGTTCTGGTTTGAAGAAGAGGGCTGTGAATGTCACCTCATGGTAGGCAGCGCCGTCACCCATTATGACCTTTCCGATTCCTATGTCCTCTATTTCCTTTACGGTTATCATCTGGCCGAGGTTCCTGTCCATCCTTCCAACGTAGGTTTCGTTGAGAACCTCTATGGCAACCTCCTCCAGTGGCTCCTCAAAGCGGTCTGGAGGTATTCTGACTGTATCAACAATTTTTGTTATATAATACAATGGGATCCCCCATTAAAAAGATTACTCCATACATTTCTCTCTGTAGAGTTCTATGGAGTGGTTTACGGCTTCAAGTGCCTTTTCGGCGCCCTCCCATCCGATTATCTCTGTCTCCTTACCTTCAAGGTTCTTGTAGACCTGGAAGAAGTGTGCTATCTCCTTCAGGATGTGTTCAGGTAGGTCTGATATATCATTAACATCACTGTAGTGGGGGTCCTCCACGGGCACCGCCAGGATCTTGTCGTCCTGGTCCCCACCATCGATCATCCTGAGAAGGCCTATGGGCCTTGACTCTATGATGCATCCAGGGAACGTTGGTTCATCCATGAGTACCATGATGTCCATGGGGTCGCCGTCATCATAGAGGGTCCTGGGTATTATACCGTACTCCGCAGGGTAGAATACCGGTGAGTAGAGTACCCTGTCAAGTGCGAATGCCTCAAGGTCCTTGTGGTATTCATACTTGTTCCTTGAACCCCTGGGTATTTCAACAACTGCATATACTACCTCTGGTACTGATGGTCCAGGTTCAATATCCTTCCACAGATTCATAAAAAACCTCCTATATTCATATATGCCCATCAACTGCAAGATATTTTTTCTGCCTCAGGTACACCACGGGTATGCCCTGTGACCTCGCCCTTTCCCTGAGCTCCCGGTCAGCGGTGCAGAGCACGTCTGAGATCCTGAGAAGCGCATCGTCAACAGATTCGCCCTCACGGAGTTTCTCATCAACCACCCTGAATGGTGGTCTTCGTGCAAGGGCAAGGCCAATGGAGGCGGCTATCCTTGCATCACCACCTGAATGCCTCCTTATGCCCTCAAGTTCCCCTATCACAAAGGATGGGACAAGGAGCTCATGGGTCGGGAAGAGCCTCCGGAGCTCAGATACTATATCGACCCTGAACTGGTGGGGTATCATAAAAAATTGGTGTCTATAACCACCCTATTTGATGATACCATATCCTATCAGCCTCCATCTTGCTCCAACCCTTCTTGATAGGGCTATCCTCTGACCCTCCTCTGCGCAGGCAGGTAGTTTCAGGACGACATCAGCGTCATCAGCCCTCGCTGATTTAACAACACCCACGGTGGTTGTGGTACCCACGTTTATCATCAGGGGCTCCCCTGTCTTTATGGGCTCCACCTTGGTCTCCTCCTTGGTACCCACGACCCTCTCAAGGAGGTGGGTCTCCATGGTGAAGGAGTGCCTCACAGGTGGCAGGGTGCCGGGTTCACCGGCCACTGAACCTGAAAGTGAATCTGCCTTGGTCAGTGAGGGGTCAAGGAGGGTTCCGACACCCACAAGGCCCCCGGGACCAACCTCGTCCATCTCCTCTCCCCCTGCCACAAGGCCTGTGATGTTGGAGTGGAGGCTCATCCAGGACTGTTTACCGTCCTTTTTAACCTGTATGCCGGGTTTTATCTCTATCTCATCCCCGACCCTGAATTTACCCTGGACAAGTGAGCCACCTATAACCCCACCTGCAAGGTGTTCAGGGTCAACCCCTGGCTTGTTTATATCAAAGGACCTGGCCACGTACATCCTGGCAGGTTTATCAACATCCCTTTCGGGTGTTTTGATTTTCTCCTCAATTGTCTCAATGAGAATGTCAATGTTGGCGCCCTGCTGTGCAGATACAGGTATTATAGGTGCATCCTCAGCACATGTACCCTTCACGAATTCCTTGATCTCCCTGTAACTCTCAAGGGCCCTTTCCCTGGAGACTATGTCTATCTTGTTCTGGACAACGATAACATCCTTAACCCCTATCACATCCAGAGCCATGAGGTGCTCCTTTGTCTGGGGCTGGGGGCATGGCTCATTGGCGGCTATTACCAGTATGGCGCCGTCCATGAGGGCGGCTCCAGAGAGCATGGTTGCCATGAGTGTTTCATGTCCCGGTGCATCCACAAAGGATACCTTTCTCAGAAGCTCTGTCTCTGTGCCGCACCTCTCACAGATCTCTGCAGTTGTGTAGCACATGGGGGCTTCACACTGGGGGCACTTCCTGAAGGTTATGTCAGCGTAGCCCAGACGGATTGATATGCCCCTCTTGGTTTCCTCACTGTGGGTGTCTGTCCAGACACCTGAAAGGGCCTTTGTAAGGGTTGTTTTACCATGGTCCACGTGCCCCACAAGACCAATGTTTATTTCAGATTGATTTTTCACGGATTACACCTATAAAATCTTTTATTATTCCTCATCGGCGCCAAGGAGCTCTTCAAGTGGCTTCTCACCCTTTTGGATGACCACGGTGTTTATCTGTACTATGTCCTCTGATACTGTGTTTCCCCTGAATGTTTTCCTTCTTCTTTCACCCTTACGTGCAGGTTTGTATCCCACGCCACCTGATACAAGGCTTCTAACTCTCCTTGCACCTGGTACTGTCTTTTTCATGGGGAAACCGTTCTTATCGCTTCCACCTGTGATTTTCAGTCTGTATCCCTTGAGGCCTATTACTGAACCATCGAATTCGTCCCCTATTGTGAGGCCAATGAGGGCCTTTGATTCTGATGGTTCTACCTCCATCTGGACACTCTTCTCCTTATCTGAAATCACAACCTTAAATGCCAATATATCTCCTCCTTTCTTCACAATTAAAATGGTGCCTTCATTCCCCAGTCAGGATTCTTCTTCCGCTTGATCTCAGCTATCCTCTCCAGAAGATCAAGTTCTTCCTCTGTGAGATCCCCTGAGAGTTCATCCACGAGTATTCTGTAGTGGTTCTCGGGTATGTCAACGTAGAGCGTGTCGCCCTCGTTGATTGTCTTCCCGTAAACGGCGTCCTTGATTGCCATTGCGACCTTCTGGCCGCGTGATGCTGATTTGAGGTTTTTACCCTTATCCTGCATGCTTTCAACGGTACCAACAGCTTCTCCTTCCTCGTTCATGAGGGGATAATCCTGCTTTATGACACCTGCAAGGACCTCAACACCCCCAATTGCCGGTTTGCTCTGCCTGAAGACAAGTTTCGGGATGAGCCTTATGCTTGCAGGTTTTATGATCGCATCCATCCACTTTTTCTTCTTCTCTTCCTCAATGGCCCTGACCCATTCCTCATATTCTTCCATGAGCCTGTAGATGACGTTTCCCTGGAAGAGTTTGATGTCTGAGTTCTTGAGTTCCTGGGCCGCTGATGGGATCACCTTCACGTTGAAGGCTATTATGGCCCCGTAGACCCTGTCCTCCTGGAGGGATATTCCTGCATTCACAACGTCCCTCCTTGAAACGTCCCCAATGTCAGCCACCTTGATGGGGACATCCATGTCCCTCAGTATCTTCACCACTGCTTCAAGGGACCCCAGGGTATCGGCCTTTACAACCACACCCGCCTCGTCGGTGTCTATCTTGATGTCCTCTATTTCACTGAGTATCTCTTCTCTGACCTTCTCTGGATCCGTCACCACACGGAGGGGTGAGCCCGCCATTACATCGTCGATGTCAGGTGCCACGATCTTTATACCCGCAGCAGCCACCACCTCGTCCACCTTCTGGAACCTCTTCCTGGACTCCCTCATCTCCTCGAGGGGTCTGGGTTTGAGAAGTGACCTTATCCTGGTGGATATGACATCCGTTGATGTCATCATGGCGATGGTGTCGTTCTTACGGAGTATGCCGTCATAGATAACAGCGTCAATGGTCATCCCGAGACCTGTCTCCTCCTTAACCTCAAGGATGGTCCCCCTGGCAGGGGAATCCTCCTCAATCTTCAGCTGTTCCCTGAGGTACTGCTGCGCAAGTCCCATGAGCATGGTGAGGAGTTCAGGTATTCCCTCTCCGGTCACCGCACTTATGGGTATTATGCTGACCTGTGAGGCGAAGTTGGTTACCCTGTCGAACCTCTCTGATTCGAAGCCCTCCTCGTGGAGTTTCCCCACAAGTTCATAGACCTTTGTGTCCAGTTTCTGCTGGACCTGAATGTCCTGTTTGCTGAAGGTCTCCATGAAGGGTCGGCCCTCATGGGCCCTCCAGCCGTGGATCTTGTCTATCTTGTTTGCAGCCACCACGAATGGTGTCCTGTACATCTTCAGGATATTGAGGGCCTCCTGTGTCTGGGGCTTGAATCCCTCATTCATATCAACGATGAGTATTGCAAGGTCTGCAAGGGCCCCTCCACGTTTACGGAGGGTTGTGAACGCTTCATGGCCAGGGGTATCTATGAAGAAGAGTCCTGGCAGCGTCTCCCTGATTGAGAATTTTTTAAGGAAATCTCCGCATATGTTTTCAATGACATCCATGGGTATCTCTGTGGCCCCTATGTGCTGGGTTATACCGCCCGCCTCCCTTGCGGCAACTGCACTGCCCCTTATATGGTCAAGGAGGGTGGTTTTCCCGTGATCCACATGTCCGAGTACTGAAACTATGGGTGATCTGATCTTCATTGAAATCTCCGCGTTCATTCCTCGTATACCATTTCCCTGTCAGGCATCTCGTAGCTGCAAATTTCTGATTCCTTAAAGAAAAGTTTAATCTCCCTCTCAGCTGATTCTGGAGAATCTGAGGCATGGATTATGTTTCTACCTGTTTCAAGGGCGAAGTCTCCCCTGATTGTTCCAAGTTCTGCCTCTGCAGGGTTTGTTGCGCCCACCATCTTCCTTATGATGGAGATGCAGTCCTTACCCTCTATGACCATTGCAAGGACTGGTGCTGATGTTATGTAGTCCACAAGGTCCCTGAAGAATGGTTTTTCCCTGTGTTCCTGGTAGTGTTCCATTGCAAGGTCTTCCGGGATCTGGAGCATTTTGGCAGCGACTATCTTGAGTCCCTTATCCTCGAAGCGGGATATTATCCTTCCTGCGAGGCGCCTCTTTACTGCGTCAGGTTTTAGCATTACAAAGCTTTTTTCCATCATTTTTTAACCCATTTAACTTTTCTTGGAACCCTTCCCAGTTTGATCATGTTTTTCTCGCATTTGCTGCTGCAGAAGAAATAGATTGTGCCGTCCTTCTTAACGTACATCTTTCCTGTACCTGGCTCTATTTCTTCATGGCAGAATGAACAGACTCTCATTTACAAACACCTGCCTGATCAGGGGGTCCTGATTTCCTTTGCCTCTCTGATTGTGTCAAGAAGCATCAGGATATCGCCTTCCCTTATTGGACCCATGACGTTCCTTGTGAGTATCCTTCCCTTATCTCTTCCATCAAGGATTCTGCACTTGACCTGCATTACCTCTCCAGTCATTCCGGTTCTCTTGAGAACCTCAATAACCTCTGCTGGAGTTGCTTCCTCCATTAAACCACCTTTATATTAAATTGAAGGTGAAAGGCTTTTTCTGCCTTTCATCTATTTTTTAAGTTCTTCAACCTTTTCTATTATTTCGTTTATGAGGTCCTCGGCGTCGCCGGCTTCAACTATGGCTGCTGATGCTGTGCCGACGTTGAGACCTGCGGCTGCACCCAGTTCATCCTTGGTTGGAAGGTATATGTATGGTATTTCCTTTTCCTCTGCAAGGAGTGGGAGGTGAGCCACTATTTCGGCTGGTTCAACGTCCTCAGCTATAAGTACGAGCTGTGCGACTCCCCTTTCAACTGCCTTGGTAACCTCGTTTGTACCCTTTGATATCTTACCTGTTTCCCTGGCTATTTCAAGTGCCTCTGCGGCCTTGTCAGCCAGTTCCTTTGGTACATCAAATTTCACATAGATTGCCTTTGCCATGTTATTTACCTCCTTTTTCATCTGGTTTTTCTACCATCCATCGGTAATTACACCAATCTGGACAACTAATCCAAGTTATGGATTAACATGAGGTGGGTAGTACCCTTTATATGTTCTCTGTATATAAAACTTGCTGGATACAGATTTTCATCAGAAATCGTACTTAGATTAATCCCGGATAATCCAGTTAGACACCCAGGAAAACAAGGATTAAATAAAATTGTGGGCTCATCACATATAAAGTTTTGCCGCAGGCAAAAAGGGAATGAATGATGGATGTATGTGAGAATTACATCCTCTTAGCTGCCAGTTCAATGTCAGAAGCCTTAACAGTTTTCCTTCCAGCATGTTTTGCAAGTTTAACTGCATTCAGGGCGATCTCTTCACCTTTGGCTTCAAGGACTTTTGCAAGGGCTTCCCTTGCATCATCACTTACCCTCTCTGCACCGGCATTCTTTATTATTCTTCCAATTGGAGCTATTGGCAATTCCATAATTAACCACCTCATTTTATGTACTATAATCTATCCATATTATCCTATATAAATATATCGCTAATCTGGAGGTCTCTCTGGCTCATTGATTGGTTCATGTGGCACCTAAACAGAATCAGTATATTCACAAGTGGCTGGAGGGTGAGAGATTAACCTCAGAGTGTTCTAATGAAAAATAGAAAAACTTAAAACAGAAAAAATATTCATGAAAATTTAAATGTTTATTAGGTTCTCTTTCTCCTTATAACGGACCTGAGCTGGTCTATATCGGGTTCAACCTCAACTGGTTCTGTTGAAGCCCTTATGGCGGTGTCAGGATCCTTAAGTACGTGACCTGTTACAACGCAGACCACGCGCTCGCCCCTGTCAATGACACCCTCATCCACCAGTTTCAGCAGGCCTGCTATTGATGCTGCAGACGCCGGTTCAACACCTATACCCTCCCTCCTTGCAAGGAGTTTCTGGGCAGATAGTATCTCCTCATCGGTCACTGTCTCGGCATATCCATCTGACTCATAGATGGCCCTCAGTGCCTTGAGGTAGCTCACAGGCGCCCCGATCCTTATGGCGGTTGCAACCGTCTCAGGGTTCTTAACAGGGTCAATCTCCATCTTACCCTTCCTGAAAGCCTCAACCACGGGTGCGGCACCCTCTGCCTGTATACCTGTCATCATTGGCCTCTCATCAATGAACCCTGCCCTGTGGAACTCTGAGATACCCTTCCATATGGCTGATATGTTCCCTGCGTTACCAACCGGGAGGATGATGCGGTCCGGGGACTCCCAGCCAAGGTCATCCACTATCTCAAAGCCTATGGTCTTCTGCCCCTCAAGCCTGAAGGGGTTAACCGAGTTGAGGAGGTAGAGCTCCCCCATGAGGGCAAGTTCCGTTACCGCCTCAAGGGCCTCATCGAAGTTTCCCCTGACAGATAAGACCTGGGCACCATGGAACATTGCCTGTGCAAGTTTGCCAAGGGCAACCTTACCTGAAGGGAGGAGCACCACGCAACCGAGACCGGCCCTTGCTGCGTAGGCTGCAAGGGAAGCGGAGGTATTGCCGGTTGAGGCACAGCCCACAGTATCAACGCCCAGTTCAACTGCCTTTGTGATACCAACACTCATACCCCTGTCCTTGAAGCTGCCTGTCGGGTTGGAGCCCTCCACCTTCACGTATAGTTCAATGCCGACTTCCCTGCCAATGTTATCGCACCTCACAAAGGGTGTTCCACCCTCATCAAGGCTCACTATCTTTGAGGGGTCCACAGGCATGAACTCCCTGTACTTCCACATGTTCTGCCTTCTGCAGCTGAATGTGTCCCTTGAAACCTCGACTTCACATTCAACCTCCAGCACTGACCCGCATTCACTGCAGGTGTATATGATCTCGTTCAGTTCATACTCCTTACCGCATGATATGCACCTTATCACATAGTCACCATCCATTGAGTGTATCATCAGAATAAATTGTGGGGTGTCCTTTCCCTGGACACCACCTATATTGATGTCTTTATGTAGTTGTAGATTCCCAGTGTCAGGTTTGCCTCAACGAATGCCGCCACCACAAGGAAGAGAACCCCTATACCAAGGAGCATGAGGGACTCCTGAAGCTCATCCTGGTTCCTCTCAAAGAAATGAGCCAGCCTTTCCATGAAGGACCCGTACCATGTTTCGGTGAAGAGATCGCTGAAGAAGTGGTAGGTGAAACTTGCAAGCCTGAACCCAGCAGCCCCTGCAATTATGAGTCCCGGGATCTCAAATATTCCATGGGGGGCCGTCAGGATTATGAAGTCCCCCAGTGGGGCCTGTGAAGCAAAGAAGCCTATGAAAAGGCCGTTTATTATAAGGAAGAGCGCTGTGAAAACCCCCAGGAGCAGGCCTCCCCCGTAGATGAGCAGGGCGGCCTGGAGGTTGTGAAAGAATATCGATGCTGTTGATAGTTTCAGTTCACCCTCTGCTATGCTCCTTCTGAATTCGTCCATCATTGGCTTCAGTAGCGGCTCGATGGCCCCTGAGAAAGCGTATCCTGCAAAAAGGGATATGAGGAACAGGAAGGTTGAGGCCAGAAGGAAGGTCTCATTGCTCCTCATAAGGTAAGCCAGTGTCCCCTCATACTTTTCCTTCTTCATTTTACCCCTCAAGCACCCTCCCCGCAGTGGAAAGGGCCTTCTTTCTTTTCCTGGAAAGTTCCTCAAAGAACTTCCTTATGAACTCTGCAGTATTATTTTTGCACTCCCCACACATAAGTGTACCGTTTCTGCAGGATTCATAGATCTCCTCAAGTTCAGGGTCAGAGCCAGACATGTGGTAAAGGAGGGTCTCATAGATTATGCAGTCCTCGGGAACACCCCCAAGTTCTCTCTGCTCCTTAAGGGTCTCCCTTCCACCGGTCTTGGCATTCCTTATCTTCTCCTCAGCCTCCTCTGGGGTATCACTCAGGAATATGGCAGATTTTGGCCTGCTGCTTGACATTTTACCCCCGGTGAGGCCCCCCATGAACCTGTGATAGGTTGATGATGGTAGAATGAAGCCGTACTTCTCCCTGAACCTCCCGGCTATGTCCCTTGTGAGCCTTATGTGGGGGTCCTGGTCCGGGCCCACAGGGACAACGGTGGGCCTGGGGCCGCCCAGCTCCTCAAGCTGGGGGTGGAGTATATCCGCCACCTGTATTATGGGTGCATACATATGGGCCATGCTTGTTGATCCTGTGAAGCCATAGATGGCCCTCAGTTCATTGAAGTTAACCTTTCCTGCCAGGACATAGGCAAGGTCCTCCACCATGAGGTTCTCTGACTGGAGGTAGACGTGTATGTTGTCCTTTGTGAGGTCAAGCCCCAGTGCAATGTAGCCTGCAATGTACTCCTCAATGGCTATCCTCCTTGAGGTCTCAAAGTCGATGCCCCTTGCAGAGTAGGCCTCCATGTCGGCTATTGGTATGAATATCTCGGCACCCACTTTATCGTACCACCTGAGCTGGTCCACGATCATCTTGTGGCCTATGTGCATTCTACCGCTTGGCATCATCCCTGTTACCACTGCAAAGTCACTGCCACTCCTTATGGCCTCAAGTATCCTGCCGTAGTCCCTGTGACCGAAGACTATACCCCTCCTCATGAGCCAGCTGGGTTCAGGTACATCATCGAGGACTTCACTGAATGGCCTTACACCGAATTTTTCAATAAGATCCATGTATTCAAGGTTTGCTGATCCCCACGGGTCTATCAATCATATCACCTGCACTTATGGTCTTATCCAGTCAACAAGGTAGTAGGTTACATCCTCCTCATCGTCCAGGAAGGCCAGGAGGAGCTTCTTGTTCACCCCATGGGCCACCCTGACGTAACTTGAAAAGTCCAGGGCATGGATGGTGTCATTCTCTGATATAACCCTCACAAGGTATGCTGAGTGTGTCCTGCCCGGGGCCCCTCCCCTCTCATACAGTCTGAACTCTGCACCGTACTTGAACCCTGTCTTGACGATGTAACCCCTGTTCCTCAGGTCCCTGTAGACCAGGTACTTGCTGTAGAGGCCCCTTTCAGCCAGGAGTGATATGAATTCCTCCATTGAGACCTCATCGTCGTCCCTCTTAAGTGTGAGTTTACCCCTCTCCATGAGGTGTGCTGCCTCAATCAGTGAAATCTGCAGCCTGTCCTCATAGAGTTTACCGTAGTGGCTCTTGCCGTGCAGCCTCCTTGCATCCGAGTCCGGTTTTATGGTTACAACCTCGTCTCCCAGCTGTCCCTCCATCTATAAACCCCTCTAATTTATGGAATATGCGCAGATAATCTGTTCTGGAGATTAAGGCATGTCTGGAAGGGAATCCATCAGGACAAGGTAATGCCTCTCCTTAAGATCCCACTCCAGAGAAGAACCCTACTCAATAATGGCATGCCTCTCCTTAAGATCCCTCTCCTTCTTTCCAAGGATTGCCATGAACTCTGCTATGAGCCCATCCAGGAAGAGGTGGGTGCTGTCCTCGAAGAGTGTTCCCATTGGTGTGAGGTCATCGTAGTCGCCCCTTAAAACACCGGAGGTGTAGTACTTCCAGGCCTCCTTTGTTTTGCTTGGTATGCATATTACAACGTCGCTGTGCTCTGTCAGCGTTGACTGGGGAGTTGCTGTTACCGCGATGACCGTTGCCCCAACCGACTTTGATGTGGTGGCTGCCAGTGTGACAGTCTTTGTTTCACCTGACCCTGAAATGGCAATCAGGCAATCCTCATCACTTATTGCGGGTGTTGTGACGTCTCCAACAACGTAAACCGTGAACCCGAGGTGCATGAGCCTCATTGCAAAGGCCTTTCCAACAAGCTCTGACCTTCCTGTTCCCACGATGAAAACGGCACGGGCATCCATTATCCTGGTTATCATCTCCTCGAGTTCAGACTCTTCAACCTTTTCAATGGCGTTTATGGCATGTTCAGTTATCTTATGGACAGTGTTTTTGAGTATTTCCATTTTAATCAACTTTATATTATTTCTATCATTCTGGCAGGTTCGTAATCCTTATACCCGCATTCCTAATCCTGTTTTTAATCTTCTATCATTCTGGCAGGTTCGTAATCCTTATACCCGCATTCCTAATCCTGTTTTTGATGTTGAGGTTTATAAGCAGCGGTGTTATCTTCTCAATTACCCTTGCATTTTCAAGACCGCCGCAGTCAATGGCCCTCACACCATCTATCTTCTCTGCGAGTTCAGATGCAAGATCGAGGGCATCCCTGTGGTCGGAGGCAATGAGGCAGTCACAGTCCACGGGTCCTGTTATGTCAAGGAGGGCTGATGCACTTATATTGTTGAATGCCGCCGCTACCCTTGTGCCCTGATCCTCAAGGAACCTTGCAGCCCTCTCGGCAGCTGAGCCATCCCAGAGGTCAATGTACCTAACAGCTGAGCCCCCGAGGCAGCTGTCAATGGGTACAGTGGCATCTATGAGAACCTTGCCCTTAATTGCCTCCTTAACTGAGCCCAGTGTGGCCATCTGCGCCTGCAGTGGAACTGTCAGGATTGCCACCTCAGCCTCCTCAGCGGCCTCAGCATTTGTGGCACCCTTAACCTTGAGGTCATCTCTTCCAGCGATTTCAAGGACCTTCTGAGCTGCACTTACAGCCTTTTCAGCGTCCCTTGAACCTATGATTATTTCTTCTCCTGCTAATGCAAGTCTCAGGGCAAGTCCAAGGCCCTGGTCACCTGTTCCACCAAGAACTGCGATCTTCATAATATCACCATGGTTAACTTTCTCAAACATGATTACTAATCAATAATCTTCCTAAGGAATTCAATACTCCTCTCAACCTCACCTGGTGTTTTAACCTCAACTGTGAGAATACCCCTGTAACCGATCCCCCTTAAACCCTCAATAATGGCCCTGAAATCCAGTGAGCCATCGCCGAGGGCATCGTGGCTGTCAACCTCGCCGTTGTTGTTGGAGAGGTGAACATGTCCCACCCTCGGGGAAACCATCTCCCCCTCACTGTAACCCATGGTTGCTGCGTGGGCGGCGTCCAGTGTCACCTGAATTTCAAGTTCCTCTGCAACCCTCCATAGATCCTCAAGTTCCCTTAGAAGTGGACCCTCAAGGCGGGGCATGTTCTCAGGGTAGATCCCGGCGCCCCTATCCTCTGCATATTCAGATATCACTGAAAGCGATTCAAGGTTCCGCTGAACTATGAGGTCCCTGTGGGGTCTTCCAAGGAAGGGGACACTGCCGGGGTGCACGACAACAACCTCGGAGTCCAGTTCAACTGCAAGGTCAACCGCGGATTTAACCTCAGCTATTGACGCCTCCCTGATCCCCCTGTTGAGGGATGCTATGTTTATGTCCGAGATGGGTGCATGCACCGTGAAATCAAGGCTGAATGATTCAGCCACCTCCACGTCATCCAGGGGGTATTCGTAGATTATCTCACAGCAATCTGCCCCTGCATCCTCAATCCAGGTGAGCATCTCCTCCAGTGAAAGCGGGGAGAGTGCAAGTGTTGAGACACCTATCCTCATCCAGATCACCTAGGCCTCGGGCCGCACCCTTGCCCTCACAGGTATGCTGTGCTTCACTGCCTCCATGATTATATCTGCAAGTTCTATGTCCCTTCTGAGCTTTATGGTGCCCTTCTTACCCACCGTCGCTGTGAAGAGGTACTCGTCCTCAACCAGTATGTCGAATGACACGCCCACGGCATCCCTGCCAAAGTTGAGGACCACGTAGTTTCCTGCAAGTTCCACCGGAACCTCAACGGTCTCCTCAAGTTCCCTCTCCTCAAGTGGCTCAACACCGATACTTATACCGATGTTCTTCTCGATCTCCTCGATGGTCTTTCCCTTCTTGCCTATTACCTGGGGGATGTACTTCTCCTCTATCCAGACCTTTGCCCTTTCATCGGATTCAAGTTCAACCCTGACCCTTGCACCGGGTAGCCTCTTGCGGAACTCCCTCTCGATTTCCCTTTCGGCTATCCTGTGGGCCGAGGGTTTCCGTCCACCGGGGGATGCCTTTGATACATCCATGACTATCGTCTGCTCACCGTAGGTGTAGATCTCATGCATGAGCTCCCCTGACTCAAGGTCCCTTATCTCTATGACCGGCCTTGCAAGGTCGGCCTCCTGCATACCCGTCGGGACCTTGACGGTGAGGGATACGTCATAGACAGCCTTCACCTCTCCGTCCTCAATGAATATGGTTGTGTCAACCACCGAGGGTATCACGCCAAGCTCCACCCTGCCCAGGATCCTCTGTATGGCATCTATTGGCCTTGTGGCATGGACAACCCCAACCATACCCACACCTGCAAGCCTCATATCCGCGAAGATCCTGAAGTCGCGGGTCTTCCTGAGTTCATCATAGATGGTGTAATCGGGCCTTACAAGGAGGAGTATGTCGGCGGTCTTCTGCATATCCCGTTCGATGGGGGCGTACTGGGTTATCTCGTCACCCACCTGGAGGTCCCTGGGGGACTCCATGGTCTTCACGACAGCCCTCATCTCCCTGCTGTAGAACTCTGCCACGGCCTGGGCAAAGGTACTCTTACCCGCCCCTGGCGCCCCTGCTATGAGGACACCCTTGGCGGTGTCCCTCAGCCTATCAATCAGCCTCTCTGAGAGCCTGTAGTCCTCCAGGGAGACCCTGGCAACCGGCCTCACGGCGGTTATCTCGAAGGCCTCTGAGAAGGGCGGCCTCGCTATTGAGATCCTGTACTCCCTGAACTGGACAACGGTGGCGCCCTCCATCTCTATCTCAATGAAGCTTTTGAAGTCACTCTTGGCCCTTTCAACTATCTCACGGGCCATCCTGTTTATATCTGCATGTTTGAGTGGTTTATTGTCTATTTCAACCAGCCTTATTTCCCCTGGCCGCCCCTTCTTGGCCATGGGCACGACGTTCTCCTTGAGGTGCACCGACATGGTGTAATCATCAAAGTACTTGCTTATCTCAAGTTCCTCATATTCCAGGACCTCGGGTTTAATGTAGAAGACGTCAAGTCCCTGGGCCTTCCCGACCTCTGCCTGCACCCTGTCGCTGGTTATGAGGAGCGCATCGTACTCCCTTGCGGTTGCCCTTATCATGGCGTCTATCTCACCGCCCCTTGAGAGTGAAATCTCATCCACTGTGGGGCGGCGCCCTACAAAGATCATTGATATTATGTTCTCCTTGTGGAGCCTCTGTAGGTTCTTCAGCTCCTCAAGGCCATTGAACCCGGTTTCCCTTCCACGGTTGGCCTGGTATTCAAGTTCAGATACAACTGCCTCGGGCACTATCACCTCGCTGCCCCTGAACTCCTCCTCCTGAACTATGCCGGTGATACGCCCATCAACTATAACACTTGTATCTGGAACGATCTTCATCTAACCATCTCCATATATTTCATCAGGATCAAAGACCCTCACGGCGTCCTCCCTGACCCTGAGTTCATCCCCATCAATGCTGCGGTAGAAGCAGGAGCGGTAACCTGTATGGCAGGCGCCTCCTTCCTGTTCCACCTTCAGCACAACTGCGTCGGCGTCACAGTCCACAAGGACGTCCTTAACACGCTGCAGGTGTCCAGAACTCTCACCCTTGAGCCAGAGTTTCCCACGGGACGTGCTCCAGTAGTGGGCCAGCCCTGTCTCCAGTGTCCTCTCGAGGGCCTCACGGTTCATGTAGGCCACCATGAGGACCTCTCCTGTCCTGTGGTCCTGTGCCACTGCAATTATGAGGTCCTCGCCATTGATATTATGTCTGAAATTTAAAATGTTAACATCTCCCTTGATTTATTCTTCTCTTTATATTCAACCAATCAACTGAAACCTGACATTCAACTCATTTATTCTTCTATTTTATCTTCTTCAACATACACAACCTACTGACAGTCAAACCTATTCACAGAGGATCTTCTTCAACCTATCCACGATCTCAGTCCTATCCACAGCCTCCTGTGAAGCGTCCTCCATGTCCCTCAATGTGACCTTACCCTCCTGGAGGTCCCTTTCACCTGTGAGGACCACGAACCTTGCCCCAATGTTATCAGCATATGAAAGTGCCTTTCGGAGTTTTCTCCCCGCCAGATCCATGTCAGCCGCTATACCCACACCTCTAATCTCCTGTGTGATCCTGATCGCCTCGGGGAGTGTTGATTCATGTATGGGTATCACAAAGACGTCAACCATCCTCAGGTCCCCCTCGTCCATTTCAAGGGCATTCATGAGGCGGTCGAAGCCAAATGCGAAGCCCGTTGATTCAACCCTTTCGCCCCCAAAGGTTTCAACAAGGTTGTATGTGCCGCCACCACAGATCTGTCGCTGGGCGCCGAGTCTTGGGACATAAATCTCAAATACTGCGCCGGTGTAGTAGTCGAGTCCCCTTGCGATTCCAAGGTTCACATGGTAGTCCTCAAGACCGAAGTGTTCAAGGGTATCCACAAGTTCAGCGAACTCCTCAAGGGCGCTGAGGGACTCCGGGTAACCCTCAAGGAGCCCCCTGACATCATCAAGTACCTCAGGATCCCCCTGTGTGCCTATGAGGCTCATGAGGAGATCCCTGCTCTCGGGGGATATTTCGACCCCGTCAAGGCAGGATTCAAGTTCATCAACGTCACCCTTATCTATTATACCCATTATCCTGTCCTGAAGTTCATCATCTATGTTCTCCCTGCCAAGGATGCCCCTGAGGATTCCGAGGTGCCCGACGTGGACCTCGAACCCCTCAAGTCCAAGCCTCCTGAGGGACTCGGCTGCGAGGGTTATGACCTCGGCTTCTGCCAGCGGAGACCTTCCCCCTATGAGTTCACAGCCGAACTGCCAGAACTGCCTGAAGCGGCCCGCCTGGGGCCTCTCATATCTGAAGCAGCTCCCGAAGTAGTACATCTTTATCGGTTTGGGTTCACGCTGCATCTCATTCATGTAGAGCCTGGCGACCGGTGCTGTGAGTTCCGGCCTCAGTGCCAGTTCCCGGCCACCCTTATCTGTGAAGTGGTAGATCTGGTTCACCACCTCCTCACCGGATTTCACTGTGAAGAGTTTGAGGTCCTCAAATATGGGTGTTTTGATCTCATGGTAGCCGTAGGTCTCAAATGTCCTTCTGAGTACGTTTTCAACCTCTTTCCTGTTTCTCATCTCAGCGAAAAGAAAATCTCTGGTTCCTCGCGGTCTTGATATATCCATGGCAGTAATTCCTCCAGTAAAAATGATAAAGGGGATGATAGGAGATTCATCATTCATAATATTTAAGGTATTCCTTGAGCATCTTGGGGAAGGATGTGGCATTCAGGAACCTCAGTCCCAGACGCTCTGCCCAGACCCTTATACCGTCATCAGCAGCCACAACACCTGCCCCGAGCTCCTTGGCAAGAAGGAGGACGTCAAGGTCCGGGGCACTGTCAAGGGTCCCCTTCCTGAGGGCTGAACGGTACTTCTTCCTGAGGTCCTTTATGGCCTTCCCGAGCACCTCACCCTCGATTTCAATCTTATTAACGCCACGGGATGCCATGATTATGGACTGTATCCCGGCCTCCCAGAGGAGGGTCTCTGAAATCCGGAGCCCCTTGTTCATCCTCTCCCTTATATCATGGACGTATTCATAGAATATCTGGGAGGGTATCTGGGTGTCGTAGCGGTTGGGTGTCTTCTTGACTATCCATGTCTCGGCCTTCACCAGGGTCTCCTCGGGGCATTCATACCGTGTCATGTAGTCGGTGAATTCCTTGTAGGTTATGGGGGGCATGTGACAGCTTATGTTGAGCTTTATCCTGCTCCTTGCAATGATGTCGAGCATGGTATCCACTGACCTGTTGAGGTCACCGTCACCCAGCATCTCCCGTAGCTGGTTATCTGTAAAGGCCGTTGTATCAAGGACAAATCTCTGCTTGGCAAGCATGTCACACCATCCCTCTCAATATGGGTAACTGATGGAAACAATATTTATCGCTGATGATAAATAAATATTGCAGAGGAAAAGGTGTTAAACTGAGAGATGAGAATAATTCTGAAATGAAGCCAGAAACAGGCCATTAACTGGATGATGGTTGTGATAAACTGATAACAGGCAATACACAGCTCACGGGAATAATAGGTTACCCCCTCACCCACAGCCTCTCACCACAGATGCACAACGCGGCGTTCAAAGCCCTTGGAATGGACTGGGTCTATGTGCCCTTCCCTGTGAAACCATCAGGGCTTGAAGAAGCTGTTCGGGGCCTCGGAGCCCTCAACGTGAGGGGTGTGAACGTCACAATACCCCACAAGGAGTCCGTCCTTGAATACATCGGGGAGGTTGATGAGACAGCCTCACTCATCGGGGCCGTGAACACCCTGAAGTTTGAGGAGGAAACCATAAGGGGATACAATACAGACGCCTCTGGGTGCCTGAGGGCCCTTGAGGAGGTTACATCCGTTGATGGGTCCTCCGTCATCATACTAGGGGCCGGTGGGGCTGCGAGGGCCTGCGCATTCCAGCTTGCAGTGGAGGGGGCCAGTGTAACCATACTCAACAGGACCCCTGAAAGGGCCAGGGCCCTTGCAGAGGATATTAAGGGGGCCCTTGATATCGGGGTGAAACATGGTGGCTATGAACTCATACCCCGCTCTTTGGGGGGGGCCGATATCCTCATAGACACAACACCCGTTGGGATGTACCCCCACATGGACGATGAACCCCTCGTAAAAGCTGAGCTCATGCATGAGGGCCTCGTTGTATACGACCTTGTCTACAACCCCCCGGAGACATGCCTCCTGAGGGAGGCCAGGGCAGCAGGCGCTGTTCCGGTTTCAGGCCTCAGGATGCTCCTCTATCAGGGTGCTGAGGCCTTCAGGATATGGACCGGGAGGGAACCCCCCCTGGATGTAATGGAAAAGGCCCTTCTTGATGCCCTCCATGGGGTGTAACTCCTTCATGTATGTTTCAGCCGGGGGATGGGTAACCATTAACCTCCTCAGAAAGAGGAATATACCACATCATCCAGAAATGTTAACCCCCATCCTGATCCTAACGAAGGAACCTCCTCAGAAAGAGGAATATACCACATCATCCAGAAATGTTAACCCCCATCCTGATCCTATGAAAGATAATTCTTAACCATTACCGGTGATCTTATGAATGGACCTTGGGTAGAGAAGTACAGACCACAGAAACTTGATGATATCGTTGGCCAGGAACACATAATACCACGCCTCAAACGCTACGTTGAAGAGATGAGCATGCCGAACCTCATGTTCACAGGACCTGCAGGTGTTGGTAAAACAACAACGGCCCTCGCCCTTGCAAGGGAGATCCTCGGGGAGTACTGGAGGCAGAACTTCCTGGAGCTGAACGCCTCAGACGCCAGGGGCATAGATACCGTGAGGACCAGCATAAAGAACTTCTGCCGCCTGAAACCTGTGGGGGCGCCCTTCAGGATAATATTCCTCGACGAGGTTGACAACATGACAAAGGACGCCCAGCATGCCCTCAGGAGGGAGATGGAGATGTACACCAAGACCTCCTCATTCATACTCTCCTGTAACTACTCCTCAAAGATCATAGACCCGATACAGTCAAGGTGCGCCATCTTCAGGTTCCTCCCCCTCAAGGGCCGCCACATAATAAGCCGCCTTGAGTACATCGCAGACCAGGAGGGCCTGGAATACGAGCCCCAGGCCCTTGACACCGTGGTCTACTTTGCAGAGGGTGACCTCAGGAAGGCCATAAACATCCTCCAGTCAGCGGCCTCACTGGGTGAGAAGATAACAGAATCCAGCATCTACGAGGTGGTATCAAGGGCCAGGCCAAAGGATGTGAGGAAGATGATAATGACCATCCTGGATGGGAAGTTCATGGAGGCCAGGGACATGCTCAGGGAGATCATGGTCCTCCAGGGTATAAGCGGCGAGGACATGGTCACCCAGATCTACCAGGAACTCTCAAGGCTCGCCATGGATGGATCCATCGAGGGCGAGAGGTACATAAAACTCATAGAGGCTGTTGGAGAGTACGACTTCAGGATAAGGGAGGGCGCCAATCCAAGGATACAGCTTGAAGCCCTCCTCGCAAGGTTCCTGGAACAGTGAGAGGGTAGATCAATGTCATGGACAGAGAAGTACCGGCCCAGGACCTTTGAGGAGGTGGCCGGGAACCAGAAGGCAATAGCCGAGATAAAGAAGTGGATCAGTGGCTGGAAGGCCAGCGAGCCCCAGCCCCCCCTCCTCCTTGTGGGCCCGCCAGGTACAGGGAAGACAACCATAGCACATATAATAGGTAGGGAGTTCTCAGACACCCTTGAACTCAATGCCAGTGACAAGCGCTCACAGGATGCCATAACGAGGACTGCCGGTGAGGCGTCAGCCACCCGCTCCCTCTTCAACCATGACCTCAAACTGATCATCCTCGACGAGGTGGATGGTATACACGGCAACGAGGACCGGGGCGGTGTACAGGCCATAAACAGGATACTCAGGGAGAGCCGCCACCCCATCGTGTTAACCGCCAACGACCCCTACAGCAAGAGGCTTCAGAGCATCAAGCCAAAGTGTAAGGTCATAAACATCAGGAAGGTCCACACATCATCCATAGCCGCGGCCCTGAAACGGATATGCCAGGCAGAGGGTATCGACTGCCCCGACGATGTCCTCAAGGAACTTGCAAAGAGGTCCCATGGGGATCTGCGTTCTGCCATCAATGACCTTGAGGCGGTTGCCAGTGGTGAGGAGCGGGTTGGTGAGGAACTCCTCAGCATGGGTGAGAAGGATTCCACCTCCAATCTCTTCGACGCCGTTAGGGCCGTTCTGAAGAGCCGGGACTTCTCAAAGATCAGGGAGGCCATGAGGGTGGATGATGACCCGACACTTGTACTTGAATTCATTGCAGAGAATGTTCCAAGGGAATATGAAAAGCCCCATGAGATCAGCAGGGCCTATGACATGCTATCACATGCAGATATATTCTTTGGCCGTGCTGTGAGGAGCAGGAACTACACCTACTGGCGCTACGCCTCTGATCTCATGGGTCCCGGTGTCGCCCTCGCCAAGGAGAAGACCTACAGGAAATTCGTCAGGTACACAGGTTCATCCTCATTCAGGTTACTGGGGAGAACACGCAAGCAGAGGAACCTCCGTGACAGTGTTGCAGGTAAGATGGCTGAGAGGATGCACATATCACCCAAGGTTGCAATTTCAATGTTCCCCTATCTGGAGATAATATTCGAGAACGATGAGATGGCCTATGAGATGAAGGAATTCCTTGAACTCACAGACGAAGAGGTTAAACTGTTCAGGAAAAGGAAGATAAAGGCTCCCAAAGCTAAGAAGACACGTAAAAAATCTGATAAGACCGGACCACTTTACACCCAGAAGAAGAAGTCCCGGAGCGCAGATATGGGCAGTAAGTCAACTGAAGGTAAAACCGGTAAATCCGGTGATGATAAATCCCCTGGATCAGATTCCGGTGATGATAAGCCCCGTGAGAAGCAGACTTCACTCTTCCAGTTCTCAGGGTGATCATTGAATTCATTCACTCCTTATTTTTCCCTGTAATCCCCCAAGGAACCTCTTTTCTCAAGCATGAACGCAGCTGCAATCTATAAGTAAAAATCAGCCATTTTCCCCTATGAACTCAAGGGACTTCCGCATCTTATCCCTGAACTGGGGTACATTCTCATTGAAGAACTCCATGAACTCCGCCACGATTGGGTTGCTGGTGATGGTGATTTCAGTGCCAAGCCATGACTCAATCCAGGCTGCAGGTACAGTTGAGAGGGGGTATATGACCGTGGATGTTGACCTGTGATGGTACCTTATAGGTTCACCCATCACCATATCCTCAAGTGCCGCTGCAATGGAGTGATCCAGTGTGGCTGGAAGTGCAGTGACCTCCCCCTCACCGATTCTTATACCGTACTTTCTTGTGTAGGGCTCAAGGATCACATGGAGCACATGGGCCATCTCACCCTCAGCCTGGATCCTAACACCCACCCTGGGCCTCAGGGTTGATGCCAGGACCCTGGATGCCCTTGAGCATATCCTCTGAAAGACCCCTGACCTCACAACCCTGATCTCAGGGTACCTTGAGCTGAACTCCTCCTCCCTCCTCCTTGAGAACCTTGAGAAACGGAGGTTGTTTATGAGGACCTCACTGTCTGTTACACTCACAAACCTTGTATCCACTCCCAGCTCAGATAGGGCTCTGAGTATCTCCATTTTACCGGGCAAGTTACCATCCTCTTGATTGATAGAACAGAAAGGAACTTAATCGCATGGGTATATAAATCTGTGGGTGGAGTAATAAATATATGGAGGTGCTCTCATGTTCGGACTCTTTGGAAGGAGGAGGGATGAAAGGGAAGTCATTGAACTTGAACCCGATGGGCCGGTGGACTGCATCGCAGATTTCACCTACAACTTCCACTGGCAGCACAGGGGTGAGAAGCTTGACCCTGAGGACAGGATCCCGGGCACATCCTGCACCTTCAGGGATGTTGTTGAACACCTCAAGGGTGGAGGTGAGGTGGTTGTGAGGGGGGATGCCGGCCACAGGCTCGCATCAAGCATGGGGGCGGACCTTGCATACTTCGGGGGGACCGGCGGCGCCCTGGATACAGGTGTCCTGACCGTTGAGGGGGACGTGGACACCCGTATGGGTATCAGCATGGTCTCAGGTACAATTTACGTTAAGGGGAAGGTTAAGGACCCTGTGGGGAACGTGGTTGAGGTTAAATCTGATAGGAGGGGGTATAAGAAGTTCCTATCAGTAACTGACATCCTCAAATCGGGCCTCAGGGGTGAAAAACCCGTTAATTTTACATTCACCCCCGGCAGGATGGTCATAGATGATGGTCACGTCAGGGATACCCTCTGCGCCAGGCTTGATGTTGACGCCGAGGTGATCCACAAGGGGGACGTGGACCTATCAACCGGGATACTCATGAGGCGCGGGACGGTCCGGGTGAATGGTAACGCCGGTAAAAATACAGGGGCGCTCCTCAGTGGTGGCACGGTTATCATAGATGGTGACTGTGACGACTTCTCCGGCATAGATATGAGGGACGGTTACCTCATAGTGAACGGGAATGCAGGTAAATTGATGGGGGCCCAGCGGAAGGGTGGAGTGATACTTGCAAGGGACGGAAAACCTGTCCCCCCAACTTCAGAGCACGAATTAAAGGATGAGGACAAGGAAATCCTGCTGGGGCTGGGTTTCAGGCCACAGTTATTCCGTAGGTTTTCATAGAATAACAAGCCCCAAAAATTATATAGTCAATGAGAGAAAGGGTCAGCATGCTTGATATAACCATGACCCTTACAGACTCTGTGATCAGATTCATAGAGGAAAGCGGGTATCCCGGTATAGTTTTTCTCATGGCCCTTGAAAGTGCCTGTATTCCAGTTCCAAGTGAGGTTATAATGCCCTTCAGCGGATACATAGCATGGCAGCAGAATCTGACCCTCACTGGCGTTGTAATTGCGGGTGCGCTGGGTAACCTTCTGGGTTCTCTTCTCGCCTATATTATGGGTTTCAAGGGAGGGCGTCCCTTACTCGAGAGGTATGGCCCCTACATCATGATAACAGATAGTAAACTCAGGATGGCCGATGAATGGTTTGAAAGGTACGGGCACGAGGCCGTCCTCATCTCGAGGATGCTGCCGGTTATCAGGACCTTCATATCCCTCCCTGCAGGTATAGCCCGGATGGATCTGAAGAAATTCGTTATCTACACATTCGCCGGCTCCCTGCCATGGTGCCTCATCCTTGCATATTCCGGTTATCTTCTCGGTCCTCGCTGGACCTCCCTGGAGCCAGTGTTCCATGCACTGGATTACGCCATACTCATCGCCATCCCCCTGATCCTCCTCTACATTTACAGAAAGATAAGATGAAGTCTAAGGACCTGATGGGAATAGGGAATTCCTGTTATAATCTTAATTCTGGAAGTCCTGGATCCATGGAAAGGTATTAGGCCTAGTGGAATTATGAAAAAGCCATTAGCAGAGTTAAACAGAGAAAAACCCAATTATCGTCACACGTTAAAAAAATAAAGGGGAATGAAATTATTTTCTGAGGGGTCCAAAGTAGTAGCCAACTCCAAGAAGGCAGAAGATTCCAACTATGCCAAGAACAGCGTAGAGCTGTGTGCTGCCTGATTTTTCCTCTGCCTGTGGGGTTGAGATCTCATAGGCACTTCCAGGTTTCTGTTCTGATGCTCCTGCAACCCCGGGGGATGATGCGCCTGACTCTGAGGCGGAGGACTGTGCCAGAACCCCTGCATGGGTTCCTGGAGATCTTCCTCCCCTTCCAGTTGTTCCATGGGATCCTGTGGTGGTTCCATGATCTGAACCCTGGTTGTCTCCCTGGTCTGTGTCTGTGGAGGTACCCTCACCCAGCATCTCGGATATTGCTGCAAGTTCAGCCCCTGAGAGGGATACAAGTCCCCTGGTATGGGCCTGCCTCACATAGCGTGCTATCATCTGGATGGCTGATGCATCAAGCTGTGACCTCACAGCGCTGTCAAAGAGGAATGTGTCGGCAATCCTCCTCCAGACATCGGCTGATGCCACGTCCACGAGGGCATCACTCATGAAGAGATCCCTCACCTGCAGTGCTATTGATGCGCTGCCGGATGGTCCCTCACGCAGCTTGCCCTGGATCCATGTGGGGTTGAGGAGCGTCACTGCAAGGTCATCGTAGGCTGACTCCTGGAGGGTCCTTATGATGGGTGTTCCGTAGGCTGTTTTTGCAATGTAGCTGTTTATGTTCCTCCCTGTGAGGTAGTTCACCATGAAGTTCACGGTGACCGAGACCCTGTAGAGGCAGGTTCCCTCGCCGGGTGCCCTGTAGGGCATTATCACCATGCTGGCGTCAACTGTACGAAGGAGCGACTCCAGGAGTTTCGGGCTCTGGAGGCCGTTGAGGTCCCTTCCATAGGCATACGAGTAGTAGCTGAGGTAGGTCTCTGCAAGCTCTTCGGCTGTCCAGTCATCCCGTGACCAGAGTATCCTGTCGACACCCGCACCATGGGGGTCTGCACCCGGTGGCAGCCCAAAGATCCTGGTCCTTGCAAGCCTGTCCGCCATTGCATCGGCCGCTGAACTGTTCATCCCTGAGGCCACCAGTTCACTGTAGATGCCTGATCTGAGGGTAATGTAGTGTTTTCGCACATAGTTCATCTCAGCTGACTCGTTGAGGTTAACTATCCTCTTAATCGTGTTGTCTATGACGTCCATTGCCCCGGGAATTGCCCCGCGGAAGTTGTGGAAGTCGCTTATCACAACGTCGATCCTTGGCCTTCCAAGTTCACTGAGTGGGATGATCTCTGTCCCGATGAGTGCTCCGCTCTCATAGACCGGTTTAACACCCAGGAAGTAGAATATGGCTGCGATGCTCTGGCCGCCGGTTGATATAACGTCACCTATATCCACGGCAACGGTTTCAGGGTACCTTCCGCCGTTCGCCTCCCTGTGGCGTTTAAGCATCTCCTCTGCAGCCCTTGATCCCATCACCACAGCGGCAGGGTCAGGGATGGATGATGGGTCAAAGGTGTACATGTTCCGGCCTGTTGGAAGCGCTGCAAGGTTGATTATGGGGCTTCTCGCTGGAGCTGGCTGTATGAATTCCCCGTTGAGGGCCCTGAGGAGTGAGGCCATCTCGTTGCTGGCACTCATGATGAGCAGATTTCTTATCTCATCCCTCCTTGCCGTCCTGTTTGCAGGGTCAAAGGATATGATTGCATCCAGGAACCTCTCAAGGGTTTCACTGTCAGGGAGCTCCCCGAAGGTGTGGAGCCCATAGGGCATGAGGATCTCTGTGAGCTCATGTAGGTAATCCTCAAGTCTCAGTCTGAGGACACTGAAGGGGGTTGAGTTACTCACGTTGAGCCTCACGTCAACGCCCGCCCTCTTCACACCATCCCTTATGAGGGATTCCAGGACGTTCATCCTGTCCCTATCCCCTGATGCCTCTGCAGTGCTGTAGGATCCCAGAAGGTCTGCAAGTTCCTGGTATACGCCGTAGAGTTCCGTCCTCATAACCGGTGGTATGAGGTATGAGATGGTAACGGCGTATGCCCTCCTCTTGGCCGGGTTTATAACAGCCTCAAGGGGGTCCTCCATCTTGAGGAGGTGTATGTTGGGGATGGATCCTATGAGGGTGTTTGGCCAGTCATCCTCTGTCATGGCATTCACATGGCCCGGAAGCAATTCCAGTGTGCCATGCTGTCCTATGTGTACCACTGCATCGGCCCTGAATCCATTCTGAAGCCAGAGGTAGAAGGCTATGAACTGGTGTGTAGGTGGTAGCGTGCCGTTGTTGAGTGTGCCGTTCCACTTCCAGACCGGCTGCGGACCCATAAACATGTTGCCGAGCATGAAGCCGGGGATCACAATGCTGCCGTTGTAGACCATGATGTTACCTGGAGCCTGACCCCACATTGCCTCAACCTGGCGCCTGAGGGTTACCGGGAGCTTTGAATACCACCTGAGGTAATCTGAAACAGGTACTGTGATGCATCCAGCCTCAACCAGTTTCCGGAGTTCTGACTGTGTCATGTTCCTGGGGTTTCTTCCAGCCCTGTTTATGAGTTCATAGATGTACTCGGGGGTCAGATTTCCGTTTCCTGTGGTGTAACCTGCTGCCCTCATTGCAAGTAGTATGTTGCTCAGACTGCCGTAGAGGTTGAGGCCATTGGTTGCCGGCATCCCCTCATCATGGGTGCTGTCAAAGTAGACTATGGCCACCCTCTTGTCACTGTTCACCTTCTTCCTGAGATTCACCCAGGCAAGTGTTCGCTCCACCAGCTGGTTTACCCCTGGCTCATAGGCCACGTATTCCTTGAGTGTGACCCCGGTTACCGGGTCCGGGTCCGATACCCTGTTACCACCTATAAGTATGGGTTCTATTCGCCCCTGCATCTCAAACATGGCGAGCCAGTAGTACTCCAGACCCCTGAGGCCCTGCTGTCTGCTGCTGTTTATGTAATCATCCAGGGAGGTCTGCAGGAACACCGGGAGTGGACCCTGAACAGGCACGTTGAGGTCAGTGAAGAAGGTTATGGTCTGGTTGTCTGGCCAGTAACCGAACTGTACACAGGCAACGAGGGCGTCAATCACTGAACTGTTGTTGACCATGAAGAAGCGCCTTGAGGCCCCTATGGGGTCTGAACAGTAGAAGTAGGGCATCACGTTGAGTCCCTTTGCCTCGAGTTTCTGTATGAGGGTCTCATAGACGTCCATGTTACCCGAGAGGTAGTAACGGTTCAGTATGGCAACCCCCACCCATGGGGCCCCGGGCCTGTAGAGGGTGGTGTTCATGTACCATTCTGTGTAGGATTCCCTGTCTGTGTAAACACGTGGTGCCAGTGGATGGTAGAGGAAGTCCTGCATTCCAGGTACCAGTTTTGTGTCGTTGACCGTCAGATTCACGGCCCCGCTGAGCCTCAGGACCTCCAGGAGCGTCCTCTTTATGTTCTCCCGTGAGAGTGCAGGTGCTGCGACCGGACCATAGGCTGGGAGGTTGGTCACATTAACACCTGTGACGTTGGGTTTTACAGGGCCCAGGACGAATATTCGTGCTCCAGGTTTCATGCTGGCTGCGAGGGCCTGGAAGTCGACTGCTGCATCGAATTCTGTCCCATAGCTCATCCCGGTCACAGGGTAGCCGGGTCTTGTGAAGAGGAAGAATATATCCGCATTCTTCACGTCATTTTTGAACTGGCTGGATGCCGTTGAGTTGAGGTTGAAGGTGTCCATGGTGTATATCTTCAGGGTGAAGTTGTATCCGCTGGGAAGGAGGTCATTGCGGTAGGCGTCATTCATTATGGGGTCGACGGTTCCCACCACGCATCCTGTGAGGAGCACCACCATGTTTGTATCCTTCAGCATCTTTGACTCTGTTGTGTTGGTATCGTTGTCTGCTGCTGCTACTGATGGAACTGAAACAATGAGCAGAATAAGTGCTATCAGTAGAAACTTCTTCATTTTTTCACCTCCTTTACGATTTTAATAATTTACTGATTCAATATCGTAAAGAGATTTGATGAAATTCTATTTAAATCTTAATTAAAAGATTTTAAGTATGAATGATTTAAAAAAGGCGGGTGTTAAAAGTAATACTCAATTCATTTTTTAAATGAAAGATGATTTCCTGTCTGGCACTCCAATAAAGGATTCATCCGAGATTATCTTCTCATAAATACCCATCCGACCCAAAAAAATCAAAAAAGACTCATCCAAGGACTATCTTCTCAAAATACCCATCCAACCTAAAAAATCAAAAAAGATTCAATCAAGGATTATCTTCTCAAAATACTCATCATATGCCAGGTGAAAGTGCGGGAGCTTCATGCGGAGTTCATCCTCAAGTTCAAGTATCCTCTTAAACTCCTCCCTGTCTGCAAAGGCTATGAGATTCCTCTCCCATGCCTCCCTGCATCTGAGGCTGCATGGTATGAAACCTGATGGGAGCACAAGGGCGCATTTATCCGGGGGAACCTCAAGTTCATCCACCTCTGCAAGGTGATCCTCATCAATCGCATACCTGGTGTTCTCAGAGAAGCTCTGTATGCAGCACTCAGGGTAGCCAAGGAGTCTCCCTATGTTCTCATCATCACCCCTGTACACACCAAGTTCCGTGGATATCATGGGATCCAGGGCAGGCCTCACAGGCGGATTATACCTGGAGGTTATCTCAATCTGCATCTGGAGTCTCGACATGAGCTGGTTGAACTGAAAGTCATCCATACGGCAGACAACCTTCAGGCAGTCCCTGCATCCATCTTCCCTTATCCTCAGTATTCTCTCATAGATCCTCTCCAGCATGAAAACCACATCTACCTCTTTACGGTGTACTCAACTATGAGGTCCTCCCCCAGGGTGTAGAACCTCTCAAGTTCGAGTTTTATGGCATCGGACATATCGTCTATGCCCTCACCATCAACCAGTGTCCTTGCCTCCCTGCCACCGGCGATCATGGGGGCTATGCACACCCGGACCTCATCAACAAGGCCCTCCGTTAACATGGAGTAGTTGAGGGTTGAGCCCCCCTCGAGCATCAGCCTCCTGACACCCATCTCATGGAGTCTTTCTAGGAGCAGGCGGAGGTCCACCCTGTCTTTTCCTGCAACCACAACTTCAGCCCTTTTTCTGAGTTCATTAACCCTTGATATCGGGGCACTCTCCGAGACACCTATCACAGTGGGGGCCTCATCGTTGAGGACCCTGAAATCCAGGGGTGTCCTTGCCCTGCTGTCAACCACCACCCTCACAGGGTTATCCCCTTCCTCTGCATCAACCCTGTGGACGGTGAGTCGGGGGTCATCTGCAAGTACCGTGTTTATCCCCACCATTATGGCGTCACATTCCCTCCGAAGCTCATGGACCCTCCTGAGATCCTCCTCACCGGATATCTCAGAGCTACCTGTCTTTGTCGCAATCTTACCGTCCAGTGTCATTGCTGCGTTGAGTATAACGTATGGTCTCATGAACCTTCTCCTCCAGTCTATAGGTTTATAGCCACCATACTATAAATTAGTGTGGAAACCATGTGGGGTTTCCAGATCGGGAGGTTGAAATATGGACAGATACACTGCTGGAATGGAGATACTTGAGAGGATACACAGGGACTCCTACAGGAAGCTGCGTGATGAACTTGAGGATGTTGCCCCTGATCTTTCAAGGTTCGTGGTTGAATTTGCATACGGTGATATCTACTCCAGGGATGCGCTGGATCTTAAAACAAGGGAACTTGTCACCGTGGCAGCCCTCACGGTCCTTGGGGCTGAAAAACAGTTGAAAGGCCATGTGAAGGGTGCCCTCAATGCCGGCTGCAGCAGGGAGGAGATAATTGAGGTCCTCATCCAGATGGCTGTCTATGCAGGGTTCCCTGCAGCCATAAATGGTGTTACTGTGGCAGCTGAGGTTTTCAGGGAGATGGAAAAATAAATTCAGATGGCCTCACAGGCCAAAAATTCTTTCTGCAGTGGATGTTGTCACCCTGTCAACATCCTCAACATCGGTTTCCTTGATCTCTGCTATTTTCTTAACCGCTTCAGCCACAAATGCTGGCTCGTTGCGCTTCCCCCTGAAAGGGGAGAGGTATGGACTGTCGGTCTCTGTAAGCATGCTCTCCAGCGGGAGGTCCTCCACAAGTTTCATGTGGTGATCCGAGAAGGTCACAAGTGTGGATATTGATATGTGGTATCCGGCGTCCATTATCCTCTCTGCAGTTGATAGGCTGCCACCGTAGCAGTGAAAGACCACCTCTGGTATGCTGTGCTCGAGTACGATCTCAAGGGCCCTCTCCTCGGCGTCCCTTGCATGGACAACCAGGGGCATCTCATGTTCCTCTGCAAGTTTGGCGAAGATTCTGAAGGCCTCCTCCTGTCTTCTCCTTCCCTCAGCATCCCGGGTGTGGTGGAAGTCCATGCCTGTCTCACCTATGGCCACGATCCTGTCAATGTGTGATTCTATCTGCCCCGCGACCTCCTCTATGAGTTCAGGCCTTGCCTTTGATGCGTCGGCGGGATGGAAACCCATGGTGGGGTATATGAATCCTGGATAATCTGAGGCAAGGGCAAGGGCCCTCCTGTTGCCCCCGAGTCCAACACCCGAATCTATAATTGCCCTGAGTTTCCCCTTTGCCCTCTCAATAACCTCTTCACGGTTCCTGTTGAAGTCCTTGAAGTCCAGGTGACAGTGAACATCTATTATATTGATCCCTCCATTGATAGCTTGATGGGTATCAGGTCCATATATCCATGTTAGGACCTTATAGCCTTAAAAGTCGCCTGAAATGTATCTAGGTACCGAATCTCCTCTCCCTCTGCTGGTATGACCTTATAGCCTTAAAAGTCGCCTGAAGCCTATCTAGGTACCGAATCTCCTCTCCCTCTGCTGGTATGACCTTATGGCCCTTAAGAAGTCGACCTTTCGAAGTTCCGGCCATAGGCTGTCGCAGAAGTACAGTTCTGAATAGGATGACTGCCAGAGGAGAAAACCGCTGAGGCGCTCCTCACCACTGGTCCTTATTATGAGGTGGGGGTCCTCCAGTCCAGCGGTGTAGAGGTTCCTGTTTATCATGTCCTCGTCTATGTCCTCAGGGTCAATGCGGCCGGCCCTGACGTCCTCGGCGATTTTCCTTGCGGCGTCCACTATCTCCTGTCTGCCATCATATCCTATGGCAATGTTCACAAGTCGATCAGAGTATCCCTCAGTTGACCTCTCAGCGACCTCTATAGCCTTTCTAACATCTTCAGGGAGCAGTTCAAGTTTTCCGACTGCCTTGACCCTGACACGGTTTTTATGGATCTTCTTATTGCTTGCTATGGCCTCAAAGTTCTCCTTGAAGAGCTTCATCAGGCCATTAACCTCGTTTTCTGGCCTTTTAAAGTTTTCAGTTGAGAATGCATAGGCTGTTACTATCTCTATTCCAAGGTCAACGCACCAGTCCAGGACCTTTTCCAGTGTCTCAATACCCTTCTTGTGACCCTCTATGGGGTCGACGCTGCCCTGGAGTCGTGAGTATCTCCTGTTACCATCCATTATAATGGCAACGTGCCTTGGCATTCTCTCCCTTTTGAGGTTGCGCGATATGTACCACTCATACAGTTTGTAAAGAGGTTTTAAAGGTGACATTTCCCATCTACCTGACTGGAGTTTTTAATTATTCTATAAATTGATGATCTAATCTCTCCAACTGGTGGCAAGCCAGTGGGCGAATCTAAGTGCTCTGCGGTAACCCGCAGTAGTCTGTGACCTAGATGTGTCAACAAAAATCCCATTAAATCCAAGGGCCACAGCTCCGTGGCTTCTGGCCGTGCCAACGAGAACCAGTGATCTGAATATGAGGTTACCTGTTATCCCATCGGGTGCTATGATGACGTTGCACCCATCCCTTACGGCCTCCTCTATCAGTATATGGTAGTGCCTCACTTCATATTTATCCTTTACCATTGATGCCAGAAGTTCACCATCACGGATTGAACTGTCCACTGCAGGGGACCTTCCAAGGTCACCTGGCCGTCCCCCTGATATTATACCGATGAATGGCTCGGTTCCTGTTTTTATGAGGAAGTCCCCTGCGGCAGTGGCTATTCTGAGCCTTTCGGTAACTGTTTCACCCTCATCTATCCCGACGGGTGCAAGGAAAAAACTCCCCTTTCCCGTCTCTATCCATGAAGCCCTCATCAGGGGCCCATGATTCTTGAGTTCCGCCATTATACTTGCTGATGGGAGGGAACCCCTCACATAGGCGTCCTTTCCCATTCTTAACCTTTCTATGAATTCGTCCTCGGAGTAAACCAGTTCAACATCAAATTCCACTGACGAAGCAGCCCTTTCGATGTTCCTGTTCTCACCGGCCCCTGCCACTATCCTCATGGGGTGACATCCTCCTTTTTTAAGAATGTTTCTTGGCCCACAGCAACATTAATATATGTGTTGAGAAGTATTAAATATTCAGTTCTGCATGATACATAAACACCAAAGTATATATATAAATTGTGGCAAAATTTAGGTTAACGTAAATCATGTGGAGCAGTGCTTTTCAATGTTAACTTCTTACGTGATCCAGAACCCCAGATCAGCTAAAGGAAGGTAAGAATATGGATACAAAAAATAAGATAATCCTCGGTCTCTTCATAGTTATACTGGGTCTTTCAGTTGTAACTTATGAAAACTACATCACAAACTCACAGAACGTTTTTGTGGGAGAAAAACATGTGCTGCTTCTATGCGCAGACCCCAGTGAACCAAGGCCTGGTATAGGGGCCGTTGACATGGCCTTCATAATAACCATGAACGAGGGTAACATAACCAATGTAACGGCTGTCTACCCACACAACATGGCCCATCCAACAGCAGAACCCCCGGCTTCACTGAGGGCGCAGGGAGTAAACAGGTGGCTCCTGCATGACGCCCTCTGGGAAAACGATACAGAGAAGGGTGCCAGACTTGCGCAGGAGATAGTGGAATACAATACCGGTGTGAAAACAGATATCGTCGTGATAGTGACACCCCAGGCAGTGGACGGCATCCTACAGGCAATAGGTCCTGTATATGTGGAGGGTCAGGGTTATGTCTCAGGAAACAGCATAACATTCCTCAGGGAGGAACAGCAGCAGGGATCCGCAAGGGGCGTTGCGGTTCAGTCACTCATGAGGGCAATATTCAATGCCACAAAGGACCGTTCAAAGTACATGGCCATGGTAAACGCGGGGATACAGCAGTATCAGCAGGGAAACATCGTTGTTGTACCCGAAGGTGCCTTCATACAGTTCCTCATATCCACAGGACTTGAAAGGGTGACCAGCTGATAAAAAACTATTTATTTTTTTGAAAAAACATCACAGGATACCTCAGTGCATGAAAAGATAAATGATTCAACACAAAACTTAACTACTATAATGTAATATATTATGTCTGGGGGATCTCCTTGTCCGATGAAAACATGGGAAAAACCAGGGGCTACCTTATATGTACACAATGCGGGGGCTACTACCAGCTGGAAGATGGTGAGGACCCCTCTGATTTTGATTCCTGTGAATGTGGGGGCTCACTGGGATACTACAGCACACTCGAAGAGTTCTATGAAGAACCAGAAGAGTTCTATGAGGAACCAGATGAACCAGAACCTGAAATTCCAGGAAAAGGTGACCGGAAAAGAGTCCTCCTTGAAAACCTCTCAAGGAGCATAGACAATGAGGAGAGAACACTTAAGGAGATAAAAAGCGGCAAATGGTCCCTCATGGAATTCGTGGCCGAGAAGAGAATAATCGACGATGTGAAGGAACAGAAAAAGATTGTGGACGAACTCCTTGATGAGGAGATAATAGACAGCAATCTAATAACCGGTGGCAGAGGGGAGGCAGAGAGTTTCATATCACAGGTACGTGAGCAGAGGGAGTTCCTTGCTGAACGTGAGGGAAAGACGCTTAACAGCAGATTTTTAAGGACCGCCGTCACGGTTCTCCTCATCTTTGTGGTTATATGCTTCCTATACTTCTTTATAGCCGTAAAATTCACATAAAAATTAATATCAAGTAAAGTGCGGCCAACTGTTAAGATAAGGCCCGTAAAATAAAGAAATTATTAATTTTTTAAATGGCTGAGCACATCCTCTGCAGTCTCAAGTGTACTGTTTATATGATCCATTTCGTGTGCAGCGGATATGAAACAGCACTCAAACTGTGATGGGGGTATGAAGACACCCCTCTCCAGCAGTCCCTGGAAGTACTTCATGAAGAGCTCAGTGTCTGATTTCTTAGCATCGGCGTAGTTTCTGACCTCATCCTCAGTGAAATATATCTGGAACATTGAAGCCGGCCCTGCAACCTGATACTCAAGGTCCATGTCAGAGAGGAGATCCCTCAAACCTGCCCTCAGATGGGACCCCATCCTCTCAAGACTGGAATACACTTTATCATCAAGTATTTTAAGGGTTTCAAGACCTGCAGTTACAGATACCGGGTTTCCATTGAATGTGCCTGCCTGGTATACGCTACCAGCCGGTGCAATGTTCTCCATTATCTGCCTTGGACCTGCCAGTGCCCCCATGGGAAAGCCCCCCCCGACTATTTTTCCAAGTGTCACGAGGTCCGGCTTTACACGGTAGTACTCCTGGGCGCCACCTGCTGCCAGCCTGAATCCTGTTATGACCTCATCAAAGATGAGTAGGATGTCGTTCTCCCTCGTTACATCTCTGAGGAAGTTCAGGTAGCCGTTTTCAGGTTCTATGCACCCGATGTTACCCATCACAGGTTCAACAAGGATGCATGCTATCTCATCCCCCATCCCATCAATGAGCTCAACCATCGCCTCCTCGTCATTGAAGACCGTGGTTAGAGTATTTTTCACGGTATCCTCAGGTATACCCGGTGAATCGGGTGCAGCAGCGGCACCAGAACCTGGTTTTACAAGGACGTAATCGTGGGCCCCATGGTAGGATCCCTCAAATTTGACAATCTTGTCTCTCCCTGTATATGCCCTTGCAAGCCTCACAGCGGCCATGGTGGCCTCCGTGCCTGAGTTCATGAACCTTACCATCTCGGCACAGGGTACCCTGTCTATTATTGTCTCCGCAAGTTCTATTTCCCCCTCAGATGGTACACCATAGGTTGTGCCCCTCTCTATCTGCCTCTCAACCGCCTCAACCACCCTGGGGTGTGCGTGTCCCAGTATCAGGGGTCCATATGCCAGACAGTAGTCAATGTAGCTCTTACCATCAACACTCTCCAGTATGCACCCCTTACCCCCCGCCGCAAAGAAGGGGTATGGATCGAACCTCCTCACAGGTGAGCTCACGCCACCTGGAAGAACCCTCTGTGCCCTTTCAAACAGTTCTTTAGACTTCATGATGGAACCTCTAAACATTTCTAATCCTCGATGATGCTAAGGACCCTTCAAACTTATCCTCAGGAGAACCTCTAAACCTCCACTCCCCCTGATAATGCTATAAGAGCATTTGCAGCTGCCACCGCGACAGGTGTGCCCCCCTTGGGGCCCCTGGTTATCATGTGGGGTATGTCGGTTTTCCTTAGGGCCTCCTTAGATTCTGCAGCCCCCACAAACCCCACCGGAACCCCTATAACCGCCTCTGCATCCATTATGCCTTCAGCTGTAAGTTCAATCACCTTCATGAGGGCTGTTGGGGCATTACCTATAACCACAATCCCCCTGAAGCCCCTCTCTGCAGCGTACTCCATTGATGCTGCTGCCCTGGTGATATCCCTCTTTTTTGCAATCTCCCTGACCTCAGGGTCCCTTATGTGGCAGCTGGCAGGTCTGGATATCCCTGCACGGACCATCTCAATGTCGGTGAGTATCTCGCCTGAGGTCCTGAGTGAATCAAGGGCTGCATCCACAAAGTCCTGGCTGAACTCTGTCAACCTGGCATACTCGGGGTCAGCGGTTGAATGAACTATACGCTCAACTATGGCCGCCTCCTCATCCCTGAGAGAGGCCAGATCCTCAGATATCAGTTTTCTGACTATTTCCCTGCTCTTTCTGGCTATCTCATAGCCCTGGCCTGTGGATGCACCCATCAATGCTATCACCTAAGGTGTGAGTCTCCTCCTGTCCCTCGGGAAGAGCACGGTCTCCCTTATGTTATTCACACCGGTGATGGTCATGTTGAACCTTTCAGCCCCGAGACCCCAGCCTGCGTGGGGTGGCATTCCGTACTCAAAGGCTGCAAGGTAGCTCTCGAAGGAGTCCGGGTTCAATCCCTGCCTCCTTATCTTCTCAACCAGGAGGTCATGCTGGTGGACCCTCATGGCACCTGAGGATATCTCAAGGTCCCTGTACATGAGGTCGAATGCATAGCTTCTTTCAGGATCGTTTTCATCTGGCATCACATAGAATGGCTTTATTGCGGTTGGCCATGAGGTTATGAAGTAGTAGCCGTCCATGACCTCACCAAGGGCCTTCTCAGCCGCCCTTGGAAGGTCCTCGCCGTGTTTCATTGGGACTCCCCTGGAGTTTACCAGTTCAACTGCCTCATCGTATTCCAGCCTCTCGAAGGGAGTTTCGGGCACCTCAAGGGTCCTGCCCAGGGTTTCAAGGGCATCACTGCAGTGCTCGTTAACATCCTCTATGACCCTCACAACCAGCCTTTCCAGTATCTTCATGACATCCTCGTGGTCAACGAAGGAGGCCTCTATGTCGATGGATATGACCTCGTTGAGGTGCCTGAGGGTGTCGTGCTCCTCTGCACGGAATATGGGTGCTATCTCATAGACACGGTCAAGGCCCGTTGACATCATCATCTGCTTGTAGAGCTGTGGGCTCTGTCCCAGGAAGGCCTCCCTTTCAAAGTAGGTTATGGGGAAGAGTTCAGTGCCCCCCTCTGTTGCAGATGCAACAAGTTTGGGGGTGTTGATTTCAAGGAAACCATTCTCTTCAAGGAATACCCTGACTGAGTGCAGCATCCTGCTCTTTATTTTAAATATTGCACTCACTGATGGTTTTCTGAGGTCAAGGAACCTGGCGTCGAGCCTTGTATCTATCTCGGCCTTCACCTTCTCTGTGGGGTCAAGTGGCAGTGGCTGCTTTGATGGGTTCAGAACCCTCAGGAATGATGGTATTATCTCAAAGCCGCCAGGGGCCTTATCTGATTCCTGCACCCTTCCCCCGAATGCCACAACAGATTCCTTTTTGAGCTTTCTAATGGATTTGAAGAGGTCCTTCTCAATCTTCTTGCTGGGTGCTGTTATCTGGATGAGCCCGTCACGGTCCCTGAGGAGCACGAATATTATTCCTCCAAGGTCCCTTATCTCATGGACCCATCCCATGACAGTGACTTCCTCTCCATCCATTTCAGGTTTTATGTCCTTTGAGTAGTGAGTCCTTCTAAGATCTCCAAGTAACAATCAGATCACCTCTTGTCGCTAAGTGAATTATCAGAGTAAATTCAGGTCACCTCTCAAGTCTCCTGCGGAATGACTCGGCATGGGCATAGAGGCCCTCGTATTCAGCAAGACGCAGGACTGTGTCCTGGATGTTCCGGAGCCCCTCCCTGGTTATCATCTGCACCGTTGGTTTCTTGAGGAATGACTCCGTTGATAGGCCCGAGTACATCCGGGCGCAGCCAGACGTTGGCAGCACGTGGTTGGTCCCTGAACCGTAATCCCCTGCCGCCACAGGTGAGAGGTCACCCAGAAATATGGATCCTGCGTTACGGATACCCTTGAGTGTTTTTTCAGGAGAATCCGTCATTATAACAAGGTGCTCAGGGGCGTAGGTGTTGCTGAAGTCCACGGCCCCGTCAATATCCTCAGTTAAAACTATCATTCCGTATCTTTCAAGGGACTCCTCTATGATATTGGCCCTTTCCATGTATTTAATATTTTCACGTACCTTCCCATCCACCCTGGCTGCAAGATTCTCTGAGTCTGTCACAAGGACACTTGCAGCCTGGGGGTCGTGCTCTGCCTGTGCCAGTATCTCGAGGGCAATGTACTCAGGGTCTGCAGATTCATCTGCAATTATGAGTACCTCTGATGGGCCTGCCGGAAAGTCTATGTCCACTTCACCGTATACCAGTTTCTTTGCTGCGGTAACAAATATGTTCCCGGGTCCCACAATCTTATCCACCGCCCCGATCGTCTCTGTACCGTAGGCCATTGCAGCCACCGCCTGGGCGCCCCCCACACGGTATATCTCATGTGCACCTGCAATGTCGGCCGCCACAAGGACAGCGTCGGGAACCGAGCCATCGGATGCCGGGGGTGTGCAGCACACTATCCTTTCAACCCCTGCTATCCTGGCCGGTATGACGGTCATGAGTATTGTTGAGGGGTAAACGGCCCTTCCACCGGGTATGTAGCAACCCACACTGTCAAGGGGCCGCACTATCTGCCCTGCGCTGACCCCAGGCCGGATCTCGGCCATCCACTCAGAGGGCAGCTGGAGCCTGTGGAACTCCTCAATGTTTGCTGCAGCTTCAGTGAGCGCTTTCCTGACCTGTGGGTTCAGGTTTTCATGGGCCGCCTCTATTTCCTCCTGACTGACAGTGAGGCTTTCAGGTGAGACACCATCAAATTTCTCTGTGAGTTCCCTGAGGGCCCCATCACCACCATCTCTCACCATCAAGATGATATCTGCCACCGGCCCAAGGACCTCATCAACATCAATCCTTGCTCTCTCAACAAGCTCATCGACTCTTTCATGATCAAATTCTATTATCCTCATGAGGATGATCCTCCATGGAAAAGTTAAGGTGAATGGTTAGTTTTATGGCTCCATCACTTTTAAGAATTTGCAGACGATAAGCCACGCCCGCACATGATTAATAATTTAAAAAGTTTCAGTAATATAAAACTTTATTTATCAGTTTTAACTTAACTATGGGAAGATGAGAGAAGATATTCAGGGATATCCGCCGATCTGCTGTAATTTTTACATTAATTCATATTATATCTTTAATTTTGATAAAGGGGCTGTCCCTCCACCAAAATTTTTAAATAATAAATTTAATACACACTTATAAGGAGACTGAGGCTGGTAACCATGTATAAGGACGAAATGATACAACTGCACCAATTTCTGGTATATGTTCTGAAGTACCTCGAGAATGGATACGATATAAAGGATGAATGCGAAGAGTACTTCTCCCTCAACATCAGCCCCCACCACATCCACCGCACAAAGGCCGAACATAAATACGCTATTTTTGTACTCTCAAGCGCCATCTCCGAGATCCTTGCAAAGAAGGAAGGACACAACCTCCCACCAAATGTTGTAAATGGCCTCTCAGAACTTGCAAAGCGGTCAAGGAAGGAAGTAGTGAAGATAGAAGCCAAACTGGAGGCAAAATAGGCATCAATCCATTCTCCAAATCTAAATTTTTCTAATTTAGATATGGTGCCAGCCAGAAACCAACCATAAATATTCGCTTAATCCATCTAAACCAACTATTTTAATATTCCTTCAACTTATATCATAAACGGTGTTTTTATGAAGGCCACAGAAAGCATGATCTGTCTTGTTGATGGAGAGCACTACCTCCCTGTAACAAGGGCGGCTGTTGAGACCCTTGACTCAATGGAGCACATTGACGTCAGGGCACTGATCTTCATCGGGGGAACCGAAAAACTCAGGACATCATCACCTGAGGAGTACACCGAGATGATGGGAAGACCCGTCTACTTCGGTGATGATCCCCACAGGATACCCTATGACCTCATAGCCAGACTCATCAGAAAGTACAGTGCAGACACGGTTATGGACCTCAGCGATGAACCCGTCCTGGACTACTCAAAGAGGTTCAGAATAGCATCGGTTGTCCTTGAGGAGGGTGCAGTCTACAGGGGCCCTGACTTTGAGTTCCAGCCCCTCACAGAATATGATATACTCAAAAAACCATCCCTCAAGATTCTCGGGACAGGTAAGAGGATAGGTAAAACCGCTGTATCCGCCTATGCTGCCCGCCTGATCCATGAACGTGAATACAACCCCTGTGTTGTGGCGATGGGACGGGGAGGCCCTGAGGAGCCAGAGATCGTCAGGGGTGACAGGATAGAAATAACCCCCGAGTTCCTGATGGAGCAGTCAGACAGGGGGGTTCATGCAGCCTCTGACCACTGGGAGGACGCCCTCATGAGCCGGATACTCACGGTTGGCTGCAGGCGCTGCGGTGGCGGTATGGTGGGGGATGTGTTCATAACCAACATGAAAAGGGGTGCTGAGACAGCCAACAGCCTTGACGCCGACTTCATAATACTCGAGGGGAGCGGGGCTGCAATACCCCCTGTGAAGTCAGACAGACACATAGTCCTTGTTGGCGCAAACCAGCCCATCATAAATATAAAGAATTTCTTCGGACCCTTCAGGATAAGGCTGGCGGATCTTGTGATACTCACAATGTGCGAAGAGCCCATGGCAGATAATGAGAAGGTTAAGGAGATCGTTGAGTTCATAGAATCTGTGAACCCAGAGGCAGAGGTTGTGACCACAGTCTTCAGGCCAAAGCCACTTGGGGATATCAGCGGAAAGAATGTCCTATTTGCAACCACAGCCCCCGACTCTGTGAAGGATATCCTGGTTGAATACCTTGAGTCTGAGTACCGCTGCCGGGTCGTCGGGACAACCCCACACCTTTCAAACAGGCCGCTACTACAGCGGGACATTGAGAGGTACATAGATGACGCTGATGTGATGCTCACAGAACTCAAGGCGGCTGCGGTTGATGTTGCAACAAAGGACGCCCTTGAGGCGGGGCTCGAGGTCATCTACTGCGACAACATACCCATTGTGCGGGACGGTTCCCAGGATGAACTTGATGACGCCATAATCAGGGTGGTGAAGAGCGCCATAGCTGACTTCAACCTCAGAAGGACCCCATAGGGAGCAGGTGGTATATTGGATGACTCCGAGATCAGGAAACTCTTGAGGTTCACCCTCAGTGAAAAGAGGGTTATAGAGGAGCTTCAGATACCCCCTGATGCATTCATACCCCTTCTTTTTTCCATCAGGTATGGTGGTGACTGGAGCCTCAGGAAAAACTCCGGACGTTTCATGGCTGTGAAGGAGAAGGTCACCCGCTTTGATGAGGATGAGATGACAGGGCGGACCCTTGAGATAGTCTACCTCTTCCTGAACCCCAGGGTGGTGAGGGAAGAGGGTACCGTTTACCGCCTCGAGAAGTGCGGCTCAAAAAATGAGAGGGAACTTGTAAAGAGACCCTACCGGGTCGTGGTGGATGGTGATTACATCCTCAGGGCAGTGCTTGATCCCCTTGATTTTAAGATTAAACTGAAGAGGCTCAGGAAGCCCCTTAAATTCACAGGGTCAGGGGCCTATGGTGTTTCACATGAGATGGAGCACCTTGAGGGCAGGGAGTCCAGGGGAACCCCATTCTGGGAATTTGAATATGAAATAGAGGACGACTGAAATTTCAGGAAAGTCCCAGGACCCCCTTCCAGGAATTCAGATATGTGATTGATAATTTTCCAGATAACGATCTCCTGATTCTACGCACCAATATATTCATATATGTAAATATAAGAATATGGTTATGGATGGTGATGAACAGTGAAAAACAAAAACTCTGGCTGCTGTGAAGATACAGGTGCAGTTAATGGCGAAAAATGTGAATGCAGCTGCAGCTGCGGGTTTCTGGAGTACCCTGATGAATGCAGGGTTCCGGAGCCGGAAGATCCATCAGAAAAGGCAGGCGATGAATTCATAGGTCGCCTTGAAGAATATGCACGTTCACTGGGAATCAGTAATATTGGCTACGCCGGGCTCACACCCGATGTTATCCTTGCAGGTGAACCCCCCTACCGGAATGCCGTGGTCCTCACAGTGGAGATGGACGACGATGCCGTGCTGACTCCCCCCGGCAGAGAGGCGAGGGAGATGAATGACAGGTTATACGATAAACTTGCGGACTTAACCTTCAGGGTGGCTGATTTCCTCAGGATTAACGGATATGGTGCCATGGCCATTCACCCCATGAGCGGCCTAATAGACCTTCCCCTCCTTGGACAGAAGGCCGGTATCGGGTTTAAGGGCAGGAACGGTCTTCTTATAAGCCCCGGGAAAGGCCCGGCCCAGAAGATATCCGCGGTCCTCACAGGAATATCCGACCTTCCATGTGGTTCCGGTGCCCATGAATGGATACTCTCCTACTGCAGGAGATGTGGCAGGTGCATAAGGGCCTGTCCACAGGACGCCCTTATGGAGGTTGAGACGTGCTGCGGATCCACGGTTCTGCTACTTGATGATAGATGCACCGGCTGCAGTGATGGATGCACCCACTGCATAGAGAGCTGCCCATTCTACAGGAAGGACTATGAAGATATAAGATCAGCATTTAAAAGAGCAGCGAAAACTCAAGGGTAGACTATCTGGCTTACTATTCAGCACCTATCAGCTCATCAGCAACACAGCTCCATGAAAAACCGGCCATAAAAAAATGCCATATTTTAATAAATAATGGCGAACATAACTGGTAGATGGTGTATAATATGAAGGCTGATGCAGTAAAGATTGCAGATGGTGTCTACTGGGTTGGTGTCATGGACTGGGATATACGGAACTACCATGGCTACACCCTTGGAGGCACAACATACAACGTGTACCTCGTCTTTGGAGACGATAAGGTCGCCCTTATTGATAACACATACCCTGGAACATCCCCCCAGATGTTTGGAAGGATAAGTGACGCCTTTGAAAGGGAGGGAAGGGATGAAAGTATAGACCTCATAATCCAGAACCACATAGAGAGGGACCACAGCGGTTCAATCCTGGAGGTCTGGAAGCGTCACAGGCCAGAAATAATCTGCACAGAAAAGGCCTCTGCGGGACTAAGGGAACACTACCCCCTCCCCGATGAAGCCGTATTCAAAACCGTTAAAACAGGGGACTCCATTGACCTCGGGGGAAAGACCCTCACATTCCTTGAGGCCCCCATGCTCCACTGGCCAGACAGCATGTTCACCCTCCTTGGTGAGGATGGGATCCTATTCTCAAATGACGCCTTTGGCCAGCACCTCTGCATCAGCAGAAGGTTCGACACCGACGTTCCTGAAGCCGTGCTGATGGACGCGGCCATGAAGTTCTATGCCAATCTGTTAACACCACTATCACCCCTTGTGCTCAGGAAGTTCAGTGAGGTAAAGGACCTTGGGCTTCTTGAGAAGATCAGGATGATCGCACCATCCCACGGCCAGATCTGGACAGATCCCATGAAGATCATAGAGGCATACACGGCATGGGCAACAGGGGAGTGCCGGGACAAGGCCACGATAATCTATGATACCATGCACTACTCAACCAGGATGCTTGCACATGCACTTGCAGAGGGGCTCATGGCCGAGGACGTGGATGTTTCAATGTACTTCCTCCACGAGGATGAAAGGAGTGAAATCGTAAAGAACATCCTTGAAAGTAAGGCGGTATTCATTGGAAGCCCCACAATGTTCAACGGGCCATTCCCGAGTCTCGGGGACATAATGTACTATCTCAAAGGGCTCACATTCGATAGAACCGGATTCAGGAGGCTGGCAGTTGTATTCGGGTCAAAGGGATGGGGTGGAGGTGCAGTGAGGACACTCAAAGACGAAATCAGCGCCGCAGGGTTTGAGGTTGCAGAGACCCTTGAGGTCAGCTACGTGCCGGATGAGGATGACCTGGCGCGCTGCTACAGCATCGGAAAATCAATCGGCAAAAGGATAAAGGAGATGTAACCTATGAAGTCCGTTAAATTTAAGGGAAGCCACGACCCTGAGAAGAAAATTGTTGTGAGCCTCTTCTGGACGGTTCGAAAGACCATAAGAGAGGAGGGCTGCGCCCCTGTAAGAATCAAAAGGATCATAACATCAAAGAACACCTATGAGCCAGAGGGCAGGAAACTCCTCAAGCTTTCAGATGAGATCATGGATGATATACTGGGTGATATCGAGAGGGGTAAAACTGTTGAATTTGAGATGACGATGGGTGAGGAGTCACTGAGGGTCTGGATTGACGCTGAGGGCTTTGCTGTTGAGGCATCAAAGACACCTGAACTTGAGGAGGAGATTGTTGAAAAGATAGAACATGAGACCTCAAAGCTGACACCCGACTTCTGCCAGACCTTCCTTCCGAGGATCTTCCCCAACCAGTAGCAGGAAAACCGGAACCATTCATTTCTTCTTTCAGGTCACAGCACCCTGAAATTTGGTGCTGTAACTTTCATCCTGCACAAATTATTTATAGAACCTTAAACCCATCGATAATTGCATACTTATTTAAGAGGTGATTTAATGGCACAGGGACAGCAGCCCATATTAATACTACCACAGGGCACAAGCCGTTACGTTGGAAAGGAAGCTCAGAGAATCAACATACTTGCAGGTAAGGTTCTCGCAGAGACAGTGAGGACAACTCTCGGTCCCAAGGGAATGGACAAGATGCTTGTTGACTCACTTGGAGACATTGTGATCACCAATGATGGGGTTACAATCCTCAGGGAGATGGACATATCCCACCCTGCCGCAAAAATGCTTGTTGAGGTGGCAAAGACCCAGGAAGACGAGGTCGGCGACGGTACAACAACAGCCGTCATCATAGCAGGGGAACTCCTAAAGGAAGCCGAGAAACTCATTGAAATGGGTGTTCACCCAACAATAATAGCTGTGGGTTATAGACAGGCAGCCCTCAGGGCCCAGGAGATACTCGAAGACATATCCATCAAGGCAAGTGACAGGGACACCCTCATGAAGGTTGCGGTGACCGCCATGACAGGTAAGGGTTCAGAAAGGGCCAAGGAAAAACTGGCTGAACTCGTTGTGGATGCGGTCATGCAGGTGGAAGAGGATGGTGAAATCGACAGGGACAACATCAACATACAGAGGATACAGGGAGCATCAGTTAACGAGTCAAGAATAGTGAACGGTATAGTGATAGACAAGGCAAGGGCAGACACCTCAATGCCAAAAAGGGTTGAAAATGCCAGAATAGCACTCCTCAAGTACCCGATAGAGGTCAAGGACCTTGAAACCGACGCCAAGATAAGGCTGACAGACCCATCACAGATGCAGGCCTTCATCGAACAGGAAGAGCAGATGATCAGAGACATGGTGGATAAGATAAAGAGCTCCGGTGCAAACGTTGTCTTCTGCCAGAAGGGCATCGATGACCTTGCACTCCACTACCTCTCACGTGAGGGTATACTCGCACTCAAGAGGGTCAAGAAATCCGACATTAAACGCATCGAGAAGGCCACAGGCGCAAGGCTTGTCACAAACATCGAGGACCTCACAGAGGACGACCTTGGAGAGGCCGGAGTTGTCTACGAGAAGAAGATCTTTGATGATGTGCTGACATTCGTCGAGAACTGTAAGGACCCAAAGGCAATCTCCATAATCCTCAGGGGAAGCACAAAGCATGTTGCAGAGGAAATGGAACGTGCACTTGAGGACGCCATAGGCGTTGTTGCCTCAACCATTGAGGACGGCGAGGTTGTCGCAGGAGGAGGAGCACCTGAAGTTGAAATAGCAAGGAAACTCAGGGAATACGCTGACACCATAAGTGGCAGGGAGCAGCTTGCGGTCTCAGCCTTTGCAGACGCCCTTGAGATCGTTCCAAAGACCCTTGCAGAGAACGCTGGACTCGACAGCATCGACGTCCTGGTGGACCTCAGGGCTGCCCACGAGGAGTCACCCTACATGGGCCTTGACGTCTTTGAGGGAAGCGTTGTTGACATGAAGGAGGAGGGTGTTCTTGAACCCCAGAGGGTCAAGAAACAGGCCATCCAGTCCGCTGCAGAGGCGGCTGAGATGATCCTCCGCATAGACGACATGATAGCAGCTAAGGGCTTTGATGTTTCATCAAAGGACGAAGAGGATATGGAAGGAATGGGTGGAATGGGTGGAATGGGCGGAATGCCCCCAATGATGTAACACCCAATAAATTTTTTTTCAATGCATTTAATAAAAATTATTAAATTACTATTATTTATCATGATTAATAATAGTAAAATATATAAGTCCAGAAAAACTTACTACTATCACCCAAGAAAAAATGGCGGTATGAAAAATGTCAAAGGATACCTCAGTTCTCCTGGAGGAAACAAGGGTCTTCAAACCACACTACACCATTGTGGAGGAGGCCCATATAAAAAACTGGGAGGCCGAGCTGGAAAAGGGAAAGGACCATGAGAAATACTGGGCCGAAAAGGCGAAAAGATTCGAATGGTTCAGGAAATGGGACAGGGTACTTGACGAGAGCAACAAACCATTCTACAAGTGGTTCGTGAACGGCAAGATCAACATGACCCACAACGCCGTGGACAGATGGCTGGACACAGACAAGAGAAACCAGGTCGCCATTCTCTACGTGAACGAAAGGGGAGAGGAAAAGAAGCTGACCTACTATGAACTGCACAGAGAGGTCAACAGAACAGCCAATGCCCTGAAAAGCCTTGGAATCAAAAAGGGCGACGCCGTTGCAATGTACCTCCCCATGTGCCCTGAACTCGTTATCTCAATGCTGGCCTGTGCAAAGATAGGGGCCGTGCACAGCGTCATCTATTCTGGTCTGAGCGTCGGAGCACTTGTGGAACGCCTCAACGATGCAAAGGCCAAGATCATAATAACAGCAGACGGAACCTACAGAAGGGGCGGGGTGATAGAACTCAAACCAATCGTTGACGAGGCCATACTCCAGTGCCCCACAATAGAGACAACCCTTGTTGTGAAACACACAGACATCGACATAGAGATGTCAGATATAAGCGGACGCGAAATGCTGTTCGACAAGCTCATAGAGGGCGAGGAGGACCGGTGCGAGGCAGAGGTGATGGATGCAGAGGATCCCCTCTTCATACTCTACACTTCAGGAAGTACCGGGAAACCAAAGGGTGTGCTGCACACAACAGGAGGATACATGGTGGGGGTCGCATCAACCCTTGAGATGACCTTTGACATTCATAACGGAGACCTCTGGTGGTGCACAGCAGACATAGGGTGGATAACCGGGCACAGTTACGTCGTATACGGACCCCTCCTTCTTGGAACAACGACACTGCTCTATGAGGGGGCCCCGGACTACCCGGACCCCGGGGTCTGGTGGAGCATAGTCGAAAAATACGGTGTCACAAAGTTCTACACAGCCCCCACAGCAATAAGGCACCTCATGAGGTTCGGTGAAAAACACCCGAAACGCTACAACCTGGAGTCCCTCAAGATCCTTGGAACCGTTGGTGAGCCAATAAACCCCGAGGCATGGATGTGGTACTACAGACACATTGGAAGGGAAAAGTGCCCGATAATCGATACCTGGTGGCAGACAGAAACAGGAATGCACCTCATAGCGCCACTGCCTGTAACACCCCTCAAACCAGGATCCGTCACCAAACCCCTCCCTGGCATCGAGGCAGATGTGGTTGACGAGAAGGGCAACCCTGTGCCACTGGGTAAGGGCGGATTCCTTGTAATAAAGAAACCATGGCCTGCAATGTTCAGGACACTCTTCAACGACGAGGAGAGGTACCTCAACGTATACTGGAAACAGATCCCCGGTGGAGTCTACACCGCCGGTGACATGGCAAGGAAGGACGAGGACGGCTACTTCTGGATACAGGGAAGATCAGATGACGTCCTCAACATAGCCGGGCACAGGATAGGTACAGCAGAGGTTGAATCAGTCTTCGTGGCCCACCCTGCAGTTGCCGAGGCGGCGGTCATCGGTAAGGCTGACCCCATCAAGGGGGAGGTCATAAAGGCATTCCTCATACTCAAGAAGGGCCATAAGTTAAACGCAGCCCTCATAGAGGAACTCAAAAGGCACCTGCGCCACGAACTTGGACCCGTGGCTGTTATCGGGGAAATGGTGCAGGTTGATAAGCTCCCCAAAACAAGGTCAGGGAAAATAATGAGGAGGATACTGAGGGCCAGGGAGGAAGGAAAGGACCTCGGTGATACCTCAACCCTTGAAGAATAGAAGGACAGAGATGGATGACTTCGAGATCGTGGAGGATGAGGTGATACCTCAACCCTTGAAGAATAGAAGGAGGCAGAAAAAATGACTGAAAAAGAAGTGGTTATATCAGATAAAACTGCCAACCCGGCTCCTCTTGGACTTCTGGGCTTTGGTATAACCACTGTGCTTCTGAACCTGCACAACGCAGGGCTTTTCCCCATAAACAGCATGATACTTGCGATGGGGTTCGCCTACGGGGGTATAGCACAGATACTGGCAAGTGTGATGGAATACAGGAAGGGCAACACATTTGGTACGGTTGCATTCGGCTCATATGGACTCTTCTGGTGGTCACTGGTACTCCTGCTTGTGATCCCCAAACTGAAGTTCATTGAAACAGCCGGCAGTGCAGCGGCAGCAGCCGACCCGGTTGCAATGGCATCATACCTCTTCATGTGGGGCCTGTTTACACTGGTGATGTTCATTGCAACCCTCAAACTCAAGAGGGGCATACAGGTGATATTCATAAGCCTTGCTGTGCTCTTCTTCCTGCTCACAGCCGGTGAAATCACAGGTTCCGCCATCATAACGACCATTGCAGGTTATGAGGGTATATTCACAGGGGCCGCTGCAATGTACGTTGGCCTTGCAGAGGTTATAAATGAAACCTATGGAAGGGATGTCCTGCCCATATGATCAGGGAAGGAACAACCCCCATTTTCTTTTATTTTATGTCAGAATGTGACACCAGAACCTCCAGAGAAACAAAACCCCCATAAATTCATTCCAGATACGCCACAATCAGAAACTCTAATTTTCACGCCAGCACCTGATGATAAACTGCGAAAGACTTCTTACTGCAAACATTCAGAAAACCTTATATTGAATTAGGTTTAACTAAATTAACAGCAAGCATTTAGGTGAACCTAATGAAGCATCTCAGCGAAAATATAGAGGAGTACCTCGAAACCATCTACCGGCTATCAGAATCCAGTAAAAATGCCAGCACAACGAAAATATCGAAGGAAATGGGAATAGCCCCTGCCAGTGTAACCCAGATGCTTAAAAAACTTGATTCTGAGGGATATGTTAAATATTCCCCCTACCGTGGGGCGGTACTCACAGAAAAGGGTTACAGGATAGCCCGGAGAATAACAAGGAAGCACCGCCTTCTGGAGAGGTTCCTCCACGATGTACTTGGAATCAGGAGGGACAGGATACACAGACAGGCCTGTGAGATGGAACATTCACTCTCAGATGATGCAGAGAGGGCCCTCTGCCAGCTCCTCAACATGCCGGGTGAGTGCCCCGACGCAAACCCGATCCCTGCCTGCGACTTCAAATTCCAGACATGCGGGGAATGCATTGAACTGAAAGATACCGATGTTGAGGAAATAGGGTGCCGTGAGGGTAACCTCAAATCACTCACAGAGATGGATGAAAAACAGTCTGGGAGGGTTTCATTCATACGGGGGGACTACAGGGTTTTAAGGAGGCTCATGGACATGGGAATAACCCTTGGAGCCCCCATAAGAATGATCAAAAGGGCCCCTCTCAGCGGACCCATCGAGGTGGAGATCCGGGGGTCAAGGGTGGCCCTTGGAAGGGATATAGCAGACAATGTATTCATAGATACTGAAAACTGAATTTCTGTTAACCTAATTTCAACCGGGACGTGTTTACTGATGGAAAAATCTGAGATAACCGTTGCACTTGCAGGAAACGCCAATGTGGGTAAAAGCGTGATCTTCAACCAGCTGACAGGGTCAAACCAGATAGTCGGGAACTGGCCAGGAAAAACCGTTGAAAGGGCAGAGGGTTACCTTAAATTTCAGGGCCGGGACATCCACATAATTGACCTTCCAGGCATATACTCATTTTCAACCTACTCCATGGAGGAGATAGTCTCCAGGGAGTTCATAGTCAACGAAAAGCCAGATGTCGTCATAAACGTGCTTGATGCCTCCGTCCTTGAGAGGAACCTCTTCTTCACGCTCCAGCTCATGGAGATGGAGGTCCCCATGGTTATCTGCATCAACCAGGTGGACATGGCCAGACAGAAGGGAATAGTGATAGACGAGAAGAAACTTGAGGGTGCCCTGGGTGTCCCTGTTGTATCAACGGTGGCTGTTAAGGGCCAGGGACTCCAGAAGCTCCTCAGGAAAACCCTTGAAGTGGCTGATAAGAGGATAAAACCAGAGGTCATAGAATACGGGGAGGAGGTTGAAAGCCGCATAAGAAAACTTATGGAAGCACTCCCTGAAATTCCAGAGGGCTATTCAAAGAGATGGGTTGCCATAAAGCTCCTTGAAAACGACCCTGAGATAACCGCCATGATGCCATCCGATGTGAAAAAACTTGCAGCTGAACTTGCAGCCCAGATTGAAAGGATACACAATGAGCCATCATTCTCTGTTATGGCCTCTGAGAGATACGCACTCTCAAATATGATAGCAGCAGGGGCACAGAAACAATCAGAGATAAAAACATCCCTCTCAGAGCGCCTTGACAGTTTCCTCACACACCCCATCTACGGTTACATCTCATCGGTCCTTGTTGTTGGAGGTCTCCTCCTCTGGACCTTCGTTGTGGGTGAATTCCTATCAGATACGCTCACCAATATATTCGGATTTTTCCAGCCAGTTGACCCCCAGTTCTCAGGTTCGATTGAATCCATAATATGGAACGGCGCCTTTGGGGGTATAGTGGCGGGTTTGACCCTTGTGATACCATTCGTCATACCCTTCTACCTCATGCTATCCTACATCGAAAATTCGGGACTTCTCACCAGGGTAGCCTTCATGATGGACGCTTTCATGAGAAAGATAGGACTCCATGGAAAAGCCCTCATACCCCTCATACTCGGATACGGTTGCAGTGTACCGGCAATAGACAGTACGAGGATACTTGAAACCCCCAGGGAGAGGCTCCTTGCAGCCTTTGCAATATCCTTTGCACCCTGCGCCGCAAGGACAATCCTGATACTTGGGCTTGTGGCCCTCTTTGTCAGTGTATGGTGGGCCATAGGGTTATACGCCCTGGACCTCCTCATAATATTCATAATGGGTAAACTTGCATTGAAGGCACTTCCCGGTGAAACAACCGGCCTTATAATGGAGATGCACTCCCTCAAAATGCCATCCTTCAGGGTCATAGCAAGGCAGACCTGGACAAGGACAAAGTCCCTCATATACCTTGTATTCCCCATCTACATAATCGGAAGCGCCCTCATACAGCTCCTCTACGCCCTCGGGTTCCTGAATCCAGTGAGCAATATCATGGCCCCACTCACAGCTGGCTGGTTACACCTGCCGGTATTTGCAGGGATACTCCTGATCCTTGGGGCTGTGAGGAAGGAGTTCATCCTCCTGGGGCTTGTCTCACTGGTTGGAACAGATATTGGGGCAGCCCTTACAGCACCCCAGATCCTTGTACTCACCCTCGTGGGAATGCTCTACTTCCCCTGCCTTTCAACAATAGCAGTACTTGCACGGGAATTCGGGTGGAAATCCACATCCATAATAACCCTTGCAAACCTTGGAACCGCCCTCTTCCTGGGGGGAATCTTTGCAAGGATACTGCCATTTATCATGTAATGATCAGTACTTAAGGTGCCGAGGACAGAAATAATCCCGTGGTACCATGGCAGAAATCAAGATAATATCCTGGAACGTTAACGGTCTGAGGGCCGTATACCGTAAGGGCTTCCTTGACTGGTTCATGGACGAGAAACCGGATATCCTATGTCTTCAGGAGACCAAGGCAAGTCCAGAACAGCTTCCCAGAAGGCTAAGGCATGTTGAGGGTTACAGAAGTTTTTTCACCCCGGCAGAAAGGAAGGGATACAGTGGAGTCGCCATGTACACAAGGATAACCCCGAAATCCATCAGGGAGGGCTTTGGTGTGGAGAGATTCGACATTGAGGGTCGCATACAGGTTGCAGATTTTGATGACTTTCTGCTCTACAACATATACTTCCCCAACGGGAAGATGTCAGATGAGAGGTTGAAGTACAAACTTGAATTCTATGATGCCTTCCTTGAAGACGTCAACAGGGAAAGGGACGCTGGCAGAAACACGGTGATATGCGGTGACTTCAACACAGCCCACAGGGAGATAGACCTGGCAAGGCCAAAGGAGAACAGCAACGTATCAGGGTTTCTACCGGTTGAAAGGGCCTGGATAGACAAATTCATTGAAAACGGGTACGTTGACACATTCAGGATGTTCAACAAGGAGCCAGGCCAGTACACATGGTGGAGTTACAGGACCAGGGCCCGTGAGAGAAACGTGGGATGGAGGCTCGACTACTTCTTTGTGAATGAGGAGTTCGCAAAGAACGTTAAAAGGTCATGGATACTCTCAGAGGTGATGGGCTCAGACCACTGCCCAATAGGACTTGAGATAGAGGTTTAATGATCCTTCAGGTGCTACCCTCCCCTTTTCCAGGCTGAAACAGCCGATATAACCTTATCGAGGTACCTCAGGGAGTCGCTGTGACTGCTCAGACCATGGGCGAATTTACTGATAATGTTATCATCCTTTATTTCAATATACAGGAGAATATCCTCAAGGATCTCATCCTCAGAGTAACTCTCAGGTGGCTCCATCCCCCATATATTCACGAGGGCCCACTCCCTGCTATGGTCCCTCAGGTTTTCAAGGTCAAGTTCCTCCCTTCTGAAGACCCTCTCCTGGACATACCTGAGGATGTCCCTGTTCTTCAGCGCCCATATCCTGAAATCAGAATACTTATCCCTCAAATCAGGTAACAAATTCTTTTTATGATTTCTGATCCTTATGAACTCCTCCTCTTCTGGGCTGGAATAAAGACCCCCTCCTGATTTAAGATTCCGGTTATTGGAGTTCTGGATCATCTCCCTTCCAGCCTCAAGGTGGAGTATTTCATCGTCACTGAGCCCCCTCCTCTCCATCCTTTCCTTCTGGGATTCAACCTCCCTCTTCCATTCCTCATACTTCAGGGACTCAAGTTCCCGGATTTTAATCCTGAAGAGATCCCCTATAACCTCAAGGGCCATGAAGACCTGCCATGGCCTTCCACTTCTGAGGAGGTTGAGGTACTGGGATATCTCAACTGCAGTGGATGGGAGTGGCCTGATGCGTGCTGCAAGCCTTCCCACGTCCCTGGGAAACAATGAGGGTAGGAGCTCAAGTACCGTCCAGACACCAAGGGATACAAGTGCAGCGACCAGCACATCAACGAGGAGTGGCTCCATAAATATCATCCACTGTATTCAAGTATGGTCTTTTTAATTTCACGGTTGGTTTCAGCCACCACCTCAACCCTTCCCACAGAAACACCCTCACCCTGCAGATGGGCCAGAAGCTGAGATGGACTTATTGAGTCCTCAAAGTCCACTAGAACACCCCCATCCTCCATTGCAACCGTGAGGGCGCCGTAGAGTTTAAGCACCCTCTCGGCACTCTCAGGTTCAGGGGTCACAACACGGAATGTCCTTACACTGTGATGCACCTGACTGATGTCGATATCCATCCTCTGGAGTGCTATGAGGACATGCTTATCAAGGGCCCTTTCAATGACCTCAAGGTCGATCCTATCCTTTTCCATGTTTATCCTCACTGCCTGGGCAATCTGTGCAAGGTCACGGGCATGCGCATAGCTTGGCTGCAGGCCCTCGCCGCCATCGGCAACTGGAGTGTACACCATCTTAATTCTTTCCACAACCTCTTCATCGTAATCCTCACCTGTGGCATCAAGGTTGCGCCTGAATACCTCCGCAACATTCTCAACAGGGGGGTTTCTGAGGAATATGTGTAGAGGTGCCCTCCTGAGGTGTGCCTCGTCCATTATGCTCACATCAAGGTTGGTTGAGAATGCAGGGATGAAGTGGGTGTGGAATATAACCGGGACCCCCCTTATGTATATGACGTCCTTCTTGTTCTCAAGGGGCACTATGAGGCGGTTGAGGATCACCTCATGGTCATCCCTCTGCCTCCCAAGGTCGTCAATGAGCAGCACTCCCCCGTTGGCCTTTATCAGGGGGGATGTCTCATACACACCCTTATTCATATTGTAGGTGGTCTCAAGTTCATTGAGGCTCAGTTCAGAACCTGTGAAAACGAATGGGGCGTGTATCTTTATCCAGCGGGGGTCATCCGGTTCTTCGGGACAGGGCTTGTGGAAGTCAGGGTCATATATCTGTATAACCCTCCCGCTGAACTCTATAAAGCGGGGAATCACAACGGGGGGTAGAAGGTCCGATGCCTTGCTTATGATGAAGGTTTTACCTGTTCCCGGAGCGCCATAAACAAAAAGCCCCTTCCCGATGGTGCATGACTCAACAAGACATTCCTTTGCATATGATAGGCCGACAACATCCCTGAAGGCCCTTTCAATAACCTCTGGGGGTATCTTTATTGGGAAACGGTTCCTGAGCTGTTTAGCCATCAGCTCAAAGTATCTCTCATAGGGCACAGGGGCCATTCCAATATAAGGGTTTTCCTCCATTACAAGGCGGGCCTTTTCAACCCCCCTCTTTGTCAGTGTATACTCAACACTGGAGAAGAGGAAGCTTCCGCCCACCTGGGCGCAGAAACCATCCTTCTCCATCTGGCCAAGGACATCCTCAATTATATCCAGGTGTATGCCGGTAATATCAGTTATTCGCTGGGTTTTAACCGTTCCGTATGTTAAAAGAATCTTCAGGACAAGGTCCCTCACAAAGAAGTAGGATAAACCCAGTTCCTCAAGTGTCTTTGGCTGTTTCAGCTCCTCAAAGAGTTCTACCATGTTTTCGTCGTGGTAGTAGTCATCACAGTTCATCACTCATCCCCCTATCCATGAAATCATGTCCATCCCCCCAAATAAATGTGGAGATCCTAACTAGAGAATCTCCTTAAGTTCGCTGATGTCATCGATGACCGTAACATCAAGGCCCCTCTTTTCAATGAGATCCCGTTCTTCATCTGTAAGCTCCGAGTTGACGAGTATGGCTGACATTCCCGCGTTGGTTGCCCCCAGTATGTCCTCATTGAACTTGTTCCCCACCATGATGGACCTTTCAGGTTTGCAGCCCATCCTTCTGAGGGCCTCCTCAAAGATCCTTATGTTTGGTTTCTCAAAGCCAACCTCATCTGAGGTGACGACCTCATCGAAGAAGTGGTGTATCCCGAGCCTTATCAGCTTCTCCCACTGCTTTATTGTTATACCGTTTGATATGACCCCCAGCCTGTATCCCCTGCTCTTGAGGTGTATGAGCGTTGATGTTGTATTGGGGAATGGCCGGAGAAGTGCGAATTTGACGTTGTGGTATGTTATCATTCCAAGGGCAATGAGAAGGGGTTTTTCCTCACCGAAAACCGTCTTTGTGAGCACATTGAAGTGCTTATCATAGTTGGAGCCCTTCTCAGCGATTATCTCCCTCAGAAGTTTGTATGCCTCATCCTGTGTCAGGGGTAAACCCGCATCTATCATTACATTCAGGGCAGCCTTTCTTGCAAGTTTGGCAAATCCTGATGTGTCATAGAGGGTGTCATCAATATCAAAGAAAACCGCCTTCAGCATCTTCCCACCTTACTCTCTGTAATGAAACTCTATAGTTAATCAATTATAACAGTGTTGGTTTCTCTGCGGATAATATTATGATGTAAAATAATATGTAAAACTATTCTGCCTATAACTCTGAGCGGAGGTCCAGAACATGCAATAGAAATCTCAGATGAAAAAATAAAGTTCCTGTTTTCTAGAAAAAGGCATCGAGGCTGCTCTGCCTTTCGCCACATGAGAGAGAATTTATATCCTCTGTGGAGTAGCCAAGGGATGACATTATTCTTGATACCGCGGCCATGACCTGGTTTTCAATGTAATAGTCCGGGTCGTACTCCAGGCCCTCAGCATCCTCAAGTGGGAAGGCCCTCTGACTTATGGGGCCCCTTCCCTTAACTATGATGTACCTGACTATGGATCCCCGCTCAATGCGCCGCCCCTTCTCAAGGGATCGTTTTGCGGCGATGACATGTGGGCCTATCTGTTTGTACTCAGAGAGGTCCCTTGTTATCTGGGTGTGGATTGCAAGGTCATCCAGTTCCACTTCGCCGCCCCTTATGCGCCGTACAACATCCCTTATTATCTTTCTAGCCTTCTCAGGGGATCCGTCTCTTAGAATGGCCATTAAAACTTTTTGCTGGGTCTTTTTAGCTATCGGTGCCCAGTCACGCCTCACAAGTTCAAGACCCTTTGCAACAATCGTGTCATCCTCTATTAGGGCGTATCTCTTTTTTGTTACGAAGAAGCCCCTCCTGTAAAAGCCCTCAAATTCCAGCTCCATGCCCTCAGGCAGGTTGCTGTTGATGTATTCGAGGAACCTTTTCACCTGGGATAGTATCTCGGCCTCAAGGTTATCTGACATATGACACCCCATGGGTCCGGTTGAGGGGCTCTGGTGGGAAATCTATTCCTTTATAAGTACGCCGTTTATTACGCCGTCCTGCCCGGGCCTGGATGTGACCCTCACGTTTCCAAGGCTGGTTTCAACAACAGCGCCCTTTGTTATGATGTTCCTCCTCACAAAGTGGGGGTTTGCTGTGTTCTCAACAACATTCCTTATCTCTGCAACCTCAACCTTACCTGTTTCAGGGTCAACAACGTTTATCTTGGTATCTGCAGCGAGCCTGACCTTGGTGTTGCCCCCACGTGTCCTTATCATCCTGACACGCCTGTCACCGATCTTTGTCTCGGCGGGTTCCCTTCCAAGTTCGTATTTCCTCTTTCCGCGGTTCATCTTGGCTCTTCCACCGCTTGGTTTCTTCATTGATTTACCTTGCCAGATTGCCATTATTTCACCTCAATCTAAGTCTCTATCAGAATCAGTAATGCTGAGTTTAAGAAACTCAGTGACTCGGTATAGATAAATTTATCTATAGTATAGGATCCCCCATTTAAAAAGATTGTGCTTCCAGGGTATGCTATGGATCACTGAATCCATCTATCCTAACTCCTTTAAATAAAATATTGTCCTGATGGAAACCTCTGCCCTAATCAATATGTGATTACACCAATGAAAGGTTTTATACCATCAGCAAGATACCCTATAAGCAAGAGATTGTACAGGTGAATCTATGAAGATCGGCATGTCCCATGGTGCAGGCGGAGAAGTGATGCAGGACCTCATATCAAACATAATACTATCCAATATCCATAACACGAGGGTTAACGGCGGAGTTGGCCTCGAGGACCTTGACGACGGTGCAAGCATACCCCTCGGCGACTATGAGATAGTTATGAGTACCGATGGCCACACAGTCGACCCCCTCTTCTTCCCCGGCGGTGACATAGGTAAGATATCGGTCGCAGGTACAGTCAACGACATATCTGTTATGGGTGCAAGGCCCCTTGCAATTGCAAGTGCAATGATCCTCAGCGAGGGGTTCCCTGGCGAGGATCTTGAGAGGATCGTGCAGTCAATGGACGCTGTCTCCAGGGAGACCGGGGTGTCAATCGTAACAGGGGACACCAAGGTCATGGAGAGGGGTAAACTGGACAGGATGGTCATAACAACCACGGGTATAGGTGTTGTGAAACGTGGTGAGATAATAAGGGACTCAGGACTGAGGCCCGGTGATAAGATCATACTCACAGGCAGCGTGGGGGACCATGGTATGGCACTCATGGCCTTCCGTGAGGGTTTTGGATTCGACACCGACCTTGAATCGGATGTTGCCCCGGTATGGGGTATGGTTGAGGCGGCCCTTGAGGTTGGTGGTGTTACCGCAATGAAGGACCCCACAAGGGGCGGTATAGCAAATGCCCTCAACGAACTCGCAGATAAATCAGGGGTCGGGATGGTTGTTGATGAGGACATGATCCCTGTGAGGGAGGAGGTGAGGGCTGTCTCTGAGATGCTGGGCATCGACCCCTATGAGGTTGCCAATGAGGGCAAGGTCATCATGGGTGTCGACCCTGAATACGCTGAGGATGTCCTCAGAGCCGTGAGGAAGGCACCATACGGTGAAAACGCGAGGATAATAGGTGAAGCGAATCAGGACAGTCATGTGATCCTTGAAACAAGCCTTGGAGGCAGGAGGATACTTGAGGCCCCTGTTGCTGATCCTGTTCCAAGGGTATGCTGATCTGATACAGGAGGGGTGTTATGGAACTTAAGAAGAAGAGGCTCTATGCATTTTTAGTTGATTTCCTTGTGGTTACAGGGGTTATGTACCTCTTAACAGTCCTTGTTTATCCATTAGCACTTCTCCTGAACCTTTTCTCAATCTACAGGTACTGGCTCCCCCTCCTTGGCATCATAACCCTTCTGTATTTCAGCTACTTTGAGTACCATGGCGGAACAGTGGGTAAGAGGATGATGGGTCTCGCTGTAATATCAGAGGATGGTGAACTCAGGTGGCAGCAGGTTGTCATAAGGAACCTTTCAAGGATACTCTGGTTCCCCCTCATCCTGGACGTTATCCTGGGACGCCTCAGGAATCGTCTGAGGATCCTCGACGCAATTGCAGGTACACGGGTTGTCAGTGCAGCGAAGAATGTGGACGACGATGCTGAACAGGATCTATGATCCATTTGAATCTGTCTGCAGAGAAAAATGATGATGGATAAGAACCTAATCAGAGAGAGGATCTGGAAACTCCTGAAGGATAGGGGTGTAAGCAGCCGTCCCCATGGCCGCATACCAGATTTTCAGGGGTCAGTTGCAGCCGCAGAGAGGCTCTCAAGGACCATAGAATGGGAAAGAGCAGATGTTGTATTCTCATCCCCTGATTCTGCCCAGCGCCCAGTACGAAAACTGGCCCTTGATGATGGAAAGGACCTTGTAATACCCACACCGAAGATAAAGGATGGTTACCTTTTAATCTCAGGGGATGTTCCAGATGCCAAAGCCGCATCAACCATAAGGGGGGCCTACAGGTATGGTTCATTCATCAGCAGATTCCCTGAGGTTGACCTTGTTGTTGAGGGATCCGTGGCCGTTGACCTGGAGGGAAACCGCCTCGGTAAGGGGGGAGGATACGGCGACAGGGAGATATCTGAACTCAGGGATCAGGGGGCCATAGGCGAGGATACCCCCATCGCCACAACGGTGCATGAGCTGCAGATAATTGAAAGTGTCCCTGTTGAGGACCACGATGAAAGGATAAACATGATAGTGACACCCATGCGTGTGATAAGACTATTTCTCGATGAAAAAATCCCGCGAGTCATCTGAAACCAGATTACAGGTTCTTGGAATGAACTAAATCCTGAAAATTAATTCACACCAAAACCATTACTTTAAATAGTGTGGAGTTCAACATGGATATGTGCTGATTTTTAATTATCATGTGCCTGGCAGAAATTTTGGGGCTATCATGTTTCAGATCTGCCGGCTGGCAGCTGATAATTGAATAATCGATTTTTAAGAATTGAGGAAAAGATAAAAATGAAAGAATTGAAATTCAGTGAATTTGATATCTCAGGGGAGATTAACAGGGCCCTTGATGATATGGGATTTGAGGGTACAACCCCAATCCAGGCACTTACATTACCTGTTACACTTGATGGTATGGACGTTGTTGGCGAGGCCCAGACCGGGACCGGGAAAACCGCAGCCTTTGCCATACCCCTGCTTGAGAACCTTGAACCAGAGAGGGTCCCCCAGGCACTTGTGATCTGCCCGACCCGTGAACTCTGTCTGCAGGTCACCGATGAGATAAGGAGGATAGGTAAGTACCTTAATGTGAGGGTGCTTGCGGTCTATGGTGGCCAGGGTATTGGAGGTCAGATAGCCGAGCTCAGGAGGGGTGTCCATGTTATAGTCGCAACACCAGGAAGGCTCATAGACCATATCGAGAGGGGTACCGTGGACCTTGGAAGTGTATCCACGGTCGTGCTTGATGAGGCAGATGAGATGCTCAACATGGGCTTCATAGAGGACATAGAGAGGATACTATCCCACGTACCTGAAAGGAGACAGACCCTGCTGTTCTCTGCAACCATCTCAAAGCCGGTGCTAAGGATCGCAGAGAGGTATATGAGGAGCCCCCAGATTCTCCGTGTAGAGAAAAAGCACAGCCCCAGGATAGATGAATTCTATTTCAAAACCAGGGAGGAGGACAAGGTTGAGCTCCTTGACTGGATACTGACATCCAATGACATCAGAATGGGCCTCATATTCTGCAACACCAAAAGGAGGGTTCAGAGGCTCAGAAAGCAGCTTAGCCGTATGGGTTACTCTGTGGATGAAATTCACGGGGACCTATCACAGTCAAAGCGTGAACGTGTCATGGAACGCTTCAGGAAGGGAAGGTTCAACCTCCTCATTGCAACTGATGTTGCTGCACGGGGTATACATGTACCCGATGTGGAGGTCGTTGTCAACTATGATCTCCCATTCGAGAACGAGTACTATGTTCACAGGATAGGGCGTACCGGGCGTGCCGGTTCAAGTGGAAAATCCTTCACACTGGTTGTTGGAAGGGAGGTCCACAGGTTAAGGCGAATCCAGTCATTCACAGGTAAAAGGATAAAGAAGAGCAACATGCCATCCCCACAGGAGATAAGGAGGGGTTACGAGGAGGACCTTGTGGAGGTGCTCCGTAGAAACCTTAAATCCAAGAGTTACGGTGACTCCGAGCTCCTGGGAAACCTTGTGAGTGAGGGTTACAGTTTCAGGGATATCTCGCATGCCCTTCTGGATGTTCTGGAGTCCTCAAAGTAGAAGAGGCTTATTTTTATTTTATGGATAGAGGCTGATCTATCAGCCCTGTATTCCTTTAATTTTCTAGATCACATAGAGCATTTAACCTTTGATCATAGATCTCCTCATCAATGGGAGTTCTGAGACCACATCCCCATTTCGGTATTACTTTCAGATTCTTATAAGTATTCTCAGTAATAAAAGATTTTATATATTGAAGATGTTTTAACTAATCTGTGGTGATATAATGAGAAGGTTCCTTATCATTTTAGCAACTGTTGCACTGATTGCAGGTCTCTCGCATCATGCATGGGCCCACCCGGGCCATGGTTACTACATTGAGGAGCCATCGGATTCAGGTGACAGTAAATCAGATTCATCCACCACATCAGATTCATCCAGCACTTCCAATAAGCCTTCAGGTCAGAGCAGCAGCAAAGCAAGCACATCAGGTGGCCATAAAACCACCCATGAAAGTAAATTGGACTCATCAGATTCATCAGAAAAGTCCGGTGCTGAAAGCAGTGCCCTGCCTGAAGAGAACGTTACAGATGAAAGGGAGAATACCACAGAAACATCAGATGTTAATGTGAATAAACCAGATTACGGATTCATACCTGCACTTGCAGGACTGTGCCTGGTTTTTGGTTTAACCGCATTCAGGTTCCCACGCAACTGAATATCCAAAATAAGTGAATATACTCGATAACACTTAACGGAGGTTCAACAGTGCATATACCCGATGGAATCATACCACTGTGGCAGTCAGCAGTCTACTGGGCTGTTGCACTCGTGAACATTGGCATATTCTTCTACATATTCTCAAAGAAACCCGGAAAGGAAAAAAGGATAGCTGGAACAGGACTTTTTGCAGCGGCCGCTGCGGTTGCATCCTCCATATCTGTGCCATCACCCTTCGGTGTCCCGGTGCATTTCTTCCTGATACCCCTTGCAGCCATAATACTCGGCCCCCTCACAGCGGTTATGGTTGCTGTTCTCTGCCTCCTCGTCCAGTTCTTCATGCTTGGAATGGGGGGGATAACCAGCATGGGGGCCAATATACTGACAATGGGTATCGGCCTTGGAATCGGAACCTATGGGGTCTACAGGGTTCTAAGTGAACTTGACAGGGGCCTTGCTGTATTCTCAGCCACCTTCCTGGGCATAATGATTGCAACCGCGTTCCACATCATGATACTCCTGGCAGCGGGTGTTGCAGGTCCTGAAATGCTCATGTCAACACTCATACCCTTCTACATATTCGTGGGTGTCGTGGAGGGTGCTGCAAGCATGTTCATATTCTCATTCCTTGAGAGGATGAAACCTGAGCTCATTGAAATGGAAAAGGTCTAGGTGGTTCATGTGAAAAAGTTCGCATTCATATTAATTTTTCTTCTTATCGGCGGTGTCTCAGCCCATGGAATGGAGATAACCCCAGAGTCATTCATTGTAATAGCAGATAACTCCACAGGAAAACTTGCGCGGTCAGTGGCCGATGAGACCGGGGTCAACGTCACCGTGTACCGTTTCCAGAGCCCATCGGATGTGGAGCATGAACTGGAACACGCCCTTGGAAACCCCAACAAGAAGATACTTGCGGTTGCCTACCAGGACACTGTGAGGGCCTTCCTCCAGAGGCATCCAGAACTTGCAACCAGGGTGACGTACTGCAGTGCCGATGAGGCGTCAATCAGGGAGAAACTACTTGAACTCAACTCAGTGAATACAGAAAAGATGGGCGGCGGCTTTATGACGCCCTTCCTTTCAGGGGCACTGATAGGGGTCATAGTTGGCCTTTTGATAGGGGCCCTGTGGATGAAAAGGAAAATGGAGTAGAAATTTCCTCGGTTTCAAACTTCCTTTTTTTCTCTACAAAAAAACTACTCAATACCCCACTTCCTCTTAAATTCAAGTTTCTCCTCTGCACTCATCCAGTGGCTACCATCACAGAATGGTTTGTTCTCAGATAAACCGCACCGACAGAGGGTGACCCTGTTTCTGGTCTCATACTCCCTTCCATCGGCTGATTCTATTTTTATACCTCCCCTGACCCAGAGTGGCCCCTCACACTTCTTCTGTTTATCATGGATAACCACTATTGATTTTTCATAGTCCCTTTCATAGGGTTTCCCGGTCCTCCTGTCCCACAGGACGAGCCTCCCTGATGGGCAGATCATCGCCTCCTCAATGGCGATCTGTATGCTCTCAGCGTCACCTTTCCTGAGGAGTTCCCTTATACCCCCCGCCCTTAGGCAGAACCTTGAGTGGTCGCACAGTTCAGGAACATCGGTGAGTTCAAGGTCCCCCGCCCTGAACACGGTCGCCCTTTCAATGTAGGGCTTCCTTGATGCTGTTTCGGTACCATCAAAGCCCACCTCGGTGTGTGTTCCATCACAGTAGGGTTTGTTCTTTGATGCGCCACAGCGGCAGAGGAGGTACCTCTCCTTCAGCGGGAACTCCCTTCTCTCAACAAATTCCCTTGTGTGTCCATCCTCATCGGTTACAATTACCTCCTCATAGAGTGGTACCGAGCCCTCCACAAGGTATGGTCCGTCCTTAAGAACCCTTATCCTCATCTTTAACACCCACAAGAGAGCAGGTATCCCCATCATACATAGCAAGGCAAATATGATGAAGCAGATCCCTGTTCCCTAATCAATATATTTATCCTTGAGGGTAAAATATGTGACTCCCCCATAAAAATCAAAAAGATGGTGGTAACCCTTCAGAATCTGCCTATAAGCCTCATCGAACTCACGGTTGATGCGGCTACCCCCAGATCATCCCTTTAACTCTCAAACAATATAAGATCATTTAATAAGTGTTTCTGTGGATTGCTGTAGCAAGACCTATGAAACAGATAATACCAAATAAAAGGAAGCATATCCTTGTGCTTTCCATGAGGAGGTCATAATTTGCAGGGGATACTGAAACACTCCCCATAAGGAATGCGAAGATGAGTGTCACCGTACCCATACTGAAGGCCTGGCCGATGAGGCGCATGGAGGTCACGGTGGCAGATGCCACCCCGGCATGATCCCTCTTAACTGAACACATAATCTTTGTTGTATTTGGGGATGAGAAAAGTCCCATACCGGTTCCAAGTAGCATGAGTCCCATTATTACTGCTGTTTCAGGTGTATCAGGGCCCAGTGCTGCAAATCCCATGAGTGCCATGAAGATCAGCACCATACCCGCTGATGTCAGAATATGGGGCTTCACCATATCGGCCATCCTCCCTGCAAGGGGGGCGATCAGGGCCATCATGAGGGGTTGAACTATAAGTATAAGTCCACTGGCAGATGGGCTGAGTCCCCTGACGTACTGGAGGTGGTAGCTGAGAAGCAGGGAAACCGCAAATGTTGATGTGAATACCACGAGGGCTTCAAGGGATGAAAAGGAAAATCTTCTGTTTTTAAATAACTCAACATTAAAGAGGGGGTTCCTTGCCTGCGTTTCTGTCTTGATGAAGAGAGAAAACGCCAGGAAACTTAGAACAAGGAGCAGAAGCCCCCTTATACTTGCAAGTGTTGAGAATCCCTGAATGAAGAGAAAAAGTGATGTGCAGTAGGTGAGTGACCCCTCCAGATCAAACTTTTTGCTTCCACCAGCCATCCACTCGTCATCAATTCTGGATAGCGAGATGAGTATAACAAGGATTCCCACTGGAACCGTGAATAAGAATATGGACTCCCATCCCATGATCTCTGCCAGAAAACCTCCCAGGATGGGACCGGCAAACAGTCCCATATCTATTGCCGCGGTATTCACACCTATGGCCCTGCCACGCTCAGATGCCGGAAACACCATTGATATTAGGGAAAGCCTTGTTACCAGTACCATGGAGGCCCCGATTCCCTGAAATGCCCTGAAAAGGATGATTGAAGCTGCATCAGGTGCCAGTGCACAGAGGACCGATGCTGTGATGAATATGATATTACCTGAAATGAAGAGCCTCTTTATCCCGTATATTTCAGATAACCTTCCAAATGGCAGTAGAAAGACGTTTGCAGTTAAAAGAAATGCCATTATAACCCATGTCTGCTGGGAGGGTCCCATATTAAGGCTCTCGCCCATAAGGGGGAGGGCCACATTGATTGATGAACCCATGAATGGTGCAAGGAATGATGAGAGGGTCACTGCGCATAGCACATAAACCTTCAGATGATCATCTTTCAAAAATTTCCCCCCTCAATAAAAATTAAATAAAAAATAGTTTAAATAATTTTCTAAAAAAATGAAAAAAGTGTAGATTAAATCACTTTTTGTGAAAAGTTTAGGGGTCTGCTCATCAGCCGTCATTCCTGTGGGCTGTTGCAGCAAAAACCCCTATGAAACATAGGACCCCGAATACAAGGAAGCATATCCTTGTGCTCTCTATGAGGAGGTCATAATTTGCAGGGGATATTGGAACCCTCCCTATCAGGAATGCAAAGATGAGTGTCACTATACCTATGCTGAAGGCCTGGCCGATGAGGCGCATGGAGCTCACTGTGGCAGATGCAATACCGTAGTCCCTCCTCTCAACGGAACCCATGATTGCATTGGTGTTGGGGGATGAGAAAAACCCGAAACCAAGGCCAAGGACAAGAAGGGATGTCACTATCATAAATAGGGGCGTGCCCCTATCAAGGATGCTGAGGCTCAGGAGCGCGGCTGCATTTATTGCCATCCCTATACCTGCAAGTATCTGGGGGTTGAACCTGTCAGAGGCCCTTCCTGCCAGGGGGGCCACGAAGGCCATGACGATGGGCTGCGTGACGAGTATGAGTCCGCTGGAGCCAGGGTCCAGTCCCTTAATGTACTGAAGGTGGTAACTCAGAAGCAGGGAAACTGCAAAGGTTGCGCTGTAGTTTATCAGGGCTGCAAGACTTGAGAAACTGAATCTGAGATTTTTGAAGAGCCTCACATTGAAAACAGGGCTATCTGATGATAGTTCAATTTTAAGGAATATCCCGAACGCCAGGATACTCAGAACTATCATAAGCGCCCCTGCAACCTCAGGAAGGGCGGAGAATCCATACATTAAAAGAAACAGGAAAATACAGTAGGAGATTGAACCGGGAACATCGAAACTTTCCCCTGAGGCATCAGCCCATTCCCCCTCAACCTTAAGGAGGCACACAGCAAGAACAATGAGTGTTACCGGGACCGTGACAAGGAATATGCTCTGCCAGCCCAGGAAATGTGTGAGAAAACCCCCGAGAACCGGGCCCATCGAAAGGCCAATGTAAACTGCGGCTGTGTTTATACCTATGGCCTTACCCCTCTCCATTGGAGGAAATACGCGGGTGAGCATTGCAAGGCCTGTGACGAATATCATGGCTGATCCCACACCCTGGATAGCCCTGAATACTATGAGGGCAGGGGCAGATGGTGAGAATGCTGATAGGACCGATGAGACAGTGAATATCAGGTTTCCATAGATAAAAATCCTCTTCATGCCGTATATCTCAGAAATCCTCCCAAATGGTACGGCAAAGATTGCCGCTGCAAGGAGAAATGCCGTTGGAATCCATGTCTGCAGTATTGCGTCTATCCCGAAGTGAAGTGCTATCACAGGGAGTGCAACGTTGATGGATGACCCCATGAATGGCGTTAAAAAGGATGATAGTGTTGCGGCTATGAGAACATAGACCCTGAGTGACCTGTTGGTGTACTCATTCAAGTTATTCCCTCCAGAAAAAATCTGTTATTACTCTATGGGTTGCCAGGTTTAAATAGGTTTCATAAAAGAAAAAATGGAAAAATTTAAAAAATGAAAATCAGGGAAGTTAAATGTTCTGGCGGCTAAAACCGGGCCGGTGCCTCCATTCCAGCCATCTTAACTCCCGTAAGTGCCGAGGCCTCCACGGTGAGCGCCCTGAGGTCATCCTTCTCAAGTTTGCTCACGTCAGTGTTACCCGCCTGCTGTGTGAGCATGCACACCTCCTCTGTCATGGCCTCTATGTACCTTGCAACATTTTTACCTGCCTCAACATAGTCAAGGCGCTTCCTGAGGCGTGGGTCCTGGGTTGCAATACCCTTCCTGCAGGTGCCTGTGTAGCACATCTGGCAGACACGGCAGCCAATTGAGACAAGTGCCGCTGTACCGATGTAGACTGCATCCGCGCCAAGTGCGATGGCCTTTGCAACGTCAGCCCCGCTCCTTATACCACCTGCTGCAACAAGGCTCACCTCATCACGGAGGTTGACTTCCTTGAGGGCCTCATCGGCCTCCACTATGGCTGCTATTGTGGGTATACCTGAGTGCTCGGTTACAACGTCAGGCCCTGCACCTGTACCTCCCTGCATACCATCAACCACGACTATATCGGCCCCTGCCTTTGCAGCTATCTTCACATCATCGGCAACACGGCCAGATGTGAACTTGACCATTATCGGGACCTTCCAGTCGGTTATCTCACGGAGCTGGGATATCTTCATGCTGAGGTCCTCTGGCCCGACTATATCCATGTGCCTTGCCGGGCTCAGTGCATCGGTACCCTCAGGTATCATCCTTATCCTTGAAACCTCCGCTGTTACCTTCTCTGCAAGCAGATGTCCACCCATACCTGACTTGGCACCCTGACCTATCTTGATCTCGATGGCCTCTGAATTGTTGAGGTACTCTGCAGAGACACCGAAGCGTCCTGATGCATACTGTGCAATGAGTTTTGAGGCGTATTTACGCTCCTCAGGGAGCATTCCCCCCTCACCTGTGTTTGTGGCTGTGCCTGCGAGGGTTGCACCCATTGCAAGGGCTATCTTGGCCTCCTTGCTGAGGGCTCCAAAGGACATGGCGGCTATCATGATGGGTGTGTCAAGTTCAAGGGGGTTCTCGGCGAACCTGTCACCCAGGACCACCCGGGTATTGCAGGGCTCCCTGTACTTGTCTATGGGCGGTCTTGAGACCTGGGCCGGTATTATCACAAGGTCGTCAAAGGTGGGTATCCTCCTCACTGCACCGCAGCCCCTGACCTTGTAGGAACCCTCCCTGGATTTCCTCTGTATCTCAAGCAGGTCAGTAAATGACCATACATTCCTCCGGTCCTCGGGTACGGCGTTGACCTCTATTGCATTGTTGGGGCACATCTCCTCACAGATACGGCACCCCACACAGTTTTCATGCCTCAGGGGTACCGGTTCCCCGTTTATTATCTCGTAAACATCGTGTGGACAGTTGTTATAGCATGAGTAGCAGTTTGCACAGAGTGACTCGTCCCGGTTATCACACATGTACCAGCAGCAGCCGGGACGGTCAAAGTTCCTCTTACATACATCTTCCTTTCTCTCAACCTTAAAAGGCATCTTTAACCCCTCTTACTCCTTTAATACCTTCAATATCGGGCATACTGAGTACTTGGTACCTGCAGCCCTCACAACATCCTCCGGATCATCTGCCAGTACAGGTACGGGTTTCCATGGCATTGCAGGGTCCCTGTCAACCACCAGTGCCCCGTCAACGATTCCCTCCCTGAGGGCATAGATCAGGAGTGCGGTTACAACACCACCATCCTGGCCCCTGAACATTGGGGCCCTTGCAGAGAGTATCTCAGTGTACTCCCCCAGGGGTTCGGCCGCGGACTCGTGACTTATTATGCTGTCGGGTACGTAGGTCCTTGGGCATGCCACGTAGCATGCGTTGCAGCCCTCGGGACATTCGCCCTTAATGTCGGGTTTTCTGTCTTCTATCCTCACGATACCCTCCGGGCATGACGCCTCGCAGGCCCCGCAGAGCACACATGCGCCAACATCGATGACGTCAGACTTAAGGTCATCGAACTGGTAGTCCTTAATTTCCTCAAGGTAGAGGTCCCCGGGCATCACCCGCCAGTATAGGACGGGCCTTGCAACTGATTCCCTTCTCTGTATCTCCTCAAGGTTCTCCTCCTTTTTACCTGATGCAAGTTTTTCAAGAAGTTTGAGGCCCTTCCCTGTTATGGGCGCTGTCTCAATGTATCCTGCCTTTGCGGCCCCATCAACCAGCTCTCGGCCCCTCTCTGTCCTTATTATGAGTGTTGACCATCCCTGGGGTGAACCCACAGATCCCACTGAAACGTCTGACTGTTCTGATGTGAAGTCCATGCACACAGAGCAGTTCTTTCTCATTGCGGATCTGGCCCTTTCAAGTGGTATGGATACTGTGCTTCCATCGTTGATGTGGAACCAGAGCCTGCCCTTCTCTATCCGGCACTCTGAAACATCCCTGAGGTCAACACCCTCCTCCTCTGCAAGTTCCTTAAGGTAGGTGTAGGAGAAGTTCTCCATGCAGAAGAGTCCGATTCTGAGTTCAACGGGGGATTCCCCGTTATATTCCTTCATCAGTGTGGCTGCTGTTATCTGGCAGGGTGTTCCGACCATTGCATATCTGCTCATTATCCTTCCTCCGATTCTTCGCCATAGAATGGCCTTTTGCTTCTTGGGACAATCTTTCTGAAGGAATGGTATTCCTCATCCTCAAGTTCAAATCCGTATTCTGAGAGGATACCTCTGAGTTCCTCTTCCTCCTCAGGGGTTATGTCCTCAACCTTTGCGTTCTTTCCAAGGCTTTTTATTTCTCCACCAACGTATATCGTTCCCCTTATGATGGACTCCCCGGCGTCCTCTGCAAGGTCCCCCAGGACTATTATGCGGCCGCCCATCATGAATAGGCCTGTCATGAAACCTGAGTTTCCACCTATGATGATGGTTCCGTTCTTCATTATCTCTCCTGTCCTTGACCCTGCGCCCTTCCTTACAACGACCGTTCCGCCGTAGATTCCCTGTCCGACTCCGTCTCCAGCGGATCCCTCTATTATGACCTCACCTTCTGTCATGTTGTCTGCAGGGAACCATCCTGCGTTACCATTTATCTTAACCCTTGGGCCGTGTATCATTGTCGCGGCGAAGTATCCGGCTGAACCATCTATTATGAGCTCCACGTCCTCTGTGAGTCCCGCGCCGATGTAGTGCATGGCGTTGGGGTTTTTAACCACTATCCTGTCGTGGTCCTTTGCCAGGCTCTTTATGGCCCTGTTAACCTCCCTGGGGGTTTTTGATTCTGCATCAACTACTGCTTCCCTCATCATATCACCCTATATCTCGTATACCCTGACCTCGCCGGGGGATATCTGTTCAACCTCGGTTGTATCCATGACCTCCCTCAGGGAGACCTCCTCTGATGCAACCGCGAATACCTCATCGTTCTCTGCCATCACCCCTGGCCTGAGGCCGAGCTGGTCCTTTGCTATTCCCACGCCGGTGGGTGTTCCGACTATGTATGAGAAAGGTCCGTCCATGTCCTTCACTGACTGTTCAAGTGCCTCCTCAAGGCTGTAGCCTGATGCCAGTTTATCTGCAACGTAGTGGACTATGCATTCTGTGTCGTTGTTTGTCTCGAATATGTGTCCCTTTCTCTCAAGGGGTTCCCTTATCTTCCAGTAGTTGGTTATCTGGCCGTTGTGTACCACGGTTATGTCAGGGATGATGTAGCTCTGGAAGGGGTGTGCATGGTACCTGTCAACTATGCTCTCTGTTGAGAACCTTGTGTGGCCTATGGCATGTGTGCCCTTCTTTGACCAGGTGTCGTAGCGGTCTGCTATTTCAAGTACAGATCCCACATCCTTTATCATTTCAAAGGAGTGGCTTCCATTGAGTACTATGACATCCTCTATCCTGTCTATCTCCATTATGAGTGGTTTAAGCTGTGAGAATGATTCAAGGGTGATCCTGCAGCGGTATATTATGTAGTCCTCAACTGATGGGATGACCTCATCCTTCCTTATGGGGCTTACCGTTTCAACGGTTTCCTTGACCCTCTCAAGAAGCCCCTTCTTTTCTTTAACCTCAATGTTAAGGAGGTACTCGTTCTCCTCAAGACCAAGACCTCCATAGATTGAGAAACCCGCTGAGTCGGGGCCCCTGTGCTGCAGCGCATGGAGCATCCTAGTCATGTCTGCCCCGACGTTGTGAAGTTTACCATCCTTGTAGACCACTCCTGCTATTCCACACAATTCAATACCTCCTTTATAAAGTATTCGTGAAGTCCGGTGTCCTCTCCCAGTTCAGGGTGGAAGGCAAGTGCAAGGTTGCAGCCCTCCTTCACTGCGATGATCCCTTCATCGATTCTGGATAGTACCTCGGCCCCCTCACCCACTTCGACGGCAGCTGGCGCCCTTATGAATATTCCATGGAATTTTCTTCCAAGTATCTCTATGTCCTCCTCAAAGGAATCCTTCTGCCTTCCAAAGGCGTTTCTCTTAACCTTCATGTCTATGAGTCCCAGGAGGGGCTGTTCATAGTCTGTTTCCCTTGCAAGAAGAACCATCCCGGCACAGGTCCCCATGACCGCTTTGTTCTCGGTGAGGATAACATCCTTTATCCCTGTCTCCTCCATGAGTTTACCGATGACGGTGCTCTCACCGCCGGAGATTATTATTGCATCTACAGCTGATGCGTCCTCCGCTGTTCTCACCTTCACTACCTCTGCATCCAGATCCATCCTCTCAACTGCCCTCCGGGTCATCTCGAGGTGCTCGGAAACATCGCCCTGAAGATCAAGAATGCCTATCCTTATCATGGTGTCTCCTTTCAGTTTTTTTGATTAGGTTTTTGGCACATGACCATATAAATATACCGGAAAAGTGTTGCCGGTTATCTCTGAACCCTGACCCGGCAGAATCTCAGTGTACAATGTTCAGAAACCAGGTCTTGAATTAACTTATAATTGAACAGTTATATAAATATTTCCATAGTGCCTCTAAAAGGGTTCCATAAAATCATTGGTACTGACCTGAAGGATAATCGGCGCCATTGGACCCTGCTGCCAGTGCAGGTCCAGCCTTATGGGTACTGACCTGAAAGATAACCAGCGCACAATGGGGCCCCGTGAAATGAAATGGGTGGATGAAAGAACCTTCACCCTGAAAGCCCGTGATCAAGCAAAAAAACCAGCGAGACTAAAGTGGGAATTCCTCATCCAGAAACTCCATAACCTTCATTGTGGAGTTTCTGACATGGTTTGCAGCCTCCCTGAAGGCTTCCCTCTCATCCCTGTCCATTAGGACTGGCACAACACCCTCTATACCATTCTTACCAAGCTTCACCGGCACACCCAGGCACACGTCCCTGATACCATCAATCTCGCCCTCCATGAGGGTTGAAACCGTGAGTATCCTCCGCTCATCATTCAGTATCGTTGTAACTATGTTGGAGATGGCGAAGGCCGGACCATACTCGGTGGCCCCCTTCCTGCTTATGATGTTGCTACCTGCATTGATAACCTTCTCTATGGTCTTCTTGAGGTCGAACCTCCGGTAACCAGAGAAGTAGTCCCTCCTTGCATAGTGCTCAATGGGTATACCCCCTATTGATGTCGAGCTGATAAGGGGGACCATGTAGGGGCCGTGCTGCCCGATAACTCTGGTGTGAACCTCGCTAACATGGACATTGAAATGCCTTGCCATGTAATTCTTGAGCCTGAGGGAGTCGAGGTGGTTTCCAAGGCCAAATACCCTGCTGGGATGAAAACCCGAATACTTGAGTGCAACGTAGGTCATCACATCAACAGGATTGGTCACAACAAGTATAATTGAATCCGGGGCGAACCTGGCAATCTGTCTTGCATACTCGGCAACGATAACCCCATTCTGGAATGCAAGGTCATCCCTGTCCATATCAGCGGTTCTGGGAACACCTGCTGTTATAACAACTATCCTTGAGCCATGGACATTTTCTATGTCAGCAGAGTTCTCCAGTTTAACCGAAACCCCCTTGGCTGCAAGGGCATCGCTCATATCAAGGACCTCTCCAATGTTCTGCTCAAGGCTCTCTCTCCTTGATATGAGGTGCAGTGTCTTCACAGCCTCCTCCTCTGCAAGGCACAGTGCCGTTGCCCTTCCAACACGCCCTGTTGACCCAATTATACTTACCTTCAAAAATCACTCCTCCTGGTGAGTTTCAAGGTAGCTGAGGGCGACCTTTCTTGCAAATCCTGTCCCGGTCTCTGCCAGTTTCTCCATCGCTTCTCTCACCCGTTCACCACCTATCTGCTCAAGTGACCTTGCAGCACCACTTCTCACAAAGCCACTGTCATCCTCCAGGAGTTCAATGAGTGGTTCAACAGCCCTCTCATCCCTGAAGTTCCCTATGACCCATGCGGCAGCACCCCTTATCTTCCAGTCGTCACTTGAGAGGCTCTCAAGGAGGGGCTCCACTGCCTCTTCACCCATCTTTGCAAGGGCAGTTGATGCGTCCCTTCGAACCCATTTATTCTCATCGGCCAGGGCCTCTATGAGGGGTTCTATGGACCGGGGATCCCCAATCTTACCAAGTGCCGCCGCGGCCCCCCTCCTCACAAACTTGTTATCATCGTCGAGGGCCTCAATGAGCTGTTCAACCGCTGGTTCACCTATCTCACTGAGGAGTTCAATAACCTGAACCCTCATGAGTTCATCGTCTTCCCTTAACTGCTCAATGAGCCTCGCAACGTTTTCTCTCCTCTGCATGTTATCACCTGTTATATTCGTTATGTTCGCATGGATACATAATACTTATCCTGGAAAACTGGTGGGCTGAAGCCCATGGATTTTCATGAATTGTATCTTACAGTGATCAAACAAAAAAATACGGCTAAAAAGGTCATGAGTGCAGGTAAAGTAAGGAAGAAATGAGGTTCAAGTCCTGGTGAGGGTATTTATGATTTGGTAAGGAAGAAATGAGGTTCAGGTCCTGGTGAGGGTATTTATGATCTTCATTGTAACCTTCTCAGCATCTTCAAGTCCAAGTGCCCTGAACATCTCAAGGGCCTCCTTAAATACATCGTAGAGATTTTCACGCTCATCAATAAGGAATAAGAGAACTCCAAGGATCACGAGGGATACCGCAAGCCCTGCAGAATCTCCACTCTCCCTGAATATCCTGTTGGACCTTTTAATGAACTTCAGGGCATCATAGAGCTCACCCTCCTCCATTCTGTAGCGACCTATCAGAAGATTGAGAAGGGCCTCCGTTGGGCGGTCACGTATAATTGTGGCAGACTCCAGATTGGAATCGAGGGTGTCTATGTCACGGTCCTCCCAGCACTTCCCGTATGATTCAAAGGCGTCAATGATACCCATGAGGTCATCTGCAAGTCTGAAGATTTTCTGGGCCTCAGATTGAATGTCTGTGGACTGTGAATCGTGCTGGACGGGTTCAGGTTCAGTATCATCTGAACTCACCGCCTCCCTTATCTTACTCGCCTCATATATCTTATCCCTCAGTTCATCTGCAACCTTGCTGTTGATCTCCGAGTATATTGAGAGTGCCTCTGAGTAGCATTTCATGGCCCTGTCAAATTCCCGCTGAGCCATCAGGGAGTCCCCGAGGAGTTCAGAGGCATATGCGACGCCCTCAGGGAATTTGAGTTTTCTGTAGGTTTCAAGGGCCTCCTCAAAGCTTCCCACTGCCCTCTCTATTTCCCCCCTGTCAAGGTAGATGACCCCTATATCTATGAGAACCTCAGCCTCATGTTCCTGGTACTCGTGAAGCTTCTTCTTGTAGTGTCTGAGTGCGCTTCTATCATCCCTCAGGGAATCAAAGATACTGAGAACGTTGAGCATGAAAAAATTCCCCCCACTTGGGTATACTTTTATCATAGGATCCTTAAATATTATACCATCTCACATGGAATCTGCATTCATGGAATTAAACTTAAGGTGTTCAGATGTACAGGATAACAGTTATACCCGGTGATGGTATCGGTAAGGAGGTTATGGAGGCCGCTCTCCACGTTCTTGGGGGACTGGACCTTGAAATGGAATTTGTGTATGCAGAGGCAGGTAATGAGTGCTTCATGAGGTGCGGTGAAACCATACCAGAGGAAACAGTGAAACTCGTCAGAAGGTCTGATGCAACACTCTTTGGTGCAGTTACAACCGTGCCCGGCCAGAAGAGTGCCATTATTACATTGAGGCGTGAGCTTGATCTTTTTGCGAATTTGAGGCCTGTTAAGTCCCTTCCGGGTGTTCCGTGCCTTTACCCGGACCTTGACTTTGTCATAGTGAGGGAGAACACTGAGGACCTCTATGTGGGTGATGAGGAGTTCACCTCTGATGGGGCGGTTGCAAGGAGGGTCATAACACGCCCTGCGTCCAGGAGGATAAGTCGATTTGCCTTTGAGTATGCTAAGAGGGAGGGGTGGAGTCGTGTGACCGCGGTGCACAAGGCCAATGTCCTTAAAAAAACCGATGGGGTGTTCAGGGAGGAATTCTACCGGGTGGCATCAGAGTACCCTGAGATGGAGCCAGAGGACTACTACGTGGACGCCACAGCCATGTACCTCATAACACAGCCCCAGGAATTCCAGGTCCTGGTCACAACAAACCTATTCGGGGACATACTCTCAGACGAAGCAGCAGGACTCATCGGAGGACTTGGACTGGCACCATCAGCAAACATAGGAGAAAAAAACGCAATATTCGAACCAGTCCACGGATCAGCACCCCAGATAGCCGGAAAAAACATAGCAAACCCCACAGCCATGATACTCACAACAGCACTCATGCTAAAACACCTCAACAAAACACAGGAAGCACACAAAATACAGGAAGCACTGGAAAGGACACTGCTTAAGGGGGTAATGACACCTGACCTTGGGGGGAGTGCCAGTACCATGGAGATGGCCAAGGCCATAAGAGGGGAATTGGATGGATAATCCAAGGGTTACTTGGTTATCATAGTCCCAATACCCTTCTTTGTAAATATTTCAAGTAGAAGTGAGTGCTCAACCCTTCCATCTATTATATGGGCCGATGAGACACCATCATTTATGGCCTGTATGCATGTGAGTGTCTTGGGGAGCATCCCCCCCTCCACTATACCGCTCTTTACAAGGTCGCTGAGTTCATCAACACTCACCTTCCTTATGAGGGTGTCGGGATCTGAGGGGTCCTCGAGTATTCCAGGCACATCTGTTAAGACTATAAGCTTCTCTGCCCCTATACCCGCTGCAACCTCACCTGCAACCGTATCTGCATTGAGGTTGAGTGTGTTGGCGTTCCTGTCAACACCGATGGGTGATATCACAGGGATGTAGTTGTTATCTGTGAGCATGTTGATTATGCTTGGGTCCACTGATTCAATTTCACCCACAAGTCCAAGGTCTATCTCCCTTCTCTCACCTGTTTCACTATCCTTAACAACATGTGGCGCCCTCTTTTTTGCAAGGAGAAGGTTGCTGTCCTTACCTGACAGTCCTATGGCCCTTCCACCATGGTAGCATATCTTTGAGACAATGCTCGTGTTTATCTTACCCACAAGGACCATCTTGACTATCTCCATGGTCTCCTCATCTGTAACCCTGAGGCCCTCTATGAACCTTGGCTCCTTGCCCATCTTGTTCATTGCCCTTGAAATCTCAGGGCCGCCTCCATGGACAACCACCGGCTCCATGCCCACATACTTCAACAACACAGTATCCCGTGCGGTTGAGTCCATTGCAGCCTCATCTATCATGGCGTGGCCGCCATACTTTATCATTATCTTTTTCCTGTGAAACTTCTTGATGTAGGGGAGTGCCTCCACCAGAATGTTAACGGTCTTCATTCAAACACCCTTCACCACAATATAATACATCAATTTAAGTAGTATACTCAGCATTTATCCTCACATAGTCATAGGTGAGATCACAGCCGTATGCAGTTGCCGATTCACTGCCGGTGTTGAGGTCAACAGTTATCCTTATCTCATCATCACCCATTATCCTCTCTGCAAGTTCAAGTTCAGGTGTACCCTCAAAGGCCAGGACATTCCCCTCCTCAACTATTCCCACAGATCCGCTCTCAGATTCGAGTGTCACACTTATCCTATCGGGGTCAAATTCTGCACCTGAATATCCTGCAGCTGCAACTATACGTCCCCAGTTTGGGTCGGCCCCAAATATTGCCGTCTTAACGAGGGATGAACCTGCGATTGCCCTGGCGGCCCTCCTTGCATCCTCCCGTGTCCTGGCATTCACAACATCGACCTGGAATGACTTGGTGGCCCCCTCACCGTCACGTGCCATCATACGGGCAAGTTCCCTGCAGACGACCCCAAGGGCCTCAGTGAAGTTATCATCTATCCTCCCTGATCTGCAGGTTGATGTCATTATAACCATGTCATTGGTGCTCTCATCACCGTCCACTATGAGCATGTTGAAGCTGTCGTCAACAGCCCTCCTGAGGGCCTCCCTGAGCTCTGAAGGTGATGCATCAACATCAGTTGTTATGAAGGAGAGCATGGTGGCCATGTTTGGGGCTATCATACCTGAACCCTTGGCAACCGCCCCTATACGGGCGGTCTCACCGCCTTCAAGCTGGAACTCCACCGCAACCTCCTTGGGGAATGTGTCTGTGGTCATTATTGCAGATGCAAGATTTCCTGAGGCTTCAGGGGAGTTTTCAAGTTGATCTGCAGCCCTTCTTATGAGGGATCCTATCTTCCCGATGGGCATCCTCCTTCCTATAACACCAGTTGATGCAACAGCAACCTCACCGGCATCCACCTGGAGGGATTCTGCTGTTACCCTGGCCATCCTGAGGGCATCATCCATCCCGTCTCTTCCTGTGAAACAGTTGGCGTTTCCACTGTTTGCAACTATGGCTGAAATTCTGCCGCCCTCAAGGACTTTCTCTGTCAGTTTAACAGGTTCTGCCCGGACCCTGTTGGATGTTAAAACACCCGCTGCAGTTGCGTTTCTGGTGACGATAAGCCCAACGCCATATTTACCTTCGCGGCAACCTGCAGCGAGCACTCCATCAACAGCGCAGACCCCTCCTTCAATAAACCTGATTTTCACAGTATCCACTCCTACCAAAAAAAGTTCAGTGGGATCCCCTCAGAATGTTGTATTGTTGGAGGACCCCTGGTTGCTGTTAACAACATTGACTTCCCCGTAACTGTTCTGGGCTTCCTCCCTGCCGCGCTCCTTTATCCCGTTGAGGGGCAGGTGGTTGGTGCTGCTGGGGGAGAGCTGGACATCACTGGATGGAGTATCGTTAATATCCACTGCAGTAATATTATCGTTGGAAAGACCTATAACAATGCCCAGACCTGACCCGCAGCCAAATGCTATGAGGGAAATCAGGAAGCTAACAATAATTTTAGCCTCGGTTTCAGGTCTCATTTCAATTCCCCTTATTATTATCTTGAAGTACCCTTAAATAACTTTCCTTTTCATGCCGTGGCAGCATAGATAACGGCAAGGAGGATTGCGATAAGACCAAACTCCCAGTGCCCCATATTCCAGCCAAGGAAGGTGGCCACGAACACAAATACGAACACCAGGAGCGCCACAGACTTCCTATGCATCAGAAAGTCAATAACAGACCTTGTGAAGGGTGAGGGGATAAAGTAGCCGTATATTCCATCTGCAACATCAAATATCATGATTGATGTTGGGTTCCAGAGCTTTATGCTGTCTGCAATCTGGGCCCTCTCACCGGCCTCCCGCCTGGTCTTTCCGATACCCACCCTTATGTTGGCTCCGTTGTCCATTGCATGCCATGCGGAATCTATCCCCGCCCTCAGAGCCATGTCCTTTGTGGGAAAGTTTGCTATGAGGTCGTCCCCACCCTCACGGTAACCCTCGATCTTTCCCCTGCAGTCATTCTCCATGTAGGCCTTTATATCGTTCATTATCTCAACAAGGCTGTCACGGCCAAACCGCTCTATGAATCCTGTTGAGTCGATCATGTCAATGAAGAGGTAGTTGTCACGGTATGATGGGCTGCCTGAGAGCGGTTCGAATTCACTGGTGAATATTATGGCAAATTCACCTCCCAGCTTTGTGAAACCAACACCCGGGACCTCACCGATCTCCCTGTTTAGGTTTATGGCCCTCTCAATTGCCGCGGCCCCTGTCATCCCGGCAGCGGCCCTTACATTTATCCCCCTTCTGCTCCCTGCGCCTATCAGTTTTATGGCGACCCTTATGGCGTCGTTCTTGGAGAGGAACCTTGCGAGTATCTCACTTGAACTCTTCTCGATGATCCTCCCCTTCTCCTTCTCTATTATGGACACGAATTCATCCATTATGCGTCCGCCGTTGAAGACCTCAATGTAGAGGTAGCGGTCGCTTCCCATTATTATGTTGCTGAGGAGCGCATACTCGTCAACCCTGTTCTCTGCAGGTTTGAGTTCAATGAACTTTCTGTTCTTGGGGATGTTGTCGGTTCCAAGTTCCCTTGTGAGGTTATCGAAGATGTTGCTGGTGTTGATATGGGCCCTTTCTATCTCTATGAGCATCGTCTTTGTGTAGTTGAGCATGTCCACGTATTCCCTTTCTGTACTGTTGGTGGGCATGTACTTGGTCCCGATACTCAGAACCCTGTGTCCTATGAAAAATCCCAGTATCTTCCTTAGCAGATAATCCATGACCATCAATCATTGCCTCCCTTTTCAAGAACCACATCGAATTCCCCTGGCTTCTCAAGCAGCATGCTGGGTTTAACAGATACTATGGGGAACCTCCATGATCCTATCCTGGCTGCGATTGTGCTTGCTATGTTCCTTGAGTTCTTCTTAACAAAACTGTAATCATGATCATTTATGGTTATGTTAACGTTGTAGGGGGCCTCCTCCATGACGTCCTCAGAGTACATTATGTTCAACTCAAATGTGCCTGGTTTCAGGAAGAGGTCGTTCCTTACAGCCACCAGGGGGGCGTGCTCCAGTTTGAGCCTGTCACCAACCGTTACAGCAATGTTACCTGCGTACTTCACCGCCTCCCTGTAGTCCCTAGGGTGCACCAGCACGAATATTATGTAGTTGCTGGTCCGCTCCACCTCCTCCACCATGCTCATGAACTTCTCAAAGAGGGGGAGCTTCATGAATATACCCTCAAGCTTGGGTTCAAGACCCTCCTCCTGACTCCTGCTTATCCTGTCAATGGCCTCCTTGGCTATGGCTATCCCGCTTAGTTTCTTGCCCCTTTTGGCCTTATATGAGTCTATCCTCTTTTTCTCGAATTCCTTGAGGGCCTCGTTACAGATTTTCTGGAGGATGTTCTTAACCTTCTTTGGCTTTCCAGAGGTCCCTATGAGGATCCTGTCATCCCTGAATGTGTAGGGTATCCTCCTGCTGTTTATGTCCTGAAACTCGTCCTTGTACTCCCTGAATACATCATTTGAGAGTATCTTGGCATCTTCCTCCTCTGCCATCTTGAGTATGAAGTGATCAGCCGTGGTACCTGAGGGAACCTGCTGGAATTTCCCCTCCTCAAGGAGTTTCCTGAACTTCTCCTTATCATCTATCTCATGTCGCAGGGATACATCGGCAATTATAACAGGTTCATAGCCGAGTTTTTCAAGCTCCTCTGCCGCTGACAGTATATTCTCTATGCATGGCCTATCATCGTCGTTTTTCCTTGAATGGGCGACGTTCGATGCATCTATAATTACCCTCAAGTAACCACCTGAATGAGATTATTCCCGCAGGCTGTGGGATGCCAGTTCAATCCTTTCTCCCTGAACCTGGTTGAGAACTATTCTTATAGAATCCTCAGTAATGTAATATGTATTATATGAATTAATATCTTTACCCCTCAGTTTAAGGGATGAAACCGTCCCGGCGGTTACAAAGAAAGTGTCCTCAACCCTCCAGACATGGGGGACATGCTTGTGGCCCGATATCACAAGGTCAGCGCCCTTCCTGATTATTGAATAGAGTATGTCCCCTGCATCTGCAAGTACGTTCCTCTCACGGCCTGTCTTGGGAACAGGTATTATGTGGTGGTGGAGGGCTATAACCCTGAAATGTCCCCTCTCTGAGGCCCTCTCAAGTTCCTCCTCCATCCAGATCTGCTGGGACCTCCCTATCTTGCCGTAGTCGAGGTCAGGCTCACTGCTGTCAAGTCCTATTATTGTGAGGTCATCCATAACAAAGGTCCCCTTCCTGTACCTGAAGACATCCTCAAAGGTCTCGTTTCCCACATGTCTTGCATCATGGTTCCCTGGAACAAATATGTGGGGCCCCTTGAGGTCGCTGAGGTACTCGGCGGCCTGCAGGAATTCAAGGTAGTAGCCGTTATCTGTAAGATCACCGGTTATAACGGTTGCGTCAGGTTTAAGCTCATTTATCTGTCTTATGGCCTCGAGGAGTATGTCCTCCTTGAAGTTGGGTGCGCCCACATGGAGATCCGAGATATGGGCTATTAAGACCATCAGCTCAACCTCATAATGGCCTCTGCCAGGTCACCCCCGGTTTCCTGAAGGGCCCTGGTGGCTTCTTCCCGGCTTACACCGGTCTGGTTCATGACAAGTTCAATGTCATCCTCGGGTATCTTAACCTCAACTTCAAGGTCACGTTCACGGGCCTTGCCGGTCACCTGATAGGTCTTCTGGCCCATGAAGTCCATGACATTCACGCGGGGATTTTTTATTATGATCTCCTTCTTCTTGAGTTTGATCACAACCTCCTCAACGCCACGGAGGTCCTTCATATCCATTCCCATCTGCTTCATGGCCCTCTGCATCTGTTTCAGCTGCTTCGGGTTCATTCCCATGCCCGGTATCATTTAAAATCCTCCTTTCCTGGTTTTCACTGCCTGGCCATGCTTGAGGTCCATCATCTCCTCGGCACAGAGAAGTGCCCTGCCTGTGGCCAGAAGTTCATCATGAGCATTAACAATTAAAACTTCATCGCCGGCCCTTATATTATTGTCGCAGTCAATTATAAACTTTGCAAATACACTCCTGCCCTCCCTTGCAAATGGTTCAGACTCCTCATTCACGGCCACCCTGCAGCGGGGGTAGGCTGTGCCATCATGAAGTCTCCTGGCACCCTCAGCTGAGAGCACAAAGAGGCCGTCAGATGCCCTCATGGTGCATATCAGTTTCTCCCCTGAGTAGATGTGCCTTATCTTCCCTGTGTTACGGCTCCTCTCAATCCTCACATCATCAGGGAAAAGGGCATCGCCGGCCCCCTCGCCGAACTGGTACTCTGCAATCATCCTTATGCGGTCAAGGTCATCAACATAGGTCTCCACCTCCCCTGAATAGATGTGTGGAAGCTGAAGTCCGAGTTCACTGCAGAGGTCCTCACTGATGATCACATCCCCCTCAAGGTCGAGTATCAGTTCCCTCAGGAAGTGCCTGGCCTCCAGGTCCATGATACCCGGCGCATCGCTCTGGGCAAGTGGGTAGACCTGGTCAAGTTCAAGGGGTATGAGGCCAAAGGGGACGTCCGCAACCACCACACTCCATTCTCCATCAACCTGGGGCTTCATTGAGCGAAAACCACTGATACTGGAGGGTAAACTGGATGAGTAGGGTTTCCTTGATGGGCCTACGATGGCCATCCTTCCCTTCAGGTTTTTCTTAACCCACTGAAGATACCTGTGAACCTCAACACGCCCCAGTGACTCTGGTCCAGTGTAGAAGAATGCTGAGCGTTTGGACCTTGGCTCGAATCTCTCAGAGAGTTCAACGTAAGATGACATCCTCCTGTACCCCTCAAGGAGCCTTGGATGTGCCCTGCATCTCTCCTCAACAAGTTCCATTAGGCTCCCATCATAAATTGCCTGGCGGACCTTCCTTATCTCTGCAAAGCTCACATGGAGGTTGTGTTCAGCTATGAGGTTCCTTCTATCCTCAGCCTCCATCCCGCGAAGCTCAGATGGGGTATAATCCGTGCATACCCGGCATGAGCACGGCATTTCCTGGAGGTTCTCAAGTTTATATGTCCCCTCTGTGCTCAGAAGACGATCATCCTCTGCATAGAGTATGTAGGCCGCCGAATCAAAGAGGTCGCATCCCATGGAGGCAGCGAGGGCAAATATCATTGGATGCCCAGCCCCCATGAGGTGCCTTGGCCTTGATGGTGGAAGTTCTGAAACAGAGGATAGTACAGCGTCAACCAGCTCCCTGTACCTGTAGGACTCCATGAGAGGTACGACGGCACCTATGGGGTGGAGCTCCACCGGGAGCTCTGCAAGCTGTGAGGCGCAGTACCTTCTGAGGTCAGGGTGGGTTGATCCCTGTACAACGGCATTGAGCATCATCCTCTCCCTGTACTCAAGGGACTCCCTGGCCCTTTGAAGTGTGATCTCAACCTCCTCAAGGGCCCTCCTGTGGCTCACACCAGGCGGAGTCGGTATATCCAGGGACGTCCCTATGTCTGTGCCTATCTCATCCTGGAAGCGGACTATTTCATGGTTTTCAACCTCAACGTCGCCGTACTCTGAGAGCTGAAATGAACCCGAATCCGTCATTACAGGCCCATCAAAGTTTATGAGTCCATGGACACCCTTTCTCAGTGCCTCGTCCCTGAGTTCAGGGTTCCTGTAGATTATGTATGCATTGGTTATCACAATCTCAGCGCCGAACCTCTTAACGTCGATTGTCTGCTTACCTGGGTGTATAACAGGCATCAGCGCCGGTGTCCTGACCTCTCCGTGTTCTGTCTTGAGGACACCTGTTCTTCCCAGGTTGTCCTTTGATCTTATCTCAAACATGAAATCCTCCCGATATTAAACCATTAAACTCATCGAATCCGCTCTGAAAAATATGAAATTACCTTAATGTTAACATTAAACTCAGTGAATCCTCTAATAAATATGCAATTATCAATTCTTATATTAACGCATTGAATCCTCTAATGAATTTACACGAGAACACTAACCGATGAACTAGCAGATTGAATTCTCCTGTATCATCCTCTGAAACTGGCCACTTCCAGCAGTCTCCTCCTCATTGAGAGTATCCTTTCCCTTGAGGTTGTCACCCTTTCCTCGCCACAGCCACATACACATTCATCCATCTGGGGGCATATTATGTAGAGTGCCTCCCCTCCCTTCGTATCGGATATGCCCATCCTCTCAAGGTTCCGCCTGACTCTGCGTCCGATCCTGTCCCCTTCAACGGATACTCCAAGGTATATGGGGGTTTTAACTGCGGATGAAATCCTTGTAACACCACGAACCACCATGCGCTCAAGTCTACGCTTCTCAATTATGGTTTCACCATCTGAAGAAAGTGTGGGATCCCTGTAGGGTACCCCCGCATCACTGAGGGCCACCATCCTCTCATCCCTCCAGTCCAGGGGCTCTTTAACCTTTGAGGGATCCATTGAGGCCAGTGTACCTGCCGACTTCCTTCCAAATACCGGGCCGGCCCCAACATGGAACTCCACCTCTATGAGGGCGGATCTCAGGGGAGCCGCGGAGGTGTAGGTTGCAAGGACTCCATCCGGCTTTATAACCCTGGCTATCTGTGATAGAAACTCCACAGTATAGAGTTCAGGTGAAACCCCGGGACTGAATGCGTCAAGGAAGATGGCGTCATAGTATTCAGCCTCAAGTTTCTGGAGCGTCTCCCTTGCATCCTCGCAGTGAACCCTCAGGGTGACCCCAGGGGGTGGTGGGGGAGATGCCCTTACGCTGACGATTCCCATATCCATCAGGCGGTCCTCATAGGCAGCCCTGACAAACTCATGGGATTTTACTGGTGAGGGGACTATGAGGGCCGCTGCCAGTGTCTCAGGGGAAACCTCCACCATGTCCACTGTAACCTCACCGGCAGATGTGAATTCAAGGAGCGCTGCTGTATTATACCCGAGGCCAGAACAGAGGTCAAGAACCCGGATTTCCTCTGCATCAGGTGGTATCGAGGGTCTTACAAATTTTTCAAAGGACTCTGTTATGGCGCCGCTCCTGGTGTGCATGGCCTCCCCCCCAGAATCTGACTCCAGGGTGTAGGAGCCATCAGCGGTTCTTATGAAACTATCTGAAAGTGAACGCCATGCTTCAGTTCGCCTGTTTATCCCATCCTGGCGCTCACTTTCAAAGTACTTTCTAACAGCCCCCAGAACATCGTCCCTTGGTGTGAGTACCATGTTAAATGATCCAGTGCATTTTAACTTAAACTTTGCCCTTCCTATATTCTGGGCCTGTAGGGCACAACCGAGAATCTTACCCTGAATTCAGTTCCATCCTCCATATCCACTTCAAGGTCCCCGTCCAGCTGATCCACAAGGCCATCTACAAGTTTCAGGCCCAGTGAATCAGACTCCTCAAGTACAAAGCCAGATGGAAAACCCACACCATTATCTGAGATGGTGAGTATGAAATCATCACCCTCTGATTCCAGTTCCACTGTGATCTCTCCCCCCTCACTGAATGCATGTTTCACGGAATTTGTGATGAGTTCATTTATTATGAGTCCCAGAGGTACGGCGGTCTCGATGGGGAGAGTCACATCCTTCGCCGAAATCCTGAGTTCTATTCCCGCTGCATGGTAGCTGTCCAGGATGGATGATGTGAGCCTCTCAATGTAGCGCCTCATGTCAATGCTGGTGATATCCTCAGATTCATAGAGGAGTTCATGTACGAGGGCCATGGATTGAACCCTGGTCTGAAGGTCCAGAAGGGGTGCTGGATCCTGGATTTCAGATAACTGGAGGTTTATGAGGCTGGATATTATCTGGAAGTTGTTCTTGACCCTGTGGTGCACCTCCCTCAGAAGCGCCTCCTTCTCCTTTAGGGAGGATCTCAGCCTCTCCTCATACTCCTTTCTGAGGGTTATATCACAGTATATTATGACAACCTCACCTGTTGAAAGCCTGTATATGTACACTTCAAGCCATCTCTCACCACGTTTAACCTCAGGGAGGTGCAGTGGTCCATCCTTCTCAGTCACCCTTTCAAGGGCTTCTCTGATACTGGATTCTGCGATTCCTGGAAGCGCCCTCTCAAGTTCCATTCCCTTCACGTCCCCGCAGACGACACCCTCCATCTCCTCAGCAGCGGGATTCATGGATAAAACCCTGAACCCTCCTTTAACAGGAACTAAAGCGATTACCCCTGCATTCATGTTCCTGAAAAGCTCCCTGAACTTCTCCCGGCTCACCCTGAGGGCCTCCTCTGCGAGTTTATGCTCATGTATATCCCTCAGGCCGAAGACGTAGCCACTGATACCACCATCTCTGCGGATGGGCCTGTCAACGTACTCCACCCACCTGTAGCTTCCATCTGGCCTTTTTATTCTGAATGTTGCCCTGTGCATTTCCGCATCGCTCATGATAAGGTCCCTGACATTCTCCCGGTCATCGGGGTGCACGTAATCCAGGAACTCGATGGCTGACCTGTTGATGAGGTGCCTATGTCCGTAACCGGTTATGTTCTTCACTGATGGGCTGAGGTATCTGAAGTTGAAGTTCCTGTCAAATTCCCCGAGGCCATCAGCCATGTGCTCTGTGAGCAGCACAAGGCGTTCCTCCCTCCTTTTAAGTTTTTGTTCCATCTCCTTTATCGGCCTTATATCTGATCCCGTGAAGAGGAGGCCGACGTGTTCACCTCCACCTCCATGGATGTGGCCAGCGGATACAACAACAGGTATCAGTCCATCCCCTGATTTCAGGGCTGACTCAACCATGGATTCCATCATTTCAGATAGTTTACCCTCAAATTCCATGACCTCATCTATCCTCCTCCCCAGAAGTTCCGCCGCACTGAAACCCGTTAACCTCTCGGCTGCCGGGTTAACATAGGATATCCTGAATTCAAGGTCTGTCATGATGAGAAAACTGTTCATGCTCCTTACAATGTCCATCGCTGCATTTATTGGACTGAGTACTGGTATGTGAAACCTCAGCACCCCGTAGGCTATGATGGAGACTCCAGCTGCAGCGGCAGGGTTTGTGAGTGATGGGGTCTCAATGCCCATAAATGGAAGCACCAGATCAGTGAGGAACCCGGTTACAATGGGAAGTATAAGGCCAGTGAAAAGGTAGAGTCCCTGGGTCCTCCCTTCACGTGAGGAGGACCTGAGGTGAATCACAACAAGTATAAGTGCAATTATGCCAACGGCGAGTCCCCAGATGTTTGAAAGGTCATATGCTGCTGATCTGGATGATAGGAAGGTCCAGCCCCATGTTGTAAGCAGTGGGCCGGCTGTTATGAGGCCGGTTGTTAGTTCAAGGGCTGAAAATATAAATGCAGGTACGTAGAGTGCTGTGAGAGTGTACCATCTCCTCATTCTTCCTGTGAATATCATTACCATGTGAAGGATCACAGGAACCACGAATGGCCAGAGGAACCCCATCCTGACCCAGAAGGCTGCCATCCCATAGGATTCAGAGATGTAAAGGCCGAAATCTGTGAGTGAAAGGTATGCGACGAGTGCCGAAAAAGCAAGAAGTGTCCTGTTGAAACGGCTCTCAGGGTTCTTCACAAAGATGTATATTCCAGAGACGGTTGCAGTCACAAAAGCAGTGATTGAAATCAGGGCCAGTGGATTCATAGGATCCCCCTCAATTACATGTATAGTGATATATGTATGTATCTAGTATTAAATCAATATTCACATTTATGTGATATCGTAACTTTAAGATCATGAAAATTAAAAGTAATATGGATACAGTGGAGTAATAATTAATAATATGAAAGTTATCCCCGCTTTCACAGATTGAATTTTCAAAATTTGAGATAGAAACGATTCAACCTCTTAAATCTCCTTTAAATCAGATCATCTGACCCTTTTTAATTCTTCATAGATTCTTGGTACTATTTTATCCCACGTATATTCATCTACAAGTTTTCTATATGATTTTTCCGCGATCTGTGACAGCGATGAAGTATCCATCTCTAGTATTCTGCTGATCTTTTTTTTCAAATCAGCTGAACTTCCGCCTTTAAATAAAAATCCATTTTCTCCGTCCTTTATGACATATGGTAAATCCCCAACATCTGAAACAAGAACTGGTAGTTTTGCAGCCCATGCCTCTAAAACTGTAAGTGGAAAACCCTCATAGAGTGACGGTAAAATAAAAAGATCAGCATTAACATATTCTTCTATAAGATCACTCCCACGTTTTTCACCCCTGAACTCAAAAATCTCCTCAAGTCCATATTCACAAACCATAGAACAAAGTTCACTGCGTTGAGGCCCGTCACCAACAATAATTATCCTTACATTTTTCTTTTCAAAAAGATTTTTAAGATCTCTGGAAGCATCTATAAGGATCTTAAGTCCCTTTTGAGGATGTAATCTACCTACAAAGAGTATATTGAAAGTTTTCTTATTCTTTTTACTTTTAGCTTTAAAATTTGAGTGATCAACCCCATTAGGGATGTATACGGGCTCATTAACATTTTCAAAGTTTAGAAAATCCCTATCAACAGTTATTTCAAGATTATATTTTATTTTCGTCTGGAGGATGTCTTCAAGAAAATAAATAATCTTTCCTGCAAGAGTTTCATTATACATTTCATTGATTACCCTAACACCACTCCCATGGACATGATAGACAGAAGGGACTTTGAGTATAAATGATGTCAATTTGGCAATAATACCCGGTAAATTTGAATGAGCATATATTATCTCATAATCACTCTTTTTATTTTCCTTTAATAAGGTAAAAAAAACTTCAATCAGCCAGATTAATCTATCTTTAAATTTCCATTTCTTTTTTTTACCAACATGGATTATCCTGAAATTTTCATTTCTTTTTTCAACCTCTGGACCTGTGTAGCCCTCGAGATTCATTACAAAAAGGTCTATCTTACAATCGTAATTTTTAGATAATCTTTTACAGACTTCATAGGCAACTACTTGTCCCCCTCCACATATAGGCTTCCAGGCCTCTATTACCATCGCAATTCTCATTTGGTCCCCTCAAATATGTTTTAAGAATCGGTTTTATAATACCTTGTTAATATGGGATAGTATACATAATTCAACGAATCATATTTGTAATTTTGAATCAATAAAACTAGAATCAAATAAACATTTCGATACTAAAGACCTTGAATTGACCTGGAATTCCTGAATTCATTAAAAATACAATTTTTGATAAAAGTGATCCTATGACAGAAACATATATAATAACCCCGAATTTAAATGGGTGCAGATTTCTCCATGGATATTTCACATCAATCCTCAAACAGACTTATAATAACTTCAGAATAATTTTCATCGATAATGGATCATCAGATGGGTCCGTTGATTTTATAAAGAAGAATTTTGGTGATCTAATCAATCAGAAGATCCTCTTAATTGAAAATGATAAAAATCTCGGATTTGCGGCATCAAACAATCAGGGGATAAGGGTCGCGATGGCTGACCCCCAGTGCAGGTACATAGTCTGCCTCAACAATGACACCGTGGTTCTCCCGGATTTTATAGAAAACCTCATCAAAGAAGCCGAAAGAAGTGAGAATACAGGTAGCGTTCAGGCAAAGATGATATGGGGTCAGAAGAAGGATCTGATGGATTCAGCGGGCCTTGAATACTCAAAGAACGGTCTTGGGTTCAACAGGGGCGCCTATGAACCCGTGGAAAATTTTGATGAACACAGCAGAATCCTTGGGTGCTGTGCCGGCGCCTGTTTATACCGGAAGGAGGCCCTTGAGGATATCGAAGTTGATGGCGAGTATTTCGATGAGGATTTCTTTGCCTACTATGAGGACTTTGATCTTGCACTCAGACTCAGGAATGCAGGGTGGGACTCCTGTTACACTCCAGAGGCCATAGTATACCACTACAAGGGTGGTACCAACCCATTCATAAGTGATTTCACAGTCTATCATAACTGGAGAAATTACACATGGACCTTCATCAAAAATATGCCCCTCAAACTTCTCTTGAAGTATTTCCCCCTTTTCATTTTCACGGAGATCCTGCAGGTTTTCCTGAATCTGAAGAGAAGAAAGTTCGTCATCCTCAGAGCAAAGTATGATGCCTACAGAAACCTAGGCCAGATTATACGTAAAAGAAAAAAAGTGAAGATGGTTCCAGATAGCGACCTTGAAGAGTATCTTATAATGAGGTGGAATGTCAGGGTCCCCAAAATTGAAGAATAACTGTTACTTAAAGGCTGTTTACCATCCTATTCTCCATCTCCAACCAGATAGTAAACAATTCCAGTGAATACCGGCATCACCACAAGTAAAATCGTGGCAGGGAGTGCAACTGCAGGTGAAAAGTAGGTGAGGGCCACACCAACAGGGATCACACCATCACGCATACCCGCCGTGTAAACATATGCGGCCCCATCATCCCCTCTCAGCCTCCCGAGAATGAAGCCGTAGGTGAAACCTGCAAGTAGCATCACAGACACCGTAATGACAATCTCCATGACCCCACCATTTCTCACTGAACCTGACATGTGGGCAACCGCGACAACGATTATAACAAGCCCGAGTATCGCCGAGAGGAAGTTAAGGGTCTTCCTTGCAGGTATGAACCTCTCCTCCTCAAGCCTCAGAATGAGGGCAGCCACAGCGGGCAGGAACACTGTGAAGACAAGGAGTTCAAATACCCTGAACGCCACCGAAGGTGAGGCCACACCCATTAGGTAGAGGACAGCGGGGTAAACTGCAACAGATAGGAGCATGGATGTAAGGGCAGCTGAAAGGGCGGGGGTGCCGTCACCACCGGATAGTTCGGTCCAGAGGGCCGCGACAACCGGGGATGGTGCAAACGAGAGGAGTATTATTCCAGCAACCATATCACCGCTGAAGTTGAATATCTTAATAAAAAGGAACCCCAGAATTGGGTATAACAGAAAATTGGACACAGAGACCAGTCCAAGGAACTGGGGGTGGTGTATGATCCTCCCAAAGTCCTCCAGGCTGTGTTCAATGACAAGGGAGAACACCAGCAATGCAAGAAGCAGGGGCGTGTAACCTGAGAAAACTGAAAACTGGGGGAACAATAGACCTGTGAGGACGCATAGGAGCGTCAGGGCCCCATAGTACTTCTTTATGGTTCCTGTCATCTCCATCATTCAACGGTTACACACTTTGCAAGGTTCTTTGGCTTATCAGGGTCAAGTCCCCGCTCAACACTCACATAGTATGAGAGCAGCTGCAGGGGAACGATGTACACAAGGGGTGATAGTACCTCATCGACCTCAGGGCTCAGACCTATGAAGTCATCGGCCTCCTTCCTTAGGGCCTCATCAAGGGTGCTCCCAACACCTATAACCCTCGCACCCCTCGCCCTGACCTCCTCAACGTTGCTCAGGGTCTTGTCGTGACATGGCCCGGGGGGTGAAATGGCAACAACAGGCACCCCGTCATCGATGAGTGCCAGGGGCCCATGTTTGAGTTCCCCCGCAGCATAACCCTCACCATGGATGTATGTTATCTCCTTGAGTTTAAGTGCGCCCTCAAGGGCTGTTGGATAGGAAAACCCGCGCCCTATGAAGAAGAAGTCGCTCACCTTGCTGTAGCGGGATGCAAGGGCCCTTATATTGTCCTCATCCCCAAGGGCCTCCTCCATGATAGCAGGGACCCCTTCGAGTTTCTCAATGAGCTCAGGGGCCCCCATGGCAGCCACAAGCATGTATATAATGGTAAGCTGGCTCACATAGGTCTTTGTGGCTGCAACACCTATCTCAGGACCCGCCCTTGTGTAGAGGACATGCTGTGCCTCCCTTGTTGCTGAGCTTCCAAGGACGTTGACTATCGCCAGGGTCTTGGCCCTTGAATTTGCGGATCTCAGGGCATTGAGGGTGTCGGCTGTTTCACCGGACTGGCTTATGAATACTGCAAGGGTCCCGTCTGTGAGGGCACGTGCAGAGTACCTGAACTCACTTGCAAGGATGACATCAGTGGGTATGCCCAGGATGCTCTCAAAGAGGTACTTGCCCACCAGTGATGCGTGGTAGGAGGTTCCGCAGGCAACAAAACATACCCTTTCAACCTCACCTATCTCCTTCACCACCCGCATAACATCCTCCATCTCTGTGAGGGTGTCCCTGACGGCCCCTGGCTCCTCATGTATCTCCTTGATCATGAAGTGATCGTATCCTGCCTTTTCAGCCATATCAGCTGTCCAGTCAATTAAATGGACCTCCTTACTCACCGTGTTACCATCAAGGTCCCTTACCCTCACATCACCGTCAATTATGACCATCTCACCGTCATCCAGGTATATGATGTTCTTGGTGTGGTTCAGGATGGCCGGGACATCCGAGGCCAGGAAGAACTCGCCATCACCGACACCGACTATGAGGGGGCTCTCCTTCCTTGCGCCCACCACCCTGCCGGGTTCCCTGGAGGATATGGCTGCAATGGCATATGCGCCCTTAAGTTTTCTGAGTGCTGTGGCTGTTGCGGCTTCAAGGTCCATACCCTCATCCATGTACTTCTCTATGAGGTGTGGTATCACCTCTGTGTCTGTCTCGGACCTGAAGACATGGCCCTCTGATTCAAGCTCCTCCTTAACCTCCAGGTAGTTCTCTATTATACCGTTGTGAACGACCGCTATCTCCCCAGTGCAGTCTGTGTGGGGATGGGCGTTCTCGGCGGTTGGAAGACCATGTGTGGCCCACCTGACATGGGCTATCCCCATGCTGCCTGGTAGATCAGCGAGATCCAGCTCTGAGTCCACCTCGTCGATTTTACCCCTGTCCTTCTTGATATTTATCATTGGGTCTGCCGTTGCAATACCTACAGAGTCATAGCCCCTGTACTCAAGTCTCCTGACGCATTCAAGGAGTACCGGCGCAGCCCTGTTATCTTTGAGTATACAAGCCACAATGCCACACATTCAATCACCCTTAGAAGCATGATAAGGTTCACAAGATTATATAAACTGAATCGTAATATAACTCTAATAAGATTTACACATATATAAGTCTTAGAGGAGAGATTTAATCTCAAGGCTTTAAAAGTGATAGCATGAACGTGAAAATAGACGGCCCACTCTACAGTGGTAAGGCAAAGGATGTTCTCATGACAGATGACCCTGAAATCGTTGCCGTGAGGTTCAGGGACGATATAACCGCAGGTGACGGTGAAAAGAAGGACACCCTTGAAATGAAGGGCTACTATAACTCTGTTATTTCAGCCAAAATATTTGAGGTCCTTGAGGAGGCAGGTGTACCAACCCAGTACCTGGAACTCCCGGAACCCGGCTGCATGCTTGCAAGGAAACTTGACATGATACCCATAGAGGTTATACTGAGGAACATTGCAGCGGGAAGTATTGTTAGAAGGTTCCCCTTCACTGAGGGGCAGGAATTCAGGCCCCCAATCATACAGATGGACTACAAGAGCGACGAGCACGGCGACCCCATGCTCAATGAGGACATAATCCTCGCCCTTGGGATAGCAACCAGCGACGAGATCTCAGAGATAAGGAGGATGACACTTAAGATAAACGACGTCCTTGTGGAGTTCTTCAGAGAAAAGGGCATAATTCTGCCTGACTTCAAACTGGAATTTGGAAGGGATTCCTCTGGAAGGATACGCCTGGGGGATGAGGTGAGCCCTGACACCTGCCGCCTCTGGGACATGGAGACCGGTAAACCCCTGGACAAGGACATATTCCGCCGGGGAGAGGAGGGCGTTGTGAGCGCCTACAGAAGGGTTGCTGAGATGATACTGGACAGGGAAGACACTGAAAGATGGAACATTAAGATCTGAGGTGATGGGATGAAATTTATGGTTGAGGTCAGAATAAGGCTCAAGAAGGGTATGCTCAACCCGGAGGCGTCCACCATTGAGAGGGCACTGGCACTCCTTGGATATGAGGTGGAAAATACCGATACAATTGACATAATAACATTCACCATGAATGAGGAGAGCCCTGAGGATGTCAGGCGGGAGGTGGAGGATATGTGCCAGCGCCTCCTATGTAACCCGGTTATCCATGACTACGAATTCAGTATAACGGAAATGGAAGGCTGAAACATGAGGGTGGGAGTTATAAGGTTTCCTGGATCCAACTGTGACCGTGACGTTTACCATGTCCTGGAACTTGCCGGGGCAGAGCCCGAATATGTATGGTGGAATCAGCGGGACCTGGGACACCTGGACGCGGTTATAATCCCTGGGGGATTTTCATACGGGGACTACCTGCGTGCAGGTGCAATCGCAGCCATAACCCCAGTTATGGACGCTGTTAAGGAGCTGGTGAAGGAGGAAAAACCGGTTCTCGGAATATGTAACGGTGCACAGATCCTGGCGGAGGTAGGCCTTGTCCCGGGGGTCTTCACCGTGAACGAGCACCCAAAATTCAACTGCCAGTGGACCAGCCTTCAGGTTAAGACCACGAGAACCCCCTTCACACGGCTATTCAGACGGGATGAGGTTATAAGGATGCCTGTTGCCCATGCAGAGGGGAGATACTACCATGAAAACGTCAGCGAGGTCTGGGATAACGACCAGGTCGTGCTGCAGTTCCACGGTGAAAACCCCAACGGCTCCCTTGATGGAATAACAGGGGTCTGCGATGAATCAGGACTGGTATGTGCTGTGATGCCCCACCCTGAAAGGGCCTCAGAGATGATACTTGGGTCAGAGGACGGCTTCAAATTCTTCAGGGGCATAATGAAGATCTGATTCAGAGCAAAAAGGTGATTATCATGGTGGTTTATCTTGTTGGGGCGGGTCCAGGGGACCCTGAACTCATAACACTGAAGGCCATAAGGGTTCTCAAGAGGGCTGACGTGGTAGTGTATGACAGGCTGGCAGGTGAGGAGATACTCGGATACGCCCCTGAAGATGCGAAACTGATATACGTGGGTAAGAAGGCCGGTGAACACCACAAAACACAGGATGAGATAAACAGAATACTTGTTGAGGAAGGTAAGAAGCATGAAACAGTGGTGAGGCTCAAGGGCGGCGACCCATTCGTTTTCGGGAGGGGTGGCGAGGAACTCCTTGCGCTCAGGGAGGCCGGCGTTGAGGCAAAGGTCATTCCAGGCGTGACCTCCGCTGTGGGCGTCCCCACATCTGCAGGGCTTCCCGTGACCCACAGGGGCGTTGCAACATCCTTCACTGTTGTCACAGGACACGAGGACCCCACAAAACCTGAAAAACAGGTTCACTGGGATTACAGGGCAGACACCCTCATAATACTCATGGGTGTGGGTAACGTGAGGGAGAACATGCGGGAGATCATGAAGCACCGGCCCCCTGAAACCCCTGTATGTGTGATTGAGAGGGGGACAACAGAGGATGAGAGGGTTATCCTCGGCACCCTTGAGGACATAGCAGAAAAGGATCTGAGGCCGCCTGGAATCATAGTGGTGGGTGAGGTTGTTAATGTCTACCGGGAAATTAGATGGTCTCAGGGGTAAAACCATCGCCCTCACAAGGCCCGCCGAGCGGGTATCTGCTGCTGTTAAACTGATCGAGGGTGCCGGTGGAAGGGCCCTTGTCGCCCCAACCCTCGAGCTGAGGATCCTGAAAACAGATTCCCTAAGGGAGGTGTGCCGGAGGGCCCCTGAATGGGACCTGGTTATATTCACCTCCCCGGCGGCTGTTGAATCCCTCTTCTGCACATGCAGGGACTTTCATGAAAAACTCAGGGATGACTGTATTGTCGCGGTCATAGGGCCCAAGACCGCCCGTGCAGCATCTGAGATGGGTCTCAGGGTGGATCTGGTGCCTGAAGATTACACCGCAGAGGGTCTCCTTGAGGCCCTCAGAAAATATGACCTCAGGGGGATGCAGGTGGCCCTTCCAAGGACACTCTCTGCAAGGAGGGTCCTCCCTATGGGACTTGAGGAAATGGGTGCAGAGGTCCTTGTTGCAGAGGCCTACCACTCAGGGATACCGGAAGACACGGCACCTGCAGAGGAAATGATAGAGGGTATACTCAAGGGGGAGGTGGATGCTGTTACATTCACAAGTCCCCTCACAGTGGAAAACCTCTTTAAAATTGCAGGTGATAAGGAGGGGGATCTTATCCATGCCCTCAGGGGGATACAAGTGGCTGCAATAGGCCCCATAACCCTCAGGAAACTTGAGGAGTATGGTCTTGATGCGGTCATCCCAGAGAGGTACACGGTCAGGGACATGCTAGCCGAACTTTCAGAGAGGATGATGGAGGGTGAACAATGATAATATGGCCAGCCTATCTCGATTCACGGAAGTCAAGGAGCCAGGGGCGAAGGGTGCCCCTTGAATACGCGGTTGAATCCCCAAGTGCCAGTGAAATACTCAGGGCCGCAAAAAAACTCCAGCTTGAAGCCCGTATGGAATCTGATAAGTCATACCCTTCCTCCTGGTGGGAATCATCAGGGAGGGTTATTGTTGAATATGAGGGGAGCAAGAGGGAACTCCTCATAAAACTTGCAAGGCTTGTGAGGTCCTCAAAGAAGAACTGAGGGTATGAATAATGAACATGGACGAACTTGAAGGTGCGCTCAGAAGGGCCCGTAAGCTGATTGATGAGGCTGAGACGGTTACAGTCTACAGCCACACAGACTGTGACGGTATAACAGCGGCAACCATCCTCAGCAAACTCCTTGAGGGCCTCGGGAAGGACCATGAAATCAGCATAATAAACATCAATGAGGTCCCTGAGGTTGAACATGGTACGGATCTCACAGTGTTCAGTGACCTTGGATCCGGACAGATGGTCCATGAAAACATGAAAAGGAGCTCCCGTGTTCTAATACTCGACCACCACCCCCCGGTGCGGAAGAGGAACTTTGAACCTCCACGGGGTGAGCTCCTTGAAATAAATCCCATCTTCTATGGAATGGATGGTTCAACCAGCATCTCAGGTGGGGGCCTGTCATATCTACTTGCAAGGCAGTTTGGATACACTGATCTCAGCTGGATGGGTCTCCTTGCCGCGGTGGGTGACATGCAGAACATCAGGACCGGTAAGATGGTTGGGGCCAACCGGGTGATCCTGGAGGACAGCATAAGGGAGGGTGCAGTTGAGTGCTGCAGTGACCTTACAATCTACGGCAGACACACCAGGTCCATCGTAAGTGCCCTCTCATACTTCGGGGATGTCACCCTCCCAACAACAAACAACACCAACGAGTGCATAGCAAGGCTTAAGAACCTGGGCATACCCCTGAAAAATGATGAAACCCAGAGGAGGCTCTGTGACCTTACAGATGACGAGAAAAGGAAACTCTTCAATGAGATATACCGTATGATGGTCAATGAGGTCCCAAGGAGGTACCATAAATACCTCCCCAGGCTCATACTCGGTGAGGTCTACGAGTTAAAATCAGAGGAGAGGTACACGGTATTCAGGGACCTCTCAGAGTTCTCAACCGCAGTAAACGCGTGTAACCGGAACTCAAGGTGGAAGCTTGCAATGGATATCATCGGGGGTGATCGCCATGAAAAACTGGAGGAACTTGAGAATGTCCTCAGGGAACACCGGGCCTACCTGGCGGTTACCCTCGACCGGATAATGGAGGAGGAACTCATAAGGGATATGGATAACCTCCAGTACTTCCATGCCCCAGAGGTGAAAACCGCGGTGGTGGGTACGGTTGCCGGTATGCTCCTGGGCTACGGTGACTGGAGGAGACCCATGGTAGGGCTTGCTGAAACCGGTGACGGGCTCAAGGTTTCACTTAGGTGCTCCCGCCTCCTGGCATTTGACGGCATACACTTCGGTTCAATCATGCAGAGGGTGGCGGAGAAGGTGGGGGGTAGCGGTGGTGGTCATGCCACTGCCTGCGGAGCATATATACCAGCCGAAAATGAGGGAGAATTCCTCAGACTCCTTAACAGGGCCATAGAAAAGGTGAAGGTGAATGGATGAAGGCTTTCAGAAAGAAGGGAGAACTTACACGTTTCCAGGTGCTGAGTGAGATAGCAAGGCGTCAGCCCTATGTGAGGCAACGGGATATAGCAGATGAACTGGGAATAACGGTCCAGGCAGTGTCTGAGAACATAAAGAGCCTCATAGCAGAGGGCCTTGTGGAGGCAGGAAGTGGAAGGTCCCACTACAAGATAACACGTCGTGGTGGTGAGAAGCTCAAGAGGGCCGCTGTGAGCCTCAGGCAATACGCCGATGAGGTCCTGGAGTACATGAGTTCCTACAAGTCCATCTGGCCAGCCATCGCCTGGGAGGACCTCAACTCAGGCGATGAGGTCGAACTGTTCATGGATGACGGCGTCCTCTACGCCCGGAGGAGGACCAACGGGGAGGCCCACGCCACAGTCATGAAAAGTGCCTCAGAGGGCGAGGATGTGGCCCTCACAGAACTCAGCGGCACCATACCCCTCCAGAGGGGAAAGGTAACCATCGCGGTTCTCCCGGGGATATCCGAGGGCGGTTCAGGGGCAGCCGACCTTGAAAGGATAAGGGAACTCACATATGGTCAGGACAGGATAGGTATAATGGGGACAGTTTCAAGGGCCGCGGCGACCAGGTTAAAATTAAATGTTGATTTTGAATTTGCAACCCCCTATGCTGCCCTTGCAGCCGCAAAGAGGGGTCTGAATGTCCTCGTACTTGCAGTTGGTAAGATGAGCAGAAGCATAACAAAGAAACTGGAAGAGGAGGGCATAGAGTACTCGGTTGAGGATGTCAGGGTTAAGGGGGAGTAGACCCCCGCCCGATATGGTTGAATCTTCCACTCAGAGGGAGTAGACCTCCTCTGGTGGGACCATCCGGATCCCGGCATCCCTCAGGGCCCCTTCAAGGGCATCCAGGTCCTCTGTACTCATGAAGAGTATCGCTTTATCCTTTTTTTCATGGACAAATGCGTATATGTAGTCAAGGTTCAGGTCATAGTCCTTGAGGACCCCGAGGATTGATGCAAGGCCCCCCGGCCTGTCATCCATCTCAACTGCGACTACGTCCTTCAGCTTAACAACAAAGCCACTCTTCTCAAGCACATCTGCCGCGCGTTCAGGTTCAGGGACTATGAGCCTGAGTATCCCGAATTCTGATGTATCTGCAAGTGATAGTGCCCTCAGATTTATACCTGCCTCTGCAAGTGTACTCAGTGCCTTCCAGAGCCTTCCCTTCCTGTTTTCAAGAAATATTGATATCTGCTTAACCCTCATGGTATCACCATAAATTTAAAGGTTCCTCTTATCTATCACCCTTACTGCCTTCCCCTCACTCCTTGGTATCGTGCCTGGTTCAACCAGGGTCACCTTAACCCTGAGGCCTATCTCGTTTTCTATGAACTCCTCGATCCGGTCCCTGGTCTCCACCATCTGCCGGATGTCATCTGAGAAGAGTTCAGGGGAGGTCTCCACCCTCACCTCAAGTTCATCCATGAGGTGGGGCCTTGTCACTATTATCTGGTAGTGTGGCTCAATACCATCTATGCGGAGGAGCGCCTTTTCTATCTGGGAGGGGAACACTGAAACTCCCCTGACCTTGAGCATGTCATCGACCCTGCCTGTGATCCTTGAGATCCTTGCAAGGGTCCTGCCACAGGCACATGGCCCATAATCTATTGAGGTTATATCCTTTGTCCTGAACCTTATAACCGGCATCCCCACCCTTGTGAGAGTTGTGAGTACCAGCTCACCCCTTTCACCTGGACCGACCCTTTCACCATTCTTATCTATGATCTCAGGGTAGAAATGGTCCTCTGCAACGTGGAGACCATTCTTCTCACCGCACTCCATTGCAACCCCCGGGCCCATGATTTCAGTGAGGCCGTATATGTTGAAGGCCGGTGCATTGAACCTCCTCTCTATCTCGGCCCTCATCTCCTCTGTCCACATCTCAGCCCCGAATCCTATTGCCTTTAACTGGGATTCGGCAGGGTCAAAGCCCTCCTCAGCTGCAACCTCAGAGAGGTAGAGGCCATAGGATGGTGTGAATATCATGACCGTTGTCCCGAAGTCCTTCATTATCTCTATCTGCCTCCTTGTCTGTCCAGTTGAGATGGGGATAACGGTCGCCCCAATCTTCTGTGCACCGTAGTGGACCCCGAATCCGCCGGTGAATAGGCCGTAACCATGGGTATTCTGGATGACGTCATCCTCTGTGAGGCCCATCATTGTGAGGCCCCTGGCCATGACCTCACTCCATATCTCTATGTCCTCCCGGGTGTAGCCTGAGACAACGGGTTTTCCTGTGGTCCCCGATGACGTGTGAACCTCCACTATCTCCTTCCTGGGGACAGCGAACATCCCGAAGGGGTAGACCTTGCGGAGGTCATCCTTGGTGGTGTAGGGCAACCTTGTGATGTCGTCCAGTGACTCTATGTCCTCAGGGTACACGCCCTCCTTCTCGAACATCTCATGGTAGTAGGGTACGTTTTCATATGCCCTCCTTACTGTGTCCTGAAGCCTTTTAAGCTGAATTTCCTCCAGTTCCTCCCTGCTTATGCATTCCATTTCCCTGTTCCAGATCATCTGAATCATTCCCGAATCAGTGTAACTCTTAGATGTTTATGGTGATTTAAAAATAAATGTTATGCATCACGGGAATGCTACCTGGGAGTTAGAATAAAAGGTTCTTAAAAAATTAATGGAGTTAGAAGAGGTCGTCGAAGCGTTTTTCAACCTCTTTCCAGTTTACGATGTTCCAGAATGCGTCAACATAGTCGGGTCTCACGTTCCTGTAGTCAATGTAGTAGGCGTGTTCCCATACATCCAGGACCATGAGGATCCTGAAGTGGGGTATCACGTTGACATTGTGCTTCTCAACCTGCATTATGAAGAGCCTGTCGGTCCTCTGGCAGTAGGTGAGTACAGCCCATCCTGAGCCCTCCGCACTCACAGCAGCCTGAGAAAACTCCTTTTTAAAGCGTTCAAAGCTTCCAAAGTCCTTCTCTATGTACTCCGCAAGCCGTCCACCTGGTTCCCCACCGCACTCATCTGCGGGTCCCATGTTACCCCAGAAGAATAGGTGCAGGACGTAGCCCCCCACGTGGAATGAGAGTTCCTTGAGGGCCGCCTTGATGTCAACTTCTTCGTCATTCTCCCTGGCATCGTCGAGTTTTCTGAGGACGCCATTGGCCCCATCCACGTAGGCCTGATGGTGCTTCTCATGATGTATCCTCAGCTGCTCCTCTGATATGTATGGTTCAAGGGCATCGTAGGGGTATGGAAGTTCAGGGAGTTCATAGAATTTTTTCTCCATCTAATCACCACCTATGCTGCGATGGCAGAGCCACCAGTCGTAGCATTCGTATTCCTCTTTCCTTTTCCTGGCGGTTTCAATATCAGATGCCGGTGGGACTATCACATGGTCACCGATGAGCTGGTTATCGGGCCAGTTTGCAGGTGCAGCCACACCCTCGGCATCTATGACCCTGAAGGCGCGTATCATCCTCACGATCTCAGGGATGTTCCTTCCAAGTTCCTGTGGATAGTAGAGTATAGCCCTGATTATCCCCTCAGGGTCAACCACAAATACCGCCCTCACCGTGTTTGTGGGCCTCGCCGGGTGTATGAGTCCAAGGGTATCCGCGACTCTCCCCGTGTCCGCTATCACAGGAAACTCGATCTCGGTATCAAGGTTCTCCTCTATCCATTCGATCCACTTGATGTGTGAGAATACCTGGTCAACACTGAGGCCCACAAGTTCACAGTCAAGTTCCCTCAGTTCAGGGTAGACCTCCTGGAACGCCACGAACTCTGTTGTGCAGACAGGTGTGAAGTCTGCAGGGTGGCTGAAGAGTATGAACCATTTCCCCTTGAATTCAGCCGGGAGTTTCATCAGCCCGTGGGTTGTCTGGACCTCCATTTCAGGGAATTTATCCCCTATGAGGGGCATGCCGCGCCCCTTCTTCTTCACCTTTCTGACTTCGTATACCTTCTCCCCCATAAACTATTCCCCCTTTTCATTTGCTGGTGGGTTGTAAACCCTCTTTCCGAGTTCCGCATCAAGCATGAGGAGGCCGCTTGGTGAATCCGATGCAAGGCGCACCTTCTGGAGCACTGAACCCGCGGATTCCTCCTCCTCAACCTGCTCTGCAACGAACCACTGGAGGAAATTGTTGGTTGCATGGTCCCTCTCTGAGATTGCAAGGTCAACAAGGTCATTTATGAGTCCCGTCACTTTCCTCTCATGTTCCAGGACATGCTTGGATACCTCCAGTGGGGACTCCCACTCGAATGGTGGTTTCTCTATCTCCTCAAGCACGACCCTTGCACCCCTCTGGACAAGGTAGTCGTAGAACTTCATTGCGTGTGCAAGTTCCTCCTGGGCCTGGACACGCATCCAGTTTGCAAATCCCGGGAGGTCAGAGGCCTCATAGTAGGCGGCCATTGAAAGATAGAGGTATGCTGAGTAGAGTTCAGCGTTGAGCTGCCTGTTGAGGGCCTCCTGCATCCTTTCACTTACCATTTAATTCACCCCCTATTTCCTTTATCTGAATGGCAAGTTCATCTATCCTCTGAAGGTCCTCCTCACGTGGAAGGCCCTTCACAAGGACTGGTTCAAGGTACTCCACGTTCAGGTTGGATAGCAGACCCTTGACCTCGGATTCAATGAGTGTCCCCCACCCGTAGGATCCCATCAGTGCAATGTGCTTCACCGGCGGTCTCAGTGCATTCACAAGGTAGAGTGCCGATGCAACTGCCGGGTGGGGTCTTGTGAGCACCGTGGGTGATGCAACAACCAGGACCGAGGCATCCGCGAGTTCAGTGAGGAATTCCCCGGTATCGGACTCTGCAACGTTGATGGGTCTTACACTCACATCGAGTTCCATGAGTTTCTCTGTGAGTCTCTCAACCATGATCTCCGTGCTTCTGTGCATGGTGGTGTATGCGATCACCGTTTTACTGCCCCCAGAGGTCCATCTCCTGTATGCATCGATTATGAGGTCAGGTATGGATACCAGTGGGCCATGGGATGGTGCTATGAGTGATATGTCAAGGTCCGAGATCTTCCTGAGGTTGGATGTGACCATCTGGCTGAAGGGCATCATGATATGGGCGTAGTACCTCCTGGCCTCCCTCAGGAAACCCTCAGGCACCTCCATGATGTCTGATGTTGCAAGGTGTGATCCAAAGAAGTCGCAGGTGAAGAGTATCCGCTCCTCCTCAAGGTAGGTTACCATGGTGTCGGGCCAGTGCACCCATGGTGTTACAATGAATCTCAGCGTCCTGTCACCCAGGGAGAGTGTCTCACCATCCTCAATTGTCCTGAAGTTTCCATCGATCCTTAGAAGTTCCCTGAGGAGTTCAATGCAGGCAGGTGTCCCCAGGACCTCTGCGTCAGGGTACATGTCAAGGAGCTCCGGGATTGTACCTGAGTGGTCCTGTTCTGCGTGCTGGGAGATTATGTAGTCGATGTCAGTTTCCATTTCCCCTATGATCCCCAGGAATTCACTGCTCTTTGAGGGTTCTGCAGAATCAATGAGTGCCGTGGCACTGCTTCCAGAGACGATGTATGAGTTGTAGCTTGTGCCCCTTGGGAGGGCTACAAGCTCATCAAAGGTCCTCCGGTCCCAGTCAAGGATACCGGTGTAGTAAACCCCATCTGCAATTCTTCTGGCTTTCATTTAATCCATCTTCTTGAACTGGTCCTTTCCAACGCCACATACAGGGCATACCCAGTCGTCGGGGAGGTCCTCAAACGCTGTTCCTGGTTCTATCCCTGATGTGGGGTCTCCCTCTTCAGGGTCGTAGATGTATCCGCACATCTGGCAGACGTATTTGTCCATTTATTCACCTCTCAGTCAAGTGGTTTGAACATCTTCTTCTTTGCACCGCATGACGGGCACCTCCATGTTTCAGGGAGGTCCTCAAACGGTGTTCCGGGTGGTGTGTCTGTCCTTGGTTCACCCTTCTGGGGGTCATAAATATAGCCGCACACGCGACATTTGTATCTCTTCACATCTGACACCCTCTATTTTATGTATTGCATCATATTTTTATTAACATCATTAAATTTAAAATTATCTATAGTTTCTGTGGAAACTTTATAACTGGTGTTCTTTTTTTTCTTATAAGGAGAAATGGAAAAGAAATAAGTTTTTTTAGATGATTACGTAGTTCGGGAGTCTTTTGTAGGTTCCGTAGAACCCTATGATTTTACTGTACATGTAGACGAGTCTTGTGAAGGGTATGTTCCCGTACCTGGTTGTTGCGTACCGCGGGGCCAGTTTGTGGGTGTTTATGAAGTTTCTTATGCTGATTGCTGTGGATATGTAAGCTGATTTCGAGAGTTTGATTGATCTGTAGGTTCCTGCCGAACCTTTGTAGCCGACGGTTCGTGTGCTTAGTGGTTTTAGGTTGCCCGCGTTGATCTGGATGGTTGCCCGTACAAGGAGGTCGAGGAACTGTGCCATGGTGAAGCTCTTTCCTGAGATGGTCACTGAAGCGGGTAGTCTCCTGTAGCGTTCGTAGTATTTCCTGACCCAGTTTGCGGATCCTGCAGGCTGCTTTATTGTTATCGTTGCGGTCACCTGTTTAGGTGGGAGTGTGTCTATTGTTACGTTGCAGGTTCCTGGTTGCAGTATTTTTGTGAATTCAATTGTCGTGGTTTCTCCGGGGTTTATTGTTAGGGTTTTGGTGTCTTCTGTTGTGTTGTTTATTTTAAGTTCTGCTGTGTAGTCTCCGGGGATGTCTCCTGTGTTGGTGATGTTTGCTTTGACTGTGATGTTTAGTGGTGCTACTCCGGTTGTGGGTGTGATTGTTAAATTGCTCAGTTCAAAGGTTGCTGGTTTGAGGACCGTAACCGTGGTCTGCACTGTTTCATTGTCAACTGAGGCATATACTGTGGCGATGCCCCTGGTGTTGAGGCTGGTTAGTGTTGGGATGGCGGCGCCGTCTGTGAAATTTGCGTCGGTTATTGAGCCCAGGGTTGTGGAGAACTGTGCGGATCCTCTGTATGGCACTATGCCCTCAGTTGGGTCGTGCAGTACTCCGTTACTGTCGTGTTGGAGGTCTGCGGTTATCTGTGAGGTTTCCCCTGTAAGGACTGTGTCTGGGGTGGCGTTTATATTCAGGACGATCCATGGATCGTATGTTACATTTTCTGAGATAAGGCTTGGAAAGTCTGGATTGTTGGAGCCCCACCAGTTGAATCGGGCATCCACAGCACTATTATCTGCGTAGACATTCAGACCTGTCTGGTCTGGGTTGTTAAATATCCGGCAGAACATTATTATGGCTGGTTCCGGACAATCACGTACAAATAGCGCTCCTCCATAGGGTGCTGTGTTGCTGGTGAATGTACTGTTCGTCCGTTACCGTGGAGAACTGTGCGCTTATTGCTCCTCCATCATTTGCTGTGTTGTTTAAGAGTAGGCAGTTTTCGATTGTGAGGTTTGCATTGGATATGTATATTGGCCCCTGCGTGGTTGAGTAGGCGTTACTGATTGTTAGGTTTGATAGGTTTAGGTTCTTTGTGATTGTGAATAGTGATGGATTCCCTTCAAGGTTTATGATGGTGCCTGCTGTTGTCTGACCTGTGATTGTCAGGTTCTTGTCGATGTTTATGTCCCTGTTACCATCACCCCTGTATTCGCCGTCTGCAAGCCAGATAATGTCATTATCTGCAGCTGCTCCTGTCGCATTCTTTATAGTGGCCTTTGCAGCCGCCCATGAGAGTCCATCATGCTGTCATCCCCCCAGTGGCATTGACATAGATGTCCGCTGCACTGGCAGTCCCAGAAAAAAGAACTGCAAGAAGACCCAATAAAATCAACGAAAAATATCATTTCATTTAATCAAATCCTCTGCGTCTTATATGTACCAAAGGTACACCATACTAATTTTACTTGATCTATTATTAAAAATTTTCTAAAAATTTGCTGCTCTATTCAAAAATTTTCCATTCTACCCCCCATTCCAGAATTAATAATTAACTGATTTTAATAGATAACTAAAAATTTCAAAGGGGAATAAGAGCATGTTGCAGTGAACCGTTCTTCTGACAATCAGAGATAATTAAAGTTAATGATTCAAAAATGAAAAGCTGAAATCCGGTTTTTATGGGATTCCTCAGGATGGTGTTTCCAGAAAAATAAATAAGTTTACTGGTCAAGGTATTTCATTCTAAGTACGTTGAAACCCACAACACAGCCCACAAAGCCCATCCTCACATAAGGACTTACCGGTGCATAAACTGCAACTGCAAGTATAAGTACGCCCACAAGGCTATGGGTCAACAGGTTCTTCCAGTCCGTGAGGTACTCCCTGATTCCTCTGAACAGTCTTCTCAATATAACACCTCATACATCGAAATACTATATATCAAATTTTGATATATCAAATAATGACGTATCCTTTATATATAGCTTTCGGTGAGAAAAAAAGGAAGGTTTATTTAACAAGGAGTACCGGCACCTCAACCGTCTTGAGGGTGGTCTCAGCCACACTACCCATCAGAAGCCTCTCAAGACCCGAACGCCCATGTGACGCTATAACAACAAGATCCGCCCCCGTCTTCTCAGCTATCTTCTTCATATCATGGGCAGGACTCCCAAATACAAGGACCTCATCCACCTGGACACCGGCATCCCTACCCTTTCTCTGCACAGCCGCCAGGATCTCCTTTCCCTCATCCTCAAGGACATCAAAGGGGTAGATCAGCTTCTCATCAATAACATGCACAGCAACAACCACAGATCCAAGACGGTCTGCAAGTTCAATGGCAAGGTCCTCGGCCTTTGCTGCATACTCTGAACCATCGGTTGGAACCATGATCCTCTCAAACATCATAAACCCCCTATTCAATGCGCCTCACATGGTCCCCCACAACAAACACCGTTCCACCCACATGGAGGACCGGCTTCACAGATTCAACATCAAGGAGCCCCTCCCTTATGCATCCAGAACAGACCGAGGCATTCACAACTGAGCCCACTATGAGGTTATGGTCCCCAACCTCACACATCCTGAGTAGTTCACATTCAAGGTGCGCGGCTGCCTCGGCTATCCTCGGGGGCTTAACCCTCTCCGATGGAATCCAGTTAAGACCTGCGGCTTCAAGTTCATTCTCACCCGCCGGGAGATCCCTGGCGGTTATCCACATCCTATCCATTATATCCGCTGGCGTTATATTAAGCACAAATTCATGGGTGCCCTCAACATTCACTGCGGTGTGGTGGCCCGGTGCAGATGCAAAAGCCACAACTGGGGGGTCAATTGAAACAGGCATGGTGAAGGAGAACGGGGCCGCATTTATATTCCCATCCCCATCCACCGTGGTTACAATGACGGTCGGCCTTGGAGTAAGTATTCTGTGTGCATTCTCAACGGGGAAATTCTCAAATTCCACTTTATCACCCCTTAACCCTCTGAAGGTATTTTGCATGGCTCCTTTCAACAAACCTGTCGCAGAGGCCATCTGGTTCGCCGTCCATTACAAGACGGCCGTCCTCAACCATGACAGCCCTTGTGCTGAGCTCCCTTATGAAATCCACATGGTGGCTCACCATGATTATGGTTGTCCCGAACTCCATGTTAATCCTCTTAAGGGAGTTCGAAACCATCCTGAGTGTTATGGGATCAAGGTCCCCGAATGGCTCATCAAGGACAAGGACATCTGGCCGTGATGCAAGGACAAGGGCGAGGGTCGCCCTCACCCGCTCACCCCCTGAGAGCTCATAGGATTTCCTGTCAAGTATGTCCAGGGGGAGGTTCAGGGCCCTGAATATGGGCTCAGCATACCTCTTAACCTCACTGTCAGGGAAGCTGGGGAAGAGCTCCTCAAGTATCTCAGGTGAGAGGCCAAGTTTCTCTAGTCTGTAACGGGCCTCTGTTTCAGGAAGATCCGTGAGCTGGTAGAGAACATCAAGGACCATGTCACTTATTCCCAGCTCCTCGGCCCTCTTCCTTGCCTCTGCAACGACATGTTCACCCTTAACACCGAGTCTTGAGGCTATCTGACTCCTTATGGTGGCGTGATGTACAAGGGCAAACTCCTGATGCATGAAACCCATCTTCCTCCTCACACCCATCCTTTTAACGCCAGGTTCATGCATGTTAACCCATTCACTGTTGAGCCTGAACTCCACCGTACCCTCATCAGGAAGGTCCAGTCCACCGATCATCCGGAGGAGCACCGTCTTGCCGGCCCCACTGGGCCCTATTATGGATACTATCTCACCCTCCCTGATATCAAGGTTAACATCCCTCATCTCAAGGACTGCCCCGCCCTTGAGGAGTACAAACCTCTTGGACAGGTCCCTGACCCTGAGGATCTCCCTATCTGAGCTGGGGGGTGTGTAGTCAACCGGGGGCTCAATGTCCCTCATGAACCTCTCTATGATCCTCCAGGGTTCCCCCTCATCAATGATGCGCCCGTCCTCCATCAGAACCAGGCGGTCTGCAAGGTACTCGTGGACTTCAGGCAGGTGAGAGACCAGCACCACCGTGACACCCAGTTCCCTGTTGATGTTCCGTATGGCATCCAGTATCTCCTGCTTCGTCCCCGGGCATGACATGGTTGCGGGTTCATCAAGAAGGAGTACCCTGGGTTTTTTTGCAAGTTGCCTGGCCATTATGAGCCTCTGCTTCTCGCCGCCACTGAGGACAGGTGCAAAGTGCTCGGCCTTGTGGTCAAGTCCAACCACCCTGAGGAGTTCCATTGCCTCCTCACCGAATTCATCATAGGCAAAGTCAAAGTCTGTCATTGACTCGTCACCATATTTTGCAGCGTACAGCTTCCTTATGACATTCTGAAGGGCGGTCTCCGACCAGAGACCAAAGGACCTCTGGAGGTGAATTGCAGTCTTCTTTTTGAGCTTTGAGAAGTAGTACTGTCCTGAATCAGACTCAACGGTTACATCATCCAGGGTTATCCTCCCTGAATCAAAGGGTTCAACACCCCTCAGGATCCTCAGAAGTGTCGTCTTACCTGAACCACTCATTCCGAGTATTCCCAGTATTTCTCCCTCAGAAACCTCAAGGTTAACATCAGAAAGTGCCCTGAATTCATCTCCATTCTCAAGTTTATAGGTCTTTGTGAGGTTCTCCACCCTTATCATTGCATCACCGCAACCATTCCTTCAAGGTTCAAAGATACCAGATCTCATGGCAGTGCCTGAAAAACTGCCAGTGAAAATTTCCAATCGTTACAGCAACGTGCTGCCATGAATATATACTAGAACCACTATAGTTCTAATAGTTTTACTGACATAATAACCTTTATGCGGTGATATGAATGAGGGGATTGCTGGTTGGAAGGATGCAGCCATTCCACCGGGGACACCTCCAGGTTATAAAGAGGGTGCTCGGGGAGGTTGATGAACTCATAATATGTATCGGGAGCGCCCAGCTGAGCCACAGCCTCAGGGACCCCTTCACCGCCGGTGAGAGGGTGATGATGCTGACCAAGGCACTCAGTGAGAACGGTATCCCCGCATCAAGCTACTACATCATACCTGTCCAGGACATAGAGTGCAACGCCCTCTGGGTTGCACATATAAAGATGCTGACACCCCCATTTGACAGGGTATACAGTGGGAACCCCCTTGTCCAGCGGCTCTTCAGTGAGGACGGCTATGAGGTGACTGCACCCCCCCTTTTCTACAGGGACAGGTACTCAGGGACAGAGGTGAGGCGGAGGATGCTGGATGATGGTGACTGGCGCTCACTCCTTCCAGACTCTGTGGTTGAGGTTATAGAGGAAATAAATGGTGTTGAGAGAATAAAACACCTTGCAAAAAAGGAAGTTAGTGAACTGGTGTAGGTGTCAGAAATGATGGTCATGGTGACAGATGAAAAGGAGGCCTTCAGAATGGATGACCTCCTGGAACATGTGAAGAAGAGCCCCTACCTTGATGAATGCGGAGCAGTGTTCACCTTTGAGGGTATCGTCCGTGGTGTTGATGATGAGAGGACAGAGAAACTTGTACTCACAACACCAGACATTGAAAAGGCCCAGAGGGAACTTGAGGGGATAGTTGAGGATGTGATGGAGAAGTACCCTGTGAAGGACGTGGCCGTTGTACACTACGTTGGGGAGTTCTATGTATCAGAGACCCTCTTCATGGTTGCGGTTGCAGGACCCCACCGCGGGGAAACACTTGATGCCCTCAAAGAGATAATCGAGAGGACAAAGTATGAAATAGACTTCAAAAAGGAGGAGTACACCACCAGCGGCAGGAACGTTATCATGTCAGGTGGCTAGGAGTCTTAAAATGAAATTCATAAGGGACAGCGTCCACGGTAACCTGAAACTCACCGAATTTGAGGTGAGGATTGTTGACACACCCCATGTTCAGAGGCTCAGGAGGATAAAGCAGCTGGGATTCACAAATCTGATATACCCAGGGGCAAACCATTCAAGGTTCGAACACTCCATAGGGGCCATGTACCTGGCATCGAGGCTGGCGGAGCACCTCAACCTTGGACCTGAAAAGAAGAGTATACTGAGGCTCTGCGCCCTCCTCCATGACGTGGGGCACGGTCCGTTCTCCCATGTATCAGAGGGTGTCCTTGAAAGGTCCCATGAGAGCCTCACAAGGGAACTCATAAGGGAATCTGTGCTCGGTGACATAATATCAGAGGAGTTCGACCTTGAACAGGTTATGAGGATACTTAGGGGCGAGGGTGTCCTTGGGCAGGCGATCAACGGGGAGCTTGACGTTGACAGGATGGATTATCTGCTGCGGGACTCCCACTACACAGGGGTGGCCTACGGTATAATAGACGTTGAAAGGCTTATATACAATATGAAGATGGAGAACGACCTTGTCCTTGACAGGAAGGGTGTTCAGGCCGCAGAGTCGGCTTTGCTTGCAAGGTACTTCATGTATCCCAGCGTTTACCAGCACCACACCACAAGGATCGTTAACTCCATGTTCAGGAGGTGCCTGAGGAGCCTCATATCTGAGGGGGTGCTTGATGAGTCCAGGATATACAGGTACGATGACATGGACCTCATTGTCATGTGCAGGAATCAGGAGGGCCTCGCAGGGGATATGATCAGGAGACTGGATAACCGTGACCTCCTCAAGACCGTGGACTCTGTGAAGCTCAATGAACTCGAGGACCCCCAGAGGGTATTCAGGATCACAGATGCCGAGATAAGAAGGGCTGAAAAGGAAATTGCAGAGGACATGGACCTGGACCCTGATTATGTTGTGGTTAACCTCCCCGAGTACCCTGCATTTGATGAGATGAGGACCCAGGTTTCTGTGGGGGACTCCATTGTGAACCTGAGCCATATATCAAGTCTGGTGGGGGCACTGAAGGAGGCGAGGTTCAACCATGCAGATATCTGTGTCTACGTGCCCCGTGAATCCGCCGCGGCATTCAGGGAATTCAGCCTCCACGACTACATGGACCTCCCTGAGAGAAGACCTGCACACCCCAGGCAGCTCCGCCTCACGGTACCTGATTACCTCAAATTCCGATAAATAATACCCGATCATGGCCATAACAAAATAAAACCCTTCAAGTACCTCAAATCAGATAAATTCTCATCAAAAAAGAAATGATCATCCATAAAACATTCAGAAGTGATTCAGATGATAATACTGGCAATGACAGGTGCAAGTGGCGTTATCTACGGGGATAGAATACTCAGGGCCCTGAAGGACGCCGGGGTAAATGTTGGACTCATGATAACCGATACTGCACGTGATATAATCAGATATGAACTTGAAAATGACCCTGAAACCCTGGAGGAGATGGCTGATGAGTGCTTTGATTCTGATGACTTCACATCAGCAGTTAACAGTGGATCCTCCAGTTTCAGTGCCATGGTCATAGCGCCGTGCACAATGAAGACCCTATCAGCGATAGCCAACGGATATGCAGGCAATGCACTCACAAGGGCCGCTGACGTGTGCCTCAAGGAGAGGCGTAAACTCGTCCTTGTGCCAAGGGAGACCCCGCTTAGAAGCGTGCACCTTGAGAACATGCTCAGGGTCTCAAGGGAGGGGGGTATAATACTCCCTGCCATGCCCGGATTCTACCACAGACCATCATCAATAGAGGAAATCGCCGACTTCATAGCGGGTAAGGTGCTCGACGTCCTGGGGATAGAGAATGAACTCTTCAGAAGGTGGAGCGGTGAGGACATGAAAAGGCCTTAAAGCCGGTACTTCATGTTCACAATGCACTTATTCACAGAAAAGTGAGGATATGAAAAGGTCTTGAAGTGAGTGTAACGGTGGTGTGAGTTGATACCTGACCATGAATTCATAAAGAACCCCTCTGTACCGGGCCCAACAGCCATGGAGGTTAGGTGCCTGCTTATGTGCCTTGCAGAACCCGGGAAAGGGGACATTGCGGTTGATGTGGGGTGTGGAACCGGTGGAGTGACCCTTGAACTTTCAAGGAGGGCTGGAAGGGTCTATGCAATCGATAAAAGCCCCGATGCAATTTCAACAACGGAGATGAACCTTAAAAAGCATGGGCTGGGGGATAACGTCACACTGATATGTGGTGATGCGGTGGAAGCTCTCTCTGAAATTGATGCGCTGGACATTGCTGTAATCGGGGGAAGTGGCGGTAGACTGGGGGAAATACTTGAAGTGGTTACAGATAAACTTACAGATGGTGGAAGGGTTCTTATAACCGCAATACTTCTTGAGACAAGGTGCGAGGCCGTTAAGTACCTGAAGGAGCTTGGATTCGATGTGAACATAACCGAGCTGAGCATAACAAGGGGTCGTGTACTTGAAAGGGGGACCATGATGGTTTCAAAGAACCCCATCGCAGTGGTTTACACGGAGAATTCAGATTAAGATTCTCAGGTGATGGTATGAACTCAAGGCTAAACTGGAAATTCAGGCTGGGGATTCTGCTTGTACTTGTATCATCCTCCATCTACCTTCTCCTCTACTTCATATTCCATAAACCCGAGACTGAACTATTCTATATCGGTATAGACCTTGCATTTGTGCCCCTGGAAATTCTGATCGTTGTTATAATCGTGGAGGCCGCCATATCCCGGCGTGAACTTGTTGAGAGACTCGAAAAACTCAACATGGTCGTGGGGGCGTTCTTCAGTGAGGTGGGCACCGAATTCCTTAAGAGGGTATCCACCTTCGAGTCAAATACAGATAGGATTGCATCAAAACTTAAGATAGATGCATCATGGAGTCCAGATGACTTTAAGGGAATGCTCAGTGAGATAAGGGGATGCGAATTTGATTTTGAGCTGGGGTCCCCTGAAAGTGTTGAACTCCTCAAGTACCTGAAAGTTTTCCTAACGTCCAGGAGGAAGTTTCTCCTGGGGCTTCTTGAAAACCTCAATCTACTTGAGCATGAAAGCTTCACAGACATGCTCTGGGCGGTCTTTCATCTCATGGAGGAACTTGAGGCAAGAGAGGACCTCTCATCTCTACCTCCCACAGACTATGAGCACCTGGCCGGTGACCTCCAGAGGGCCTACTCTGCCGTTGTTTCTGAGTGGCTGGGATACATGGAACACCTCAGTGAAAACTACCCCTACCTCTTCTCACTTGCCGTGAGGAAGAACCCCTTCAACAGGGATGCCAGGGTGGAAATTCTTGAGTGATGATCTCAGTACACTGGAGAATTTACCCTGGCACGGAGGCCCCATAAGAAGAATATAAGGACACCCATTCATTCATATTTTAATTTAAATTTTTAATAATGCCTTGTTTTGAAAATAAAATCGTATAACTTATATATTATGACGGAGAGATTATAAAAAAACTCCAATGGTTGGTATCCATGGAACGTTTGACCCTTGAGCAGTATAGGGAAATGGTTAATGAGATAATTGAATTCAAGAATCTGTACGGGTCTTTACCGGAATATGCCCTCGTCGATGGGAAGAAAATCCACAAAGAACACTACATCGACATGATCGAGAGGGTAAATAAGTTTGTTCTTGAGATGGGAAGGAATCCACGCACAGTTGATATCAGATCCTGAGGTCCTCCGGTCTGTTGAAGTTCCTGAAACTCCGAAGGGTTGGATCCAGACTGATAGCGTCCAGGCGGCAGGATTCAATGGAGTCAAGGAGAACCCTAACTCTCCTTTCATTTTTGGCGAGCAGACTCTCTATATGGTCCCTTATTTTTACCGAGTAGATTGAGTGTAGCGGCTCTGGTAGACCATCCCTGCAGGGTACAATGGCATCACACCTATCCCCCATCACCCTGAAGGCATCCTTCATATTCAGAAGAAATTCCCGGGTAACAAGGGGGGAGTCACAGGGGAGAAAGAGGGCCGCGGAACCTGATATTCTTCCAAGGGCTGTGAATATACCCCCCAGCGGGCCGACACCAGGCACCTCATCTGTGAGGACTCTGATACTGGAATCAAGAAGATCCCTGTAATTACCTGCCTGGCTGCTGTCACGGAAGACCACTGCCACCTCACTGAAATATTCCAGCAGCCTATCTGTTATTATCTCAATGAATGGCCTTCCATCCATCACAAGAAGGCCCTTATCTGATCCCATCCTCCTGCCCATCCCTCCACAGAGGACCACAGAGGAGTTCAGTTCACGGTTCTTCATTGGATCTGAAATTACAGAAAAAAATGATTTATTTGAGGGTGGGGTAGTTGGGGCTTTCATTGGTTATGAGGAGGTCGTGCGGGTGGCTCTCCTTGATACCGCTTGAGGTTATCCTCACAAGCTTTGCCCTTTCCTTCATCTCACCGAGATCTGCGGCGCCGCAGTATCCCATTGATGCCCTGAGACCCCCGATTAGCTGGAACAGGACCTCGCTCACCGTTCCCCTATAGGGGACAACGCCCTCAACACCTTCAGGGACGACCTTGGTGTGTTTCATGTGCCCCTTGGGCTCCTGGAAGTACCTGTCTGTCCCGGCACCTATACCACCGGTCATTGCGCCCAGGGATCCCATGCCACGGTACTGCTTGTACTTACGGCCATTCATAACAACAACGTCCCCCGGGGCCTCATAGGTACCTGCAAGTAGGTTCCCCAGCATGACACAGTCTGCCCCAACCGCCACTGCCTTTGCAATATCCCCTGAGTACCTTATACCTCCATCGGCGATCACAGGAACATCGTACTCCGCCGCGACATCGGCCACCTCGGCTATGGCGGTGAGCTGCGGCACACCCACACCTGCAATTATCCTTGTGGTGCACATTGAACCTGGACCTATACCAACCTTAAGGCCATCAACGTCCTGTGCGATGAGGTCCTCTGCCGCCTCCCTCGTTGCGATGTTACCCACTATGAGGTCCGCGTCTATCTCCCTCTTCATTTTTCCGGCGCTCTTAACAAGGTTCATGTTGTGTCCGTGGGCGCTGTCGATTGCCAGTATATCTGCCCCTGCCTCATCAAGCGCATGGGCCCTTTCAAGGTCAAATGGCCCTGTGGCTGCCGCAACCATGAGGTAACCTTCACTGTCCCTTGATGCGTTGGGGTACCTCTTCCTCTCAAGTATATCCTTCATGGTGAGTATGCCAACGATCTTCCCGTCCTTCACAACAGGGAGCCTTTCAACCTTGTTCTCGTAGGCTATGTCAAGGGCCTCTGATGGGGTTACCGATTCATCAACCGTGACGACATCCCTTGTCATCACCTGGTCAACCTTTCTGTCGGCCTCGGAGTTGAATATGGGCTCAATGTCCCTCCGGCTTATTATACCTATGAGTATTCCATCCTCAACCACCGGCAGCCCGCTGATCTCCTCCTGGTCCATTATCTCATGGGCCTCCCTGAGGGTGGAGTCCGGTGAGATTGTTATAACATCCCTTATGGTGAGATCACCGGATCTCTTGACCTTCTTGACCTGCTCCACCTGGTCCCTGATGCTCATGTTCCGGTGGATAACACCCATTCCGCCCTCCTGGGCCATTGCGATGGCCATTTCATATTCTGTAACGGTGTCCATCGCGGAGCTTATTATGGGTATTTTGAGGCTGATGTTCCTTGATACCCTTCCAGATGTCTCCACATCCTTCGGTTCCACATATGATGCCTGGGGAAGAAGGAGAAAATCATCAAATGTGTAACCGGTTTCTGCTTCCTTCAATTTTTTCACGTACATTACTAACCACCTGAGAGGCCACCAGGGTTATTTTAAAAGCTTTCTATCAGTTCCTTGAGTTCTCTCACAGCTGTCCTGTGGATTCTGCCAGTGTTGCGGTCTCCGCCAACACATGCGGCACCCCTTATGCCGACCACATCACATCCAATATCATGCAGTGGTTTGAGGTGCTCCCTTCCAACGGACCCTGCAAGGGCAGATTTCAGTCCATGGTCCCTGGTTTCTGAGACAAAGGATTCCAGCCGTTTCATGTCCATGAAATCAAAGAGTGACTTACCATCCTTCACAGCGGTGTCAAGCATTGCAAGGTCAGCCCCTGAATCTGCGGCAACACGGGGTATCTCCATTGGGTCAACCGCACCCACACGGTGGGCGTCGGCGTAGCCAGCCGCGACGACGATTGCGTCGGATTCATCCTTAACTGCCCTCACAACGTTCTTCATGACATCAACCGCCTCTTCGTAGTTCCTTGTCCCGTAGAGGCCGACCTTTATGTAGTCTGCCCCTGATACAAGGGCCCCCATTGCTGCCAGCGCCACGGTTCCTGGCTTGTAGGGTACATCGCCGAGGGTGGCGCTCACAAGCATCTCATCAGGTGTCATCTCCCTGACCCTGCGGATAACCCATGGGAAGTTGGCCCCAAGAGATCCCTCACTGGGGTTCTTAACGTCAACTATGTCTGCACCGCCTTCTATGGCCTCAAGTGCCTCCTCTGTGTTAACTGGACTTATCAATAGAAGCAAACCAATAACCTCCTGGTAAAAATTATGGAATGATATCCCAAGAAACATTACATGATAATTTTTTTAATTTATCTAGAACAGCACCCTTTTTATACCTTTCTTTTCAGAGTGGTGAACCCCTTCTTTTTATCCTCTCAGCCACCCTCAGATGTGAGTTGTGGTAGAGGCCCGCGGTATTGCACTCACCCCTTAGCCTCTCCATGAGTGAAGCTGTTGGCGTCCCCACCGGGCACTTCTCTGTGCAGAGGCCACAGAGGGTGCAGAGGTAGAGTCCTGACTCAACTGCAGTTTTTCTATCGGCAAGGAAGGAGCTCATAACAACGCCCCGACCCCCCAGGTAACCCCTGTACCCGAACCTGTTACCGACGGCACTGTAAACTGGGCAGCTCACTATGCAGCTCCCGCAGCCTATGCAGAGGAGAGCCTCAGGGTAAGCTGAGGATCTGCCATTATCAACTGCAACTGCAATGACCCTCGATGCCCCGTACATGCCCCTGAGGAGCATCTTCTCTATATCTGCGGTCTTTGATGGACCTGAGATCACATTGATGTAGGAGGGAACCCCTGTACCCGTTGCATAGGCGGTTTCGAGTTTCACAACTGACACCGCATCCTCTATTTCAGGTACAAACTTATCTATGCCGAATACCAGTATGTGGGTGTCCATGAGGGATAGCCTTCCCACATTACCCTCATTGTGGACTATCACAGCCGCTCCATCATGTGCTGCCACGGAATTTGCCCCTGTCACCCCCGTGGTGCAGGATTCGATTTTACCTAGAATATCCTCCCGGACCACCGCCATTATCTCATATGGATCATCCGGAATATCAACCCCCAGCCTATCCCTTACTATTTCAGCTATTTCAGGAACTCCCAGGTGAAGTGCAGGTCCAACGGGATGTGCTGGTTTCTTAATTCCGGCAAGCTGAAGTATCCGATCCCCCAGATCTGTCTCAATAACCTCCACGCCTTTTCTTCGGAGATAATCAGGAAGTCCTATCTCAGAGAGGGTGTTGGATTTGGACTTTGCAACAGGACCCCCATCAAGTGACTCATGAATTATCCCGCAGGCCTCATCTGAATCCTCTGCAAGGTGAAATTCAACACCGTTCTCCCTGAATCGTCTCTGTGCCTCTGACAGGAGCTCCTCCATTTTTTCAACTGCCAGCTCACGTATCCCCGCCACCCTATCTCTCAGTTCATCAAGTTCAGGAGTCTCCAGGAGATCAAGGCGCCTCTCGTCAAGTTTGCTGAATGATATCCTCATCTGACGGATCTCATCATCATTCAACCTTTATCCTCCCTGACAACTTCAAAGATCCCCATCCAACGAACCTCATCATCATTCAACCTTTATCCTCCCTGATAATTTCAGATAGAAGCTCTGTTATGTCCATTACCATCATGGAGGTGGATTCAAGGTTCAGGCGGCAGAATGGGCAGGATGTGCAGAGTATATCTGCCCCTGTCCTCTCAGCCTCATCTATGCGTGATGATGCAACCCTAACTGATATGTCCCTGTGGGCTGATCTCAAGCCGCCCCCTGCCCCGCAGCACCTTGAGTCCCTTCCATGGTGTTCCATTTCCCTGAAGTCTGTAAACACCTTTAAAATCTCCCTGGTGGCGTCCTTCTCGTCTGTGTGCCTTGACAGGTGACACGGGTCATGGTATGTCACCCTCAGCACGGTTTTATCAAATTCGATGTTCCCTGAATTTACAAGGTCAAGGATGACCTGTGAGATGTGCTTCACCCCTATGCTGTATCCCCTCCTCCTGTAGTCCTCATTGAGTGTCCGGTAGCATCCAGCGCATGAGACGATAACTTCCCTTCCCTGGAGCATTTTCCCTGTCCTGTTAATCTGCCTTTCAGCTTCCTTCAGAAATCCCGTTCTAAGTAGTACCGAGCCACAGCACGTTTCATCATCCATAACCCTGTACTCAATTCCTGCTACCTGGAGGATTTTCTCTGTGGACTCCTCTATTGCTGTGAGCCTTTCCCTTGCAAGACATCCCCTGAAGTAGATAACCATGATATAGGTTATGCAAGAGGCTCTATTAATATGTTGGAGTTTTCAGAAAATGAAAGGTCCTCTGATTTAGAAGGAGATGTTACCATCTCAGAGAAAAGATCAAATGTTACCCTGTAACCTCCCTCAGGATTTCCTCAAGTTTTTTCCCGATTGCATCTGCACCGTAATCCCTGAAAACATCTGCTGCCTCCATTGTGAGTCTTCCGTGGAGTTCTGTGTCAGATAAAAGTGTTCTGAGTTTATCAGTCAGGTCCCTCCAGTTGCAGGGTTCAAAGAAGAGTCCCCCCATCTCCCTGCTTGCCTCCATTACAGGGGGTATCCGTGAAGCCACAAAGGGTGTCCCGCAGCCCATTGCCTCCACAACAACTATACCGAAACCCTCAACCACGCTTGGAAGGCAGAAGACCCAGGACTCCGCTATAACCCGCAGAACATCCTCATGTTTCTCCACGAACCCCAGAAACTCAACCCTATTATCCACTCCCAGTTCAGCTGCAAGGTCCCGGAGCTCCCCCTCCAGTGGACCCGTACCTATTATCCTGCACTTCAGATCAGGGAATTCGTCTGCGAGAACTGAAGCCGCCCTTATGAGGTCCCCCACTCTCTTGTATTCAACGAGCCTTGAAACGCATGCAATGGATGGGCTGGTGGTTTTCTCAACCAGGGGCGGCCTGAAGTCAACCATGTTGTGGACAACCGAGACCCTCTGCCAGGGGTACCTATCAAGTATCTTGCTGGCGGTGTACTCTGACACCGCTATTATCCTGTCAAACCTCCTTGATAGGGTGTATCTTTCAAGTATCTCGCCGAGTATTCCTGAAAAACCAATGTTTTTGAGCCATTCGCCAATCCAGACATCATGGTAACGTGCCAGGGCCTTTGCATTCGTTTTACCCGCTATCATCCAGGCCACAGGATGTGTTATGAAGTTGTACCCTATAACAGCGTCAGGTTCAAGTTTCATGCCCTCCCTGTAGGCCGACAGCATGAATGAGAGCCTCTCCCCTATGGAGCCTGCCTGAACATAGGACCTCATGGGACCGCAGCATATGACATCCATGTTTCCGCTGGTGTATCCATCGGGATTTTCAGGTGTCCTTGAGGTTAGAACCGTCACATCATGCTTCTCTGATAATTTAAGGGCCTCGTTGAATGCACAGGCCTCTGCACCGCCGCGGATGTCGAGTTTCTCACCTGCTGGAAAGTACTCTGTTACAATACATATTCTCATATCAATCACTGAAGTGTGGAGGTGTATCTACTCATCATCCCGTCTGAGTGCAATCTCATGTACAAGCTCCGTTATCTCCTGCTGTAGCCTGTCCACCATGAGGTATATCCTGAAGAGAAGGTAGTAGGCCCCAAGTATACCTATTATGAGGAGAAAATCAAGTCCCCTCCCTATTCCAAGGATGTTTGCGATTTCAGTCGAAAAGGAGGGTCTCAGTGAGAAGAATATGACGGAAACCCAGAGTATCAGCCACAGTATGAGGCCGCCAGGGGATGTCCTTGAATCCCTGAACCTCAGAATAGAGATGAGTATCCCTGCAATCCCAGTTAAAATTCCCAGAACCTGGTATATCATGAATTCGCCACCTTTTTAAGTATTCATGGTAAAAAAACCCTAAATCTTCCGGAATATATTGAGCAGGAGCCTCAGGAGTATCCTTATACCCACCGATGTGCTTGTCCCCTTGGCAATTGTTTCAGGCGTGTATATGGTCCTTATGGTAACCTCACGCATTCTGAGGCCATTCCTGCGGATCTCCCCGATGATCTCTGATGAAACACCATAGCCCCTGCTTTTTATATCAATAAGTGATGCTGCCCTGGATGTGAATGCCCGGAGACCTGACTGGGAATCCGAAACCCTGCACCCATAGAAAAGGAGGGTAAGAAGGTTCATTATGGTGTTTCCAAGGTTTCTTGAGAGGGGCATATCCTCGAAATCTCTCCTTCCAATAACCACATCTGCAGAACCCTCCAGGAGGGGTTTTAAGACCCTTTCAATGTCGTCGGGGTCATGCTGCCCATCGGCATCGAAGGTCACCACGTAGTCTGCCCCCTCCTTCAGGGCAGCCCTGAGGCCCGTCCTGAGGGCCGCCCCGAGGCCCCTGTTTATGACGTGGGTATAGACAGATATCCTGTCATTCCTGGAGGACATCCTTTTGAGTATCTCTGGAGTTGAATCCCTTGAGCCGTCGTCAACCACCAGAACCCTGTAACCCCTTTCAAGGAGGGCTGTCAGGACATCCTCTATGGTCTTCTCCTCATTATAGGCCGGTACAACCACAGTGAAATTCCCTGGTACCATCGGCATTCACTCATATATCGATTAACCATGAATCTTCATGGGATTATGTGGCATGGTACAGTCGAACAGCGAATACTCATACCTCAATTAACCATGAATCTTCATTGCAAGGGACGCTACCTTTCTTCCAAGGTTTCTGGATGTCTCGATACCCGTTGCATCCTCTGCAGAGTCCCCCTTTGCGCCGCCGACACCTGTACCCCCATAGTGGGCTGTTGGTGCCGCATCACCCACAACAACAGCCTCGTGTATCAGGAAGAAGTTGTGTATATCGCCGCATGCTGTCTCCTGGCCGCCGTTCCTTGACCCTCCAACGGTTATGGCCCCGCCAACCTTATCTGATAATCTGAAATTGCTCCTGAGGGGCCTTGTCCTGTCCATGAACATCTTGGTCTGGGCCGTTACAGAGCCAAAGTACACCGGACTCCCGATTATTATCCCATCAGCCTCTGCTGCAAGCTCAATCACCTCATTGAGGTCATCGTCAATCTCACATTCCCCTTTACTCTTACATGAGTCACAGGCCCTGCAGGGGTTTATATCCCTGCCTGCGAGCCTCACAAGCTCGGTTTCAGCTCCTTCACTTGCAGCGGCCTCAAGGGCCTCCCTGAGCAGGATCTCAGTGTTACCATTTTTTCTTGGACTTCCACAGATTCCAATAACCTTAACCATCAGATTCACCTCCTATCCTATTTAGAGGGGCCCCACATCAGGTTTGCCCTCACGCATACCCATCCCTGCATCACGTGTCAGCCTCTCTGGCCTGAAGAGCATCATGATGAGGTTCCGGGCATGTTCCCTTGCCCTGTTATCTGCAAGGACCTTTAGATCCTCGGGGTCATCCTCCTCGTCCTCATGGACAAATACCTCAAGTATATGGGTGTTTGTCATGAGCTGGACCTGTATGAGGCCAGTGGATGCCTCATGGGCACATACCTTATCCTTCTCCTCTGGACCGGGCATCCCGAGGGCCATGACCATCTCACAGCCCTCCTCCTCGATCAGTTTCTTGCAGGCCACCGGAAGGTCCTTTATCCCAGGGACGGTTCTCCTTATGATCTTTATACCTGTGGCATGCTTTTTAAGTTCATCGATGGCTGCGCCACCCATGTCATACCTTGCAAAGGTTGTGTCACAGATCCCGACCTTTATCATGATATCACCCTATTTCAGCTGTTCACGGAGTTTTCTCCTGGCCTCCCCTATGGTGAGGGGGTATGGTCCCCTGAACGGGAGGTCATCCTCCTTCTGAAGTATCTCCACCAGATGCGCTATCCTTGGAAGACGGAGGTTGGCGCCCCTTATGGTATCTATATCTGAGAAAACATCTCCAGGTGTTCCCTCACTTATTATCTCTCCCCCGCTTATTATGTATATCCGGTCAGAGTAGAGGGGTGCCAGGTCAACATCATGGGTGGATATGATTATGGTCATGCCCTCCTCATTCAGCTCATGGAGGAGTCTGAGTATCTGCGATGCCCCGCGGGGGTCAAGGCCAGAGGTTGGCTCATCAAGTATCATTATGTCAGGTTTCATGGCGAGTATACCTGCTATTGCAACCCTCTTCTTCTCACCCCCGCTCAGGTGGTGGGGGGGTCTGTCCTCATAGCCGGACATTCCCACCTTCCGGAGGGAGTCATTAACCCTCTCCTCAACCTCGTCCTCATCAAGTCCCATATTGAGGGGTCCAAATGCAACGTCCTCGTCAACCCTTGGTGCGAACAGCTGGTCATCAGGATTCTGGAATACAATTCCAACCTTCTGCCTGACTTCTATGAGACCTGATTTGCTGTAGTCGATTTCTTTCCCATCTACCAGTACCTTCCCGCTGGTTGGCTGCAGTATGCCGTTGAAGTGAAGGAAGAGTGTGGACTTTCCTGCGCCGTTGGGGCCGAGAAGGGCCACGACCTCACCCTTTTTTGCATGGAAATCTATACCCTTCAGCGCCTCGGTGCCATCCGGGTAGGTGTACCTGATATTTACTGCCTCAATAATCTTCATGTTCACACCACTGGAAACTGACCATATGATGAATAGTGTTCATTTAATATTTAACTGTGCCCGGTGGTATCCTCACAGAATCAGTAGAAGATGACACCCTTTGATGTGAAAAGAAGCCCCATTAAAAGTAAACCATCAAATAATGCTATCATAACCGCTTCACGGGCTCCAATGGGCTGCCTTCTGATGGATGGCATTGTCCCCTGATAGCACCTCGCCTCCATGGAACGGTACACCGTCTCACCCCTAAGCCAGGACCTTATAAAGAGGTTGCCTGCAAGGAGCCCCAGGGACCTGTAGGAATTTTTAACACCACTGTAGCCTAGCCTTGAATCCTGGGCATTGTACATCACTGACGCCTCCTCAAGGAAAACAAATATGGACCTGTACATGAGGAGGGCTATCTCAGTGAAGGCCGCTGGAAGACCCAGCCTTCCAAGTTCATGGAAGACCTCATTGAGGGGTGTGGTGAGTGCAAGAAAGGCGAGACATGAAAACCCGCCAAGTATCCTCGAGAAGACTAGAATACCCGTCTGCAGGCCGTCACTGTAGATCCTTAGGCCCATGAATGTTACAAGCGGGTTCACACCAAAGAATAATGCCATGAGCACAAGTGTCAGGACACCGAATCCCACAGGGATGGCGGCGAACCGCAGGTAGTATGAGGCAGGTATATCTGCTGCAAAGAGAATCAGGAGTGTCATTAAAAATGCTATGATGAGGGGTATAACAGGGTTTGGTGATAGGACTGAAATGAGCATTGTGATAATGGCCAGGGCCATCTTAAAGCCTGGGCTCGCGTTTCTGAGGCCATTGGTATGTGCATAGTGGTCAACAGATATGTTCATCGTCCTTCACCATGAAAAAATTTTTATTCAGGGGATTCTCCCCTCCCCCTGTAGTAGCCAAAGACGTATCCTATTATGAGGGCACCTATGGCGGCCTGGAGCGCGAATAGGAGACTCTTTATCTCACCGCTTGGTGGCTCCCATATGGGCTGGAACCAGGGTTTATACCCTGTCTCAGATATTGCCTCACCGGCACTGTCATCTGCCCCTCCAAAGTATCCCTGATCCTCTCCAAGTCCACTGTAGATCACAAGGGGTGTGATGGCAATCACCGCAACTGCAATGAGCATTATGATGTGTCTTTTATCCATTTTAACCCTCCGCAGCAGGTTTTCCTATAACCTGAAGTTTCTCCATTATATCAGGCTTGAGCTTGAGGATGTTCTCAAATATCACCACAGTGAGAAGGCCCTCGGCAACCGCCAGTGGAACCTGGGTGTAGGCGAATATCACCATGAACTTCACAAGGGCCTCCATGAACCCTGGTTTAGGGAATGCAACTGCAAGCTGGACTGATGTTGTCACATAGGTCATAAGGTCGCCCAGAAATGCTGCAAGGAAGACCGCGGCAGATGATGGTATGGCTGACCTTGTGATCCTGTAGATTCCCCAGGCACAGACCGGGCCAATGATACCCATGGAGAACACGTTTGCACCCAGGGTTGTTATGCCCCCATGGGCAAGGAGCAGCGCCTGGAATATGAGAACAATGAGTGCCATGACAGATGTGACTGCAGGGCCGAAGAGCACGGCCCCGAGTCCATTACCTGTGGGGTGTGAACAGCTACCAGTTACAGATGGAAGTTTAAGGGATGATAGAACAAACATGAACGCACCGCTAACTGCAAGAAGCGGTTTTGCCTCGGGTCTCTCATCTGAAATCCTTATTATCCTGATTAAACCATAAACTATGACCGGTGCCGATAGTAGATACCAGAAGAGACACCACTCGGGTGGCAGGAATCCTTCCATGATATGCAATTTATCACCTTCTTGAATCTTTCTAAAGTAAACTTTAAGATATGAGTATATAATATTTTCTATAATTTCTGATTTAAATTAAAGTTTTCTTGAGAGGTGTCTTTGCCCAGATAAATAGACAACCCCTCTTATTCCACATACCCACACACCATCAAACACATAATCCCAGAAAAATAGATAACATAACTCCAATAGAGTGGTTAACATGAAAATCAAAAACAGACTCATCCTTGCAATGGACCTCATGGACCCCGGTGAAGCCCTCCGGGTCACAGGAGAGGTCGCCGAATACATTGACACGGTAAAGATAGGTTACCCCCTGGTACTCTCTGCAGGTATTGAGGTTATCGGGGACTTCAGGGAGAACTTTGGGTGCAGGGTTATAGCCGATTTCAAGGTGGCGGATATACCTGAAACCAATGAGAAGATATGCAGGGCCACCTTCAGGGCAGGGGCCGATGCTGTGATAGTACATGGATTCACAGGTGCAGATAGTGTAACTGCATGCCTGGATGTTGCAGATGAAATGAAAAGAGAAATCTTCCTGCTGACAGAGATGTCACATCCAGGTGCAGAGATGTTCATACAGAAATCTGCAGATAGAATAGCAGAGATGGGAGTTGAACTGGGTGTTAAAAACTATGTGGGCCCCTCCACAAGGATAGAGAGGCTTTCAAGAATCAGGGAGATCATTGGCCCCGAAGCATTCCTCATATCCCCCGGTGTGGGTGCCCAGGGTGGAGACCCCTCTGAAACACTGAAATTTGCAGATGCTGTGATCGTTGGAAGGTCAATCTACCTTGCAGAGGACCCCGCTGCTGCTGCAGGTGAGATTCTGGATTCAATAAGAAGTAGATGATTCATTTAACTCTTAATGTCCATGAAAACAGCCAGTAAAACTATTTTATCCACTATAACAGTTTACATAAAATACAATCAGGGCCGAAGCGAACCCTAAATCCTGATTCTTCCTGCAACTTCATAGGCGACCTCAAAGAGTATGAAAAAGAGGACCGTTGCAGGACCAAAACCGGTATCTGAAACTCCAAGCAGTGAAATAACAGCAAGGAGGACTATTACAATCTTGAGGGAGAACCTGTAATCAAAGAAAAACCTGAAAAAACGGCCCTTTTCGTATACCCGTGGGTTGTCATTGCCATATTCATCAATGTAGGCTCCCGCTGTGCATGCAACAAGAGCAGGGATACTCAGTGAGGGCACTCCGCCAAAAAAAAGGACCAGAAGGAATACCACTGCAGCAAGCACGTGGCTGGGGCAGTCTATCTTACATGATAGAAGGGTGCCTGCAAATATCCCAAGGAATATACACGCAGCAGCCGTATCAGCAGTGGAGAGAACACCAGATGAAAGCCCGCAGAGGGCACCGGCCACCATGCCTGTGAGGGGCCTTCCCCACTCATCCTCGGCGTCATCCGCAACCTTCATCAGGAAACCTGAAACAGGAAAAAGAAGTTCGATCATGAAAGGACCTCAAACCTCCATCAATCCCCATCAGAGAGTGCAGCTGAAAGTATAAGTGGAAACAGGGCCGTTGCATCCCCAACCACCGTTACAAGATTCGAACCAGCCTGTGCCTTGGCCCAAGACTTGGCCTCCTCAAGGGGGGCGCCGCTGAGGCTTCCGGTTTCACTTCGATCCATGGTTATCTGGATCGCAGCATCCACACCACCCCTTAGGAGTGTGGATGCCAGTGTATAATGCTTTGGAAGTCCCCCTCCAAGTATAACAGCCCCTATCCTCTCATAGCTGAATACAAGGTCAGAGAGGCTGTGCATATCCCTCACAGCATCTAGGCATACCCTGTTGTCCTGTGTGTACATCCAGAGCTGGAGGCCAAGCATGCTGTCGATGATCCCCGGGGCATAAATGGGAACACCCCTCAGGTGGGCCGTTCTTATGATGGACATCTCATCCTTCAGATGTGCCCCTATCTCGTCAATGAGCTCCTGAATTGAAATATGGGGTTTTGATTTGAATATGGATGAAAATATGTCCTGCATCCTGGCTTCAAAGACCTCAAAGTCCTCTGACCTTGTGTATATGTCACCTATACGGCCTATCCCCTCCTCATGAAGCCTTTCATCATCGAATCCATATTCCCTGTAATGGGCCCCTCCAAAGGCCTCAAGGAGGTCATGTGTAAGGTTAGCCCCGCTTGTTATGAGTGCTGATATAACCTTCTGATCTATGAGATCCCTTATGATCCCCCTCATCCCGCCAGGCACCAGTGGTCCTGCAACACTCATGAATAATGCCATTTCACTGTCATCAATCATCTCACGGAGCAGTCCTGCTGCCCTGTGGACCCTGCCTGCTCCAAGGACCCCTGAACGCCCCATCTCCCTTATAAGGTCCCCTGCCTTCATGTCGGGTTTTATATTCATATGATTCACATTCAAAAGTAACACTTCCCATTATAGTGATAAATACAGTTAACTTGCATGAGCACCAGAGAACTACAGAATTGTTGCACATTAATTATATATTCAGATCTCTATTAAATATTCAGATCTCCAGTATGATCTGATTTTGTGGTATCTTTACTTAAAAATCAGGTGCCTGGTCTCAATCGAGACCCGCTATGCTGTCAAGGATATCTGTACGGGTTATTATACCTGCCAGTTTACCCTCGCTGTCTGTAACGATCAGTCTCCCTATATTGTGTTTGTTCATGATTTCTATTGCATCAGAGATCATCGTTTCAGGTTTAACCGTTATTATATTCTTTGACATTATCTCTGAAACAGGCAGGTTCTCGGTACCCTCTGCTATGGATGCTGTTATGTCACTGAGGGTCACTATGCCCTTCACCTCATCGTCCTCCACTATCGGGGCCCCCTCGATTCCCAGTGATGATAGTTTAACCGCGGCATCCTTCACACTGATATCAGGGGTGAGTGTCACAAGTTCATGGGTTGCAACCTCCTCAACCGTCCTCTTGGGTATGCTCCTTATGGCGGTGGTGTCCAGGAGGATTATGTTGTCCATATCATCCCTTCCCACTACAACCCCGTCAACAATGAGTTTGTTAACCGGTGTTGGGCCTATGCGGACCCTATCGCCCAGATCAAGTTTTTTTATGCTGCCAACCAGTTTTATTGCGGCCTCACACTCCCCGGGGTCAGGGATGCTTGTGAACTCTATCTTTGCAACCGAAAGGTCATCGATTCTCTCACCGCCCCTGTAGATGGGGACGGCTGTTTCCCTTCCGGTTGATGATATGTTCAGCTGATGGTAGGCCTTTATGGTTGGCTTGTATCCCCCGCGAGGTCCGGGAACACCCTTCACGAGTCCCAGGCTTCGGAGGGACTGCATCTGGTTTCTTATTGTGCCCGGATTGCGGTTCATTATGGCTGCTATCTCTTCACCCTTAATGGATTTGCCGTTTGAATTCCTGTAGAGGTTGATGAGTGTCTGGAGTATTTCCTTCTGAACAGAGGTAAGCATCTTAACACCTGATGATCTATTATGAATAATAATTATAATTATTTTTAATTAATATGTTTTTTTATATTGTGTCAATTATAAATCCTAAAAGCTGATCATCTGCTGATTTTCCTATCCCTCTTAAAGTATATGCAGTGTGTGGGGCTACCCGGTCCCAGGGGGTGCCTGCAGTAAAGCTTAATCTCTCCAGGATCCTCAAGGACAACCTCGCATCTGTAGACACATTCCGGACATTCTCCTGTGGTCGAAATTATTCTGAAACCTTCCGATGACTTCATATTTAACACTGCAAAAAATGATAAATCTCTTATTGGGGTTCCAACTTAAATATATTGGGGTGTTGTTAATGGGGATCAGTGTTTCAAGGGAATCCCTTGTATCAGCTGTATATGACGATCTTAAGGGTAAGGGGCTTGTAAGTCCTGAAGATAGGGACTTGTGCATACAGGACATAAATTACCATCTGGACTACCTGGAGGAGGCAATAAGAAATTCAAGTCCGGAACTCTTTGAGGACTACGTTCTCTGGGCCGATGTGCTTTTGAGGAACCTTGGGCTCCCTGAAGAGTGCCTCAGGGGTTCGCTTAAAAGTATGGAAAAGGTTATGCTGGAAGTTCTGGACGATGAAACCGCTTCCCTTGCTTCCAGTTACATCTCAGGTTCCCTCAGGAAGCTTGAAATGGAACATAAACCTCCAAGCTACATGAGGGATCAGCCCCTGAGGGACCTTGCAGAGAAGTACCTTGAACTTGTTCTGAATACAGAGGCAAAAAAGGCCAGGGACCTCATAATCTCGTCCCTGAAGTCCGGTGTGAATGTTGAGGACATATACCTCCATGTTTTTGAGCCGGTGCAGCATGAAATCGGCAGGTTATGGCAGACCAACCAGATATCGGTTGCCCATGAACACTATGCAACGTCAGTTACGCAGATGATAATGTCAGAACTCTACCCGTACATCTACCAGGCATCAGAGCGGAAAAACCTCAGGCTTGTTGCTGCATGCGTTAACAATGAGCTTCATGAGATAGGAATAAGGATGGTCAGTGACTTCTTTGAAATCAATGGCTGGGATTCTGTTTACCTGGGGGCCAGCACTCCACCGGAGGATTTCAGGAAAATCGTGGATGAACTGAAGCCTGACCTCGTTGCTGTATCAGCCACCATGACCTTCAACGTTGGACACGTGAGAAGTCTCATAAAACTGCTTGGGGAGCTGGATGATTCTCCCCCTGTAATGGTGGGTGGCTACCCATTCAATGTGGACACTGAACTCTGGAGGAAGGTCAGAGCCGATCTGCACGCCGCCAGTGCCTCCAGCGCCGTGAGGGTGGCTGAAGAATTCCTGAAAACAGAATAGAAGATTCTGTTTAGACTTTAAGCTATTGAAGGTTATAGAATGAATAATAATGGACCTGAGGGTGTTTTCCTTATCCTGAGGAAGGATGGATCCATTGAGAAGATAATAGACCATGGCTCCGACATACCCCTCAACATGGAATCCTTCGTTGATCTCATGGACATAGGTAGCCAGGCAAAGGCCTCCCTTTTCATCCAGGAAATCAATGATAAAGGGGCCGCCTATAACTGGGAACTGAATTTAAAGAACCTTAAGACCTACCACTTTTCAGGTTTCATGGCTGATGAAAGGATCTACGCTGTTGGTGCGGCCAGAAAGGAGGATATGATAAAAATCTACCGCCTTGTTGATACTGAGCTGCCTGAAACACCAGAAATGGGTCCATCTGCCGGTGGGGATGTGAGAGAAGAACTATTTGATGAACTCACAAGGCTAAACAACCAGCTCTCTGCAGCCAGAAGAGAACTTCTAAAGAAGAACCTGGAACTGGAAAAAGCCCTCAAGGAGAAGGAGATGCTTCTACGGGAGATAAACCACAGGGTCAAGAACAACCTCATGATAATCTCAAGCATCCTCAATATCCAGTCAAGGTATGTGAAGGATAGGGATGATCTCATGCTCTTCAGGGAGGCCCAGTCAAAGGCCAGAGCAATGGCCATGCTTCATGAGCGGCTTTACACTTCAGGTAAACACAGGAGGGTGGACTTCGGTGAATACCTGAGGGGACTTGTGAGGGACCTCTACCAGACATTCCTATCGGATCCGGGCCGCATAGCCCTTGAGACAGATATAGATGAGGCTGAACTCGATATAAACACGGTTGTCCCCCTGGCACTCATTGTAAATGAGCTCTTCACAAATGCGATCAAACATGCGTTCCCTGAGGGAAAGAAAGGCAAAATAAGGGTTTCATTTAAAAAAGGGGATGGCAGTTACATTCTTGCGGTTGAAGATGATGGGGTGGGTCTTCCAGAGAACTTTGACCTCCAGAGCACATCCAGTATGGGTATGCAGCTTGTAAGAAGCCTTACTGACCAGTTAAATGGTAACCTCAAAGTTGAATCAGAGGGTGGGACCCGTTTCTCAATTGAGTTCAGGGACTGGAAGTAGCCCCGCAAACATTGCAATCGATATCCAGTTTATATATTTAGAGCCCCAATCATAAACAGGGATTTTTATGGTGGGAAGTGTTTATATACTGGCGGTGAGGGCATTCATTGAGGATGATAACGGAAGGGTTCTCATAATCAAAAGATCTGAAAATTCAAAGACCAACCCATCCACCTGGGAGCTTCCCGGTGGAAAGGTGGGTACCGGCGAGTCCCTTGATGAGGCCCTCAAGAGGGAGGTCAGGGAGGAAACCGGCCTTGAAATAACCCCCGGTGATGTTATGGGGGTTGTTGAACAGAAGTTCCCGATAATAAACGCTGTTCATATCATAATCAGGTGCAAAGCCTCGGGTAATGTGAAGCTGAGCCACGAACATGAGGGCTTTGCATGGGTTGAACCGGCTGGTCTTTCGAAATACAGACTTGCAGACTGGCTCGCCGACTTTGTGAAGGACATAAAGGTAGAAAGAAAAAGTGAAAGGTCAGGTTTCAGGGATATTCTTGGATTCATAAGAAGGAACTGAATCTGAAGGCTTCTTAAACATCCACCGATTGAAATCTCCTAAGGCAATGAATCTGAAGGTCTCTTAAACATCCACCGATTGAAATCTCCTAATCAATGGAAACCCTCTTGACCTCTATGCTGCACTTTCCTCCTTCACAGTACTCAAATACATATCCACATTTACTGCACTTTATGGCCCCGACTATCTCCTGGTCCTCAGGTATGCCTGCCTCTTTCAGTTTTTCCTTATTCTGGGGGTATTTAACCGTTGAGACGTCCTTATCCACTTCACCGCACTCAGGGCATGGCTTTTTTAAATCTTCAACCCTCATGTTATCACTCGTTCGTATTCTATAGAACTATTATGAACCTTCCAACATATAAAGGTCACCATCCATATAGGTTTTAGGGTGAGGAAAATGGAAGTCCTCGAAGCAATTAAAACAAGACGAAGCATAAGGAAATACACCAAGAGAGACGTGCCAGATGAAATACTCCATAAGATACTGGAGGCGGCCATGTGCGGACCATCAGCGGTTGACCAGAGACCCTGGCACTTCATAGTGGTGAAAAACAGGGATATGCTTGAGAAGATACCAGAGGTGCATCCCTACGGTGCCATGGTAAAGGATGCCCCCCTTGCAATCATAGTATGCTGTGACACCAGCCTTGAAAAATTCCCGGGATTCTGGGTGCAGGACTGCTCCATTGCGTCACAGAATATACTGCTTGCAGCCCACTCCCTTGGTCTTGGTGCGGTCTGGACAGGTGTATACCCCCTTGAAGACCGTGTTGAGGGTATAAGGAGGCTGTTCCAGATTCCAGACCATGTTACACCATTCTCAGTGATACCCATAGGTTACCCTGCAGAGGACCCCGGGACAAGGGACCTTTTTGACCCTGAAAGGATACATACTGAGAAATGGTAAGAAAATCACTTTAATTTGACTGGAAATTAAAATTTGACTGGAAATTAAAGATTTGCAAAAGTTAAGATCATCAGATGATTACAGGTGAAACTATGAAGATAGTTCTGGGATTACCCAAGGGTAGTTTAAACAATGTTAACCGTGGAAACACCTACAGGCTCTTCAAGGACGCCGGTTATGAGGTTAAGGGCTACGAGCCCGGGCGTGAAGAAAACGAAATAGAGATCACCAACGATCCTGAAATAAAGGCTTACCTCACAAGGCCCCAGAGTGCCCCGGTGGAGCTCAACCGTGAAATGCTTGATATTGCAATAATCGGCGAGGACTGGGTGCGTGAGGAATCCATAAACAGTGGCGATGAGTCCATAAAAAAGATAGGGGATCTTGATTACGGTCAGACAAGGCTTATAGTGGCACTTCCCAGAGAGGAACCCTACACCTCACTGGAGGACTTCTTCCTGAAAAATGCTGATAGGAACACTCCCATACTCTGCTTCACAGAGTATCCCAACCTCACAAGGGACTTTTTCATGAATAATCCTGGCTACAGGGAACTCTTCGGTGACTCAAGACCAGTGGTGCAGATAAGGGGCCTCAGGGATGGTGACAATGAGATGGTCCAGATAATAAACTCTGATGGTGCAACCGAGGTTTACATCGCCAAGGGCGCAGACCTCATAGTGGACAACACCCAGACAGGAAGCAGTCTTAGAAAGGCGGGCCTCAAGATAATTGATACCATAATGGAATCAAGCGCCGGGCTCTATGCTGGACCATCATGCACCGGTGAAAAACTTGAAAAGGCTGAGATGATATTCAAACAGCTCTACGGCGCCACCAAGGCCAGGAACTACTTTGATGTTAAGTTCAACATAGCAAACCACAGGGCAGAGGATGTGGTTGAGTTCCTCATGAAGATGGAGTACTGCTCAGATGAGCCGACCGTCGTTCCAGGCGGGGAATTTTCACAGATCAACGTCCTCATAGATAAAAGGAGATTCCCTGAAATGCTTGAAGAGATAAAGGGCTTCGGAGCGTCTGCAATAGTACGAGAAAACGTGAAACAGTACATAAGATAGGCTTCAGAGCATCAGCAGTACGGGAAAACATAAAACAGTACATGATATGGGTTATCTGATTTTCTTTTTCAGATATACAAATAAAAAGGTTTGAGAAGTTTACTCTGAAACCTTCTCCTTTTTCAGGATGCTGTTAAGTGATCTCAGCAGAGCAAGATCATTCTCGGAATCTATACTTGCAGTCTTATTTTTGCCTCCGCAGTATGGACAGGTATCTTTTCCATCAATCCACTGCTCGCCACAGATCAAACACTTCTGTTTTATCTCAGGAACCAAATTATCACCATAAAGGATTATAAGAAAAAATTCGGGGAATATGTAGAACCTCATCTTATATAAATCTTCCTGAAAAATTACTTAAAGGACCACGAAGAGAGGTTATAAAGGTGATAGTTTGCAATTAAAGGGAATTATACTGTTCATGACAGCCCTTGTCCTTTTTTCAGTGAATATCAGTGATGCTGCGGCAGTTAATATATTCCTCACCTCAGACTGCATAACAGGCAACAGCTCCTCTGACATTGAAAACCTCAACCTCATCAAGAGCTGTATTGAAAACGAAAGTGAACACAATGTTACAGTGGACCCCAAAGCCCCGAAACCTGGTGAGGGTGGCCGTGCAATAAGCTGCACTCCTCAGGGGGGAGTAGCGATTTACCTTGCAGCCTCCTGCCCTGGGGCAATGAGAGAAGTCGCTAAACTTGCAGCAACCACATCCAAGGGTGTGATATTTGTAAACACCGGGAAACTCAACCTCAAAAATACCTACATGCTGAGGAGGGCATGGGACGATAACTTCTCCACCAGGTACTTTGCAGGTATCAGGTACCCCTACAGGTTCCTCACCTCCGCAGGTGTAAGAATCATACAGCCGAACATTGACTGTCCAGGTGCCTCCTGGGAGGAGAAGTGCCGGTTCATAGCATCGGAAATCATGAGAATCCTGAATGAAACCCCCGGGATAACTCAGAAGAAGGGGAGATTCTACAACAGCAAACTCATAGCCTACCACAGCATTGACCCTGCAGTTATGGCCCGTGTGGCTAATGGAATACACACTGACCTGAAAAACGGCAGAAAACTCAAAAGGACCTACAATGGTTACAGACCAGAGACATTCCTTCTCATGGTAACAGACTACATGAACGGACCCATAAGATACCTGAAGGTAAGGGGACCCTCAAATCCTGGTGTTAAGAGCACATTCCATGGTTACCTCTCAAGGACCGAATACCGGAAACTTGCAGCCGATGTCAACAATTACATGAGAAGGTATCTGAGGGCACCGAATTATATACGGTTTAAAAATGGAATAATAGGTTACAGGGACCTCCTCAGAATGTACTCAGGGATTACAAGGACCCACACATCCAGTAAAAAAATGCAGCTACCATCATCCGTGAAAATCTAATTTTTTAGTGGCTCCTCATAAGGTGAAGGTAACACCACACTTCAATTTTTTTCTTAAACCTTTCCAACCGGCGCCATGTAAATGGTGAATTCATCCACACCATCAACCCCCAGCACCTCATCAAGGTACTCCTGGTCATAGGCTGCGACCGCACATGTACCCGCACCTATGGCCTCACAGGCAAGGTAGAGGTTCTGGCAGACATGTCCTGCGTCAATGAGGATCACCCTGTGGGCTGCAAGACCATACCTCCACTCCATCCTGTATGGTATCGTGGTCCAGATGAATGTCACAGCGGATTCTCCTGTGAAGCGCTGGTGGAAGGATGCCTCCACTATCCTCTGGGAGAGGTTATCGTCAAGGTACTCAACCAGCAACCGGTGCACCGATGGTATGTACCTGTAGAGGCCCTCCTCGAGGCCCTCCACATTGAATACCGCAAGGTAAGTTTCAAAGGTGTGCCTGCAGCCGGCTGATGGGACTGTGCGAAAGGCGCTGTGACCCGCAACCATCCTTATACCCTGGGTGGCCCAGAGAAGAAAAGAAAGTTCCTCAAGTTTAAGGGGCCTTTCAGCGTAACTCCTGCGGCTCTCACGGTTTCTTATGCAGCTTACAATATTCGCATCCACCATTTCAGCCCAGTCAAGTACCGGGAGGTCAACCATTTCAGCATCATCTGGCCATGGCTTCTCGAATGGTGGTGCAGCCACACCCATGCTCTGGGGTGTTTTTGAAAAATCTATCCTCTTCCTTATACTGTCCTTCAGGAAGTAACGGTTCCTTTCAATCTCATTCATCAGAATCCCCCCATTCATATCTTCACAAGGATCTCATTCCTTCGCAGGAAACCAGGAACTGCAGGATGGTTGTACTGGGCAATTATGAAGCTGGATCTGGGTTTTATGGAATTTTTTCTGAGCCACTCCCTGAATTCACCAGTTCTTTCCTCCACCATGCTCTCATTTACCCTTCCTGAAAATTTATAGACCGCAAATCTCTGATTCTTCTCAACCCTGAACCTTATACGTGTGTCACCGGGCTCTGGAAGTGTTTCAAGGGTGTATGATGGTGGCATGGTAAAAGATATCCTGTAAACTCCCTCATAATCAAGTTTCTCCTCTGTAACCGGTGCTGCCATTGGTATCTTCTCCCCCAGCCTGACTCCAGTTACTGGGGATGTCATTGGAATCTCCTCCCTGCGCCTGTTATTCCCGAATATGTAGTCTGCAAGGATGGAAAATCCCCTAAGCATCGCATCCCTGAAGTTCCCCTCAACATCCACCTGTGCCAGTATGTACCCGGGATAGCACCTTATCTCAAAGTCACCGTCTTCCAGTTCAACCTCATAATCTGGACTCTCAGTCAAAAAAACAACCCCCTTACAACTTATATATCAGACCATATATATCTAGGTTACATGATGTGGATAGTCGAAGCTTACTGTGACCTCTGCAGGGCTAAGAGAACCCTTGAAGTTGAAGGTAAAACACCACCCTACCCCATTGGAGATAGAATAGAGGAGTGTCCCTGTGGCGGTAAATATGTGGTGGAAGAGATAATAGAGGTCTGAACATGAAGATGGAAGAGTTTCTGAAGGAGTGCCCTGTGTGCGGCTGCAGGGACAAGGTTGTTAAGAGAAAATTCATGGATGAGCACAAGTCAAGGACGTCCCTGAAGGAAATCGTCTGTGAAAAGTGTGGCCATGTATTTGAAACCGCTGATTAGGTGATGGAATGGCATTCCATGTTATGATCATCCCCTCAATGAACTGTCCCTCCGACTGCAGCTACTGCTGGGGTGTTGACCGGGACTCAAAGGTGATGGACACTGAAACAGTGAGGGAAATGGTTTCATGGCTGAGGGATTTCAGAAAAGAACCCGCCACCTTCACCTTCCATGGGGGAGAACCTCTCCTTGCAGGTTACGAATTTTACAGGAAAACCCTGCAGCTGATATCCACTGAACTCGATTTTCTAAAGCCCGCATTTGCCATCCAGACAAATCTATGGCTCATGACCGACGAACTGGCAGAACTCTTTGCAGAGTACAGCATACCCATCGGCTCAAGCCTTGATGGTCCCCGAGAAATAAATGATCACCAGAGGGGTGATGGTTACTTCGATAAAACCATGAAGGGCTATGAGATAGCCAGGAGGCACGGTCTGAAGGTGAGCTTCATAAGCACATTCACCTCCTACTCCATAAGGAGAAAGGAGGATATATTCGAGTTTTTCCTTGAGAATAAGATGAACATGAAGCTCCACCCGGCTCTCCCATCCCTCAAGAGCCCCGACCCTGAGGAGTGGGCCATAACCGCAGAGGAGTACGGGGATCTCCTCCTCTACCTCCTTGAGAGGTACCTTGAGCACTTTGGTGAAATCGAAATACAGAACATTGACCACTTTGCAAAGAGCGCGTTCCTCCGCAGGGGTGTTGTGTGCACACACGCGGACTGTGTGGGGAATACCTTTGCAGTTGACCCCTACGGGGACATATACCCCTGTTATCGCTTCGTTGGCATGAAGGATTACATAATGGGTAACGTATCTGACAGGCCCAGCATGGAGGATCTCAATGAAAGTGATGCCCTCCGGTCCCTCTATGACTGGAGAAAAATGGTTGATGATGAATGCGGTGACTGTGAATTCTACAGATACTGCCTCGGTGGCTGCCCATACAATGCCATAACAGTCGAAAATGGAGTGCGGAGGATAGATGGCGTCGACCATCAGTGCCAGGCCTACAGGATGATCTTCACTGAAATCAACAGGAGGGCCAACAGGGAGTTTCTTGAATCTGGAATCCTTGGAGGGCAGAAGAAGAAATCAAAACCTGGCGTGCTGGATATAATGATGAAATAATAAAGTTATAACTATGAGACACTCATTAAAGACCGGCTTCAGCTTCGGTCTTACATCGGCCATAATAACCACCCTTGGCCTTATGGTGGGACTCCATTCAGGTACCCATTCAAGGCTTGCGGTGATTGGAGGTGTGCTCACAATAGCAATAGCCGACGCCTTCTCTGATGCCATGGGCATACACATCGCCGAGGAGTCCGAAAACCGGCACAGCGAAGTTGAGGTGTGGGAGTCCACCATTGCAACCTTCATGAGCAAATTCGTCTTTGCCATCACATTCCTCTTACCTGTTCTTTTACTGGACCTGACAGTTGCGATCGCAGTGTCAGTCATCTGGGGCCTTCTACTTCTGGGTATCCTGAGTGTACATATTGCAAGGTCACAGAATGCGCCCCTCTGGAGGGTGCTTGGTGAGCATCTCATGGTGGCAATCCTGATTATAGTGATAACACACTACACAGGTGACTGGATAGCCTCAACATTTGGCTAAACCCACTTTATAAAGACCCATATACCACTACAATCTCAAAATTTGAGAAAAAACAGTATCAGGACCCTATTGAGTTCATGATCTCCCTACAGGATACACTGCATGCCAGGTCAAGTGCCCCAGATATGCATGAGTCGTCACCCTCAGAAACCCATGAACCCCAGAGTTTCATTGCCTCCATTTCAGGGTCATCAGGGACAGGAACCATTACAGGTTCAAGCATCATTGCACGTATCTCATAGACGGTGTGGAGGTACCCGCTGGATCCAGAGGATGTGTGTGGACCGCAGATTCCATCAGAGATATAGTGGCTTGCAACACCATAGCAGTAGCTGGCATAACTGTAGTTACCTGAATCATAGCTGATTTTTCCCTGATCTAACCAGAACCTGGCCTTTTCAAGGTTATATGGGTATACATGATATTCAAAATCAAAGAAAACCGTGTCAGGGTCGTCTGCCCCATTCTTCATCTCATCAAGGCTCAGGCGGGTTTGAACATCAGAGGGCATTGCATGATAGACCCTCTCTGCAATATCATGGTGATTCTTTACAGACCAGGCCGATGCCCCCGGAATCTGTGATGCCACAAGAATCAGGAGCGCGGCTATAAAAATAGACCTCATCTCAACCTCACAGTAATCAGAGAATTTTTATAGAAATAATTAGGTTCTCACCATATAAACCTTTTGTGAGATAGCGTGTGAATTAATAAAAAAATTTATGGTGAAGCTTAACTTTTTATGATGACTACCCCTATTAATAAAAAATTTACAGTACACGCTTGAGTTCCATGGTACCGTTACATGCGTAAACCTCTGCAGGTATTGAAAATGTCTCAACACAGGTTTTCACAGAATCTGCGATTGGGTAGGGTGCAACTATCCAGAACCTGATGCCATCGGTGTATGCAAATCTTCTCCATTTTCTTATATCACTATTATCGGTGCTTATCTCAACTACAATTTCATCGGAGCCATTAAGGGCATGGACATCAGGCAGGAACCCTTTCAGCATACGTGGTCTGAGTTTCTTTTTACCGTTATTCACCTTTAAATCGTATCCCTGATCTCTGAGGTGTTCAACAACCGTTTTTAACATTATGGAATATTTCTCCTCGTTTTTACTGTAATTTAAAGGTCTTTTGATCATTTCAGGCCCCTTAACTCTTTTTTATCATGATGCCAGAAATTTATTTTTCTGAACATTGTATATAGTATTGTCCGATGTAGTATAAATACTTATACCCCATAGAGATTGCACTGCAAAAAATATATATATTGCTGGAATATAGTAGATATTGGTGATTATGATGAGCGTTCTTGATGATGAAACTCTGAAGATGAGGTACATTGAACTTGTCAGGAAGGGTATACTGGAGAGTGATGAATGTGCTTCCTATGCCAGCAAGGATGAGTTGAAGCCCTGTATGAAGCAGAAGGTTGCTGAATTCGATGACTTCTTTGTGCCGGGTACTGTGCTTATAAGTGAAAAGGCATCCTACAGGCTCAGGGTTGGATACCCAATGGAATAAACATTTTTCTGGTAATAACCGCAAACTTCAAATCAAACCTCCTTTTTTTTGTAAGTTGATTCGCAAACCAACTCCTTTTTTGTAAACCCGTACCTTAAACTTCATTATATTATAACGAGTTTACCTGCATCTGTAATGGAGTATCTATCAAACATCTGGGACTGCTCCACAAGCCCCATTTCCATCAGACCAGAGAGATGCTTGTAGACCATAGCCCTTGAAATGCCGACCTTCCTTGCAATTAAAACCGCGTTGAGGCTTTCCTCCTCAAGGGCCTCGAGTATCCTGAGCCTGGTATCAGATATGTCAAGTTTCAGTGGGGGAAGACGCACCGCAGAATCCCCAAAGCACGTGTAGATACCATCCACCCCCTCACGGTGGGCTAAAAATGAGAGTAGGCCACCAAGGTCACTTCCATCGAATGCAACATAGACCTCCCCATGCTTTTTAGCACCCCTTATGACCTCTGCTATCTTTCTGGCGGCCTCAATGGGGTTTCGCCCCTCAACCCGAATAATACCTCCCTTTATGAATTTCTCGAGACATGTATCATTGAAGTCCTCTGCCTGTACCGATATCAGCCCATCTATCTGGGCCTTCACAGCCACATCAAAGAGGCACCTTCCCCGCAGGTTACTCACAAGCGTCTTCATACCATCACCATTTACAGATCTCAGTATAATAGATACTAATCTCATCATAATATATAATCGTATATGTCTGATTTCCAGAAATGGGAATCCTTAAATTATGATATGTGGAAAATGTTCATCAAAGAACATTAAACAACAGGGGATGTTAGATGACTGTTCAGGAGATGAAAATCGCAGGTGATGATCTCTCAACAAGGGACATCAACAGGAAGATAAAGGAAGGGCTGAGGGATAACATAAAGAAATTCAGCATAGAGAGCAACGCTGAACTGGACTCCATTGTTGTGGGGATAAGGGAGGAAGCAGAGTTCATCCTCAGTGGAAGGTTCGGTGACTTCGTTGGGGCACTCAACCACGGACCAAAGATAGAGATTCATGGAAAAACCGGGAGATACGTTGGCAACAACATGACCGCAGGGGAGATAATCGTCCACGGAGATGCAGACGATGGTGTGGGTTTTGGAACCTACAACGGAACAATAGTGATCCATGGAGACGCAGGTGACGGAATCGGGCAGCTCAACAAGGGCGGTGTGATCATAATCGATGGGGACATAGGTGACCTTGCAGGTCTCTACATGCTGAGCGGAGACCTCATAATAACAGGGGACACCGGTAAAGATATAGGTGACTGGATAATTGGCGGCAACATATACGTTGCTGGAGACTTCGAAACCGGAACCAATGCAAAGGTCCTGGAACCTGAAAGGGATGATCTGAACAAACTATCATCACTCTTCAGCAGATACTCAATAGACGCCTCTCCAGAGGAATTCAAAAAAATACAGCGCAAGGAGATACGTCCATTCTACGGTTAGGTGGTTTAAATGGTGCAGATACTCTTAACAGAACCTGAAAAATGTGATGGGTGTAACAAGTGCGTGGAGGCCTGTGAGGAGGTCCTTGGAAGAAGTGCCATATTCCTCAACAAGATGGACACGGGATACCATGCAATCGTATGCCAGCAGTGTGTTGACCCGTCATGTGCACGGGGATGCTTCAGGGATGCCATCCAGAGGGAAAACGGTGCAGTGAAGATCGACCAGGAGTCATGTGTGGGCTGCAAACTCTGCATGCTCATGTGCCCAATAGGTGCAATAACATACACAGATGATGGGATGGTTAAGTGTGACCAGCAGTGCATGGAAAGCCCCGGTGATACACCTGCATGTGTGGCTGCCTGTGAACAGGGCTGCCTGGAGGCCCTTGACGTTATGGAGTACGTCAACGACATCCAGAGGGGCTTTGAAATCAAAAAACCCACCACATCATCCATAACGCCCTCATCACCATCATCAGACCTTGCAGCAGCAACACAGGGACTGTGTGTATTCTGTGGTACCTGCGAAATCGTCTGTCCCACAGACGCAATAGAGATTGTTGAGGACCATGCCGAGATAGATAAGACCAAGTGTATAATGTGCGGATCATGTCTTGCAGCATGCCCTGTTCTCCTGCCAACAGGCGCAGGAAGCATATGGGACCCAAGGACAATTGCAGATATCAGGTACACATCCAAGGCAGGTAAATATGTCCTCAGGGGATTCGGTACAGAGAGGAGGCTGCCAAACTTTGACGATATAATAATACTCCCTGCCCAGGCATCAATTCCCCCTGTTGACAAGTACAGGGAGCCCTGCAACACCAGCGTGGTGCTTGGTGACAGATTTGCAGAGGAACCACTGGTCCTCCAGACCCCTGTACTCATTGCGGGTATGTCCTTCGGTGCCCTCAGCAAGGAGAGCAAACTGGCCATGGCCAAGGGCACATCCCTCGTGGGATCCTGCGCCAACACAGGTGAGGGCGGAATGCTACCCGAGGAGAGGGAACTGGCAGATAACCTCATGGTCCAGTACTCAAGTGGTAGATTCGGTGTATCCTCAGACTACCTCAACGTGGCAGATGCAATAGAGGTCAAGATAGGGCAGGGCGCAAAGCCTGGTATGGGAGGACACCTCCTGGCAGAGAAGGTAAGCCCTGAGGTTGCAGAGATCCGTGGAATACCCGAAGGAACAGACGCTCTCAGCCCCGCCCGTTTCCTTGACGCCACAAGGGAGGGCGACCTTGCAAAGCACATAGAACTCCTAAGGGAGGTCACAGACTGGAGGGTGCCGATTGTTGTCAAACTTGGACCCGGAAGGGTCTATGAGGACGTCCAGATCGCCGCCGAGGCCGGGGCAGATGTGATCTCAGTTGATGGAATGGAGGGTGGAACAGGTGCGGCGCCTGAGGTTGTTATAGAGCATACAGGTGTTCCAACCCTCGCAGCCCTTGTACAGGCAGTTAACGGTCTCAATGACATCGGGCTCAAGGATGAGGTTGACCTCATCATAACCGGTGGTATCAGGAGCGGTGCCGACGTTGCCAAGGCCATGGCAATGGGTGCGGATGCTGTGTACATCGGTACAGGTGCAATGATCGCCATGGGATGCCGTGCCTGCCGCATGTGCTACACCGGTAAGTGCCCTGTTGGTGTGGCAACACAGGACCCTGTCCTCAGGAAAAGGATGGACGTGGACCTTGCTGCCAGAAGGGTTGCCAACTACATAAAGTCCATGACCGAGGAGGCCAAGATGCTGGCACAGCTTGCAGGCCACGACGACATAAGGAAATTCAGCCCTGATGACCTGCGTGCACTGGACACCAACACAGCGGAGATCACTGGACTTAAACTCATAAACCAGTGAGATTCGCTGAAACCTTTTCCTTTTCAAAAATCCCCAAAGTTCTTTTTCACAAACCCTAAACCACAAAATTCCAAGAAACTTTCTTTTCCCGCTGAAATTGATAAAGGATTTATCGGTTGAACACTGAATAGTTCACATGGACACAAAAAGCAGGAACATAATCTGGTGCTGCTCTTTGCAGGGGTCTTCATGGGGGCGCTCGATATAGGAATAATCGGCCCGGCGCTTCCTGCAATTGAAAAATCATTCCATGTGGACCCCCGCCTTGCATCCTGGATGTTTGCATCATACATACTTTTCTTCATGGTGGGAACACCTGTCATGGCAAAGCTCTCAGACAGGTACGGTCGGAGAAACATTTACATCCTTGACATAACCCTCTTTACAACGGGATCCGCCATAACAGCGTTATCACCATCATATCCCCTTCTCATCCTCGGAAGATCACTTCAGGGATTCGGTGCCGGGGGTATCTTCCCTGTTGCAAGTGCATTCATAGGGGACACGTTCCCCCCTGAGAGCCGCGGCAGGGCGCTCGGTATCATCGGATCGGTATTCGGTTTCTCATCAATAGCAGGTCCCGTGCTTGCAGGTTTCATACTCCCCTACGGGTGGGAGTGGCTGTTCCTCATCAATATCCCGGTGGCAGCCATCATTGTTATAGCAGGATTCTTCATACTCCCCGTCACGGTTAAGGATGATGAGGGTGGTTTTGATGTCCTGGGGACCATCATACTCGCCGTCCTTGTAACATCACTGGCCATTGGCATAAACCAGCTTAATACAGCAGATATCCCGGGAAGCATCACAAGACCAATCGTTTCACTTCCCCTTTTAATCGCCATGGCACTTCTACCCATCCTCTGGCGTGTTGAAAACAGTGCCCGGGATCCCATAATACAGGTGGACCTACTCAGGGAAAGGGAGGTCAGAATTGCAACTGCAATATCTGCAGGCAATGGCCTGTCACAGTCGGCCATCGTCTTCATACCAAGCTATGCCCTCCTGGCCCTTTCACTATCAGAATCAATGGCCAGTTTCAGTTTACTTCCATTTGTGATGACAATGGCCCTTGGGGCACCTGTTATCGGTTTCCTGCTTGACAGGGTTGGGTCAAGGATCGTGATGGTCTCAGGTAGCCTCATACTTATAACAGGGTGCCTGATGATGGCCCTTCTATCATCCGTCCTGGCGCTCTTCATACTGGCCGAGGTTCTCATGGGCCTTGGCCTCATAACAGTTATAGGGGCCCCCCTGAGGTACATAATGCTTTCTGAGGCTCCCCCTGAACACAGGGCCTCCGGCCAGGCCCTCCTGAATATACTTTCAAGTGCCGGCCAGTTGGTGGGGGGTGCCATGATCGGGGGTGTTGTGGCATCCATTGGAGGAACCGGTGGTTACAGGTATTCGTTCCTCCTCCTTGTGTTTGTCGCCATAACGATCTTCCTCCTATCAACACGCCTCAAGAGAAGGGAAGAACAGCTTGCTACCATGAAAAGGAACCTTTAGTTATTGAAATCATGTCTCCAGGATAATAATTCGGTTAATTACCATGCCCTGAATCTCCAGGGAACATACACCTTATTTTCTGATTTCAGTAAAAATCCCAAGGCTGAACACCAGAAAAATAAATTGAGACACTCAGCCATCGGCCTTTTACATGAGAAAAAGAGCCAATAACATCAAATCCGGAAAAAGACACTGGAAATATCAATATAACAGTCCAGTACTTCAAAGGGCAGCATGGTCACTGGGGGGATTCTCTGAGAATTTTAATATCTATTTGCTGATTATCACCAGAGTCCAGCTGAGTGATGCTGAAAGATCCTTCATGTGTTAATACATTAAAAATGAACCGTAATATATATGTGAGTTTTTCTTATAGATTTATTATCAATTTATGGTGGTGATAATGGATGAGAAAGTTGTGTCTTTGGGGTTTGCTGATCCTCTTCACACTCACGGTATCCTTTAACGCTGCTGCAGCCGCAGAAACCCCACAGGATAACAGCAGCAACCCCACCGATCCCATGGAACTATCCACAGCAGATAACCCTGAAGGGAACTTCACGGATCCAGCAGAGTTCACCATAGACGATAACATCACAGCCGACACCACAGGAGTGGTTATGCAGACCAGGAACTACACCTGCGGCCCGGCAGCACTCGCCACACTACTCCAGAACCTCGGAATAAACACAACCGAAGATGAGCTCGCAGACCTCGCCGAAACCACAGAAGACGGAACAACAATGCAGGGACTCATCAAAGCAGCAAAGGCCAAAGGCGTGAACCTCATTGGAGTGAAACTCAACATCACTGAACTCCACGAAAACATGATCGCCTATACAGTGAGCGGCGGCAAGGGACACTACACCCTCATCAGGGAAGTCACCAGCAACACCGTTAAACTCGCAGACCCCACACAGGGAAACATAGAAATACCACTGGAAGAATTCCAAAAAATCTACACAGGCTACACCCTCACAACCACCAACCAAACAGAAACAACTGAAAACACAACAGAACCAGAAAACCAAACAGAACCCCATATAAACACAGAAAAATCCTAAGCACCGAGGAAATGCAAAACATCAAAGGTAAAGGCTATGGAAATGATCCCTTCTCAAGCTGGGCACGGTACGTATGGCACCAACTGAGTGCCGCTGGAAGATATATAATAAGCCATACAAAACGTATTCGGTTCAAGGCAGGCACCGGACGAGGCGGATTCTACGGAGAAGTCGATGTTGAGTTTAAGTAACATCCATTTATTTTTTATATTGGGGTGATTTGGTGGAATTTAGTATAAAGTTAAGGGATGTATTAATTGTTGGCATTTTTATTTTTATTAGTGTTTTGTCTGGTTTTTCATCTACATTATCCTGGATGGTGAACATGGATTTCCATTTCTGGGGGGTGGCTTTCAATCCATTTATGGTATGCTGGATGTTCTTGATATGCGCCTCTCTTTATTCTGCGTTTAAAAGAGATGATAAATGGTTTTATGCGCCCCTAGTATCATTTATACTCCTAACCCTTCTAATATTCAGCTATTTTATGTGTATGATACCAGAAAACGCGTTTAATGACTTAGGCGATTCATCCTCGGAATTCGATTATAATTTCACTGATGTTAATATCCATGATGTGGATACAGGGGTCAATGCTGGTCCATTAAACAATTTCCTGTCAATATTCCTCCATAACTCCAGTAAAGCCATCCTCTACTTTATACTTGGCTTTACAATAATTTTACCCTACTTCCTCTGGATAGTAGAGAGCGAAAGTATAGCGATTCTTATGGGTATAATCCATGTCTGGAAGTGGAAAGGAGCCCTATTCGTCTTAGGCTGCCTTCACTGCTACCTAGAATTCCCTGCACTAATACTGTCTTTTATTGCAGGGGCTAATTTGAGCCGTTACGTTTTTAAGGCCATCATAGAGGTTATCAGGACAAGAAGGATCCGTGGGAACTTCAGAGAAGTTAAGGGGGCTGTGATGTGGGGTTTGAAACTCCTTGGAATCAGCATAACCCTCCTCTTCCTGGCGGCGATCCTCGAAACCTGGTGGAGCCCCTGGTGGGCACACCACATATTCCCATAAAAACCCCACAAAATCCCTTAAATTATTATCATGGGAACTGCGCAAGTACTAATGGGGGGTTGCTCAAGAGGATCCCCCAGGCATACCGGTGGGTTCACAGGTACCATCTCGACAGATAAAAAAATAGATAAATGGTGGGTTTTAATGAAATCAGAGAAGAGTTATTTTGTAAGTATGGCTGGAATGGTGATTGTTCTCATATCAACACTCCTAATCCTATTCTCAGGGGGCATTCCGGCAAGCGGACTCTTTCAACTCATCTATCAGCGGCTGAACACAGCCCTCTTTTACCTGCTGCTCAATCTACTCCTGCTAAGTCTCCTGAAGGCATGGTGGGGGGAGAACTGGCCACCATGTCTCCTATCCCTTGCCATCATCAACATCACAGGTATCACCTATTCAACACTCATGGATATCAGTTTAACCAAAGGCACAATAGAGAGCCTATGGTCAGCCATTCTCCCAGCCGGAATAATCAACATCATCCCAGAACCCCACAAACACAAAAGAACCCCAAAAGAGGGGATGAAAAAATAAATTAAATAAATCATCAACACCCTCGCCCATATCCACCAATTAACAGTATCCCCAAACCTGTACCAGAAAAAAAGGGGGATATACAGGGTTCCCGAAAACAAACCAGAAAAAAACCAATGACCCCGATGATCACCAGGTGACACGAAAGCAACCCCCCAGAAGAATCCTTTCCCATCAACGTGAATAATACATTAAAAGTGAACCGTAATATATATATATGAGTTTTTCTTATAGATTTATTATCAATTTATGGTGGTGATAATGGATGAGAAAGTCGTGTCTTTGGGGTTTGCTGATCCTCCTCACACTCGCAGTATCCTTTAACGCTGCCGCAGCCGCAGAAACCCCGCAGGATAACAGCAGCAACCCCACCGATCCCATGGAACTATCCACAGCAGATAACCCTGAAGGGAACTTCACGGATCCAGCAGAGTTCACCATAGACGATAACATCACAGCCGACACCACAGGAGTGGTTATGCAGACCAGGAACTACACCTGCGGGCCGGCAGCACTCGCCACACTACTCCAGAACCTTGGAATAAACACAACCGAAGATGAGCTCGCAGACCTCGCCGAAACCACAGAAGACGGAACAACAATGCAGGGACTCATCAAAGCAGCAAAGGCCAAAGGCGTGAATGCAGTCGCAAAGAGGGTTTCTGTAGAAAACCTGAAACCTGGGATGATAGTCTACATGGACGGTCATTACAGTGTCATAAGAGATGTGGATAATGAGACAGTTTCACTGGCAGACCCCAGCCTCGGGAAGATATCAAGACCACTTGAAGAATTTAAAGATGAATACAGTGGTATGGCACTACTTATAAGTGGAAACAACACATCAGCGGACGGAACAGGAGATAACCTCTCAGAAAACACCACAGAAGAACCATCGCCAGAAGAAATTGAAAACATAAAAGGAAGATATCACACAAGCTACACGGAATACAGGAAAGTATACGTGCGTATAGAATATCGGTGGGTCTGTGGGTGGCACAAAGAGGTTGTAGGGGGTATACATACAATATTTGGAACTTTTCCACTTTACAGAGAAGTATGGGGCTGGTACAGAGTCTATGATCCGCACTATGAACTAAGAGTCATAGCCATTAAGAGGTGAAAAGTATGGATAGAAGGCATTTTCTGATTCTTGGTCTGCTTGCTGGCTTTTTTGTGGGTTACGGAGTGAGTGAGCTTCTTATAGCAGGTATTTCCCTTCCATCCAGTGGAAATGATCTCGCTAAACCCTTAACAGGCGCTGAAGCCGTGAAATATAAGGAGGAGTGCCGTGCACTTGACCTTTCCACTTCAAGGGAGGATCCATACGCCCTCAACGGTCAGAAGGTCTGGGTTGAGGGAACAGTGTATAAAAAGGGGGAATCATACGGTGTCAAACCACAGGAAACCTTCATTGCCCTCAAGATCAACACCACACCAGACTACATACTCCTAAGTTACGCCGGGAAAACCCCAATAAAAAAGGGGGACCATATAAAAGCATATGGTGAATACTTCTACCCTGCAGAGGACACAACCACACCTGAACTCAAAAATAAAGAACTCCCTCTGATAAAAGTCGTCTACATTGAGAAAATAAACAGCTGATACATCAAACACATGGAACACAAAACACTCCAACATTCTAGTTAATAGAACAGTAACCAATTATTTTTTAAAAGAGGGGAAAAGCTATGAAATATAAAAGGTTTATATTAACGTTACTGGCGGTTTTTGCCATAACTGCGGCTATAGTTCTATCAGGGTGGCTGCAGGGGGATGAGCTGGCCCCATTCTTCTATGTTGTCTCAGGGGACCCTGTTGATTCAGCAGCCTATATTCTCATTTTAGATGTCATTGCTATACTGTTCATGACTGGTTTGAAGGGGGTTATCATAGACACGGGTGGATGCTATGACCATGACTTTACCGGGACACTACTAATCAGCGCCCTGTTCACACTGGGATTCAACCTCATAGGTTTAACAAACGCCATCCTCACAGAAACACCCATCAACAAAAATGTTGTGGGCACCACATGCGTCGCGATTACAGTAACCGCCACCGCATATATCGCCTTTACAGTGTTAACCATAATCAAACCAGTAACTGATTCAAAAGATTGAGAAAAAAGCATCATTAAAATACAGCAAGCAAAAAACTGAAAGTATCGGTTGAAGATGAGGGGTGAATGGCATGGTGAGGAGTTTAACTGGTGGAAGGTTTATTATATGGTTTGCCGGGACAGTGTACGGGGGTCCCTGGGGCAAAGCGGGTGCCCTTTATCTCATCTTTGAACCTGCAGAAAGGCGTCGTACACATTGTGGGTGGTGGTATTAAAGTACCGCCATTCCTCCTTATTCAGGAGGTTTTATAAATGTCATTTGATGAAAGAAGGTTTTTAGGCCTATTCACGGTTTTGATGGTAATTTCATTCCTCTATGTGTTTGATGTCCATGGAGCCTCAGAATTCATGGTTTTTCTCTTGATGCTTACCATGCTCTCCCTCTATGGCTATAGAACTTCAAACCAGCACAAAGGGCAGCTTAAAATTTTTGTTGAAACGGTCCTAACAGCACTCCTCCTCTACATCATACTGGTACTTCAACCAGCGCTAAACACCTTAAACTGGTATGTTGCCATCATATTACTGACAACACTCCCTGATCAACACACCCCAACTGAAAACCCTCCCAAGAACCAACAGTAAAAACAAAGAAACATAGGACTCCTGAGGGTCGGGACTTTAAATTTAAAGGAAATTAACCTTTCAGTAAAAAGACCTTCCCTAACTTACCGACACGACCTGATGAGTCTATGATATTTATCTCCTAAAAATAAAGGTGGGTTATTCCGATGTGAGATACTGGTAGGTGAGTGCTGCAAGAACCGCCCCCACAATGGGTCCTATGACGTAGATGGGATAGTAGTTCCAGAGGTTAGTACCTGCGAAGATCATGTCATTGAGGTAAGGGCCAAAGGTACGTGCCGGGTTCAGTGAGCTTCCACTTATGTTACCTAGTGTTGTGATTATACCGGCAACCGTGAGCCCTATAACTATCCCTGCAAAGCCCTTGGGGGCTCTCCTATCAACGGCAACACCCATTGCGGTGATCATGAGGAGGAATGTACCAACTATCTCTGCAAGCATTGCCTGCCAGTAGCTTATCCCAGGGAATGGTGCTGTTGCCCCCAGCCCACCAACGGTGGCCGCTCCTATACCAGCACACTGGAGGAATATGAAGCTCCCGAATGCAGCTCCAAGGAGCTGTGCAATGATGTAGGGTACGACTTCACGTCCAGGGAACTTCTTAACAGACCATAACCCTATGGTAACTGCCGGGTTTATGTGGCAGCCCGAGATGTTTCCCAGGGCATATATGCTGGCAGCTATTGCAAAACCAAAGGCGAGACCTATTGCAACCCAGTCCCCGAGTCCCCCAAGGAGCCCTATTCCAATATTGAATGGGTTGGGGGATGTGCCACCAGATGCTATCATCAGTGTCACCGCGGCTGACCCTGCCCCAAAGAACACAAGAATGAAGGTCCCTATAAACTCGGCGATGCACCTTTTTGTAAGGGATACCATCCTAGTCCTCCTTCATAACGTTGTAGCAGTAGGGGCAGAGTATCCTGGGCAGGGTACCCCCAACCTTCTCTGCCGGGAAGGGGTAGCCGCCACTCCATACCTCGGTTTCCTCCCGTATTGCGTGTTCTGTGCAGAGACCCATGCCACAGACAATGCATATGGCCACAGCATCGGTTTCCTTTCCCTGCTCTGCACATACATAGCATTTCATACCATCACCCGAAAAAAGAAGTGTTTTGAGGTTATACAGCCTCTCTCCACTGGCAGTGGCTGTGCCTGAAGTCCACCAGTGCTGCCGCTGCACAGTTCTTACAGGTCCTTGCAGGTGATGCTGCGCTCTCCTTATGGAGTGCGATTATGTTGGTCATGAGGGTTGCTGTTACAGGTTCACTTGTAAGGAGGCATGGGTAATCGGCAAGTCTCATGAGGGCTGAGAACCTCACGGTTATTGCGCAGGCAGGGTATGTGTAGCGCTGCGGGTTCATTATAACCTCGTTTTCATGTATCGGTGAGAGGTCAACCTTATGTCCAGCAACCATTGGCTCAAGTGGACCCTCTGCTCCGTTGAGCATCCTCCTTGCCTCATCCAGATGGGTCCATCCACGGTATATCATGTCCATGAAGTCACTGTTGTGGAGCTCTGCTGCAGCCCCCCTTGTGGGGTATAACTGCACATAGTTGTGGAACCTCTTGGTGAGGAGGTCAACAACACCGATTGCATTGAATCCGTCGAGTTCAAGTATGTACTCAACTGCACATGCAGATGAACCGGTTGCAAGGCTCAGCACATCATATTCGCTCTTAAATGAGTTGACTGCACTGTTAAGTGTGCTTTCCATAACCCCGGTTGTTGCCTCGATTATGGCCATCACCACATCATCCTTGCACATGTTGTAGGTGGACTGGGCTATGTGGTGTGATATGTCACCGACGCAGTACGCCGGTACCGTGAGTATGTTGCCGTAGTGCACCCCATCATCAATGGCGGCCTTCACCGTCCCCTCCATCTCCTTCCTGTAGCGGGACATGTACTCCCTCACATCGAAGGACTCGTGTCCATGATCGTCCATGAGTTTTGCCTGTGCCTCAACAGGTTCCTGGTAGATGTATTTCACCATCTCTATTTCCTTCTCTGCCGCCTCTGCAGCGGTTGCCCCGTTTTCGATCTCATTTGCGAATACCTCTCCAATACCATAGGAGGTGTTCATACCCCATGACTTTGCTGAGAGGATCGCCTGTTTGTGCATCTCAAGTATATCTGTCTCCCTGAGGATCCTGTTCACCACGTTGCTTGTGCTTCCTGGCATGAGGGCGAAGTCAACCACACAGGTTGGCCCATAGAATCCTCCATACCTTCTTATTGCCTCCCTTCCTATGAGGGCCTCTGCCCTTCCTATTGCATCTATGAATGCCTCAAGGCTCTTCTCAAATTCACTGTCCTCGTCCCTCAGTATCTCCAGGACCACGGGTGTCTGGTAGTGTTCAACGAAGGGGTCATCCTCTGGTCTTATGGTGTCTGTAAGACTGTCAAGTATCTCATAGTGGGCCTTCACTGAGTCCTTGTGCAGGTTTATCACCGCCTCGCTCTGTTCCCCCACAGCCTTCATGTCCTGCACAACGTCCAGGTAGGCCTTTGTATCCTTTATTTTAAACTCCTTTCCCCTGTTCTTTTTTATGGTTTCCACATCGGCTTTCTGGGCCATCATGGCCTCTTTTACCATTTTCTCATATAACTCAGCCATTAGATCACCTTCGGTAGAAATGTCTCCCGGATCAGTCCCCGTTTGACCACATTCTACCAATATTAAATAGATCACCTTCATTAATATCACTTTCTAAAAGTTACAAGACAAAAGTTTTAAATAAAGGTTATTTTCTGAAAAAATTTATAATGATTATTAATTAAAATTTTTTGGAGTTGGGGTAAATATGAAGTGGCAGCAGAAACATATACAGTTACGGTGATGGCATGCAGGTTGACTTCAGTATGGAAAACATCAGAAGGTGCCTCTGCCTTGAGTGTCCCGTCCAGAGCAGGAGTCAGTGCGTGGCAGATAAGAAGAAGATAATGCTCCTAATAACCCAGCAGGACCTTGACAGTGCCATGCGCATGGACACCGACAGGGTTCCAGGGGTCTACTGTTCCACAGGTAGAGCCATTTGCAGGGATATAGATCCCCATGAGGAATGCCTCTGCAGTGGGTGTGAGGTCTGGCGTGAGCACAGGTTATCTGAGGATGACGTATCTGAGTACTTCTGTGTCAGAGAAAGGTAACTTCGTAATATAGATGTATAATGAAGTTGGTTCCCTGGTGTGGAAAGATGAGCAGAAATGCAGGATCTGGACCGCCACATATATACCACAACAGCAATAAACCATGAATTTGAGTTGAAATTTATTTGTACATCAGAGATGTCTGTAAGTGACATCATAGTATACCTCCGAGGTGAAACATATCCAGCTATCACACATATCCGTAAGTGACATCATAACCGTGCTCACACCCACCTGCAACCTCAGGTGCAGGTACTGCTTCTTCACCCCACGAAACTGCAGGGAGTATGATGCGGAGAGGATAGCAGACCGGGTCCTGAGGATCAGTTCAGAGGAGGGTATAGACAGTGTGCTCATAGCCGGTGGTGAGCCCACACTGCAGAGGGACCTGCCTGAATTCACAGAGGCCCTCAGCAGGGACCTCCATGTGACCATCTCAACCAACGGCACACGGTGGGAAATCCTGAGGAAGAGTACATTCCACGAGGTCCACGTTGACCTCAAGGCACTCGATGATGAGAAACACCTGCAGCTCACAGGAAGATCAAACAGGTCTGTCCTTGAGTGTATAGAGGAACTCACAGGTTCAGGTAAACTGGAGGTCTCAACTGTCCTCATCCCTGGAATCGTGGATGTTGATGAGATTGAAAAAATCGCGGAGTTCCTCTCAGAGTGGGACGTTCCCTACCGCATAACCGGTTATGTTGGCTACAACAACAGCCTGGGTGCCCGGCGGCCCAGGGATGATGAAATAGTGAGGGCTGCGGAGATAAGCAGGAAGTACCTCAGCAGTGTCTCAACATCACTGGACTTCCGGAGGCATAAGAGGAGAAGGATGGTCCTGGACCACATCTAAGGAAAACGATGATCCTGGAAAACATCTGAACAGGCGATGCTCCATCAGATGTACTCCTCTGAGATTAAAATCAAAAAATATATAAATGCTGCGCCTTTTATATTGACAGTAGGTTGGGGATCTTATGAGAAAAGCGCTGATTCCGGTTATGGTATTATTCTTGCTGGTTATGGGTGTCTTCACTGCAGCTGCGGTCAATGAGACTGGAAACAATTCATCAGTGAATAACACTTCAACTCCCCGTGGGGGTGTGGTGCAGCCACTTTCACTGTGGTCATCAGTAACCGTTGAGCCATCCACCATCAGCCTTGGAACGGTACCCCCTGATGGGATTGAGAGGAGCTACCCCGACGCTGTAACAGCAACTGTAAACTACATAATCGCCGGTGGTGATACCCTCTCTGTAAGGGCATCAGGCAACCTTGTAAATACAGCCAACAGTTCACTCACGATACCCCTCTCCAATTTTAAGTTCAGCACACCAAGCCTAAGCAAGAGGCCATTTACAACCTCCAACCAGGTCATAATGACATATTCTGGATTTATAGGATCCTCAAGTGTTCCACTCAGCCTTTACATAACTGTGCCTACATACACGGATCCAGGCACATACTCAACAACCCTCATCTACACATCAACCTGATTTTGTGACAATAATCACAAATTCATTTATTATATGTTTCCAATGTCACGAAATCTCGAAAGATTTATATAGTGGGCTGTGACAATTAATTTTATCTGAAAAATTAATCTGGTGATATATATGAGGGAAAAAATAATGGGGGTAATCCCACTTATAGTTGCCCTGATGTTTGTGGTGGCACTCGGTGCATACAGTTCACCATCATATGCGGCAACAGCAACACAGAGAGTGACAGTCACTGTGCCTGAGGCAATCGCAATACAGGTACCAGACGTTAACTTTGGATCAATAAACGCAGGGAACACAGGTACAAGTCCTGATTTCACAATAAATAACACAGGTAACGTTAAAATCGACCTCTACGTCAAGGCAAACGCTGCAGCATTCACAAGCCTCACAGCAACAGACACAATACCAATAACAGGGTTCAAAATATTCAGCAACGTTACAGGATCATACCTAACATTCACCCAGTCATCACAGAAAATCTATGACAACATGAACAAGGCAGCCCAGAGGACCGGGACACCAACACAGTGGACAACAAGAATGCAGCTAAATGTGCCTTCATTCACAGAGGATGGTGTATACACAATCACAAACACCTACACAGCAGTTAAACACAACACAGCTGCACCACCATAAGCTGCACAACAACACAAAAAAGAAAATACCTTTTTTAACAACCTCTTTCTTTTAAAAATTTTTAATAAATTTTTTATAGTCCCGATCCCAAACTCTTTTTTATAGGAAAGGTGGATGACAATGAAAACCAGATATTTAACAGCCCTCTTAATGATCATATTCATTCTTGGCTACATAGCACCCGCAGTGGCAACCGGTCTCTGGGCATCACCAGCAGACTTCAGGTACAACCTGAAACCTGGCCAGTCAGTGAGTGGCGAAATCACCGTGAGAAACATCGGTAAGGAAGAGGTGAACGTCAACGTAACCAAGAAGAGGCTCCTCATGGACAGCGTTAACCTGGTATACTCCGACAGGGGGATAGCCCAGTGGATAACCATAGAGGGCAACACATCATTCAAACTGAAACCTGGCGAGTCAAGGAAGATCAGGTTCACAGTGAATGCGCCAGGAAAGATAAACTACCTTGACGCCGCAGGGGCCATAGTTATAAGGGGGTTACCAGTTCAGAACAGGACAGCGGGACAAGTACAGATAGTCCAGGGAGTTGAACTGGTGGTACCCATATATGTGGGTCTCCCCGGCCCGATAGTGGAGTCCCTGAAGCTGGAGGACCACAAAGCTCCAAGTGTTCTTCTGAGTTTCATGCCAGGTAAGTTCACCTACAAACTCAGAAATACTGGTACCGTCCAGGCAAACATGACAGGGGCCATTGAACTCACAGGGATAACAGGGACGCAGAGGGTCCCCATCGACGGTGTTGTCTACCCCGAAGACAACTACACACTGGTTGAGACCTGGAAGCCAGGGTGGATAGAATTCGGACCCTACACCGCGAAGACAGAGATAAAATATGGTCGCTACCACCAGACAAAGACCATAGAGACATCTGATACCGTCATCGTGATACCCGCATGGCTCATAATCCTCATTGTGCTTGGAGCCGCGATCTGGGTGATCCGCAAGAAGGAAATTGAACCCCCAATCTCAATCAGGATAGAAAGGAAGAAATAAAGGCATTAAACGCCTTCTCCAAATACCTTTTTATTTTTAAACCCATTAAAATGCCCTTTTCTTCTCACACCTGAAAGTGCGCAATACCCCATCACCATACAGAATTAAGTATTATTTCTACTCGCCATTACCCAAATTTAGTAATAACTAATCTTTATATATTAAGAATATCATTATTTTTTATGAAAGAATTTAAGGAGGTGAAAATTTTGATGAGAAGACAGTATTTCATCGCTTTCATTGTTCTTCTCTTTGCTGTAACACTGACAGGTTCAGTGAGCGCGGCGGACACCTCATGTGAGGTAGGGGTTGATGTAAAGTACGAGTATGCCGACGACAACAGCCAGATAAACCCTGACATACAGGAAGTCACAGACGAAAACGGAACAAGGATCAACTTCACAAGGACCTTTGACCCGGCAGCCAACATAACAAAGATCCTCTTCACCTACGGGAACATCACAAACACCACACGGTTCACCATAAAGGTCAGGGCCCCCGGTTACAGGGAACTCTCACACACATTCCAGCTCACAGACTACGGGACAAAATACGCTGCTTACCTCTCCCTCAGGATGAACGCCACAGACGCCTACAGACTGGGAAGGGAGATCACCAGGAAGGCTGACAAGATACTGAACTTAACAAAAACAGGTGATGTCCTGGTTATAACAACAGCCGGAACAGCATACTACAGGAACCAGACATCAGAGGATGTCCTTGAGGGCATACTCAACCAGGCCCGCGGTAGAGTGAGCTACGGGAAGGGTAACCTTCTGATGCTCAGAAAAACACGCCTCGACCCCCTGGACTTCGCATTCATCGTAAGGAAGGGAAACGACCTCATAGTGGCATACTTCAAAAACGCCAGCATGACACCACTCTACGTTGGAACCGTGTCACAGAACATGACACTCACACAGTACCAGGCACTCCAGAAAAAACTCGGAAGCGACACATTCCCCATAGCAAGCCTTGCAAACGCATGGGCAATAGGACTATCACCTGACATACTCAGGGAGGCGGCATTCCATGGACACGTCTGCCTCGGTACCATCAGCGGATACGCAATGATAGAGACACTCCTAAAATACTACCCTGCAACCAATGAATTCGGACTTCCACTGGAGGGTGTCAGTTACCAGGTTGTTGGTGTGCCCGGTGGATCAGACGATGACGTATTCATATACGCCATGGACGCAACACCAGGTAAGAGGGCCTACGTTGGTTTCAACACAACGGCGGACACCAATATTGTTGGATTCATCAGGTGGAACTCAAAGACAAAGACAGGAACCCTCATAATAATGGCCTACAGTCAGCAGGAACTGATAAACAAATACAAACAGGAAACAAAAGCCACGGCGGTCTCTGAACTCAAGTTCAATGCATGGGCAGTTAAAAAACTCACAACAAGTCCCGAATCACTTGTGAAGATCCTCTACGCATTCGACAACCTCACACAGGACCAGGTCAACTATATCATGGGATATGAACCCACCAAGGGTAACACAACCATCAGTGCAGCCGGACTCGACCTCAACTACATACTGAACCAGACAAACCTTGTGAATGCAACACCGGCAAACAGGACATACATTACAGGAAACCTCACCTACGGTGACCTCAAAAACATCGGGCGCCTTGCAGCCGAGAAGGCCGTGGAGCTCTTCAGGGCAATGGGTATAAACCTTGAGAAGGATGACTACCACCTTTTCGTGCTGACATCCGCAGGTTATGTGAGGATCAACGGCCAGGACACAGGCGCTGTATGGGATGGAATATTCGATGTGCTGGGATCAAGGTTAAGCAGAAAGACACTCCTGCCTGTCCATGCACCGCTCTGGGGTCAGCTGAAGTTCGACTTCTGCCTAATCAACGGGACCCAGAAGATAATCAGGTCAATGTACTACAACCTCACAACAGGAACATTCACTGTTCAGAGTTCAGCGAATTACATAATCCAGGAGGTACTCCCCTATGATCCGCCATTCGACGTGCTAATGGGCTGGCTCTTCCACAACCATGTCTGTGGTGGAAGCTCACCCGGTTACCTCATAGCAGACTACATATTCCAGAATTATCCCCGGGGTGAGAACGAGAAGTACATCTACGTTACAACACTGGACAACTGTAAGGATGACATCCTCTTCATGCTCCTGGGGGTTTCAGCTGGACAGGGAACCTACTCCAACCAGAGGCTGACAACTGAGGAGACAAGGCTCGAGACAGAGGGCGGTATGAATGGAATGGTGGGCTACATAGTGGTATGGGATGAGAAGACCAACACAGGAAGGGTTGCAATAATCACCTGGCAGGGCCCACGCTTCGCAGCCGGATCCAACATGTACGAGGAATATATCAGGCTCTACAAGCACGACTACTCATCACCTAACCTGATAGCCCTGCCGACGGTCAGTAAAGCGGCTGAGCGATTCATAAACAGGGAAGAACTCAACATACTCCTCTCAGGGGGTACAGGGTCCATGAATGCGCTCCAGTACATATTCAGCATCCCAGCAAACAGGACACGTGAAGACCTCATCCCGGTGAACAATGGCGGAAGCCAGAACGGAAACCAGGGAGGAGTACCCGGCATTCCAGGCGGCTCCACAGGTGGTTCAACCGGGGGTTTACCCTCAGGTTCCCATGGTACCGCAGGCCATGCAGATTACACGCCGGGTGCTGAGCATACTGCTTCGCCGGCTGATGTGAATGCGGCATCTGAGGTTTCAGAGGATTCTCCCATGGAGGCTAAGAGGGCCTATGAGGTTACAAACGCAACCTCCACTTCTGGCGGCGCTGACTCCTCATGGTACGTTTATGGTATCGTGGGTGTCCTTGTGGCCGCTGGCCTCGTGGCCTTCGGTTTCGTGAGGGGCGGAGCTGGAAAGTGAAAGTCCTCTTTTTTCTATTTTTTATATCATCACTCCCTGTTAAGGAAAAATTTATACATGTGCATCCCTCATATTATCATGGAGGTTTTAAAATGAAGAGGGGTGTGTCATTAATTCTCGTTCTCGTCCTCATGCTGATGCCATGCTCCTATGCATGGAAGACCGTCACCCACTATGACGCCGCTGAGGCCATCTATGAGAAGCTTCCATCCTCCAAGAGATCAAAGATCAACATTAACGCCATGATCGACGGATCCAACGACCCTGACGAAAAGTTTCATGATACTGTTAGGCACAGCTTTCCCAGAAGCTTTACAGAGGCTAAAAAGTGGCTTGACAGGGGTAGGAGTGCCTACAGAAGCAAGAATTACAGGTATGCCAGTTACTGCTTTGGTGTTGCAAGCCACTACATCACAGACACTTTCTCAGCACCTCACTGTGTAAGTGGAGAGTCATCTACACTCCATAACAGCTACGAAAAACAGGCCACGTACCTTGCACCCAGCATAAGCTACGTTTCAGGGGACATCTACAGCCTCATGCAGCGGGGCTACCTCAATGGAAGGAGCGACTGGTCAAGGTGGACAAAAACCAAAAGCAGCTCGATAGTCCAGAGGGACCTCAATATGGGGACCAGCGTAGCCTACAGGGCAATAAACCTTGCCATGAATTAAAACCCCAATTTTATTTTTTTGGAAGATAAACCCATACATCATCCATCAAAAAAGTAAATTTTCAGAACTCCGAGACCTGAACCAGCCACTGAAGAATAAATAATCAAAAAATAATGTGTATTTTCAGAACTCACCTAGAAGCTGAGTTCAGATATCCTTTCCATTGCCCTCACAGTATTTTTAAGGGAGTTGAATGCTGTTAGCCTGAAGTATCCCTCACCGCTCGGTCCAAAGCCAGACCCTGGTGTTCCAACAACCTCCGCCTCATTGAGTAGCATGTCAAAGAACTGCCACGAATCCATGCCCTCAGGTGTCTTTATCCAGATGTATGGTGCGTTAACACCACCATAGTACCTCAGACCGGCACTTTCAAGGCTCTCCCTTATTATCCTTGCATTCTCCATGTAGTAGTCTATTGACTCCCTTATCTCCCTCTGGCCCTCAGGTGTGTAGACCGCCTCGGCGGCCCTCTGCACAGGGTAGGATACCCCATTGAATTTTGTTGTCTGGCGCCTGTTCCAGAGCTCCTTAAGGGAGTGCATCCTCCCCTGACTGTCGGGGACCTCCAGTTCCTCTGGCACCACAGTGAAGGCGCACCTTGTACCTGTGAAGCCGGCGTTCTTTGAGAAGCTCCTGAACTCAACTGCAACCTCCCTTGCACCCTCCACCTCATAGATGCTGTGGGGTATTCCATCCTCCTGTATGTAGGCCTCGTACGCTGCATCGAATAGTATTATGCTGCCACTGTCCCTTGCATAGTCAACCCACTCTGCGAGTTGCTTCTCTGTGAGCGCTGTTCCTGTGGGGTTGTTGGGGTAGCAGAGGTATATGAGGTCAACCTTCTCCTCAGGAAGTGCTGGTATGAATCCGTTCTCCTCTGTGCACGGAATGTACACCAGACCACTGTACCTTCCAGTCTCATCTGCGGGACCGGCCCTTCCCGCCATAACGTTGCTCTCCACGTACACTGGATAGACAGGGTCTGTCACCGCGACCACATTGTCCTGTCCAAAGATCTCCTGGATGTTTCCTGTGTCACACTTTGCACCGTCACTTATGAATATCTCCTCGGGTGAAACCTCAACACCCCTTGAGGCGTAATCGTTTTCTGCTATGGCCTCCCTGAGGAATGGGTAACCCTGTTCAGGTCCATATCCCATGAAGGTTTCCTCGTGAGCCATCTCATCGACGGCCCTGTGGAAGGCCTCCACCACCGCGGAGGGGAGGGGCCTTGTAACATCCCCTATACCCATCCTTATCACATCGGCGTCAGGGTTTTTCCTCTGGAAGTCCTCCACTCTCCTGTTTATCTCAGAGAATATGTAACTGCTTTTAAGTAGCAGGTAGTTTTCGTTTACTGTCACCATGATTTAACCTCTCAGAAACTAATTTTCAGGTAGGTTCCCTGAAGAAGAATGATATTATCATGTAGTCCACAGGAGTTAATAAAAATTGCTGTATAAAAAGTTGCAATCCCTGTTAATGGGGCTGAATGCCATCAACAATAAGGTCTCAGATATTTATCTGAAGGTTTTACATTCCTCCACGAACTTCAATGCTCCTTTGATTATAATAATTGCTTCTTTCTGATCTATTTCTGAAAGGATACCATAATCCGCCTCTTCCCTATCTTCATATGCCCTCAGAAGTATGTCAAATATCTCCTTCTGGAATCCCCCATTCTTTACGAATTTGAGTCCAAACTGTGAAATCAATCCCCTGTGAGTCTTCGGGTAAATGTTCCTCCGTGATAGCAGCGCTCTTGCTGCAAAGAACATTGCGTAGTATGCTCTGCTTACAGCATCTCCATAGAATCCATGTTCGCACAGTGTTCTGGCAGCCTCAAGTTTCCTGACTGCCTTTTCCATTAAAATTTCCTCATCACCCAAGCACCACACCCTCTTTCCTTATTCTGGAGATGAAATGGGTGTCCCCCAGAAGCCTGTATTCCTCAGGGGAAATTACCTTAACTGAGATATGGACACCTGTACTGAGGAGTATATCGCGCGCCTTCCTTATGACCTTATCCTTTATTTCAGTTTTTTTTGTGGAGATTATGATTATGTCTATATCAGAGCCCTCTCTATCATCCCCCCTGGCAACGGACCCAAAAAGGATTATTTTTTCTATTTCAGGATAATTCAGTGACTCTGAAAACTTCCTGGCAAGTTCAAGTCTGTTCATCATTACCCCCCAGAACGAAGTGTGAACCCGAAGATCTATTGACAGTTTCAGATCTTTTCGCCATTATAATTAAATTTATGTGTGCTCCCAGTAGAGTCTACCTGTTTAATCTGTCCACTGAAAGACGATCTCGCTCACAGACAAGCCGTGCGTCTTCGACGTCTAACTGTTTGATCTGTCCACTGAAAGGCCTTCAAGAAAAAAAGGGTTTAAAGAGGTTCCCATTCATTTATGGGCATAATAGAATACCAGTCTCTCCCCTGATGAATCAACCCTGGCAAACCCGAATCTTTCAAGCTGTACCACATCATCAACCTCAAGTTCTGAGGCATCTCCCTCAATGACACCCTCAATCTCTGAGGCGTCAGGCATCACGACCACTGCCTTGAGGGCTGATTCAGCTGGAACCCAGTGTATCATGGCTGCCTGCAGCTCCCTTGCCTCCTCGATGCCCTCACTGTGGTATCTGAGTTCACCATCAGAGTAGATCACGTTAACAGCATCTATTAACCTGAGAGGACCCTCCCTGAGGTCCCCACGGGGGAGGTACACGTCCCCATTCAGCTCGAGGATGCGGTTACCCAGTTCAGGTTTATCAGGGTGCAGGGATCTTTCAACCCTGATGGGTCCTGGCAGCCCCTCTATTTCGAACCTGACAGGGTCTGCCGCGAAGAAGTACCTCCTGGCTTCTTCCTCCAGGATGTTGCGGTTGAGGCCGTAGATCTTCTTCCAGCTCATGGTGGAGTCTGCTATCTTGACACCGATCTCAACCATGAGTTTCCTTATTGCATCAGACCTTATACCCCTCCTTGCGATGGCCCTGATGGTTCCAAGGCGGGGGTCATCCCAGCCAGAGTACTTGCCCTCGACTATTCCCTCCCTTGCCCCTGATGTGCTCAGTGCAATGTCATCCATCTTAAGGCGCCCGTAGTGTATGAATACAGGGGGCTCCCAGCCCAGGTGCCTGTAGAGGTACTCCTGTTTTTCACTGTTTGCAAGGTGGTCCTTGCCCCTTAGGACATGGGTCACCCCGAGGAGGTGGTCGTCCACAGCAACCGAGAAGTTCATCATGGGGTACACCCTGTAGCGTGTACCTGTGCGGGGGTGTTCGGCCTCCACTATCCTCATTGAAACCCAGTCCCTTATGGCGGGGTTGGGGTGCTGGAGGTCTGTCTTAACCCTCACAACCGCTGAGCCCTCTGGCATCTCAAACATCTCCCTCCAGCGCTGGAGGTTCTCCCTGACCCCCAGGTCACGGCAGTGACAGGCCTTCCCCTCATTTTTGAATTCCCTGAATGCCTCGGGGGTGCATGTGCATACGTATGCCCCGCCCCTCTCTATGAGCCTCTCTGTGTACTCATAGTAGATCTCCATTCGGTCGCTCTGGATGATGGTCTCATCCCATTCAACACCAAGCCACTCCAGGTCAGAGGGGATCATATCATAGGCCTCCGGGTCAACCCTTCGGGGGTCGGTGTCCTCGATTCTGAGTATTAGTTTGCCATCATACCTCCTGGCGTATTCATGGTTGAGGATGGCTGCCCTTGCATGGCCTATGTGGAGTGGTCCGCTGGGGTTGGGGGCGAACCTCAGTACAACCTCACCCTTAACATCAGGGAGGTTCCTGAGTCCCTGTCTCTTCTTCTGCTTCCTCTCCCTGATCTCAAGACCTAGCCTCTCCATTTCACTCTGCTGTTCTTCGGGTTTTAAACTGTTAACCTTCTCAACAGCAGCCTGAACAGCCTCCTTGACCTCAGGGGCCCTCTTTCTGAGTTCAGGTTCATTGCTCATAACGGCCCCCATGACGGCGCCCGGGTTTGCCTTTCCCTTATGCTTAACAGCATTCATGAGTGCGTAGCGGTAGACGAGGTCCTCCACCATCATCACCTAGTGTTCCCTTTCAAGTACAAAGTCAGCTATCCTCATGAGTGCGTCCCTTGCATCTGAGTCTTCAAGTATCTCAAGGCGCTCCTTGGCCATCCTCACATAGTCAAGGGCCACCTCATGGGCATACTGGGTTGCACCGTAGCGTTCAAAGATCTCTATGGCCTCAGCGACACTGCCCTCATCACCTGATCCGAGGATCGATATGAGCCTCTCCCTGTCCTCCTCTGATGCCTCCTCAAGGGCCTTTACAACCATGAGGGTCATCTTGCCCTCTGCTATGTCACTGCCCACAGGTTTGCCCAGAGATTCCTCATCACTCACCACATCCAGGTAGTCGTCGTGTATCTGGAATGCGAGGCCGATGAATTTGCCGTAGTCCTCCAGGGCCTCAACCTCTCTCTCTGATGCGCCCCCCATTATGGCACCTGCCTTTGTTGCTGCTGCAATGAGGGCTGCGGTCTTCTTGTAGATCATCTCCATGTACTCATCCTCTGTGACATCCAGCCTCTCCTCAAAGCCCATGTCAAGGGCCTGGCCCTCACATATCTTAACGCATGAGTCAACCACCACTGCAAGGGCATCCTTCACCCTTTCTGAGTCCCCGTTCCTGATGACGGCCTCGAAGGCCTTGGAGAAGAGGACGTCCCCTGCAAGTATGGCCATGGGTTCACCCCATATGACATGGACTGAGGGTTCCCCTCGCCTCATCTCATCATCATCCATTATATCATCGTGAATGAGTGAGAATGTGTGTATCAGTTCTATGGCCGCAGCCACCCCTGCAGCGTCCTCAGGGTTTCCGCCTACAGCCTCACAGCTAAGGAGTGCAAGTGAAGGTCTTATCTTCTTACCACCTGCTGTTATGAGGTGTTCTGATGCCTTAAGGAGCGTATCAGGTGTTATGTCGCTGATGCACTCCATTATCCTCTTATCGGCCACTTCAGAGTACTTTCTGAGAATATCTAATACTTCCGTCATCGGATACCTCCATTAAATACCTGTGCCTGTCCATTCCTCAAGATGTGTATGTCGTTACCCAGCTTGTAGCCCTCCTCCTCTGCTATCTCGGCGTAGGCCGAGAGCATGCTGAGGTCTCCGTGGGCTGGTATTATGTGCATGGGGTTGAGCATCCTTATGAAGTCCCTGTGGTCCTCCCTACCTGCATGCCCTGATACGTGTGCATTTGTGTAGATCCTTGCACCGCTTGATGCCAGGCGACGCTCCATGAGGTTCCTGTTTGCAACGTTCATGGGGTTGGGTATGACGGGGGCTGATATCACCACATTGTCACCCCTCTTTATCCGGAACTGGGTCTTTGCATTGGCTATCCTAGGCAGCAGAGCATCGGGTTCCCCCTGGTGACCTGTTGTGATGAGGAGGTAATCCTCACGCTTTGCCTCTGCACGTGCAAGGGCCCTGTTAACAGCCTTTGGACTTCCATATATGCTGGCATTCTCAGGGAGTTTGAGTATGCCCATGGCCTCTGCGAGTCCACAGTATCTCTCCATTGACCTTCCAAGGAGGAGCATCTGCCTGTCGCTCTGTGATGCTATGTCACTTATGGCCTGTATACGCTCCATGTGGGAGGAGAAGGTGGTCACTATCATCCCGTTCCTCTCCTCAAGGGGGTTCTTCATTATATCCTCAAGGACTATCCTTGCAACCTTCTCTGAGTGTGTCTTGACCTCCTGCTTCTCGTTGGCCCTGGTTGTTTCAACTATCATTGCCAGGACGCCCTTCCTTCCAAGCTCCCTGAGGCGGTGGTAGTCAGGTGGTGGTGATATCTTCTGGTGGTCATCGAATTTGAAGTCAAGTGCATAGACTATTATACCCTCCGGTGTGTGGAGTGCTGCTATAACTGACTGTGGTATACTGTGGGTTGACTGTATGAACTCCAGTGTTATACCAGGGGATATCTGGCACTTCTCCCCTGCATTGAGGACCTGGAGTGTGTTTAGGACATTGAACTTTCGCTCTGCCTTTATTGTCCTCTCTATGAGTGCTATTGTGTAGGGTGTTGCTATTATGGGGGCCTGGTACCTGTGGGCCAGCTTTGCAACCGCCCCTATGTGGTCCAGGTGCCCGTGTGTGAACACTATTGCCCTGACCTTTCCATCAACGTCCTTCATGAGGGTATCATCGGGTATGACACCCCTCTCTATGAGGTCCAGGCTGTGCATCCTTGCAATGTCTGTGTCCTCATGTATGTGAACCCTGTCAAGGTGAATCCCCATGTCAAATATTACAACATCATCCCCCACCTTAACGGCGGACATGTTCTTACCTACTTCCTCGTATCCGCCGATCGCTATTACTTCTACGCTCAAATTATTACCTCCTGGCGTATTTTATTGTTTCAAAGCCCCTTTCATTTAGCCACTCTCTGGTTCGGCCCATTATTATGACTTGTGAATTTCTGAGATCGTCAAGTGTTTCTGCACCTGCAAGGTACATGGCGGTTTTAAGTGCCTCGTTGAACCTTTCAATTACCCTTATAACGGCCCTGTAACCCTGGCCTGCAGCTTCAAGTACCGGGAGTGCTATTCCAGCCATTGTTGCACCTAGGGCTATGGCCTTTGCAGCGTCAAGTCCGCTTCGTATACCCCCTGATGCAATCACAGGCACGTTTACTGACTCTGCAACCTCCACTGTGCTTGCAGCGGTGGGTATTCCCCAGTCCCAGAAAAGCTCACCCAGGTATCTGTCGTCTGCACGGTAGGTTTCAACTGCGGCCCAGCTGGTTCCGCCTGCACCTGCAACGTCTATGGCCGCCACCCCGCATGCTTCAAGTTTTATGGCGTCCTCTGAGGATATACCTGCGCCTGTCTCCTTGACCATTACAGGGACATCCATGGACTTCACAATTGATGATATGGATTCGAGGGCCCCGGTTGAGTCCACGTCGCCTCCGGGTTGTATTGACTCCTGGAGGGGGTTGAGGTGCACTGCGAGTGCATCTGCATCTATCATCTCAACTGCCCTCTCTGCATATTCGATGTGGGAGCTTCCAATGTTTCCCACGAGCATTGCTGATGGGGCCTCTTTCCTTGCTATGGCGTAGGTCTCCTCAACCTCAGGGTGTTCAACACCTGCCCTCTGGCTTCCAAGTCCAAGTGCAATTCCGAGTTCCTCTGCGGCCCTTGCAAGTTCCCTGTTTATTTTGAGGGCTGCAGGGTGCCCGCCTGTAATTGCACTTATCATTATGGGTGATGAAAGCTCTTTACCCAGGAAATCCAGTCCTATATCTATCTTTTCCCGGTTTATCTCAGGTATGGCCCTGTGAACCATTTCAATTTCCTCGAAGCCTGTGCTCTTCCTGTACTCCACGTCACAGCTTGTGCACAGGATCAAATGCTCCAGTTTTCTATCCGAAATCATTTTAACGCCCTTCAAATTTCCCTTAATTGATAATCCTGAACTATCAGGTTATGATCATGTCTTAATTCCCTTAATTGATGATCTGAATCGATGATCTGGCCTTCAAATTTCCCTTAACTGTAACCCTGAACTATCAGGTTATGATCGTGATATGAATGATTTATTTTCTGATCCTGGTGCCCCTCACAGCCTCTCCACGGAGGGCCCTCAGGATATTTCCAGGTACACCTGCATTTATTATCTCTGATTCTATACCCCTCTCTGCGAGGGCCAGGAGTTCCCCCACCTTACCAACCATTCCACCTGTAACGTCAGTATTAACTGTCCCATCAAGGGATTCGAGGTCATCAAGGGATCCTATAACGTCAAGAAGCCTCGCATCAGGGTATTTCTTTGGGTTCCTGGTGTAAACCCCGTCCACATCGGTTCCCAGTATGACCCTCTCTGGCCCTAACCTGATGGAGAAGTGGTTTATGAGCTGGTCACCTGATATCACAGAGAACCTCACACTGGTGTTTAAGTCAAGGATCACGTCACCGTAACTTACAGGGACCATCCCCTCCTCCAGGTAGGATTTTATCATTGAAAGATCAGCATCCCGGATGCGGCCATTCTCTGCCCTCAGGAATGCTGATGGGGGCATGGAGACCGCCGGTATTCCCTCATCAAGGAGCGCATCACAGACGTGTGTGTTGAGTTTCCTGACCCAGTTCTGTGTGAGTGCGGATCCAAATCTCCGCTTTCTGAATTCCTCCTCATCCTTTATTTCAGATCCTATCCTGTATTTTCCTGCGAATGGGTGGCCGAATGATCCGGCCCCATGTATTATCATGAGTGATAATGGTGAAGCGTCTGCAATCTCTGAGGCTATCCTCTGAAGGTTTTCTGAATCTATTTCAGGTTCCTCAGAGTCCTTTCTGGTAATTACACTTCCACCTACCTTGAGAATGATCATCAAGATGCCCCTTTAAGTGATAAGAAGTTTTACCTGATCAGGCCCTCTTCTGAAAACCTGGCCTTCATTGCATTCCAGTTCCTGTTAAGGGCCTCAGCAACATCTTCTGCGCAGCCAGGGCAGTATGCTATTATGCTTCCGCCTCCCCCGGCACCTGTGATCTTGGAGCCGGCTGCACCTGCACTCCTGGCCTCATAGACCATCATTGAAAGTTCCCCTGTGGACACGCCCATGGCGTCAAGGAGCCCCTGGTTTATGTTCATAAGGTCCCCTATGGGTTCCGGGCTGTTACTCATAAGTGCCCTGTATGCCCTCATGGTTATCATCTCAACTGCATCCATGATTCCATCCATGACATCCGGGAATCTGCTTCGGAGCTCTGCGACTCCTGCAACCATCTCTGCGGTGTCACCTGAATGGTCCAGGTGCGCTATTACAAGATCATGAAGCCGCGCATTAACCTTTTCCACATTCCTCTGACTGTCAAGGTACACCAGACCGCCATATGTGCTCACTGTGGTGTCAAGGGGACTTGCGGCTCCCTGGACTTCGAGTTCAACCCTGTGGGCCCTCGCTGCGGTATCCTCAGGTTCTGATTCCCTTCCATGGTATTCATCAAGGGCCCCTATGAGTGCAACTGTGAGTGCTGCTGATGAGCCAAGGCCCGACCCCACCGGTATCTCCATTTCGATCTGGATACTGAGTGGTGACCCGTCATGGTAGAGTTTGAGGGTTTTCCCAACGTAGTCAAGAATACCTCCCCTTGGGCTGGATTCAGACCTGAAATCAACTCCCAGGGATGGTATGGTAACCCGGTTTTCAGATGAATCCCCTAGGGTTACAGTCACCCTTCTATCTACTGCAGCTGCAATCGCCGGTTTCCCATATACAACGGCATGTTCACCAAAAAGAATGGCCTTGGCAGGTGCTGATGCCCGTGACTTCAATGTTTCACCCTCAGCCTCTCAGGACAAGGGAGGCATAGCCCACAACTGAACTCTGGTCCCCTGTTATATCACCACTCGTGGCATACTTCAGGAGCCTGCACTCACTGGCTCCGAGCATCCTGGATGCTGTGATGCTGGCGGCCACTGGCCCGTAACCACACATGGTTGCATTGAGTTCCGTTATAACACCGTACATGCCTGTATCATCCATTTCGGTTATCCTCTCAATTATCCTGCTGTCAATGGATCCTGCAACATCGGCGGGGCTGTAGTGGGTGAAGTCAGTGCTTGCAATGACAACCGCGTCCCTTTCTGTCCTCTCAATCGCTGCAGCCACTGCATGTCCAACGTCTGTGGCTGTCTCCTGGTCCTGCATCCACATGGTGATGGGGACTATCCTGAATCTATCTGTGAAGTACTGGATGAATGGTACATGGACCTCACAGCTGTGCTCTCCGAGGTGGGCTGTCCCATCAATATCAATGATACCGGATTCCCTTACAATGACCTCTGCAAGTTCACTGTCAATATCCACGACACCGAGGGGTGTTTCCCATGCTCCCCTCTGCATCAGTGAGACGCCTGACCCCATGCCTGTGTGGTTGGGGCAGATTATCACGAATGTTTCAGGTATACCGTCTGATACCATCTCATGGTAGGCGTGGGCTGCCACAGGTCCTGAGTACATGTAACCTGCGTGGGGGGCGATCACCCCCTTTATGTCCCTGGCGGAACCCCTGACCGGCAGACCGCCCGGCCCCAGTTCATGGTTGAAGCACCACTCAATTCGCCTTCTGAGGGCTTCAGGGTCCCGCTCATAGAAAGCTCCCGCCACTGCAGGTCTTCTTATCATAGAACCACTCTAAATTTTCAGTTCAAATTCAGTGGGAGGTATATCCAGGTCCTCATCCTCCTTGAGCACACCCTTCTCCCTGAGCAGCTGCCTTGCCAGGAGCCAGTAAACAAGGGCTATGGCTTTACGGCCCTTGTTGTTGACGGGTATTGCGATATCAACATTTCCAAGCAGGTTTTCTGTGTCGCAGAGTGCCACAACAGGCAGGCCTATCTGTTTGGCCTCAACTATTGCCTGTGAATCTGACCTGGGATCGGTTGCAACCAGCACCTGTGGCTCAATGAACTTTGCATAGTTGGGGTTTGTCAGTGTGCCCGGGATGAATCTGCCGGGTATTGTCCTTGCACCTGTCACCTCACCGAATTTCCTGACAGGTTCCTGTCCATACTGCCTCGTTGATACAGCCAGTATATCATCTGGCTCATACTTTGCAAGGAACTTTGAGGCCGCTATTATTCTGTCATTTGTTTTCCTTATATCAAGGACGTAGAGCCCATCTGATCTTACACGGTAGATGTATTTCTCCATATCAGCTGTTTTCTGCTGTGTTCCAATATGCAGTCCTGCTGCAAGGTATTTGTCTAGTGGTATCAGTAGTTCTGACAATATATCACCTCAGTAAGTTTGATGTTAAAATGGCAGTTCCGCCATGGTTGAATAAGGAATCTCTTCCTGTATGCGTATGAGTTCATTCAGTTTGGCTATCCTCTCGCCGCCTATGGCACCTGTCTTGATGAGTGGTGCCCCGAAAGCCACTGCAAGGTGGGCTATTGTATCATCCGTTGTCTCACCTGACCTGTGGGAGACCACCGGGGTGTAACGGTTCTCACGGGCAAGTTTGACTGTCAGGTAGGTGTCTGTGAGTGTACCTATCTGGTTTGGTTTGATTATTATACCATTGGCGGCACCCATCTCTATGCCCTCTCTGAGTATCTCCCTGTTGGTTACGAAGATGTCGTCACCACAGATTATGCAGCGGTTCCCCACAAGTGAGGTGAGTTCAGCAAAGCCCTCAAAGTCGCCCTCATGGAAGGGGTCCTCAACATAGTACATGTCGTAGGTCTCAATGATCTCCCTGACAAACTCTATCTGTTCACCGGTGTCCTTCTGGACCTTCTCCTGTTTGTAGACGTACCTTTCAAGTTCAGGGTCCCAGAATTCACTTGCTGCAAGGTCCAGTGACGGCCTTACCTCAACGCCAAGTTCATCTGTTACCTCCTCACAGGCTGTTACCTGTATCTCCAGGGCATCATGGTTTGAGAGGCTTGGCACCCATCCTCCCTCATCACCCTTACCACCTGTGAATGAGGGGTCCTTTTTCTGTATGAGTTCCCTTATCTTCTTATGGACGGCTGCATTTGCAAATACCGCTTCTGTTATATCCTCCGCACCCACAGGAACCACAAGGAACTCCTGTATGTCAGGAGCGTTCTCTCCGGCATGGGCTCCCCCGTTTATCATGTTGCCCAGGGGGTATGGTATGGTAGTTGCAAGGTTACCGCCAAGGAACCTGTAGAGGGGCATGTTGTATGATGAAGCAGCCGCCCTGGCAGTTGCCATTGAGACGGCCACTACAGTGTTTCCTCCAAGTGATGAGAGGTTCTCTGTTCCGTCAATCTCCTTTAAAACCAGGTCTATGTCCTGCAGGTCAACGGCATCCATTCCTATGAGTTCTGATGAGATTATATCCTCAACCTCTGTTATGATCTCATCAACCCCACCTGATGGGAATGCTTTGACCTCCCTGGAACCTGTGCTTGCACCGCTGGGGGCTGCTGCCCTTCCAAAGCCGTTCCAGGTTATAACATCAACCTCAACCGTGGGGTTTCCCCTGCTATCAAGAATTTTTCTTACTCTAACATCTTCAATTATACTTTCCACAAAAACACCTCACAATAAACTCTACATGGAAAAATAGTGGTTTATTAGAGTTTATTTGTCTCTTCTAACATCCAGTGGCATTACCTTCTTTTCAAGTTCCTTCCTGGCTATATCAACAGGGTCCAGTGACTCCTGAATCTCAACCTGGGGCCTTGCACCCATTGATATCTGGAGTGCCCTGGCACCTATCAACCTAGCCCTTTCAAAACGTGTGAGTTTTTTTGACGCCATTTCATTGCCTCCAAGAAAAACTTAAAATAGAGGTTCTTGGATTGTTTTGATGGGACCGCCGAGATTTGAACTCGGGTCTCCAGCGTTCCGGTGCTGACCATCCCCGTTCCAGTTGAAAAGTACTGAAACTTCTTCAATGGCTGGGAGGATGGACCAAGCTACCCTACGGTCCCCTACCATGTCTCAACATGTGAAATTAACATTCGTCTGCAGCAGTACCTCTTAAGACCCAGGTCATCAAGGACAGCCTTTGGGTCCTCTCCATCAGCCACTCTTTTCTGATACTCTTTGAAATAGGCTGATACAGGTTTTCCGCAGCTTAAACATCTTACTGGAATCATACTGAATCATTCTACTCTTTAATTTTATAAAATAAAAATATATAAAGTTATCGCTTGATCTACCTGTAACTCTTCTGTCTCCTTGCACGGGCGCCGCGTCCACCGTACTTCTTGGGCTCTGAACGCCTGGGGTCCCCTACAAGCATTGTCCTGTCGTACCTCACAAACTTCTCCTTGAGGTCCATGTCCCCTGTCCATTCCACAAGGCCCCTGGCTATGACCATCCTTGCAGCCTCTGCCTGACCTACGATTCCGCCTCCAACGACCCTGATGTTTATGTCCACATCATTAACAACATCACCGGCCAGCTGCAGTGGTTCCATGATCTTGAGCCTTGCAAGTTCAGGGGTGTAGAGTTCCACAGGCACCTTATTGATCCTCACTCTACCCTTACCTTCACTGATGGTTCCCCTTGCAATGGCGGTTTTCCTTTTGCCGCTTGTGTGAATAACCTTCCTCATGATTACACTCCCTAAGTTAGAATTTAGCGCCCAGAAGTTCTGAAATCTCTCCAAGCTCCATTCCCTTCTTTATGTTACCTGCTCTGGCCTCAGGTATTTCAACCATTTCTTCGTCCTTGAATTCCCTTGGAACACCAACATATGCTTTCAGGCCCTTGAAGGCCTCTCTGCCCTTTGATTTCCTGTAGGGGAGCATTCCCCTCACGGTTCTTCTGAATATGTCGTCGGGTCTTCTCGGGTACTTTGGACCCATTCGGCGGGGGTTTGATATGCTGGCCCTATCAATCCTCTGCTTGTACTTGCTGTATGCCCACTGCTTTGAGCCTGTGATTATAATTTTCTCAGCATTGAGGACAACCACTTCCTCCCCTTCCAGGAGTTTCTGGCTGACCACGCTTGCCAGTCTTCCAAGGATATGTCCTTCTCCATTGATGATCATGAGCAACACCTATTCTATTATCCTGATGTTCTTTATGGCTGGATTTTCTTCAACGATCTTTCCGAGTGTCAGGCACTCTCCACCAGCGCCCTCTATCTTATCCCTGGCTGTCTGTGAAAATGATAGGGCGACAACCTGAACCTTGTGGTCAAGTCTCCCGCTTCCAAGGACCTTTCCAGGTACGATGACCGTTTCATTTTCATCTGTGTACCTGTTTATCTTGGAAATGTTAACCGCGGCCCTGTTCCTTGTGGGTCTTTCGAGCCTCCTTGCAACGTCCTTCCAGATCGCCGCGCCCTCCTGGGATGATTTCTTTCTGAGGTTGCGTATGAGTTTTATGAGATTGGGATTTGTCTTGGTAATCTTCCTAGCCATGGCTTAGCCTCCTTCACAAAATGTTATTACCCTTTCTGCCTTGTCTCTGAGGATGTCACATGCCCTAAGAAGGACATCCTTAGGGTCAACTGATCCGTCGGTCTCTATCCTGAATATGAACTTGCCTTCCTCATATCCCACAATTATGGCCCCTTTATCACATGCCCTCACACAGCTCTTGCACATTGAACAGTTTTCAACATCAAGTACCTGGGGTTTCCCTGATTCCCCTCCAAGAACTCCCCTTGGACATGCATCCACACATTCAAGGCACTCATCGCATTCCTCTGTGAATGTTATCATTGGATAGTACTTGTATGCACATGCTGTTGTAGGCTCCCACTTGGCATGATCCCTTCCCACACCGAGCTGTGCAACAGCCTCCAGTTCAAGCTCATCCTCATCCCCCAGCTTCACAAGGGGTATATCAGAATATACAGGTTTGACTGCAGGTGTCTCTGATAGAAGATCCCTGGAGTAGATTACGCCGGGACCCTTCTTTTTGAGTGTGAAAGATACACTGCATTCAGAGCAGTATTCATCACAGCCACACTCCTCAGGCATTTTCAGGCCCTCAATGAATTCAGGGTCAGCTTTGAGGGGTACCAGTCCAAGCCTGTGGGCGAGTACCTCATCAAACATCCTGGCGTCGTTCCTGTACATGTTAACGTACTCAATTGCCAGTTTGGGGACCTCCATCATGCAGATCCTCCTTATGGCGTTTATGAATGGAACGGTTACGCCAGTGACCACAAAGACCATTTCGGTATCAGTTTTTTCCTTAAGAGCAATATCCATTTTAGACCCTTCTTCCCCTCTTACCTCCAGGTCTTCCTGTGCCATCATGAGGTATGGGAGTTACATCCTCAATTTTGCCTATCTTCATTCCTGCCCTTGCAAGGGCCCTTATGGCTGCCTGTGCACCTGGTCCCGGTGTTCTTGGGCCGTTTCCACCTGGAGCCCTCACCTTGATGTGCAGGCCGACGATGCCCTTCTCCTTTGCATCATCAGCAGCCCTTGTTGCAGCCTCCATGGCAGCGAAGGGTGATGACTCCTGACGGTCAGCCCTCACAACCTTACCACCGGACCACTGTGTGATGGTCTCTGCACCGGTTATGTCTGTAATGGTGATTATTGTGTTGTTGAATGATGAGTAAATATTTGCGATTCCCCATTTTTCCTTTTCAGCCATTTTATCTCTCCCTGAATTTATTCAGCGTCCTGGGCTGCTTCGATCTGTTTTTTCATTGGGGATGATGGGTAGAATCCTATTTTGTCCTCTTCTCCCCTTTTAACTATGTATCCCGGGGCGTCGATTTTCCTGCCGTCGAGGGCTATGTGGCCGTGAACAACCATCTGTCTGGCCTCGTTCACCGTCCTTGCGAGTCCCCTCTTGTGAACCAGTGTCTGGAGTCTCCTCCTGAGCACGTCTTCCACTGTGAGGTCAAGGACGTCCTCAAGGTTTGCGCCCTCATTGAGTATTCCTGTCCTCACAAGGTGTCCCAGGAGCTGTTCCCTCTCCTTCTTTGTGTGTTCACCGGATATACCAAGGAGGTACCTTGCATCCCTCCTGTATCTCCTCACCATTGTTTCTGCTTTCCAGACTTCCTTCTTGTTCTTGAGGCCGTACTTTGCCACAAGCCTGTTTTCTTCCTTTATTCTTTCAGCGTTCCATGGGTGAGGTGGAGTATCATATTTTTTTCTTGCCTTACGTGGGTGTCCCATTTTAACCTCTCCTTATCTACCTTTTCCTCCTTCTCACACCAACTGAGGAGCCCTTCCTGAATGTGGACTTTGTCCTCTGTCCCCTGACAGGTAGTCCAAGTTCGTGTCTTCTTCCCTTGTAACTTCTTGTTTTCCTCATGCGGTTGAGGTCCTCTCTGAGGCACATGTCAAGGTCTGACTCTATGAGGTGCTTGTCCTCGCCTGTCTCGTAATCGTTACGCCTGTTGATCATCCATGATGGGATGTTGTACTTTGCAGGGTTCTTTATGGCCTCTTCAAGCCTTTCTATTTCATCATCTGAAAGGTAACCTATCCTCTGGTTAAGATCGTATCCTGCTGACATGATTATTGCCCTTGAAAGAGCCTTTCCAACGCCCTTTATACTTGTAAGGGCATTTTCCATGGTCTTATTACCATCAATGTCCTTTCTGGCAATACGAACCATATGTTTGAATTCTTCTTCCATTCATTAACCTCCAGTAAGAGTGAATTCGCGGGACGGGGGTTGCGAATTCCAGATAACAGTCGTAGGTGCAACATTGTTGCTTTAACCGACGCCGGGACTGGGATTTGAACCCAGGAGGAGCAAAGCTCCACAAGATTTCCAGTCTTGCGCCTTACCTGGCTAGGCTATCCCGGCATATGATGTATCATTTTAAGTGTATGGACTGAAGCCTATTTAAGTATTGCTATGGGGACCGGCGCCACATCCGGGGGTAGGTCCCGGGCCTCATGAAGACCTTCTCTGTCTCAATCACAAGGCCGCTGTCTGCGGCCACAATATCAAGGGACGGCATCAGCGCCTCACCAACGGCCACAAGTTCCCCCTTGAGGGTCATCACCGCAACCGTGTCGCCCTTCCTTATGTTATCATCCAGGCCAGCTATACCTCCACGTGCAAGGTCAGCGCCATGGCATACTGCATCAACTGCAGAGTCAAGGATGACGGCACGGGGGAGATGGGATACTGCAAACTCCATGGGGAGGATGCATTCACGCAGGAATCCCTCATCCCCATCCTCAACCCAGAACTGGTAGGCGTCCTTGAGGTCGTGGAGTGTTACCAGGCCCTCCTCTGTGAAGGGTCCCACACGTGTTCGTCTGAGTTCAGCCATGTGGGCCCCTGTACCAAGGGCCTCGCCCACATCATGGCAGTACTTCCTCACGTAGGTCCCTGCCTCACAGGCTATCCTGAAGAGAACATCCTTACCATCAATTTCCAGTATACTCACATCGTAGATTGTCCTTACACGGAGCTCCCTTTTAACAGCTGACTTGAGGGGAGGTATCTGGAAGATCTTTCCCTGGAATTCCCCTAGCACCTCCCTTATCCTGTCCTCATCCACCTCCCTGTGAACCCTCATGAGGCATACGTATTCCTTGGGGGCCTCAAGGAGAAGCTGCATGACCCTTGTTGCCCTGTTTATACCCAGGGGCAGAACACCTGTGACCTTCGGGTCCAGTGTGCCCCCATGCCCCACCTTCTCTGCGTGTAGCATGTCCCGAACCCAAGCATCCACCTGGTGGGAGGTGGGACCTGAGGGTTTATCAAGGTTAACAACGCCGTGGGATATGTGGGTCTCAATGTCCCTCTCGTGAGGAGGACACCCATATGAAGGGTCCGTGCGTGACTCCTTTAACTCCATGAATTCTGCCATGAGGGATACCTGCAAAAATAAGAGGTGGGTTTATTCAAGGGCTTCAAGTTCCTTCTTTATTTCCTCGATATCATCGGATTTGATCTCTATCTTCTTCTCTGTTGGTTCAAGGTGTCCTATGTTGCACCTCCTGTTCTTAACATTGACACCAACAACCTCAACGAAGTTTTTGTCGATGATATCAAGTATCACGCATTTTTCACCGGCTTCTCTACCTGCGGTTTTCACACATACTCTTCCAACTTCTATTGCTGCCATTAAATCACCTCGGTAACTTTTAGTATGATTTCAGCCACGCCTTCAGCGTCAAAATGGCTGGTGTTTATCACAATGTCATATACCTCAAGGTCATCCACATCTATACCGTGAATCTCCCTGTACCTCTGGGCTTCACTGGCCTCACGTATCCGGATCTCATCCCTGACCGTCTCCAGGTCCTTGGATTCCCGGACACTTATTCGCTGAGCCCTCACATCAAAGGGTGCCATCAGCAGGACCTTCAGATCCGCCCTTGCAAAGTGTGCAGAGAGCCTTCCCTCAAGTATGAGGTCCTCATGTTCATCTGCAAGCCTGGCCTGTCTCCTGTCGATCTCCATGTCTATCTCTGGATTCTCCTCTGCAAGTTTGCTGAACTCCAGTATGTCAAGTTTCCTCTCAGCAGCCATCTGCCTGAACACATCACCTGCAGATACACAGGGTATCCCTGTCCTCTCAGACAGAATCCTGGCAACAGTTGTTGTGCCAGTACCGGCCAGACCACCGATGGTTATGATCATTATGACCTTGCCTCTTTCTTAAAGACTTTGCGTGCGCAGCTTGAACAGTAGTAACCACCGTATGGTCTGTTGGGTCTCTTCTTGGACTTTGAGAGTTTTCTTATCTCATAGGGTCTTCCTCTTGGAACACCATGGAGTGGCTTTCCGCAGCCAGCACATACATGCTTTGATGGTTTCTTTCTGCGGTAATGTATAACCGTCCTTCCTCCAGGAGTTCTCTTGAAGATTCTCTTATATGATCTGGATCTGTATCTTAACTCTGGCATTTCAATCTCTCCATAACGTTACATTCCACCTTTAAGTCCCATGAACTTTCTGAATATCTGGGACATGGCAAAGGAGCATAAGATGTACCAGCCAAGCCATCCTATGGCATAGGATGGGGCGTTTGGGGGCATGCCATAGAACATGTGCCACAGCGGGACAAGGAGTACATAGTATGCAACCTGGGGCAGTATCACCAGTGTCTTGACTATGTGTGGTTCCTGTCCCATCCAGTAGAAGACAAGGATTATTGGCACGAAAGTGACTATCATTGGCTTGAATGACATGGTCATCATTTCGCGCTGTTTGTCCATGAACTCCATCTGTTTTTTCTGGATCTCCTCCAGCGCCTGCATGTCATTCTTCTTTCTTGCCTCCATCATCTCCTGCTGGAATTCCTGCATTTCAGCTTTAAGTTCTTCGAGCCTTTCCTGGTCCACAAGCAACTTGTTTGCCAGTGTTATGATAAAGGCCACTATTGCTGATATCAGGAAGACCGTGAGGATGGGGTTCTGTGGATTCGGGTCCATTGCAATGAATGGGCCGAATACAGCGTTCAGCGCCCCGTATACGACTTCAAGCACCATTTTTGTTTCCTCTTTATCTTACTCCAGAATGTTCTTCATCTCACTGACTGCAGACTCAAGCTGGTTGTTGTGGTTTTTAACAATCTTAACCGTTGCGCCTGTGAGTGTGGCATAGGCCATTGCAGCTGCCCTGTTCATCTGCTGATGGAGGTCGATCTCCTGAAGGGATTCCATATCCCTGTTCCTGGAAGTATCACTAATTCTTCTTGTGAAGATCTCCTCTGGATCAGCCTCCACAAGCACAAACATGTCAGGTTCCAGTTCCTCAAGAACCCATACTGGAAGACCTGGCAGAAAACCAGCAGGCGTCTTTATGGTGCAGTGTGTGTCGACGATTATATTATTTTCCCGTGACCTTTCTCTTATACTTTTCGCAGCCGCCCTCTGTATCTCCTTCTGAACACCCGGTTCAAGGGTTCTCATCTGGTCCCTGTTTTCAACAAGGCCCCTTTCACGGGCTATTTCAAGCATCACATCCCCGTAATTCACATTGAGGTAGTCAAGATCCCTGAGGGTGTTCTCAAGGACCGTCGTGCTTCCTGAACCGGGTATACCTGCAACTACAACAACCTTCATTGTACCACTCCCATGGATTAAAAGATTATCCTAATCACCCAGGAAGCTTCTGAGTATGGGGTGCATATCCATCAGCTGCTCCTGGGCAATCTCCTCATAGAGCCTGTAAACTATACCCACCGTTAGAAGGACACCGGTACCTCCTCCAAGAGAACCCGTCAGGTCAGCCACGAATGCGAGGAGCCCGACAAATGCCCCTCCCAGGATCGTTATCGTGGGTATGTAGCGTTTCAGTATCTTCTCGAACTGCCCCCTGCTGCTCCTGAAACCAGGAATCTGCATACCCATCTGGTAAAGCTGTTTTGCAACATGCTTTGGACCTATGTTACTTATCTCAACCCAGAGCCAGGCAAAGAGGATACAGAGCCCTATGAATACAACCGCATAGAACAGTACCTTGAATGGGTCCAGTATGATGGCGTCGATTGAGCGTGGAGCCGTGAGAAGATATGCGAGCCCATCAACCGCCTGCCCATTGCTTACAGTACCAAGTATGGGGTAGCCAAGTTTCTGGAATACGTTCGCCATTAACTGAACATTCAGGAGGAGTGCGCTTGTCAGTATAACCGGCATGTTACTGGCGTATATGAAACGCAGGGGATACTTTCCGACAGCGCCCCTTGAGAGCCTCTTACCCCCTCCCATGGATATGGGTATCTCCACCCTCATACTCTCGGCATAGACAACGACGAGGAAAACTCCAATGAGGGCCAGTACAGGCAGGACGTAGTACTGGAAATCAGGACTCTGCCCTGTGAAGAGGAGGTAGAGGAAACCTGTTATTCTACCGGCGGGTACCCCTGGCTGCGTGGGTGCAGAGAGGGGGTTGAAGGCACCCACAATTATCTCCTGGGATACGCCTGCTGCAATGAAAAGTCCAACACCGCTACCAAAGCCCCATTTGGATACAACCTCATCGAGGAATATTATGAGTATTCCTCCAATTGTGAGCTGCAGTATGAGTATCCAGACAAACTGGGGGGCTGATGGTGCCAGTGACCCTGTCAGTACAAATAGTACAAATATCAGTGCCTCAAAGAAGGTGAATACGATGGCAAGGAGTTTCTGCAGTCCCTGGAAAAAGGCCTTATCCTCATGCTTCGAGAGGTCCAGTTTCAGTATCTTACCTCCAACCAGAAGCTGGAGTATGATTGATGCTGACACAATGGGTCCTATACCCAGTGTGAGTATTGAACCGAAGTTTCCTGCAAGAACAGCCCTCAGCTGGGCGAACTGGTCCACAGCCCTAGGGCTTAAACCGTAGAGTGGTATCTGGGCCAGGAAGAAATAGAGGACAAGGATTATGCCTGTCCATTTGAGTTTCTCCCTGAATGGTACTCTGTAGCCAGGTGATTTAACCTGTGGCAGGACTGAGAATATGGGCTCAAATTTTTCCTTCAACTGCTCCACTCCTTGTCAATGCTGGTTTACTCTATCAGTTCAGCCTTTCCTCCGGCCTCTGTGATCTTCTCAACTGCACTCTCAGAGAACTCGAGGGCCTTAATGTGGACGGGTCGTGTGATCCTTCCGCTTCCAAGGACCTTTTCGAAACCAAGGTCCCTTACATCCAGCACCACCATTCCGTCCTCTTCGGATGCGATTCCCTTCTCAAGGAGTTCAGGAATCCTTTCGTCGATGTATGCAAGGTTAACTGTTTCCAGTCTCTTTATGAGTTTCTGGGGCCTTTTGAAACCGTACTTTCCGAAGTGTTTTGGGTCGTACTTGACGATCCATGTCCAGTGGTGTTTGTGTCCACCGGCCTGTCCTCTACCGCCACGGTGACCTGCTCCCCTTCTCTTCTTGGAGCATCCTCCACCGACGGTGCGTGAGCCCCTCATCCTTGTGATCTTTCGTCTTTTTCTGATCATGAGTAATTCCCTCCGCTAGATCATCCTCTTCAAGAGGTCATTTATCTTCTCACCACGGTATCCGAGGCTTCCACCCTCATTGAAGGCCTTTTTTATGGCCTCATATCCCTTTCTTGGAGGGTGTAACCTGAACACAGGTTTTATTCCTGCATCCTCAAGTTTAACCTCACCCCTGAATACAGCCCCTGCAAATTCTTCCACTGAATCATACTCTGTGTTTTCCTTTATGTATTCATCGGTTAACCTTTCCCCTCCGATGATTCTTGCCCTCTTGGTTATCATGGCTGTCAGGGTTTCCTGGTCAATTTCACCCCATGTTATGTAGTCCTTGGCCTTCTGGAGCATGCCAAGGTAGCTGGGTGTGTCCTCAACCAGTACTGCGTGGTTTATTCTGTTGAGTCTTAACATCTCCATGGTGTCAGCTATGTCCCTTCGGACACCCGCTGATCCCCTTACCCTTACTACTGCGAACATATGGAATCACCTTCAGGTACTGCAAACACCCAGGTTTTTAAGGTCCTTTTCGCTTGCCTTTACCTTGCTCAGCTGTTTGAGGGCATCGAAGGTTGCCCTGGCAAAGTTGACTGTGGTCTGTGTCTGTCCACGTGTATGTGACCAGACATCATCTATACCTGCAAGCCTCATTATGGTCTTGCCAACGTCACCTATTGCAAGTCCAACACCACCAGGTGCTGGTATGAGGGTTACGCGGACACTTCCACTCTTACCTGAGACCTTGAATGGTACCGTGTGTTCCCTTCCACAGACACATCCCCAGTCACCGCAGCCTCTTCTGACCTTTATAAGGTTGAATTTTGCATCGTCAACTGCCTTCCTGATTGCAGGTCCAACCTCTCTGGCCTTGCCCTGTCCGAGTCCAACATATCCGTCCTTGTTGCCCACTGCAACTATGACCCTGAAGTTGACCTTCCTTCCTGATTTGTGCATCCTCTGGACAAGGTTAACGTCAATGACCTCCTCCTCGAGGTCAGGAAGCAGTGCATCGATTATCTCAAGTTCCATTATCGGGTGTCCCTCTTCAAAGATCTCATCGATACTTGTTATGACACCCTCCTTCACAAGGCGTCCAAGGTTGGTCCTTGGCTCCCATTCCTCCATGTTGAAGTTCATAATCATACCTCTTCATCTATCCTGTTTTTTATTTCTTCAAAGTGTTCAGGCAGGTCCTCAGGGGAAAGACCCCTCTCAAGGTACCTTGAAAACCTCTTTTTGCGTTCTTCCTCGTCAAGGGATTCTGCATACTCCTTTATGTGTTCGCCCCTTATCCTTGATTCGTCGGGAAGTACTGATTCCCCGTGTGGTACTTTGAGCCCTGCGTCAACAGCCCCTTTAAGTGCTGCGAATACCTTTGAACCCCTTATGGCAGGTCTGAGTCCTATATCAAGGACCGCTTCATCTATACCTGCCTTCAGAGCCCTTTTACCGCAGAGGTACCCTGTCAGGTATGCTGCCGCCGTATTGCTTGTACCTCCAAGCCATCCCATTTTCTGGAGCTGTTTTGAGTGGGCTGAGACCAGTGTTTCGTCACCATCCATTCCCACATTGATTATCTGTGCAATAACATGATATGTGGTTATTCTGACAACAAGCCTTGATTTGCCTGTTTCCACCATCTTATAGCGGGCCCGGTAATCAGTTTTACCTTCCCTTCGTCTTCTAAATGCCATCTTGTATCTTGGTCCATGTGCCAATCAGATCCCTCCTATCTGAGCATGTCGTGGTCCCGGGCATAGGTTTTCATGTAAGATTTGCTCTTGAAGGCTCCGCCCTTTGCCATCTTGTAGAGTTTACGATAGGTGCTCTTGTTTATTTCACGGTTGTCCCTCATCTCCCTGAGGTCCTTCCTCAGAGCCCTTATCGTTGTCATCCATTCCTCTTTCCTTGGCTTTCTGGCGCCCTTAGCACCTTTTATGCTTCCAGGTCCTCTTCTTCTTCCCTTCTTTTTCTGCTGGGCTATCTTTTTTGACCTGTAGCTGCTTATGCCCTTTTTTGGTTTAGCCTTTATTGCGCCGTCCTTTATTAGCTGCTTTACACCGTCCCTGGTTATTGCCCTTGAGACCTCGTCGATCCTCTCAGGGTCAATCCATATTCTGTTAACCCCTACTTTCAGTATGTCTGCAGCTAATCTTTTCTGAGTAGTAAGATTCATTCAAGAAACCTCCTTGTGTTCAGCAACTTGCTGATAGACCCGAAAAATCGGGCATCCCCTTAAAATGTTTTCCCTGGACTGGAAAATAAGACCCCTTCCAGCCCCATATTATGGATTCAGAACTTTTATGCCAAGTTCCCTTGCCTTTTCAAGCATGAGTGTCTTCTTCCTGGCACCCACACTTGATGCTATCCTTGCAGCCTGTTTTTCAGGATTCAGTTCCTCAAGTTCCCTCATGCTGGAAACAAGGATGTCCTCATATCCTGATGGGTGGAGACCCCTCTGGTCCCTTGGCTTCCTGTAGCCAATTGCAGGCATTGCAGGTTTGCCCTTTTCATATCTTCTCATTTTACTTGTTTTACCCCTGGGCCTCCTCCATTTCTCCCCCAGTTTTTTGTATCGGGCGTATTCCTGTCTTTTAAATTTTTTCCTCATTGAATCACCATCCCTAATCCTTGCTCACAAGGTATATGCCGTCCTGGAAAACCCTTGGGTCCCTTCCCTTAATCTTGGTGGCCTGTTCAAGGTTCGCCATTGTCTGTCCAACGTGTTCCTTGTTGATACCTGTTACTTCAACCTCGTCACCCTTTACCTGGACCTTTGTATCTCCAACGATCCTTGCGGTCCTTGGGTGGCGTTCCCCGAGGAAGTTCTCTATTAAAACCTTATCCCCTGCCACCTTCACACTCATTGGAAAGTGGGCGTACACTATCTTCATACGGTAGGTGAATCCCTCGGTGACACCCCTTATCATGTTGTTTATATGGGCTTTAACTGTCCCTATCATTGCCTTGTCCTTTTTCTTTGGGAATTTAACCTCAAGGACCACCTTCCCTTCTTCAACGGCCATTGATATCTCTGAGTGGTTAAATTTTCGGGAGAGTTCACCCTTCGGACCCTTAACCTTAACTTCACCATCGATGGTGACGTTAACATCCTCAGGGATGGGTATTTCTTCCCGGATAATAGCTGCTAGAACCATGTTATCACCTAGTAGACGTAAGCCAGCAGTCTACCGCCGATCCCCCTGTCCTTGGCCTCTTTATGGGTCATTATTCCCTCAGGGGTTGATACGATTATTATCCCGAAGTTCTTAGCTGGCAGATATCTTTTCTCAAATTTCTCGAATTCGTCCTTCTTAACAGCGTGTCTGGGTTTTATAACCCCACACTGGTTTATGTTTCCCTCGAGTTCAACGATGAATTTTCCGGCCCTGCCGTCGTCAACGTATTCGAATTCCCCGATGTAGCCTTCCTTCTGCATTGTTCTCAGCACACGCCCTATGAGCTTTGATGCAGGGGTTATCCTGCACTTGACATTACCCCTTATCTCATTGTTCCTTATGTTGGTCAGGGCGTTTGCGAGAGGATCCATAAGAGTCACAGTAAACACCTCTTTCAGTTGTACTTTTTAAACCCGATTTTAGGTGCGAGTTCCCTGAAGCACTGCCTGCAGAGCATTAATCCATATCTTCTGACCAGGGCAGAGTGATCCCCGCATCTTGAGCATTTTCTTGATGCCTTTCCATATTTCCTTGGCAAAACAATCACCTTCAGACTATTTTAACCTGGAATTCTTCCTTCATGAAGTCGATTGCCTCTTCACGGCTGACCCTGTGCTTTTCAGGAACCTTTTTGCGCTGTATCCTTCGTCTGCTTATCCTGTGACCTGGCTTCTCAAAGGTTACAGAAAGGTTCATACCGAATATCCCTATCTCAGGGTCGTACTTCATTCCAGGTATGTCGATGTGTTCCTCTATACCCATTGAAACATTACCGTATTCATCGAACTGGCTGGCCTTCAACCTGTTTCCTATTCCCTCAAGGAACATTCTGAGCACCTTTTCGGCCCTTTCACCGCGGAGGGTGACCTTGCATGCGATGGGCTGCTTCTTCCTTATACCAAACTCAGGGTTTGTGACCTTTGAGTGGGTCCTCACAGGCTTCTGGCCTGTCATCTCCTCAAGAAGCCTTTCAGCCCTTGCAAGCCTTTCACCCCCTTCGCCAACACCTATGTTAAGGGTGACCTTGAATATCCTTACTTCCTCCATGGGGTTCATCTATTTACCTCCTGGAAGTGAGATCACTGACTCGTCCTTTCCAATGACAAACACGTAATCCTTGAGTGTGAGGAATGTCTTCCCTGTTTCGGTCTCAATGACCGCTGTGTTTGGCATTGAGGACCTGGTTATGTTTATCTTCTTGATTCTTCCAATTTCACCTGTGTGGCGACCCCCTGTCACAAGACCAAGGCTGTCCTTCTCAAAGGGTATCCTCTCAAGGATTTCCTGTTCAGGCACTGATAACTTCACAACATCCCCCACACGGAACTCGTCCTCTGAGAGGTGGTTGCGACCGTCGTGGAGGTTTAGCTGGGTTTTCCCTCCCCTGATGGTTGTTTTGTTAACTATCTTGCAGAGCTTGAAGCCCGCGTTCTCCTCACCAATGGGGTGTAGGACCAGCCTTCCCCTTTCATCAGGAAGAACCCTGTAGACCTCCCCTGTGCTGGGTATGCTCACAACGTCCATGAACCCAACAGGGAATTTGTAGTTCTTCCTTGGCCTTCCATCCACCAGGACCTCGCCGCTGTTTATGATTTTCCTGGCTTCCCTTGCATTGTCTGCAACCCCAAGGATGTCCCTCACAATGATCATCAGCGGCAGTGATGCCTCAATTGCATGGGGACCTGGGGATGGCTTTACGGTCCACTTGTATTCCTTGGGATGAATGGGCCAGTGACTTGGTGATCTGAAACGTTTAAGGTGCTTTCTTGATGCCATTATCGCCATGTTTATCCCTTCCGTTCTAATATTTTCATTCTCTTCTCATCGTCAAGGTTGAGGTCAATTATTCTGATGTTTGAGGGGTGTATCGGGAAGTAAACCGAGGTCCCGTCCACCTTCTGTATTGTGGCACCCTCAACGTAGACCCTGTACCTCTTGAGGTCCACCTTCTCAACCTTACCCTCGTGTCCCTTGAAGTCACCGCGGAGAACCTCAACCTTATCTCCCTTTCTCACTGGCAGGGACCTTCTACCGTATTCCTCCCTGAGTTCCCTGCTCAGGGGTGCGCTCATCATTTTGCGACGAACGTGTAATGGTGCTTCATAAATGTATTTCCTCTGCTTTCTGGGTTGTTTTGACATTCTATCACCCTATACTATTATGCTGGCTGCACTTCCCACGCTGGGCCACCTGTCAGCTGCTTCCTTTGCAACAGGACCCCTTATCTCTGAACCCTTGAGGACTCCCTCGGGGCTCACTATAACTGCAGCGTTATCCTCGAATTTCACCCTCAATCCGTCAGGTCTTCTGTATTCCTTTTTCTGTCTCACAACAACAGCGTTGAGGACTTCCCTTCTCATGTCCACTGTTCCCTTTTTAACAGAGACCACCACCATGTCACCAACACCGGCTGCTGCGAGCCTCCTGCGAACACCCTTGTATCCTCTGACAGAGATTATCTCAACTTCCCTTGCGCCTGTGTTGTCAACACACTGGAGCCTGGCCCCTACAGGTAAAGCCCTTGTAACCTTGGATGCTATTGCCTTCATCTTACTCTTCCCCCTTCACCTCGACCACTACAAAGTTCTTAGTCTTGCTGAGGGGTCTGCATTCAGCAATTTTCACTGTGTCCCCTACCCTGACCTCTATGCAGTCAGGTTTATGAGCCTTTATCTTGGATTTTCTCTTTTCGTATCTCTCATATTTGCGTATAAATTTGTAGAAACTCCTTTCAACGGTTACTGTCCTTTCTGCCTTGTCACTGACGACAGTTCCTTCCAGTATCTGACCCCTCAATGGGAGGTCCCCGTGGAAAGGACAGTTAGGATCACTACATTTAGATTTAGGTTCTGGAACATCAATGCCGACCATTCTATCACCACTATGGTTTTCTAAATTTCTTCTTTATTCTCTCCTCAGGACGAGCTACCAGAGCTCCACCATCAATCTCAACCACTTCACCCTCTGGTGTTCTGAAATGGAAGACGGCTGTTCCCTTTGGAACCGTTATCTCCCTGCCATCCTCCAGTTCAATTTTAAGGGTGTTTCTGGTTTCATCCACGACTCTTCCCGATATTCCCTGAATGTCCCTGTGAACACTCCTGGCTATTCTCACAGAAAGGCCAATAAGTTCATGTCTGAAAATGTTACGGGGGGTTATCAATGTAAACCCCTACCTTATCTCTATCGTATCTGATGAAAAGCCCATATCCGCTAGAACTTCCTTGACCTTCTTCTTATGGTCCCCCTGAAGTTCTATCTGACCCTTCTTGGCAGTACCTCCACAGGCACATCTTGCCTTGAGTATCTTTGTGAGCTCCTTTATGTCTATATCGTGTTCATCGATGCCCTCTATGATGGTCATCACTTTACCGAATCTTCGCCTCACTGTGTATACCTTCAATGTCTGAACTTCGCGTGCTATTTCCTCACAGACGCAAAGTTCCTCCGGAAGACCGCAAACATCGCAGATTTTCATTTATTTCTCCTTCTATTTTTCATTCATGATGGTGAGAACACGGGCTATTGTTCTTCGAATTTCCCTCATCTTGCCGGGGTTTTCATGGATCCCGGCAGCAGCGCTCTTGGAAATGTATCTGGCGTATTCTGCCTTGAGTTCATCCAGCTTCTTCTGGAGTTCCTCCCTATCCATTTCCCTTATCTCTTCGCTCCTAAGTATCGCCATTTCAATCCCTTTCTATTATTCACTGATATGAATCTGTCCATATATATTACTTTTCAGATTCTTCACCATCTGTGTCCTCTTTCTCTGTCTCTTCCGCTGATTCAAGGTCTTCCTCGAGATCCTCGAGATCCTCAAGATCCTCAAGATCCTCAAGATCCTCAAGATCCTCAAGATCCTCAAGATCCTCAAGATCCTCAACGGCTTCAACCTGTTCTTCAGATTCCTCTGAGGGAGTTTCAGTTACTTTAGGAGCCTCTATTTCAACCTTGTCTGGAAGTACAACCTCAGGAGGCATTATACGGACGTATACGCCCAGGACACCTGGTTTGAGCTGTACTGTTGCGAATCCTTCCTTAACATGTTTGGTTGATGGTTCGCCACACTTCTTTATGTACCCATCTGTGAATTTGGCTGTGGCTGAACGTGCACCCCTTATCTTACCTGAGATGGTAACCTCAACACCCTGGGCACCTGCAGCCATGATCCTCCTCATTGTGGTGTATGCAACCCTTCTGAAGTGCATTCCCCTCTGAAGCATGGCAGCTATCTTGTGGGCCATTATGCGGGGGTTGAGTTCAGGCACATCAACCTCCTTGACCTCAACCTGGGGGTTTTCAAGGTTGAACTTGCTTTTGAGTTTCTGGGTTATGGCCCTGACTGTCTTACCGCCACGTCCAATTACCATACCTGGCCTTTCTGCGTAGACGACAACCATTGTACCCATGGGGGTGACCTGAACGTCCATGCCGCCGTAGCCTGCCCTTTCAAGTTCCTTTTCAAGGTATTCATCTATCCTTGTCCTTCTGAGCCCTTCAACGACAAAATCTTTCTCTATCAAAATCTATGCCTCCCCCAGAACTATCTGAACGTGTGTTGTTGGTGTGTTGAATGGTGTAGCCCTTCCAAAGGCCCTTGGAATCCAGCCCCTTATAACTGGCCCACGGTGGCTGGATATGTGGACTATTCTGAGTTTCTCGGTGTCGAGTCCCTTGTACTCGGCATTGGCCTCGGCATTTTCAAGGACCTTCAGTATCTGGCCTGCTGCCTTAACAGGGTACCGGCCACTGGCCCATCCGCTGAGGCCCCTCCTGTGGCCGACCTTCCGGTTGTATCTTCTGAATGCCACCGGCCTCTCCATCCTGATAACCTCTTCAAGGTATCTTTTGGCTTTCTCGAGTTCCATTCCCCGGATCTCCCTGCATATCTCCACAGCGTGCTTTGGTGAAATCTTGAGGTGAGTCGCTGAAGCCCTGGCTGTTCTTGACCTGTCTTCCTCTTTATAAGCGTATTTAACCTTAGCCATTTTCCAGTCTCCTTATTTAAGAGGCACGAACATTGAGGATCTTGTAGCTCCCATACCGGGATCTCCGTGCTCAACCTTCTTCCTTGTAGGTGCAAATTCACCGAAGTAGCAGCCGATCATTTCTGGCTGTATTGTGACCTCCACAAATTCGTTTCCGTTGTGGATGCCAAAGGTCATCCCCACCATCTCAGGCAGCACTACCATGTCCCTGCAGTGTGTCCTGATGACCGGTGGTCTTCCCTCAGTCTTTCCCTCTTTTTTTATCTTCCTTATCTTCTCAAGTACCTTCTTCTGCCTTGGTAGGAATCCCCTCTTGAGGGATCTTCTCTGCCTTGATGGGAACAACTTGATTACATCGTCAAGTGGCATCTCCTGCAGTTCTTCCAAGGTGTAGCCGCGATACTTAAATTCTTTACGTGCCAATAGGTCACCTCCTTCTTTTATCTCCTTTTCCCTGTTCTTCTGGCAGCTATTGAACCAACCTTCCTTCCTGGAGGAGCATGCCTTGAGACAGTTGTTGGCCTGCCCGGGTGCTGTCTGTTTCCACCACCGTGTGGGTGGTCAACTGCGTTCATTGCAACACCCCTGACTGTAACTGACTTCTTACCCTTGGCCCTGAGGGCATGGTACTTCTTACCTGCCTTGAGGAATGGTTTCTCCCTTCTTCCTCCTCCAGCAACGACACCGACGGTTGCACGGCACTGTGGGTTGAGTGCCTTGAGTTCACCTGATGGGAGTTCAATAACCGCCTTGTCAGCATCATGGGTGATTAGAGAAGCATAGGTACCGGAGGACCTCACCAGTTTCCCTCCGTCTCCGGGTCTGTTTTCAATGTTGTATATGGGTGTCCCCTCTGGAATCTCACTGAGTGGGAGTGAGTTTCCAGGTTTGACCTTTGCCTTTGCCCCGCACTCAACCTCCTCATCAAGCATTAGAGCCTCTGGTGCGAGGATGAGGTTTTTCTCACCGTTTTCAAATTTCACAAGGGCCACAGGGGCTGTCCTTCCAGGGTCGTGCATTATGTCAACGACCTTTCCCCTTAGACATCCTTCACTTTCAAGGGAGTCGTATGCACGGTATTTTATTTTGCCCCTGAAGCGGTGGGATGCACTTCTGTAAGTGGGAGTTCCCCTTCCTCTCCTCTGTGATATTAACCTTTTTCCCATCTGAACATCCTCCTCATCATTATTAGAATACTCCCAGTTTAACAGCTATATCCTCTGCGCTGTGTTCCTTTGCCAGTTTTATGTAGGCAATCTTCTGGCCCCTTGGGGTTACCTGTGTGTTAACCCTCTCAACCTTAACTGCAAAGAGTTCCTCGAACGCCCTTCTGACATCCTTTTTTGTGCTTTTTCTCATAACCACAAATGCCAGCTCGTTGTTCTGGTCTATAAGGTTCATGCTCTTTTCTGTGACATGTGGTTTCATGATAACAGCATATGGATCCATAATTACACCGTCACCTTAATTTTTACTGAAAGAGTCCCTCAAGTTTTTCTATTGCTGATCTTGTAAAGACGGTCAGTCTTCCAGGGTGGGTTCCTGGTGCGAGGAGTTCAGCGTTGAGGTTTTCGACTGTGACAACGTCCACACCAGGGTGGTTTCTTGCACCCAGTGCGATGCCTTTATCCTCGCCCACAACTATGAGTGGACCTCTGGGTGTCCTGTACTTCCTTCCCCTCATCTTTCCCTTTCCAGCTCTTATCTTTTTACCTTCCTTCGCCCTCACGATGTCGTCCATGATTCCAAGTTTCCTGAAGACTTCCCTTGTGTCTGCTGTCCTTTTGATTCTGGAGAGTTCATCGTCAACCACCAGGGGCACCTGGGGCACATTCTCTATCCGGTGACCCCTTGCCTCCACAAGGTCCCTCCTGGCTGTTGCTGCAACCGCGGACCTTATTGCAAGTCTCCTTTCCTTTCTGTTTATCCTCTCATGGTAGTTCTTCTGTGGCCTTGGTGGGTGGGCCCTTCTACCGCCAACTGCCTGGGGGACAAAGGCCGCCCTTGAACCATTTTTTATACGTGGGACCATTGCAACGCCGCGACCGGCACCATAGGACTTGGCAGAGGTCCTTTTACCAGCCATCGGGTCGGGACCCCATGGCTGTACCCTCGCGGTCTGTGCTGATAGAACGGCCCTTTTTATCACGTCGGGCCTGAACTCCTCATTGAAAATTTCAGGAAGTTCCATTTCATCTATGGCTTCACCTTCTAGGGAATAAACCTTGATCTTCATTTTGAACCACTCTTATACTCCTTGTTTTGATGCTGTGCTGATGTAGTTTATCTGGGGTGCCTCTTCCTGCTTACCTGCAGCCCTTATGGCCTTCCTGAGCACCACAAGCCTCTTTGTTGGGCCTGGAACTGACCCCTTAACCATTACATAATCGTTTCTGACAAGACCATACCTTACAAAGCCGCCGCTGGGGTTTACCTGGTCAGCCTCACTGGCGTCACCGATCTTGAGTATCTGCTTGTTGTACTCGGTCCTCCTGTGGTAACCCATCTGCCCGGCCTGTGGAACTGTCCACATGGTCCTTGATGGTGTCCATGGACCCAGTGACCCTATGTGTCTTCCCTTACTGCTCCTTGCAGCCTTACCGTACTGTATCCTTATACCCCATCTCTTAACAGGGCCCTGGAATCCCTTACCCTTGGTCACGGCTATGGCATCAACGAAGGTTCCCTCGGAGAATATCTCTGATGCCCTCACATCCTTACCGAGGATTTCCAGTGCGTATTCGAATTTCTCCTCAGGGGTCTTACCTCCAAGACCGCACTCAAAGACCTCAGGTTTCTTTTTGGGTACGCTTGCAAGTCTGGGGTTTGTGTGTACAATAACCCTGACATCTGCAACGTATTCCATATTTGACCTTATCCTTTCGATTGCAGCCTCCTGGTCATAGTCCTCTGCAGGCGGAGTGAGCTTCCTTCTGAGGTCCTCCTTTGTCTCGGTGGCCAGGACCTCTCCAAGGGTCTTAAGGCCCCTGCTTGTCCTTTCATAGGCCCTCACAGCCATCACTGTTAGGGGTGGGACCTCAAGTATTGTGACTGGAGTTGAAACCTCCATCCCCTCTGTAGGGGAATTTTTCCGGTTATCAACCATCATTACGTGGGTCATCCCTGCCTTGTAGCCTGCCAGGGCAAGCAGTCCCGGTTCATCCACCTGGGGCCATGATTTGACCCTGGGGGTTTCCCTTGCCGCCCTTTTTCTTGGACTGAATGCAACTGATCCTTTTCTTGGTTGATGATGTCTAGCCATTTAAGTTTACCTCCTTACATCATTCATATTCATTTTTCATCAATCTGAGTTAGCATATTGAATACTGAGAGAGTAGCTAAAACAGCCTCTTCAGTCCTTACAGTTTCTGTACACTGCCCTGGAATGGTGTTAACCCATATATCTGCATCGATCTCTGGTAATCCCTTGTAAGGACCGCCAAACAGGATGGCCACCCTAGGGGCGCCCTCCACCTTTGACTTTACTTCATCCAGAATAGAAGTAATGGGCGAAGCATACCTGGATGTTGCCACCACAACATCGGCATCCACTGTTTTCAGGCTCTTTGAGAGGCTCCGTTTGGTGTTCAGAACCTCATATCCCCAGTATTTATCCTCTGGTTCATCTGGCTCTATCAGTATTTCCTTACCCAGCCGGATAACCCTGAAACTCATTATCCTATTTACGGTGAGTCTTTCCCTGCACAGTGCAAGTTTATCTGCGCCAATATCCACAAGAGTTCCTTTCTTTACCCTTTTGACCGTCAATCCCTGTCTGTATTCTCCAGCTGAGGGTTTTCCAGTTGGGTGATGAGGAGTTCTCAGAGGTGGGAGTATACCCACATGTTTCAACTCCTTCATTATCGGGAAAACCTTCCTGCGAAGGTACTGTGGGGTATCCATATAGTTCAGGATATCCCTGATAAATCCTGCCTCTCCGTCTGCATCATCGTGATAGATCACTATGCGGTTAACCCCGAATATAGCTGCAGCCCTTCCAATAAGACCCACCTTGTAGGTCTTTATTTTGAGATCCCCTGTCTCTGCCGTCAGCGAATCCGGGATAAATATGGACAAATCTACTCTATTCATTTATTAATCTTTGTCCTAATCTTTTATAAATATTTCCACAATGCAGACTGGGCAAGTAAAACCACAGACCACATCGTATATCCCGTTATACAATGTGAGCGGATCCACCGCAGATTGCAATAGGTACTAAAAATTGTACAGTAACCATATTTAAAGTTTCCGCTGG